>NZ_JAJFBP010000001.1 GCF_020697055.1 Panacagrimonas sp. | reverse complement strand
CAGCTGGCCGAGCCCGATCCGGCGGCCTATCGGCGCGTCAAACAGGCGTTGTTCAAGACCCAGGTCGCCGCGCGCGACGGCTAGCGCGTCTGTGCCCGACGCTCGTCAATCGTCGCGCACCACGCGGATTCCCACGGTGTTGTAGCGGATGCTGTGCGGCATGCCGCCGCGCACCGTGCTGCGTACGTCGAACGAGGTGCAGTTCCAGCTACCGCCGCGGATCGTGCGCTGGGTGCATCCGGCCTGCTCCCACGCGGAGCCGTCGCGCGGCGCGCCGTCGTAGGTCGCGTGCCAGCAGTCCTGCACCCACTCCCAGAGATTTCCGTGCAGGTCGTGCAGCCCGAACGCGTTGGCCGTCGTCGTGCCGACCCTGGACGGCTGATCGGCCTCGGGCCCGCATTCGCTGAAGCAGACGGCGTGACCGCGCTGCATCTCGCTGCCCCAGGAATAGCGTTCGCGGCTGCCCGCCCGTGCGGCGTATTCCCACTCGGCCTCGGTCGGCAGCCGATAGCGCTTGCCGGACTTGCGGCTGAGCCAGCGCACGTACGCCTGCGCATCGTTCCAGTCCACGTTGAACGCCGGCATCGCGCCGCGGCCCCAGTCCTGGTCGATGGCGTCCTTGCCGTTGCAGCCGCGATCCTTCACGCAGGCGTCCCACTCGTCGAAGCGGATCTCGTAGCGGCTCATCGAGAACGGGCGCACCGAGACGTCGTGCACCGGTTGCTCGGTGGCCTGCCGATCGCCGGGCGGGCTGCCCATCGAAAAACTTCCGCCGGGCACGGCCACCATCTCGGGACATGCGGCGCAGTCGCGCGTGTCGTTGCACGACGCGGCGGCGAACAGCAGCACGCCGACGACGCAGAGCATCGACCCCGCGACGCGGATCACGGGCGCGAATCGCCGCCCTGCAACTGCGCCTCGATGCTGTTGGCCAGATCCTGGATCTCGAAGGGCTTGCGCAGCACGGTGACGCCGGGCCGGATCAGGCCGCTCGCATAGCCGGTGGCCAGCACGGTGGCCACGGACGGCTGCAGTTCGTGGATCGCATCGATCACCTGCTGGCCGTTCATGCCGCCGGGCAGCCCGTAGTCGCACACCAGCGCATCGACACGCGATGCGGACTTCACCAGTCGCAGCGCGGTGGGTCCGTCGCCGGCCTCGAGCACCTTGTAACCGAAGCCGCGCAGCGTCGAGGCGGTGATCTCGCGCACGTCGTGCTCATCCTCGACCAGCAGCACCGTGCGCCGCCCGCTGTCGTCGTCACCTTCGTCCTCGTCGCTGACGTGCGAATGAAACGGCAGCAGCAGCCGCACCGTGGTGCCCTCGCCCAGGCGGCTGTGCAGCTGCACCAGCCCGCCGGACTGGCGCACGAACCCGTAGATCTGGCTCAGTCCGAGGCCGGTGCCGCGCCCCAGCGGCTTGGTCGTGAAGAAGGGCTCGAACACGCGTCCCTGCAGGTCTTCGCTCATGCCCATGCCGGTGTCGGAGACCGCGATGCAGGCGTAGCGGCCCGGATGGGCGTCGGCGATCTGCAGCGCCTCGTCCGACGTGAGCGTGAGCTCGGCGGTGCTGATCGTCAGCCAGCCGCCGTCGGGCATTGCGTCGCGCGCGTTGACGCACAGGTTCAGCAGCGCGCTCTCCATCTGCCCCACGTCGCACTCGACGAGCCACTTGGACGCGTGCAGCTGCAGATCGAGCTGCACGCCGGGACCGACGGTGCCACGCACCATGTCCTCGATGTCGTGCGCGATCTGGTCCATCGTCACCGGACGCGGCGACAGGTGCTGCTGGCGACCGAAAGCCAGCAGGCGCTGCGTCAGCGCGGCGGCGCGGCGCGTGGCGCGCTGCGCCCGTTCGATGTCCTTGCGCATGTCGGCGACGTGGCCGCGCTCGAGGTTGCGTCGCATCACCTCGAGTCCGGTCGTCAGCACCTGCAGCAGGTTGTTGAAGTCGTGCGCGATGCCGCCGCTGAGCTGGCCGATCGCCTTGAGCTTTTCGCTCTGCAGCAGGCGCTCCTCCATGCGGCGACGCTCCTCGCCTTCGCGCCGCAGCGTCGCCAGCGCCATCTGCAGATCCGAGGTGCGCTGCGCCACGCGCTGCTCGAGCTCCTCCGAGCTGCGCGCCAGCGCTTCGCTGGCGCGGACCTGCTCGTCGACGTCGGTCGAGGTGCCGAGCCATTCGATCAGCACGCCCTGCGCGTCGCGCACCGCCAGCGCGCGGCTGTGGAACCAGCGCGTCTGGCCGGTCGCCGCCTGGCGCAGGCGGTGGTGGAAATCCAGCGCGCCACGTCGGTCGGCGTCGCGCCACGCGGCGCGGGCGACGGCGCGATCCTCTTCCGGGAGCGCCTCGAGCCATCCAGACTCGCGGCTGCGAGCCGTGCTCAGCCCGGTGAAGGCCGTCCACTGCGGGCTCGTCCAGGTCCACTGCCCGTGCGATTGGGCGCGCCACACCAGCTGCGGCAGGCCCTCGAGCAGACCGCGCAAGCGGCGCTCGCTCTCCTCGAGTTCGGCGTCGACGCGCTTGCGCTCGGTGATGTCGATGTTCGCGCCGATCAGCCGCACCGCGCGCCCCTGCTCGTCGCGTTCGATGTCGGCCACGGCGGACAGCCAGCGGATCTGGTTGTCGCGCGGCCGCACGATGCGGTACTCGGATTCGTAGGCGTTGCCGCTGCCGTCGAGTGCCATGCGCAAGGTCTGTTCGGCGCGGGCGCGATCCTCGGGATGCACGCGGCGCAACCAGTCCTCGTGCGATTCGGACATCACGTCAGGCGGCAGGCCGTGAAGGTTCAGGTACTCGGGCGATCGGCGCCCGGTCATGCCGCCGACGATATCGATGTCGAACCCGCCGACCCCGCCGATGCGCTGCACGCGCGCCAGTTCGCGCTCGCGCTTGCGCAATGCGGTCTCGGCGCGGGCGCGATCGAGCGCCGCCCAGATCCGGTCGGCGACGTCCTCGACCACCGCAACCTCGATCCCCGACCACTGCCGCGCGGCGGCGCTGTGCACCGCGAACACCGCGTTGAGATCGGGTTCGCGCGCCAGCACCACGGCGATGTAGGCCGCGCAATGGATGTCGCGCAGCGCGCGCTGCGCCGCCGGCGGAATCGTCTCGTCCGCGAAATGATCGGTGGTGACGTAGGTGCCGCTGCGGCGCAGTCCCTGGTCCACGCGCGGACCGAAGCCCGAGCGCGGATGACGCCCCACCATCGACGGCACGTCGCGCACGTAGTCGTGCACGACGACCATGTCATCGCCTTCGACCTCGGCGTAGACCACGCGATGGACCTGGAGAAATTCCCCGAGCATGCGTGAGGCCTCGGCCTGGATCCGCGCCGGCTCGGTGAGCGGGCGCATCGCGTCGCTCAGCTGCAGCAGGAACTGCTGTCGCCGCTGGTCCATGCGGCGCTCGTGCTCGATGCCGCGACGCGCGTCGATGTCGAACACGAACGAGAACAGGCTGTCGATCTCGCCCGATGCATTGCGCAGCACGCTGACGCTGTTGCGCACCCACACCGTTCGACCGTCGGGCCGCAAAAAGCGCTTCTCGGCGTCGAAGGCCTCGCCGTGATGCAGCAGGCGGTCGAGCTGCGCGCTGCATCCGCTCCAGTCCTCGGCGTGCGTGATGTCGGCGATGGTCAGCGCCGACAGCGCTTCGCGCGAGCGGCCCACGATCTCGCAGAAACGGTCGTTGGCGTAGCGAAAACGGCCATCGGGAAACGCCAGCGCGATGCCCGCCTCGGGTTGCTCGGCGATGGCCACCGGCAGGTCGGCCGCAACGCACAGGCTCAGGCTGGTGCGCAGGTCGTGCGGCCAGGTTTCGGGCGGAGGCAGTGCCGGGTGAGCTCGTGTCGAATCGGCCACGGTCCGGGTCCCGGCCAAAGGAGCCCGAGTGTGGACCGGCATACCGCGACCATCAAGACCGGTCGAAGCTCAGTCGCCGACGGTCGCGGCGGGCGCGTTGGCCAGTGCCAGCCGATGCCCGCTCACCGTCTGCCCGGCGTCCGGCGCCAATGCGCGAAACCAGATCATCGCCAGCAGCGACAACAATCCGAGACCGGCGAACGCCCAGGTGAAGTCGACCGCGCTGAGCTGCTGCGCGCCGCGCATCGCCAGACTCAGATTGAGCAGCTGCGAGGCCGCGCCGACGCCGACCGTCAACGCCAGCTGCTGCGCGGTGCTCGATGCGCTGGTGGCCTGGCTCATGTCGCGTTCGGCGATGTCGGCGAACGCCAGGGCGTTGACGCAGGTGAACTGCAGCGAACGCAGGAAGCCGGTGAGCACGAGAAACGCCATCGCGAGCGTGACAGGCCAGTGCGGCGAGAGCCATCCGCAGATCGTCAGCGTCACCGCGCTCAGCAGCGTGTTGTGGACCAGGATCCGGCGAAAGCCGAAGCGTCGCGCGACGGCCGGCGCCACCGTCTTCATCGCCAGCGCGCCGACGGCGCCGGAGAACGTGATCAATCCCGAATCCAGCGCGCTGAGCCCGTAACCGATCTGCAGCATCATCGGCAGCATCAGCGTCGATCCGCCGACCCCGAGCCGGAACAGGCTGCCGCCGGTGACCGAGGCGCGGAACGTCGGCACGTCCAGCAGGCTCGGTCGCAACAGCGGTGCGTCGTCGGCGCGTGCGTGTCGCCAGTACAGCGCGAGCAGCAGCGTTCCGCCGCCCAGGCACAGCGCCGTCACCTGCGGTGCGACGACCTGCTTGCCCAGGCTTTCGAGCCCGAACACGACGCCGCCCAGACCGCCGCCGAGCAGCCACCAGCCCGCCAGGTCCAGCGGCGCACGCAGCTCACCGCGCACGTCGGGGATGTAGCGCGACACCAGCACGAAGCCGAGCACGCCCACCGGCAGGTTGATCAGGAAGATCCATTGCCACGACGCGTAGGTGACGATCAGTCCGCCCAGCGGCGGGCCGAAGATCGGCGCCATCAGCGCCGGGATCGTGACGAAGGCCATCGCGCCGACCAGTTCGGACTTGGGCACTTCGCGCAGCAGCACCAGGCGTCCGACCGGAACCATCATCGCCCCGCCCAGGCCTTGCAGCACCCGCGCCGCGACCAGGCCGCCGATCCCCTGCGATGCCGCGCACCCGAGCGATCCGAGCACGAACACCAGGATCGCGTTGCGAAACACCGTGCGCGCGCCGTAGCGATCGGCCAGCCAGCCCGACAGCGGGATGAAGATCGCCAGGCTCAGCAGGTAGGACGTGATCGCCAGCGACAGGTGCAGCGGATCCTCGTTCAGATCGCGCGCGATCGCGGGCAGTGCGGTGCTGATGATCGTGGCGTCCAGGTTCTCCATGAACAGCGCGCAGGCCACGATCAGCGGCACCAGGCGCGACCAGCGCAGCGGCGGCGCGGCGTCGGATCCGGGCGTCATGGGGCGATCATCACGGCATGCCGAATGCCCTGTAGGACGATTTTGTTCGGCGAGGGTTGCTCACAGGTGCTGATCATGAGAATCTTTTAGTGCAGTAAAACATTCCATCAGACCGGCGGCCCACGCCGGCACATCACATTGGAAGGAGAAACATCGTGGCGAACGACATGCACATCGCGGCCCCGGAGCCGCGTTCCGTGGTCACCGAACCGGCCGCATCAACGTTTCCGAACAACGGCCGACTGATGCTCATCACCCCTTCGCGCCTGGCCTATCGCGGTTTGTTCGGCAGCCCCGGCGAACGCCGCTTCGGCGCCTGGACGTTCTACGTGGCGTTGCAGAGCCCGTTCGAGGTATCGATCGACGGCGCTCCCATGGAGCGTCAAACCTTTGCACTGGTTCCGCCGTACACCGCGCATCGCGTGCGGACCTCGGATCTGGAGATGGCGGTGGTGCTGGTCGAGGCCGAGGCGGTCGACGGCGAGGCGATGCGGCAGAACCTGATCGGCGGCGCCGCCGAGCGCGAGTTGTGCGCGGCGTCGATCCGCAACGGCTTTGCCCGTCCGATGTCGCGCGGCGAAGACTTCGACCTGCGCTTCTTCGGCCAGCGCCTGCCGTCGCGCACGCTCGATACGCGCGTGCAGCGCGCCATCGACCGGATGTGCAGCCAGCCGGCCGGACGCCTGTCCGCCGAGGATTGCGCCACGCTCACGGGCCTGTCGTTCTCGCGCTTCACCCACCTTTTCAGCGAGCAGACCGGCACCACGTTCCGCCGCTTCCGCGCCTGGAAGCGCGCCCGGGGACTGATGCGCATGGTCGGGCACAATCTGAACCTGCTCGACGTGGCCCTGAGCGCGGGGTATGCCGATTCGACCCACTTCAGCCACTCGATCCGGCAGTTCTATGGGCTCACGCCGCGCGACATCTTCGCGTTCTCCCGCCAGCTCTCGGTCATCTCGCAGCAGGCCTGAGGCGGTGTCGCGTGAGGGTCAGAAGGAAGACCGTCGCACCCGGATCCTGGACGCGGCCGAAGCGCTGATCCGCCAGACCGGCGCGACGGACTTCCCGATGACCGTGTTGGCGGAACGGGCCGCGCTCAGCGGCCCGACGCCCTACAACCTGTTCGGTTCCAAGGGCGCGATTCTCTACGCGCTGCTGAACCGCTCGCTCGACGATCTGTTCAACGACGTCGAGCACGGCGCGCACAGCGACGATCCGGTCGAAGTGGTGGTCGAGGCGACGCTGACCGCCGCCGACGCGTTCGCCGCGGATCCGCAGTACTACCGCCCGTTGTATGGATTCCTGCTCGGCGTGCAGGACCCGGTGCATCGTCCCGCGTTCATGGAGCGCTGCCTGACGTACTGGAAGCAGGCGCTGGCGCCGCTGGCCACCGCCGCGCCGCAGCCGCTGGCGGTGCCGATCGAGCAGATCGGACGGCTGCTGGTGATCAACTACGTCGGCGCGCTCGACCAGTGGTGCAAGTCCGAGCTCGACGACGTGCAGTTCCCGTCGCAGGTCCTCTACGGAACGCTGGTGCAGCTGCTGGCGGTGGCCACCAACGAACGCCAGCGCAACGCGCTGACCGCCCGGATGCGAAACCTGGCGCCGCGGTTGCCGAAGCATTTCGCGATCCGCGTGCGGGCGGCGGCGGCGGCCTGAGCGACGAAGAAGCGAACGACCTCTTGAGGCGACCACGCCGGATCAGGCCGACAGCCCTCCGTCGACCATCAGCGACTGTCCCGTGACGTAGGCGGCTTTCGACGACGCGAGGAACGCGACCGCCTCGGCGATCTCGGCGCATTCGCCGAGCCGTCCCAATGGCGTGTATTCGACCGCCATGTCGAGCAGCTTCTTGGTCTCGGTCTGCATCATCGGGATCACCATGCCGCCGTCGATCACGCCAGGGCCGACGCAGTTGGCACGGATGCCGTTGCGCGCCTCCTCGGTCGCGATGTGACGTACCAGCATCTGCACCGCGGCCTTGGGCGTCGCCGACAGCGCATCGAGCGGCACGGTGCGCTTGGTGGCGCAGGTGATCAGCGCGACGAACGAGCCGCCCTTGCCTTCGCGCAGCACCGGGATGCCGGCCTGCGCGATGTTGAAGAAGCCGATCACGTCGGTCTCGATCACGCCACGAAACGCGCTCTGCTTGAAGTCGACCAGCGGTCCGGTGTCGAACACCAGGCCGCCGGCGGACACCACGGTGTGCACGCGGCCGAAGCGCTTCACCGCGTGGGCGAACGCCGCCTCCACCTGTTCGCGGTTGGTGACGTCGCAGGCCACCGCCTCGGCCTTGCGCCCGAGCCCGCGGATTTTCTCGACCAGCGCATTGGCCTCCTCGGCACGCGACCGGTAGGTCACGACGATGTCGCAGCCGCGCTCGGCCATCAGGCCCGCGCAGGCCTGGCCCAGGCCGCCGCTGCCACCGAAGACGATCGCGCAGCCCGAATCCGGGAAGTCCTTGTTGTCGATTCCGAAGCCCATCTGGTTCTCCTGGGAAAGATGTTTTGGCGCTACTGCGCGACCATGCCGCCGTCGATGCACAGTTCCGCGCCGACGCAGAACCTCGATTCGTCCGAAGCCAGGTACAGACACCCGTAGGCGATCTCCTCGGGCTTGCCGAGACGTCCGATCGGCTGGCCGGCGGCGACGGTGCGCTCGAACAGCGCCGGGTCGGGATTGGTATCGATCGCTTCGCGCAGCAGCGGCGTGTCGATCGCACCGGGATGGATCGAGTTGGCGCGGATGCCGTCCTTGGCGTGCGTGACCGCGGTGCTCTTGGTGAACGTGCGCACCGCGCCCTTGGACGCGTGGTACGCGCCGAACCCCGGCGACCCGATGATCCCGTACGCCGACGAGATGTTGACGATCGAACCGCCGCCGTTGCGCTTCATCAGCGGCACCGCGTACTTGGTGGCGAGGAACACGCCTTTGACGTTGACGTCCATGATGCGGTCGTAGAGTTCCTCGCTGGTGTCGACCTCGGGCAGCGGGCTTTCTACCGCGGCGTTGTTGATCAGAACGTCGAGACGGCCGTGGCGCGCCTCGACGTGCGCGAACAGCGCCTTGATGTCCGCGTGCGAGGCCATGTCGCAGCGGAAGAACTCCACCGCCGCGCCGTCGCCGTTGCGCGCGATCTGCGCGACCAGCGACATGCCCTTGTCCACCTGGATATCGACGATCACGACCTTGGCCCCTTCGCGCACGAACAGCAGGCAGGTCGCCTCGCCGATGCCCGACGCACCGCCGGTCACGATCGCGACCTTGTCCTGCAGCCGTCCGCTGCCTTTGCGCTCCGCCATCGTGTGCTCCTCTCTTCAGTCGTTCTCGAACAGCCCGACGTGCTCGGCGCGCAGCACGTGCTTGAGGATCTTGCCGGTCACCGTCATCGGAAAGCGCTCGACGAACACGACGCGCTTGGGCACCTCGTGCTTGCCCAGGCGCGTGCGGCACCAGCCGATCACGTCGTCCTCGGTCAGCGGTGTCGCGGGCTTGGGCACGACGAACGCCGTCACCGCCTCGATCCAGCGCGCGTGCGGCAGTCCGACGACCGCTGCGGCGGCGACGCCCGAATGTCCGAGCAGCGCCGCCTCGACCGTGCAGGAGGCGACGTTCTCGCCGCCGGTCTTGATCATGTCCTTCTTGCGATCGTGGAACAGGAACTGGCCGTCCTCGTCGATCAATCCGAGATCGCCGGTGTGATGCCAGCCGTGCGCGCGCGCCGCGCCGGTGGCCTCGGGATCGCCGAGGTACTCCATCATCACGGTCGGTCCGCGCACGACCAGTTCGCCCACCTGCCCGTGCGGCAGCAGGTCGCCGGCGTCGTCCATGATCTGGAATTCGCAGGTCAGGCCCTGCTGGCCCCAGTACTGCCCCTTCTTGCTGAACTGGAATTCGGGCTTGAACACGCACGCCGACGGATAGACCTCGGTCTGGCCGCTGCTGAGCGCAAAGCGCGGGCAGATCTCGTGGATCAGGCGCGAGAGCGTCTCCGGATCCATCGGCGTCATCGCGTACAGGCCGTAGCGCATCGAGTCGAAGCGGTACCTGGCGCGATCGGGATGGTCGAGCACCGCGCGCCACATCGTCGGCAGCGCGAAGCACCACGTCACGCGATGCCGCGTGATGTGATCCATCAGCGTCACCGGATCGAAACCGCGCATCACGATCTGCGTGGCGCCGCGGTGCAGGAACGAGGTCGTCAGCGTGTGCTGCGCGCAGTGGAAGAACGGCAGCATCGCGACGGTGACGTCGTCGGCCTGCATTTCCAGTTCGATGATGTTGTTCAGCGTGGCCAGGTACACCGCCAGATGGCTGATCACGACGCCCTTCTGCGCCGCGGTGGTGCCGCTGGTGAACATCACGATCGCCGTCTGGCGATCCTCGATCTCGACTTCTGGGTCGGTGGAGGGTTGGCCTTCGAGGGCAGTGGAGAATGAAGAACTTTCCCCGCGCTGCGCCCGGGCTACGCGATCCGGTGAGTCGCCATCCGGGGTCTGCTCGATCACCAAGAACGGCGGAGGCTCACGTCCCTCCCCTTGCATGACGGACACGAACCCCTGATCCACGATCAACAGCTGCGCGTCGACCTTCTCCAGGATGTAGTCGAGCTGCGGCCGCTGCAGCAGCACGTTCATCGGCACCCACACCAGCCCCGCCTTGGCGACGCCGTAGGCCGAGATGATGAAGTCGAGCGAGTTGATGCACAGGCACGCGACGGCGTCGCCGCGCTTCAATCCTCGGCCCAGCAGGTGATGCGCCAGGCGGTTGCAGTGCTCGTCGAACTCCCGAAACGTCAACTGCCGATCGCCGTCGATGAACGCGACCTTGTCCGGATTGACCACCCCCGCGCGGCGCGGGATGTCGCCCACGGCCACGCGGTTGATCAACGTCGTTTTCAGGATCTCCACGACCGGTCTCTCCTCCGGAAGTCGCTCGCTGGGGCAGACTGCGAGCCATCAGGTCACGCATCTTGCGCCGACCGGTCGAAGAGGACGAGTCCCATGTTCAAGCTGGTCTACTGCCTTGCACGCCGCAGCGACGTGGCGCCCGATCAGTTCCACCGCTACTGGCTCGAGACGCACGGGCCCAAGGTACGCGAGCGCCGTTCCGCGCTGAAAGCGAAGAAGTACATCCAGAGCCACACGTTCGAACCCGAGCTCAACCGGCTGCTGCAGGATTCACGCGGAATGCAGCCGCCTTACGACGGCATCACCGAAGTGTGGTGGAACAGCGTCGATGACCTGAAGGCGGCGCTCGCCACCGCCGAAGGCGCCAAGGCGATGAAGGACCTGCTCGACGACGAGAGCACGTTCATCGATTTCGGGAACTCCCGGCTGTTCTGCACGCGGGAACATCTGATTTTCGATTGAGGTGCACAGCGCTGGCTGTTGCCGGACAAAGCTGAACGAATCACGCTGCAGCTCGCGCTAGGCCGACGATTGCGGATCCAGCAGGTACTTCGTCCCCGTGGCCTGCCGCGCGTAGTCGTTGATCGTCTCGAGCCGCAGCATCTCCTGCAGCGACACCACGCGCGTGTAGTGGCTGGCGAAGGTCGTGCGGATGTTGGCCGCGACGCGCGCCTTGAGTTCGCCCATGCGCTGCGGCCCGACGCGCTGCATGAAGTTGAACAGCAACCAGCCGCCGAGTCCCCAGGTCAGGCCGAAGCTGCGCACCAGTTCGGTCGGCCCGCGGTCGAGCGAGCCGTAGATGTAGACCTGCTTGTGCACCGAGGATCCGTAGCGGCTGTATTCGGTTGCGTTGGCCGACACCGCCGCCTCCATGCAGCCGAGGATCTGCCCGGCGATCTTGCCGCCACCGATGGCGTCGAACCCGAGCGTCGCGCCGGTGGCGGTCAGCGCCGCGGTGAGATCGGCGATGAAGGTGGGCGCCGATGAATCGCACACGTAGTGCGCGCCGACGTCGTCGCGCAGCTGCTGTGCCTGTTCGGCTCGGCGCACGATGTTGACCAGCGCAACGCCGTCCTCGCTGCAGATGCGGTTGAGCATCAGGCCCAGGTTCGACGCCGCCGCCGTGTGCACCAGCGCGGTGTGGCCTTCGAGGCGCATCGTCTCGACCATGCCCAGCGCGGTCAGCGGATTGACGAACGCCGAGGCGCCCTCGCGCGCGGTGACGCCTTCGGGCATCGCGATGCACTGATCCACCGGCACGCAGCGGTACTGCGAATACATCGCGCCGCCGATCATTCCCACGGTGCGACCGAGCAGCGCCTGCGCGGCCGGCGAACCGCCGGCGGCGATCACTTCACCGCCGCCTTCGTTGCCCACCGCCATCGACTTGTCGACGCGCGCCGCCAGCGCCTTGATGACGCCGGGACTGACCGGCACGCTGACGACCGGCCGCGCGGTGCTGCCCGAGGTTTCGGCGCGCGAGAAATCCTGCGCCGCGAGCAGCAGGCCGAGGTCCGACGGATTGATCGGCGAGGCCTTCACGCGCACCACCACCTCGTTGGCCTTGGGCGACGGCACCGGCGCTTCGACCAGCGACAGTTCGAGCTGCCCGCTGCTCTTGAGCAGCGAGCGGACTTCCAGGGAAGTGCGAGGCAGGTGCATCGGCATCGGTCGACTCCGGACACGGGTTGGGGTTGGGAGCAGCGGGTATAGCAGAGTCTTTTCAGGGCCGGTGGACGCGGACGCCGCTAAACTGGCGCGCTCCAACGTCACCGCCCCTGCGTCCTTCACATGCGCCGCACCCGCAACGCCAAGATCGTCGCCACGTTGGGCCCTTCCAGCAGCGACCGGGCCATGATCCAGAGCCTCTTCGAGGCCGGTGCCGACGTGTTCCGGCTCAACTTCAGCCACGGCACGCACGAGGATCATCGGGCGCGCTTCGACATCATTCGCGATCTCGAGCGCGAATCGGGCCGGCCGATCGGCGTGCTGCTCGATCTCCAGGGTCCCAAGCTGCGGATCGGTTCTTTCGCCGGCGGTCCGGTGCAGCTGCGCGCCGGCGACCCGTTCCGTTTCGACCTGCAGGCCGACGTGCCCGGCGACACGAGCCGGATCGCGCTCCCGCACCCCGAGATCTTCGCGGCGCTCGAACCCGGCACCGACCTGCTGCTCGACGACGGCCGCATCCGGATGAAGGTCGATCGCTGCGTCGCGGACTTCGCCGAGACCACCGTCGTGGTCGGCGGCGCGCTGTCCGACCGCAAGGGCGTGAACGTGCCCGGCGTCGTCGTGCCGCTGTCGGCGATGACGCCCAAGGACCGGCGCGATCTTGCGTTCGGCCTGACGCTGGGCGTCGACTGGATCGCGCTGTCGTTCGTGCAGCGCGTCGAGGACATCGTCGAACTGCGCGGTCTGGTCGGCGACAACGTCGGCATCGTCGCCAAGCTCGAGAAGCCCGCCGCGATCCAGGCGCTCGATGCGATCGTCCAGGCCGCGGATGCCGTGATGGTCGCGCGCGGCGACCTGGGCGTGGAGATGCCGCCCGAGCAGGTGCCCGGCATCCAGAAGCGGATCATCCGCTGCTGCCGGCAGCACGGCAGGCCGGTGATCATCGCCACGCAGATGCTCGAATCGATGGTCGCGGCGCCGGTTCCGACGCGCGCCGAGGCCTCCGACGTCGCCAACGCGATCTACGACGGGGCCGACGCGGTGATGCTCTCCGCCGAGTCCGCCTCGGGCAAATATCCGCGCCAGGCGGTGTCGGTGATGAACAGCGTCATCGAGCAGACCGAGGAGGATCCCACGCATCGGCAGATGCTCGACGCGTCGCTGACGCCGGCGCCGGCCGATTTCGCCGGCGGCATCGCGACGGCGATGCGCCAGGTCGCCGCGCTGCTCGAGCCGGTGGCGATCGTCGCCTACACCAACTCGGGCTTCACCGCGTATCGCATGTCGCGTGAACGGCCGACGGCACCGATCCTGGGCCTGACGCCGAACCACGGCACCGCGCGCCGACTGTCCCTGGTCTGGGGCGTCCACTCCGCGCTCACGCAGGTGGTGGCGAGCGTCGGCGAGATGACGTCCTTCGGCTGCCAGGCGACCGTCGACGAGGGATTCGGCGTGCGCGGCGACACGGTGGTCATCATCGCGGGCCTGCCGCTTGCGCAGTCGGGCACGACCAACCTGATGCGGATCGCGCACATCGTCTGACGGGCTCGCACCGTCGATGCGGTAGAGTTTGGCAGCGTGCGCACCCCTTTTATCGGCGCGCCCAAGGATCCGATGTCGGACAGCGGTGAGGGAGTCGAGATCGAGCGCGACGCCGACGAAGGCGCCGCCCGCGCCGCTGTCCTGCGCAGCGAACTCGGGCTCGACGAGCGCCTGCTGCCCAGCCTGCGATGCGCGATCCGCCTGCTGCGCGCCGCGACGGGCGTCGCCAACGCGGCGTTCGTGCTGTTCGGCCAGGATCGACGGCCGCTGGTGATGACCCACCAGGGCGACATCGGCGACGCGCGCGAGGCGATGTTCGAGCAGTGCCTGCGCACCGTGAAACACCCGACCGGCTGGGTCTATCGACCGCGCGCCGACACGCCGGACGGTCGCCTGGAATTCTTCGCCGGAATGCCGGTGGCGACCGCGGGCCGCCTGGCGCACGGCGTCGTGTGCGTGTTCGACGCGCGGCGTCGGCCGTTCGAGGCGGTCGCCCGGCAGGCGCTGCGCGACGCGCGCGAACTGGTCGAGCAGGACATCCGCGCGCGCCAGGAGGCCAGCTACGACTTCCTTACCGGCCTGTACAACCGCCGGCACCTGACCGAGGCGCTCGAGCGCGAGTGGCGGCGCGCGCTTCGTGAGCAGACGCCGCTGAGCGTGCTGGCGGTCGACGTCGACCATTTCAAGGCGTTCAACGACACCTACGGGCATCGCGGCGGCGACGAGGCGCTGCGCGCGGTCGCTGCGCAGCTGCGCGCGACGCTGCACCGTCCGGCCGACGTGCTCAGCCGCACCGGCGGTGAGGAATTTCTCGCGTGCCTGGGCGCGACCGATTCCAACGGCGCGCAGCGCGCGGCCGAGTCGATGCGGCGCGCCGTCGCGGATCTGAACATGGCGCACGCCGGCAGTCCGCACGAACGGCTGACGGTGAGCATCGGTGTCGCCACCGCGCATCCGGCGGCGGCGTTGCGTTGCAGCGTCGACGACCTGCAGGAAGCCGCCGACCGCGCGCTGTACCGGGCCAAGCACGAGGGTCGCAACCGCGTCGTCGCGGCCGACCTGGATGCCACCGCGGCGGCGAACGACCGCAAGTCGGCCTGAGCGGACTCGCCCGCTTCAGCCTCCCTTCATCTGCAGACGGCATCGCTGGATCGTCCATCACGATCCATCACGGGTGTCTGCATGCGTGGCCTCGGGTTTTTCAGCCTCGGCTCGAGCGACCGCTGCGCGCTGGCCTGCGCGCTCGGCTGCATCGCTGCGCTGGCGTCGCTGCCCGCATCGGCCGAGGACGCGTCGGTCGATCCGCCCGCGCCGGACGTGCCCGAAGCGTTCGACAAGGCCGATCCCACCCCCAAGCCGGGCTGGGGTGTCGGCGAGGCGAAGAGCTGGTGGGTCCCGGCGGTCGACATCGTCGGCTTCCAGGTGCTGCTCAACATCTTCGACCGCCACGTGCTCTCGCAGTCCGAATACGGCGTCGACTTCGATTCGATCGAGCGCAACTTCAAGGGGGACTGGGTCTACGACAACGACGCGTTTTCCATCAACCAGATCGGGCATCCCTACCAGGGCTCGATCTATCACACGGCCGCGCGCTCGGCCGGCCACGGCTACTGGACGTCGCTGGCCTACACCACCGTGGGCAGCGCGGTGTGGGAGATCGCCGGCGAAACCACGCCGCCGTCGGTGAACGATCAGTACACGACGACGTTCGCGGGCAGCTTCCTCGGCGAAGCGCTGTTCCGGCTGTCGAGCCTGGTGCTGGAGAACGCACGCAACAGCCCGGGCCCGTGGCGCGAAGTCGCGGCGGCCGCGCTGTCGCCATCGACCGGCTTCAATCGCCTGGCGTACGGCTCGCGATTCGACGGCGTCTTCGCCAGCCGCGATCCGGCGATCTACACGCGCATCTACATCGGCGGCAATCTCAACGCTGACGTCGATTCCGACGTCAATCGCAATCCGGATCCCGAAGGCGAGCGCGTGCCGCAGGACTTCCAGGGCGGCGAAGCCAGCGCGGACCTGTCGGTGGCCTACGGCATTCCCGGCAAATCGGGCTACACCTACGATCGGCCGTTCGACTACTTCGATTTCCGCGTCACCGCCGTGACCAGCAACGCGCTCGAGAGCGTCTCGACGCACGGGCTGCTGTACGGCGCGCCCTACGCCGCCGGCGACGACGTCCGCGGCATCTGGGGCCTGTACGGGATGTACGACTACTTCGCGCCGCAGGTCTTCCGCGTCTCGAGCACCGGCCTGGGCGTCGGCACCACGGCGCAATGGTGGGTGGGCGAGGAAACGGCGCTGCAGGGCCAGATCCTGGCGGGCGTCGGGTACGGATCGGCGGGCTCGATCCGCGGCGAAGGCAACCGCGACTACCACCACGGCGTGACGCCTGCGGTGCAGGGATCGCTGCGCTGGATCTTCGGCGACTTCGCCGCCCTGGAAATCGTCGGCGGCGACTGGTACGTGACCGACCAGGCCTCCTCCGAGGCCGACGGCACCGAGAACCTCGCGCGCATCGAAACCTCGCTGACGTTTCGCGTCCACAAGCTGCACGGCATCACGCTCAAGTACGTCTACTCGCGTCGCGACGCGGAATACCGCGACCTGCCGGACACCGAGCAGAGCGTCAGCGCGATCAGCATCGGCTACACGTTGCTCGGCCACTCGCGCTTCGGCGCCGTCGAATGGCGGCCCGGGCATCGGCATGGTTCCTGAGGGCGTGACGTGAAGCGAGTCGACGCAAGGGTGGCGATCGTGACCGGCGGCCGTCACGGCATCGGCGCGGCGATCGCCCAGCGCCTGCGCGACGACGGCGCGCGCGTCGCGGTGCTCGATCGCGAACCCCCGCCGCGGGGCCGCCGCGTGCGAAACGCGCTGTACCTCGAGTGCGATGTCTCCGACGAATCCGCCGTCGAGGATGCCGTTCGCGACGTCGTGCGCTGGGGACGCCGGATCGACGTGCTGGTCAACAACGCCGGCGTCGCCGATCCGCACGCCGCGCCACCCGGTTCGCTGACGCTGGAAGCCTGGCGCCGCGTGCTCGACGTCAATCTCACCGGGCCGTTCCTGCTGTCCAAGCACGCGGTGCCGCACCTGAGGCGCGCCAAGGGCACGATCCTCAACATCGCCTCCACGCGCGCCTGGATGTCCGAGCCGGACACGCTGGCCTATGCCGCGAGCAAGGGCGGACTGGTCGCGCTGACGCACGCGCTGGCGATCAGCCTGGGGCCGAAGATCCGCGTCAACGGCGTCGCGCCCGGTTGGATCGCGACAAAGGGCAACGCTTCGCTGCGCAGGATCGATCACGCACAGCACCCGGTCGGTCGCGTGGGCAGGCCCGAGGATGTCGCGGGCCTGGTCGCCTGGCTCGCGTCCGCCGAATCCGGATTCATGACCGGCCAGACGCTGGTCATCGACGGCGGCATGACGCGCAAGATGATCTACGCCGCGTGATCCAGGCCCATCCGGATCAGCGGCGCTGCGACGGCGTCCGCCAGTGCGATCGCGCCGAGTTCGTCACGCAACGCCTGCGCGGCCGAGCCCGTGGCGTGGCGCAGCAGTTCGAGTCGCGCGAGCCAGTCGGCCGGATGGGCACGCAGTCGCTGCCGCAGCGCGTCGATCTTCGACGGGCTCGCGTCGCGCAGCCGGTCGATCGCCGCATAGATCGCCTGCAACGCACCGTCGTCCGGGCCCGATGCCGATCGCATGCGACGCGCGGGAGCGCCGGCTTCCTGCGGATAGCGCTCGCGATCGGCCGGTCCGCCGTGGACCGAGTCGATCGCGTCGCCGACCGCCATGTCGTATTCGCCCCAGGCCGGCTCGAACAGACGCTCGCCTTCCGGGCCGGTCGCGGTGCAGTCGGCGAAGGTCAGGACCAGGTTGCGTCCGCCTTCACGCAGCACCCGCAACAAGCGTCCCTCCACGACGACGCCGGACAGGAAGTCGAACCGCGCGGATCGTCCGATCCCGATGCCGTGCTGCCTGAGCGCGTCCACCGGATAGTCCGACAGGCAGCGCGCGAGTCCCTGCACGCGGCCGACCGGTGAGCCGAAGCCGTGGACGTGTCGCGCGACGCCGTGTTCGGCCAGCTCGCGACCGCCGCGCGCCAATTGCGTGGGGCCGCGCGTGCCGATGTAGACCGGGTTGTCGACGGCGTCGGTCATCACGCGATCGAACCGGCCGCTGACCTCGAGACCGGTGGATCCGTAGCGCGCGGTGCACACCGTGCCGCTGGCGATCGCGGTGCGCAGCGACGGGCTGCCGCCGCGCCGAAAGCACATGCCGTCGGCGAACGTCTCGAGCACCTGGCTCAGGTGCTGGCAGCTGCGCGCCACGAACAGCTGCGGCTGTTCCCGGGTGATGTCGTAGGGCACGCGGACCGCCTCGACGGTGAGCGTGCGCTTGGGCACGCGCGCATCGTCGAGGCAGCTTCGGCACTCGCCGAGCGACGACAGCAGCCCGGCGCCGAAGATGCGGTAGTCGGCGAGCGTTCCCACGAGGCCGTATTCGATCGTCCACCAGCCCAGGCGCGCGAGCCGCGCCGCCTCGGAGCGTCCGTCGTTGGCGGCGATCGCCTCGTCGAGGTGGGCCTGCGCGGCGCTCACGTCGCTGTCTGTCGCGGCGCCGTCCTGCTTGATGTCGGACAGCGCGCGCATGGCCGCGTACACCGCCTGGTCGGCGCGCGACGAGATCGCATCGAGCCCGATCTGGCCGAAGCGCTGCAGATATTCGGCGTAATCCACGTCGACGATGAACGGCGCGTGGCCGGCGGACTCGTGCACGATGTCCGGCGCGGGCGTGTACAGGATCTGGTCGATCCGGCGCATGTCGCGTGCGATCGCCAGCACCCTGCGCATCTGGAATTCCGTGAACACCGCCGGCGGGATGTAGCCATCGACGATCACCGCCGACCAGCCGAACGCCGACAGGCGCGCGTTGATCTCCTCGATGCGCGGAATGCGGTCCAGGCGGATGCCGGTCTTCTCCAGCCCTTCGAGGTAGACCGGATGCGCCGCGCGGGAGAGCACGCGCACCAGATGGCGCATCACGAAGCGCCACACCGCGTGATCCTGCGGCGTGTAGCGCTCGTACTCCTGGTCGCAGACGTAGCGCTGCAGGTGGCGCGGCAGGCTCGCGGGCACGTCGCCCGTCATGGCAAGGACCCGCTAGGCTGGTTTTCGACGATGGCGCGCACGCGCTGATCGATCGCGCCGAAGATCGAGCGCCCCTGGTCGTCGCGCATCTCGATGCGGATCCGATCGCCGTCCTGCATGAAGCCGGTGGACGGCTGGCCGTCGCGCAGCGTCTCGACCATGCGCAGTTCGGCGATGCACGAGTACCCGCGTCCCGCCTGGCGGTTGGACACGGTCCCGGAGCCGACGATGGTGCCCGCGCCGAGCCGGCGCGTCCGCGCCGCGTGCGCGATGAGCTGCCCGAAATCGAACGCCATGTCCTCGCCGGCCTGCGGGCTTCCGAATTCGCGCTCGTTGAAGAAGCTCAGCAGCGGCAGATGCAGCTTGCCGTCGCGCCAGTGCCGGCCCAGCTCGTCGGGCGTCACCGCCACCGGCGAGAACGCCGACGCCGGCTTGGACTGGAAGAAGCCGAAGCCCTTGGCGAGCTCGCCCGGCACCAGCGCGCGCAGCGACACGTCGTTGACGAGCATCACCAGCTTCACGTGCGCGCGCGCATCGGTCGCGGTGCAGCCCATCGGGACGTCGCCGACGACGACGCATACTTCCGCCTCGAAGTCGATGCCCCACCGCGGATCCCCGGCGATGTCCGCGTGCGGGTCGAGGAATCCATCGGAGCCGCCCTGGTACATCAGCGGATCGCGCCGGAAACTCTCCGGCATCTCCGCCCCGCGCGCGCGGCGCACGAGCTCCACGTGATGCAGGTAGGCGCTGCCGTCGGCCCATTGGTAGGCGCGCGGCAGCGGCGATGAACAAGCGGCGGGATCGAAGTCGAAACTGCCTTGCATGCGCGGATCGGCTTCGAGTTCGCGCTGCAGTCCATCCAGCGCGGCGGCGACGGAGGCCCAATCGTCGAGCGCCGCCTGCAGCGTCGGTGCGATCGAAGGCGCGGCGATCGCGCGCGTGAGATCGCGCGTCACGACCAGCAGCTCGCCGTCGCGCCCCTTCCTGCGGCTGGCGAGCTTCATCGGGCGCTGCGTTCGTGCAGCCAGGCCGCGTGGCGTGGCGCCTTCTTCGTCCGGCTCCACTCCTCGAGCATCGCCGGGGCGACCTCGCGCAGCCGTCGCAGATCGTCCGCGCTGCCGGTGTTGGCGGCGAGCTCGATCCGGTGGCCGTTGGGGTCGAAGAAGTAGATCGATCGGAAGATGCCGTGATCGACCGGACCGATGACCGACAGACCCTCGGCCTCGATCCGGCCCTTGGCCTCGACCAGCGCATCGAGCGAGTCGACCTCGAACGCGATGTGCTGCACCCATTCGGGCGTGTTGCCGTCACGGCCCATCGGCGGCGAGTTCGGCAGCTCGAAGAACGCCAGCACGTTGCCCATGCCGGCGTCGAGGAACACGTGCATGTAGGGATCGGGCGCGCCGGTCGACGGAACCCGGTCCTCGGCGATGGCGAGCACGAAGTCCATGCCGAGCACGCGCTGGTAGAACGCAACGGTCTGGCGCGCGTCACGGCAGCGATAGGCGACGTGATGGATGCGCTTGAGGTTCATGAAGCGGTCTCCGTGAGCGTTCCGCGGCGCAGCTGATCGCGCTCGATGGATTCGAACAGCGCCTTGAAGTTGCCTTCGCCGAATCCCTCGTCGCGCTTGCGCTGGATGAACTCGAAGAAGATCGGACCCACCAGCGTCTCGGAAAAGATCTGCAGCAGCAGGCGCGGATCGCCGCCGTCGGTGGCGCCGTCGAGCAGGATTCCGCGGCGTTTCAGTTCGGGCACCGGCTCGCCGTGCCCGGGCAGGCGCTGATCGAGCGCTTCGTAGTACGTCTCCGGCGGCGGCGCCATGAACCGCAGCCCCCTCGCCTTCAGCCGGTCCCAGGTGGCGGGCAGGTCCTCGCAGGCGAACGCGATGTGCTGGATGCCCTCGCCGTTGTAGGCCATCAGGAACTCCTCGATCTGGCCGCGGCCGCCGCGCGCTTCCTCGTTGAGCGGGATGCGGATGCGCCCGTCGGGCGCCGTCATCGCGCGCGAGGTCAGGCCGGTGTGTTCGCCGCGGATGTCGAAGTGGCGGATCTCGCGAAAGTTGAACAGCCGCTCGTAGTAGCGCGCCCAGAAATCCATGCGTCCGCGGTAGACGTTGTGCGTCAGGTGATCGATCAGCTGCAGACCGCAGCCGACGGGCCGGCGCGCCTCGCCATCGATCCAGCGAAAGTCGATGTCGTAGATCGACGAGCCGTCGTCGTAGCGATCGACGAGGTACAGGATGGCGCCGCCGATGCCGCGGATCGCCGGCAGCTTGAGCTCCATCGGCCCCACCGGGATGTCGATCGGCTGGGCGCCCAGTTCGAGCGCCCGCCGATAGGCGTGCGCGGCGTCGCGCACGCGAAACGCCATGCCGCACGCCGAAGGCCCGTGCTCCTCGGCGTGGAACGCGGCCGGCGATCCGGCCTGGTAGTTGGCGATGAAGTTGATGGCGCCCTGGCGCCAGAGCTCGACGTCCTTCGAACGGTGCCGCGCGACGCGCCGGAACCCCAGCGTCTCGAACACCGGCTCCAGCACCCCGCGTTCGGGCGCGGCGAACTCGACGAACTCGAAGCCGTCGAGACCCATCGGATTGTCGAGCCGCTCGCCCATGTCACCTGCCTCGCCGGCCGCCGCGGGCCGCATTGCGCATCGTGACGTCGATGCTAGGCAGGTCGGAGGGGATTTATCGTTCTATTTCGCCCCTGATTGACCTATTCTGGGGCAGACCCTGCCCCAGGACGATCTGACCATGGATGAAGACACCCCGGCGATCGACCGGGCGCATCAGCGGATCCTGGAAGCGCTGCAGCAGGACGGCCGGCTTTCGAACGTCGAGCTGGCGCAGCGCATCGGCATGTCCGAGTCGCCCTGCTTCCGTCGCGTGCGCGCGCTCGAAGGCAGCGGCCTGATCGCCGGCTACACCGCGCGGCTCGATCAGCGACGCCTGGGTCTGCCGGTCACCGCCTACGTCCACGTCTCGATCGACAAGCACGACGATCATCTGCGCCGCGATTTCGTCCGGCGCGTGGAAGCCGAGCCGCACGTCATCGAATGTCACGCGATGACCGGCAGCTCCGACTTCCTGCTGAAGGTGGTCGCACGCAGCATCGACCACTTCTCCGAACTGAGCATGCAGGGCATCCTGAAGTGGCCCGGCGTGCGCAACATGGAGTCGCAGTTCAGCCTGCAGACGATCAAGTCGAACAGCGCGCTGCCGGTTGCGCGCACCGATGGGTGATTCGGAAAACAAAGCGTTAGACGCAAAGGCGCCAAGGTTCGCAAAGAAAAGAAGTGGAGAGCTTTCCTCTGCGCCTTTGCGCCTTTGCGTTGAAGCGTTTCTGCAGCGACTTGCGGCTTCTCGGCCGCGCATCCCGCCCTACTTGATCGCGAACCCCTCGTACCCCTTCTCCGCGACCTCGTTGCACAGCTTGCGGTAGGTGCCGAAGCCGCCGATGTAGGGCATGAACACGCGCGGCTTGCCGGGAATGTTGGCGCCCATGTACCACGAGTCGGTCTGCGGGAAGAGCGTGGTGTCGGCGAGTTCCTTGACGTGCTGGCCCCACTTCTCCTCGGCGGCGGCGGTCGGTTCGATCGTCGTGGCGCCCTGCTTGCGCAGGTGCAGCATGCAGTCGCTGATCCAGTCCACGTGCTGCTCGATCGAGGTCGGCATGTTGCCGAGCACCGAGGGACTGCCGGGGCCGGTGATCATGAACAGGTTCGGGAACCCGAGCGTGGCGACCCCCAGATACGTGCGCGGCCCCTCCGCCCACTTCTGCTCGATCTTCTGGCCGCCGCGGCCGCGGATGTTGAGGCGCGTGACAGGGCCGGTCAGCGCATCGAAACCGGTGGCGAAGACGATCGCGTCGAGCTCGTACTTCTTGTCCGAGGTCTGGATGCCGTCGGCGGTGATCTGCTCGATCGGCGTCTCGCGGATGTCGACCAGGTCGACGTTGTCGCGGTTGTAGGTCTCGAAATATTCCTGGTCCAGCGGCAGGCGCTTGGTGCCGATCGGATAGCCCTTGGGCAGCAGCTTTCGCGCCTTTTCCGGATCCTTGACGATCGCGCGGATCTTCTCGCGGACGAATTCGGCCGCGGTGTCGTTGGCCTTCTCGTCGACCAGCAGATCGTTGTAGCTGCCGAACATCCACTCGAAGCCGCCCTTGGCCCAGTTGGCCTCGTACTGCTTGCGGCGCTCCTCGTCGCTGACCGACATCGCGGCGACCGGCTGCGCATCGTAAGGCTGACCGATCGAGGCCCAGCGGCAGCGCTCGCGGATCTCGCGGATGTCGCGCTTGAGCGCGTTGCGCTCCTGTTCGCTGAGCAGGCGGTTGCGCGCAGGCACGCTGAAGTTGGGTGTGCGCTGGAACACGGTCAGGTGCTTGGCCTGGTTTGCGATGATCGGGATCGACTGGATGCCCGACGAACCGGTGCCGACGACGCCGACGCGCTTGCCGGTGAAGTCCACCGGTTCATGCGGCCACTGGCCGGTGTGGTACCACCGGCCCTTGAAGCTTTCGAGCCCCGGGATCTGGGGCAACTGCGCCGCCGACAGGCAGCCCACCGCGGTGACCAGAAACCTCGCGATCACGCGATCGCCCTTGTCGGTCTCGACGATCCAGCGGCTGCTCTTCTCGTCGTAGGTGCAGGCGGTGACCGTGGTGTTGAAGTCGAACTCGCGTTCGAGGTCGAACTTCTTCGCCGCGTACTGCAGGTAGCCCAGGATCTCGGGCTGCTCCGGGAAGCGCTTGCTCCAGTTCCACTCCTGCTCGAGATCCTTGTCGAACGCGAACGAGTAGACCCAGCTCTCGGAATCGGAACTCGCGCCCGGGTAGCGGTTCCAGTACCACGTACCCCCGACGCCGCTGCCCTTCTCGAAGGCCCGATAGCTCAGACCGAGCGAGCGCAGCTTGTACACCATGTGCATGCCGGCAAATCCGGCTCCGATCACCGCGACCTCGACTTCCGAAGGGCGTGCGCCCCTGGCGTCCGTGCTTGCTGACATCACCGCCTCCTTGCTTGCCATCGGGCCATGCTAGGTCGGGCGTCCGGACCGGTAAACGGGGACGCACGCTTGTGGCCAGTTGCTGGTGCGTACCGCCCGGTGTGGACGGACGCGCGAGCCCCCGAGCGTGGTGCAAGCAGACGACGGCTTCGGTTCGGGACCGACCGGCGGGCGCCGCATCGGACCGAGCGGTCGTCGACGTCAGGCCGCGAGCCCGCGCCCGATGATCAGCTTCTGGATGTCCGAGGTGCCTTCGTAGATCTGGCACACGCGCACGTCGCGATAGATGCGCTCCACCGGGAAATCCTCGACGTAGCCGTAGCCGCCGAACGTCTGGATCGCGGCCGAGCACACCGCTTCGGCGGTTTCCGACGCGAACAGCTTGGCCATGCAGGCCTGTTCCAGGCAGGGCACGCCGGCGTCTTTCATCCGCGCGGCCGAGAACACCAGCTGGCGCGCCGCCTCCAACCGCGTCTTGGCATCGACCAGGCGGAAGTTCACCGCCTGGTGATCGAGCAGCGACTTGCCGAACGACCTGCGCTCGGCGCCGTAGCGCACCGCCGCGTCCAGCGCGGCCTGCGCCATGCCCACGCTCTGCGAGGCGATGCCGATGCGACCGGTCTCGAGGCTCGACAGCGCGATGCGGTAGCCCTCGCCTTCGGCGCCGATCAGGCTCTCGGCGGGAACCTCCATGTCGTCGAAGTTGAGGCTGCAGGTGTCGGACGCTTTCTGTCCGAGCTTGTGCTCGATCTTGGAGACCGTGTAGCCCTTGGTGTCGGTCGGCACCAGGAACGCCGAGATGCCGCGCTTGGGATTCTCCGCATCGGTCACGGCGAAGACGATCACGTACTTGCCGATCTTGCCGCTGGTGATGAACTGCTTGGAGCCGTTGAGCACCCAGCGATCGCCGTTGCGCACGGCGCGCGTGCGCAGCGCGCTGGCATCCGAACCCGCGTGGCTCTCGGTCAAAGCAAACGCGCCGATGAACTCGCCGCGCGCCGCGGGCTTGAGCACCGATTCCTTCTGTGCGGCGTTGCCGTAGCGCTCGAGGATGGCGCAGAACGGCGCGTTCTGGACGCTCATCACGGTCGAGACCGCACCGTCACCCTCGGCCACCGCCATCAAGGCGGCGGCGTAGGACACGTAGTCCGCGCCCGCACCGTCGTAGTCGGGCGACACCGTCATCCCCAGGAAGCCCATCGCGGCAAGGCCCTCGAACACCGCGGGCTCGATCGCCTGGGCCTTCTCGCGTGCGGCGGCACCCGGTGCCAGGACCTCGCGCGAGAACCGCAGCGCGGTGTCGAAGATCATCTTCTGGTCGTCGTTGAGCATGGCTCGATTCGGTTGGTTCGGATGGATTCAGCGGCCGCTGAAACGCGGCGCGCGCTTGGCGAGGAACGCGCCGACGCCTTCGCGGAAATCTTCGGTGCGCGTGGCGTTTTTGAACGCGACGCGCTCGGCTTCGAGCTGGTCGTGCAGGTCGCGCTCGAACGCCCGATCGGCCAGGCGCTTGTACTGGCCGTAGGCGCGCGTCGGTCCCGCCGCGATCCTGCGCGCGATCTCGTCGACGACCGCATCGAGCTGCTCGGCCGGCACGACGCGATTGACCAGGCCCGCCGCGAGCGCGGCGTCGGCGTCCAGCGTCTCGCTCAGGAACAGGAACTGCGCGGCGCGCCGCGGCCCCAGCACGCGCGGCAGGAAATAGGTCCCGCCGAAATCCGGCGCGGCGCCGACCTTGTCGTAGGCCATCAGAAAGCGCGTGCCCTGCGCCGCGATCGCCAGGTCGCAGCTGCACGTCAGCGACAGCCCCGCGCCGGCCACCGCGCCGTGCACGGCCGCGATCACCGGCGCGTCGATCGCGCGCAGCGTCTCGGCGACCGGGTGCAACGCGTCGAGCAGATCGTCCGCCACGTCCGCGGCGCGATCGAAGTCCTCGGCGAATGCGGCCAGATCGCCGCCGGCGACGAACGCCCGGCCGGCACCCCGGATCAGCACGCAGCGCACGCGCACATCGTCTCTGAGCGCGAGCACGGCGCCGTTGAGCGCGCGCGCGAGCGGCACGTCGATGGCGTTGAGGACCTCGGGCCGGTTGATCGTCAGCGTCACGATGCCGGTGCGCTCGTCGAGCGTCGATTCGACCAGGCTCATGGAGATTGCGAGCGGGTGGAAAAGCGGTGTTGTAGCCGGTCCGGCGCCGGAACGGACCAACCTATCGTCGGGCCGGCGGCCTCACCGGGCGAGCAGGTTGAGCGACCGGGCCCGCGCCAGCGCGGCCGAGCGGCTGGAGACGCCGAGCTTGGTGTACAGGTTGTAGAGGTGCCACTTCACCGTGGCCACCGACACGCTCAGCCGATCGGCGAGCTGCTGGTTGGACAGTCCCGCCTCGATCAGGCCCAGCAGCTCCAGTTCGCGCGCCGTGGGCGTCTCCAGCAGCTGGCGCTCGCCGTGCGACTGGTCGATCTGTTCGCGCAGCGCGCCGCTGGACAGCGGCAGGCCGCTGCAGATCTCGACGAAGAAGCGCCGCTCCTCTTCCAGCGCGAAACCCCAGGCCTGCGGCCTGGTGTCGTTGACCAGCCCGGCGATCAGCTCCCCGCGATCACGGAACGGCCGCAGGATGCGGCGGCGCGCCGCCAGGCTCACGGCGCGCACCAAGTGCCGGGTCGCCGATTGCGCGTGGTGCGAGCACACCGCCACGGCGGCCTCGCTCAGCGCCAGCTCGACCAGGCGTGCGACCCGGCCTTCCTTGCGCGCCAGGCGCGTCTCCTCGGCGATCAGGCTCTCGGCCTGCTTGAGCTGGCCGCCGGCGATCATCAGGTCGAGTTCGGCCGCGGCGACGCACTCGCGCGTGCGCGGCACATCGACGCCGGCGATCACGCCGCCACGCGCATCGCCCAGACCGATCAGCGTGGCTTCCGCCCGCGCCTCCTCCAGGCGACCCAGTCGCACGAGTCGCTGCACCAGCATGCAGGACAGCATCAGTCCCAGGCGCGGCGAATAGCCGCTCGCGATCTCGCGCAGCTGCGACACCGTCACCGGATCGCCGTCGCGGCCCGACCACAGCTTGACCGCGGCATCGAGCCCCACCGCGGCGGTGTCGACGATGCCGTGCGTGTTGGCCCAGCGCAGGCCCTGCGCGAGCAGATCGCGCGCTTCCTGCTCCAGGCACATCTCGACCGCGCACTTGGCCGCGACCAGCGAGATCGTCCCCGCGATCCCCGACCCTTCGCCCAGTGCCGCGCGTGCGCGCGACAGCGTGGCCAGCAGCTCGTCGTGCACGGCGGCGAAATCGCCTTCGAAGACCGGGATCATCGCGCTGAGCAGCGACACCCAGCCGACGCCGTACGCGCTGTTGGCCTGAGCGATGGTTTCCTGCGCGGTGCGCATCACCTGTCGCGCCTCGACGAAGCGGTGCTCGCTGCACAGCGAGATGCCGCTGGCGCAGGCGAGCGTGGCCACGTCGAACGGATCATCGGCGCCGCGCGCGGCGAGCCAGGCCGCGGCGCGGCCCGAGGCATCGGCGAGCCGGTCGGTGAAGGTGTCGACGCAGGTTCCGATCACCTCGACGCGGCGCTTCAGATCGGCGCGACGGGCGGCGTCGCCCTCGCCGATCGGCTCGAGCTCGATGCGACGCGCGAGACGTTCGGCCTGCTGGCGCGCGGTGTCGTAGCGACGATGGAACACCAGCGCCCACACGTACCAGAAATCGGCTTCCCAACCGACAGGGTGACCTTCGCTACGCAGACGCTCGACCCACTCGATGTACCGGCGCAGGTCGCCGCGGTCGCGCACGAACATCGCCGCGACGCGTTCGAGCACCGCGCTGGCGAGCACGCCGGACTCGGCCTGCAGGGCGTAATCGATCGCGTCTTCCCACAGGCCGTGGCGTTCGCACCACCCGGCCGCTTTTTCCAGCACCTGCCGGCGGCGTTCGGCCGACAGCGAGCGCTGACCTTCCTCGATCAGAAATTCCCGGAACAGGCCGTGCAGGCGATGCCAGCTTCGCTTGCGATCCAGCGGGATCATGAACACGTTGCGATGCTGCAGCAGCGCCAGGTGGCGTGCGGCGTCATCGTCGCCGGTGGCCTGACGGCACAGCTCCGCGCAGAAGCTGCGCAGCGGCGCGATCTCGACCAGGAAACGTCGCGTGTCGGGGGCGAAACCCGCCAACACCTGGCGGTTCATCAGCCCCGCGATGTCCTCGTCGGCGCCCGAGAAATGCGCCAGCGCGGCCTGCGGGTCGTCCGACGACGCCAGGATGATCTGCGCCAGGCGCACCGCCGCAGGCCAGCCTTCGGTCTGGCGCAGCACCGCGTCGATGGCGCCGTCG
The DNA here is from genome assembly GCF_020697055.1 of Panacagrimonas sp. GTDB lineage: Bacteria > Pseudomonadota > Gammaproteobacteria > Nevskiales > Nevskiaceae > Panacagrimonas. The sequence goes on along the minus strand of NZ_JAJFBP010000001.1, from coordinate 278,564 downwards.
CCCAGCTGCGCGCACAGCTCGGCTCCGAGCAGTTCGCGCACGCCGTCGGCGCGCAGGCTCAGCTCGCCGAAACGCACTTCGCGCAGGCGGCCTTCGAGCTTGGCGCGGGCGAGATTCATCGGAATCTCGGAGGCGCTCGAGAACAGGAAGCTCACCGAAGAAGGCGTGCGGAACACGAGCCGGTCGAGCACGTACCCGATCGTCTCGTCGGTGCAGTAGCCCAGGTTGTCGATCACCACCAGCGACGGATCGGGCAACCGCGCGACGACGTCGAGCAGCGCCTGCACGCGGTTCTCCATCGGCTCGTCGCCGCGGATCAGCGCCTGCGTGGGATGGATCTCGTGCCGGCGGTCGCCGAGCGCCGATTCGAGCAGACCCAGCACGCGCTCCATCGAGTCGTCACGATCGTCCAGTGCGACCCAGTAGCCGCGAACGCCGCGCGCGCGGAACGCGTTGAACACCGCCGTCGACAGCGAGGTCTTGCCGTAGCCGGTGGGCGCGACGACCGTGATGACCTTGGCCGGCGGAAGCGCGTCGCGCGTGAGCACATCGAGCAGCGGCGTGCGCACCAGCGGAAACGAGAGATCGGGCGGCTCGGCCGACGCGGCGTCGACCTCCGGTGCGGGCATGCCCGCGGCGGTTTCCTTGTGCTGTCCGTTCCGGGGATGCGCCCGCGCCATGGATCTCAGGCGCCTGCCGATGCGGGTGCGCGCCCGAGCCGGAATTTCTGGTAGCCGTTGGCGGCGCCGTTCTCGCAGGCGTCGCGATAGGCCGGAAATCCGCCGAGGTAGATCAGGATGCGGCGCGGCTTGCCCGGAATGTTGTCGCCCATGTACCAGCTGCGTGTCGACGGCAGCAGCGTGTGGGCCGCGACGGCATCGGCGTGTGCCACCCACTCTTCTTCGGCTTCATCGGTCGGCTCGATGCAGTCCAGGCCGCGCGCGGCGAGCGCGTCCACCGCGCGTTCGATCCAGTCGGCCTGGTACTCGGCGAGCTGGATGGGCGCGAAGAACGCGCTCGGGCTGCCGGGGCCGTTCATGAAGATCATGTTGGGAAAGCCCGCGCACATCAGTCCGGCGAAGGTGCGCAGGCCGCCGGCCCAGTGATCGCGGATGCTGCGGTTGTCGCGGCCGCGGATGTCGATGCGATCGAGCGCGCCGGTCATCGCATCGAACCCGGTGGCCCAGACCAGCACGTCGCAGGCGTGCAGGCGACCGTCGGCGGTGCGGATGCCGTCGGCCTCGATGCGTACGATCGCCGTCTCGCGCAGATCCACCAGCGTCACGTTGTCGCGGTTGTAGGTCTCGTAGTAGCCGGTGTCGGCGCACAGCCGCTTGGTGAGGATGGCGTAGTCCTTGGGCACCAGTTTCTCGGCGATGACCGGATCCTTCACGCGTTCCCGGATCCTGTCGCGCACGTAGTCGGCCAGCGAATCGTTGGCCTCCTTGCTCATCAGCAGATCGGTGAACGCGTTGTAGAAGCTCAGTCCGCCGGCCGCCCAGCGCCGGTCGTACTCGGCCTTGCGCTCCTCGGCGCTGACTTTCATCGCCGCGTTCTTCGGGTGCGGATCGGCCATGAACTTCAGCGAGATGAAGCCGGCGAGCGACTGCATTTCGAGCTCGCGCAGCCGCGCGTATTCGGCCTTGATGCTGGCCTGCTCGGCCGGATCCATCGGCCGGTTGTGCGCGGGGATCGCGAACACCGGCGTGCGCTGGAACACCGTCAGGTGCGAGGCGAGCTTGGCGATCTCGGGAATGCATTGCACCGCCGACGAGCCGGTGCCGATCACGCACACGCGCCTGCCCTCGAGCGCAACGCCCTGCTTGGGCCACAGGCCGGTCTGCACCTGCACGCCGTTGAAGTCGTCGCGCCCCGCGATGTCCGGTCGATTGGGCGCCGACAGCAGTCCGGTGGCCATCACGCAGTACTTCGCGCGGATGTGCTCGCCGGACTGGGTGCGCAGGTCCCAGTGATGGTGTTGTTCGTCGAAGTGCGCGGCGACGATGCGCGCGTCGAACCGGATGTGCGGGCGCAGTCCGAAGCGATCCGTCACGTGGTCGAGGTAGCGCTCGAGTTCGGCCTGGCCGGCGTAGCGCTCGCTCCACTCCCAGTCCTGCTCGAGTTCCTTGGAGAACGACAGCGAGTACTCGAGGCTTTCGAGATCGACGCGCGCGCCGGGATAGCGGTTCCAGTACCAGGTCCCGCCGACGCCGCTGCCGGCCTCGAACAGAACGGCCTTGCGACCGCTCTGCAACGCGCGATGCAGCATCTGCAGGCCGGCGAACCCGGCGCCGACGATCGCCATCTCGAGTTCACGGCACTGGCTGCCGCGAGGCATCTGGTCATCCGCCATGGCACTGCTCTCCGTCCAGCGCGGGCTCGAATCGTGTCCGGCCCGTCACCGGCGGATTATGTGCTGCCGCAGATCAGCCGGTCATCTCGCGCCCGAAGATGTGGCGTGCGATGACCCAGCTCTGGATCTCGTTGGCGCCCTCGTAGATCTCGCCGATCTTCGCGTCGCGATAGATCGATTCCAGCGGGAAATGCTGGCCGGGGCCCGAGAGCGTCTTGACGAACCCGTAGGCGCCGCAGACCTGGATCGCGTCGCGCGCCACGTCGCAGGCCAGGCGCGAACCGGCGATCTTGGCCATCGCGGCCTCGATGTCCGCGCCGCCTTCCTTGTCGTAGCGCATCGCGGCCTTCTGGTAGAGGCCGCGCGCCATCTCGATCTGCAACGCGTGCTCGGCGAAGCGGAACTGCCAATGCTGGAAGCGCGCGAGCTCCTGGCCGAACACCTTGCGCCGGGTCATGTACTGCGTGGAGAAATCGAACGCCGCCTGCGCCATCGCCACGCCGATCGCGCCGATGCCCATGCGGCCGAGCACCAGCGCGCCGATGGCGGTCCGCAGCCCGCCGCCTTCGCGGCCGACGATGTGGTCCTCGGCCACGAATACGTCCTTGAAAGTGACGTCGGCGGTCAGCTGCACGTGGTTGCCCATCTTGAGGTCGGGCGCCGAAACCGACACGCCGGGGTCGTGCATGTCGGCGCACAGCATCGTCAGCGTCTCGCCGGTGCGGCACAGCACGAGGATCAGATCGCCCGCGGGCGAGTTGGTGATCCAGCGCTTGACGCCGTTGACGACGAAGCCGCCGTCGACGCGCGTCGCGGTGGTCTGGATCGATTTCACCGACAGGTCGGTGCTGGCTTCGGGCTCGCTCGTGGCAAAGCACCCCACGAATTCGCCGCGGATCAGCCTGGGCAGATATCGGTCGCGCAGCGCCGGCTGCGCGCGCTCGAGCGTCTTGCCCACGAGGATCGCCTGCCCGTCGTAGAGCGCCGACGCCAGGCTCGGCGAGTAGTAGCCCAGTTCCTCGAGCACGGTCGCGGTGGCGAGCGTCGGAAACTCCAGTCCCAGGCCTCCGACGTCGGCGGGGTACGGGATCTTGTAGAGCCCGGCGCGCGCCATCGCATCGAATTCCGCGCGGGCGAAACCGTCCCTTGTTTCGGGCGTCGTGTTGAGTCGATGCGCGACGGGACGGATCACGTCGTCGCAGAACTGGCGCACCTGGCCACGGATGCGGCGCGTCTCGTCGGGTATCAGCAGGTCGCTGTAGAGAGCGTCGGCGCGACGTGGAATGGAGATCATGCGAGAAGCCTCTTGTGATGAGCGCGAACGCTAGCAGCGCAAGGGCGTATGGCCGACCCGACTTTCGATGGGCGGGGCCCACGATCGGCGGATAACGTTCCGGTATGATTCGCGTCCCCTCGGCCCTACCGAGGCCGGCCTCCAGACTTCTTGGGTCGTTAGCTCAGTCGGTAGAGCAGCTGGCTTTTAACCAGTTGGTCGATGGTTCGAATCCATCACGACCCACCATCTCGTGCATGTCTGCCGCCGCGGGCATCCCGTTTGCGATGCTTTTTGCCGTAACCGCATACGTGGAGACCTGTTGTGCGATCCAAACCGAATCGAGCCCACGGGGCTCAAGTCGTCGCGGCCGTCACGGCGCTTTGCACCTGTGCGTTGATCCCGGCACTGGCCGCCTCGGCGCCGGGCAACGTGAGATTTGCGATCGAAGGCGTGGGCGGCGGCTCGTTTGCAGAGGCCCGGCTCGCGCCGAATCCGGGCGCACCGGAAGAAACCCCCGAGCCGCTGTGCCTGACGCTGGCGGGAGGCGCGCCCGGCAACTCGCAGGCGCTGGTTCAGTGGATGGAGTCCAACGAGGCGGGCCGGCCCCTGGCCGAGCGACCCGACGCGACCCTGACGGTCATGCGGGACCAGGACGGCTTGAAGAAAGGTGTCTACCACCTGTCCGACATCACGATCCGCCAGGTTCGCCTGGCACCCGACCGCAACGTGGGCAGCACGCGCATCGAAGGCGTCGAGGTCAACTGCGACGGTGTCGAAGACGGGCTGAACCGGTCTGGCAGCAGTTGAAGTTCCGGCGCGGCGCGAGCGATCGCGTCGCGCCCACAGCATCAGGCGTAGCGCGTCGGATCCGTGATGCCGGCCGATGCGAAGCCTTCTGCGCGCAGGCGACACGAGTCGCAGCGCCCGCACGCGCGGCCCTGCTCGTCGGCGCGATAGCACGACACGGTCTGCGAGAAGTCGACGCCCAGCTCGGTTCCGCGGCGCACGATGTCGGCCTTGCTCATGCGCTGCAGCGGCGCGTGCACGCGGATGGGCGCGCCTTCGACGCCGGCCTTGGTGGCGATGCGCGCGAGCTGCTGAAACGCTTCCACGAACTCGGGACGACAGTCCGGATATCCGGAGTAGTCGACGGCATTGACGCCGATGAACAGGTCGTTTGCGCCGAGAACCTCGGCCCACCCCAGCGCAAGCGAGAGGAACAGTGTGTTGCGGGCCGGGACATACGTGACCGGAATTCCCGAGGTGGGCGATTCGGGTACCGCGATGCGGACATCGGTCAGCGCCGAGCCGCCGACCGCATCGAGATTTACGTGCATGACCTGGTGCGCGGACGCACCCAGTTGCGCCGCAACCCGCGCCGCGGCCTCGAGCTCCACGACGTGGCGCTGGCCATAAGCCACCGACAGCGCGTGCACATCGAAACCCTGCTCGCGCGCCATCGCCACGACGGTGGCCGAATCCAGGCCGCCGGAGAGCAGCACGACGGCGCGAGGTCTAGCGGCCGGCGACATTGCCCCAGAGCGACTTGTGCAGCTGCATCTGGAAACGCACCGCCAACCGATCGGCCACGATCCAGTCGGCGAGCTGGGTGGGTTCGAGCTGGCCGTGGCTGGGCGACATCAGCACCGTGCAGCGCGAGGACAGATCACGCTCGGCGATCACCGCTCGCGCCCACTCGTAGTCGTCGCGACCGCAGAGCACGAACTTGATCTCGTCCTTGGATTCGAGCACTTCGATGTTGCGCCACAGGTTGCGTTCGACTTCGCCCGACCCCGGCGTCTTGATGTCGACGATGCGCGACACCCGCGGATCCACGGCGCTCACGTCCATCGCGCCACTGGTCTCCAGCGAGACCGACAGATCGCGGTCGCACAACGCGGTGAGCAGTTCCAGGCAGGCGCGCTGGGCCAGCGGCTCGCCGCCGGTCACGCACACGTGGCGTACGCCGAGGGCGATCACCTCTTCGACCAACGCCGCCACGTCGCGCCATTGACCGCCGTGGAAGGCGTAGGCCGTGTCGCAGTAGCCGCAGCGCAGCGGACACCCGGTCAGCCGCACGAAGACCGTGGGCAGGCCCGCGCGCGTGGACTCGCCCTGGAGCGAGAGGAAGATTTCGGTGATGCGCAGTCTGGGGCCCGGACCGTCGCCTGGATGGCGACCTGCTTCGCGGCCCTTCGCCGCTGGCGCGGGGGCCGCGTCGTCCACCGCTACCTCAACCGCCGAGCTGGTCGAGCTTCTGCTTGGCCAGGTTCGCAGCGTTGGTGCTGGGATATTCGCGGATGACGCGCTGCAGCGCCGCCTTGGCGTCGACCGGCTTCTTCAGCTCGATCTGCGACAGGCCCAGCTTGTACAGGCCATCGGCGACTTTGGGGCTGGACGGGAAACCCTGGACCAGCGACTGGAAGCTGTTGGCGGCACCGTTGAAGTCGCGCTTGACCATCTGCGCTTCACCCATCCAGTACCAGCCGTTGTCGGCGTATCGGCCCTGAGGCCACTGATCGAGCATGCCGCGGAAGCCGCGGATGGCGTCGTCGTACTTGCCGTTCTTGAGCAGGTCGAACGTGCCCAGGTAAGCCCGCTCTTCCTCGGGAGAAGCCACCGCCGCACGAGGCGCCGCCGGAGACAGCGTGCCCGGCGCCGTCGAGACGACACCTGCCGGCGCCGCAGCGCCGCCGCCTCCACCACCAGCCTCGATCTGCGCGACGCGCCGATCGAGGTTGGAGAACAGCTCCTTGGTGCTGCGATCACGGTTGTCGAGATCGAAGCGCAGTTTCTCGACGTCGCCGCGCAGGAACCGGATCTCGTCGCGCAGGCGCGTGAGATCCTGATCGGTCTGCGTAGCGTTCATCGAGTCCATGCGGCGCACCAGCTGCGCGGTCTTGGTCTCGACTTCCTGGAGCCGGCGTTCAGCCGGCGACAGGACGGTCTTGGAGTTGTTGCTGATCGGTCCACCGAAATCCGAGGCACATCCGCCGGTCAGAAGAACCAACGCGAATGCAGCTCCGATACCGGATACGCGGCGAACCGTCATGTCAGCAGTCTCCAGGAAAAAGAACGACGCGAAAGATCAGAGCTGCACGATCTCGACGCGACGGTTCTTCGACCAGGCCGACTCGTCGTGGCCGGGGTCGGCCGCACGCTCTTCGCCGTAGCTCACGATGTTGAGCTGCGTGGCCGACGCGCCGCCGGCAATCAGGGCTGCCTGCACCGCATTGGCGCGACGCTCGCCCAGACCGACGTTGTACTCACGCGTGCCACGCTCGTCGGCGTGACCCTCGAGGCGCAGCTTCGCCGTCGGGTTCTTCGCCAGGTACTGGGCGAAACGCGCGACCACCGCCTTGCCCGGAGCATCGATCTCGCTGCTGTCGAACGCGAAGTAGACGGTGCGATCGGCCAGCGACAGACCCGACGTGTCGTCCGTTCCCACCGACGAACCGCTGCTCGACAGGTCGGACGCGCCGCCGGTGCCGAAGCCGCTGTCAGCCGGTGCCGCTCCCGCGCCCGCGTCCTTGTTGGACTTGCTTGCGCACCCCGCCGCGACCAGGCCAAACGCCACGACCGCGCTAACAACCAACTGCTTGAACATCGTGAAGCTCCTTGATTTGTTTGGAAGTACTGCCCTTGATTATTACTGCGATCGCTGCAGTGGCGACCACGCCGGCTCACGGACATCTCCCGTTTGTCGCAGCCGTTGTCGCACCCGCCCGTCGATGCTGACCGTCGCAAGCTCCGCTCCCTTGGAACCTTGCGTGGCGTAAATCACCGTCGCACCGTTGGGCGCGAAGCTCGGGCCTTCGTCGAACCGCCCATCACTGAGCAGTCGCATCGAGCCCGAAGCCACATCGAGTAGCGCAATACGATAGCGATTATCGTCCAGGTTGACCAGCGCTATGTTCTTGCCGTCAGGCGAATAACTGGCCCTGAGGTTCTGGCGGCCCGTGAACGTGATGCGGGTGGCGCCGGACCCGTCGGCGTTCATCCGGTAGATCTGCGGGGGACCGCCGCGTTCCGAGGTGAAAACCAGCTGGGTGCCGTCCGGCGACCACGCCGCCTCGGTGTCGATGCCCTCGGTCGCGGTCAGGCGTCGCTTGGCGCCGGTGGCCACGTCGACGATGTAGATGTCCGGATTGGCCTCGTAGGACAGCGTGATGGCCAGCTTCGTACCGTCCGGCGACCAGGCCGGCGAGCCGTTGATGCCCTTTTCCGAGACCAGCTTCTTGACCCGTCCGGTGGCGACTTCGTGCACGTAGATCGAGGACCGGCCGCGCTCATAGCCCACGTACGCCAGTCGCCGGCGGTCCGGCGCCCATTGCGGGGACATCAGCGGTTCCCGCGAGGTGGCTACGGTGCGCGGATTCTCGCCATCCCAGTCCGAGATCATCAGCGCGTACTTGCGATCCAGGCCGTAGCCCTGCGAAGCGACGTACGCGATCTTGGTGTTGAAGATCCCGGGGATGCCGGTGAGCTTCTCGAAGATCAGGTCGGCGATCTGGTGCGCCGTGTAGCGCAGCTGCGACGGCTCGGCCGCCGGCATCTCGAAGCCCAGGCGCTGTTCGCCGCGCAGCACGTCGAACAGGTAGAAGCGCACTGCCACGCGATCGGAGCCCGGATCGCGGCGCACGCTGCCGATGACGACGTTGTCCATGTTCACCGCCTTCCAGTTGCGGTGATCGATCTGCTTGGGCTCGATGGGCCGTTCGAGCATGTCGGCGCGCGGCAACGCGTAGAACATTCCGCTGCGCACCAGGTCGGTTTCGATCACCTGGGCGATATCCATGACGCCCTCGTTCGAGCCGAACGGCACGATCGCGATGGGCTGCGCGCCCGTTTGACCTCCGGTGACCGTGATCTCCAGCTGCGCCTTCGCGGGCCCGGCGAAAGCCAGCAAGACGATGAACGCGGATGCGATGGAGCGGAAAGTCTTCGGCATGGGATTCAGTTTGCTGAGCATTACTAGGTTTCTCGTGCAGAGATTGCCAAAACGGCCCCTTGGTTCAATCGGGGCCTCATCCACCGAGCATTTCCGGCGTGAAGTCCGAAATGATTTCGCGCTGGAACGCCTTCGGATCGCTCGGCAGAGGCAACGGGCTTGCGCGCCAGATCGCGTTTTCGACCGAGCTGTCGAACGACGGGTTGCCTGACGACGTCAGGAGTTTGACCGATACGACCTCGCCGTTGGGCAGGATTTCGATTTTCGCTCTGCACTTGAGCCTCGGCGGCAGGCTCGGCGGACGAAGCCATCGGCTCGCGATGTGCTCGGCGACGAGTTGCCCCCACGTCTTCTGCACCTCGCCGATGCGGGCGGCTTCGGCCCGCTGCTCGGCTTCCTCGCGCACGGCCTGATCCATCATTTCCTTGAGGCGGCGCTGTTCCTCCTCCTTGCGCTTGCGCTCCTCTTCGAGCTTGCGCTTCTCCTCTTCGATGCGCTTCTTCTCTTCCTCCTTCTTCTTGCGCTCTTCTTCCTCCTTCAGGCGCTTCTGCTCCTCGGCTTCCTTCTTCTTCTTGTCCTCTTCTTCCTTCTTGCGCTGGATCTCGGCCTGGAGCTTGATCTCCTGCTCGCGCTTGATCTTCTCCTGCTCGATCTTCTTCTTCTCGATCTCGGGATCAGGCTTCGGCGGTTCCGGCGGCTTGGGCGGCTCGGGCGGCGGCGGCGGTGGAGGCGGCGGTTCGGGCTTGGGCGGCTCGGGCGGCTTCGGCGGCTCCGGTTCGGGCGCAGGCGCGGGCGGCTCGGTCTTGAGCTTGCCCTGCTTGTTCTGGCCGGTGATCACCAGCGCCTCGATCACCGGAGGTGGTTCCATCTTCGGAGTGCAGCGCACGCCGATGATCAGGAACACGAACAGCAACAGGTGCAGGCCTGTGGCCGTCAGGACGTGTCGGGAACGAAAGGGCATCGGGCGTTACTTGGTGCCCTTGGCGGTCATGTCCACGGGATCGGTGACGAAGCCGATCTTCTTCACCCCCGCGGTCTGCAGCAGCGTCATCGCCTTGGCCACGGCCGCGTAGTTGGCCCGGCCATCGCCCTCGACCAGGAACATCGCGTCCTTGCCTGGAGGCGCGTTGCGAACCAGCGAACTCGATATGCGCAACACTTCCTCGTCGCTGAGCGGCGCGTCGGTCTTCTCGCCCTTGTTGAGGAACATCTCGCCCTTGGAATTCACCGACAACGTGTTGGGCTCATCGTCGATCACCAGCGGCGCGGCTTCGGTCTGCGGCAGTTCGACGTCGACGCCCTGGGTCAGCAGCGGCGCCGTCACCATGAAGATGATCAGCAGCACCAGCATCACGTCGATGTACGGCACGACGTTGATCTCGGCGTTCATGCGCCGCTTGCCGCTGCGGCCGCCGCCCACAGTGGCGCCCATGTTCAGGCCTTCCCGGAGCGCAGACCGCGCTCGATGATCCCGATCATCTCCTCGGAGAACGTGTGGTACTGGGTCTCGAGGCTTTCCACCGAGCGCGTGAAGAAGTTGTAGGCGATGACCGCCGGGATGGCCGCGAACAGGCCCATGGCGGTGGCGATCAGCGCTTCGGCGATGCCGGGCGCGACGACCGCGAGGCTCGCCTGCTTCATGTTTCCGATGCCGATGAAGGCATTCATGATGCCCCACACCGTTCCAAACAGACCCACGTACGGGCTGGTCGACCCGATCGTCGCCAGCAGTGCCAGGCCGCCTTCGAGCTTCTCGATCTCGCGCACCTGGGTCACGCGCATCTGGCGCTGGACCGCCGCGATGGCATCGTCGCTATCGACGTGGCCGCCCTGCTGCTGGCGCTTGTACTCCTCGAATCCGGCCGAAAAGATCGGCACGATCCCCTCGCCGTCCTTGCTGCGCGCGACCGACTCGTAGAGGTCGGCGAGATTGCCGCCAGACCAGAAGCGCTCCTCGAACTTTTCCGATGCGCTGCGCGTGCGCGACAGCAGCTGTCGCTTGGAGAAGATCACCGCCCAGGACACCACCGAGGCCAGGATCAGCAGCCCCATGATGATCTGGACGAGCACGCTGGCATGCGCGATCAGATGGGCAATCGAGAGTTCTGCATTCATGTCGTCTTATGGAAACGTGGTTCCGCAGCGGATGGGGTCGAGCCGGTCGCCCCGAAGTGCCAGGCGGCGGCCGCAAAACGGGATTTTATGCGAAGCGCGAGGAATAGCGAGGCAAGGCAGCAGCTTATCCGAGGCCCAGGTCCGGAATGGCCCGGGGCTTGAAGGTGGCGGCGTCCACGCATCCGGCCCGGACGCTGGCTTCGGCCAGCACCTCGCCGGTGGCGGGACGACGGAGTTGCTGGCGGAACGTGAAGCTGGCGCGCCGCAATTCGGCGACTTCGGTGGTCGCCTCGAGTTCGTCGCCCAGGCGCGCCGGACGCAGGTAGCGGATGTCGAGACTGGCGACCGTGAAGGCGATGCCCTGCTCCACGCGCATCGCTTCCTGGTCGTATCCCAGCGCACGCAGCCACTCGGACCGCGCGCGCTCGAAATAGCGCAGGTAGTTGGCGTGATAGACGACGCCCGAGGCGTCGGTGTCCTCCCAGTAGATGCGGATGGGGAACGCAAAACGGGTTCGCGACGGGTCGTTGCCGGCGCTCATTTCGCGTCTCCGGACCCATCGGAACGGAACAGATCGTCGCTGGCCGCGCGCTCCGGCGGCTTGAGGCCGTAATGCTGATACGCGAGCTTGCCGGCCATGCGGCCGCGCGGCGTTCGCATCAGGTATCCCTGCTGGATCAGGTAGGGCTCGATGACGTCCTCGATGGTGTCGCGCGCCTCGCCGATCGCGGCGGCAAGGTTGTCGACCCCGGCCGGACCTCCGTCGAAGCGCTCGATCAGCGTGAGCAGCAATTTGCGATCCATCAGGTCGAAGCCGTTGCGATCGACATCGAGCAGCGTCAGCGCGGCCTGCGCGGACGCCGCCGTGATGGTGCCGTCGCCGCGCACGTCGGCGTAGTCGCGCACACGGCGCAGCAGGCGGTTTGCGATGCGCGGCGTGCCGCGGGAGCGACGTGCGATCTCGAGCGCACCCTGCACGTCGAGCGGCGCGCCCAGGATGCCGGCCGAGCGCTGCACGATCCGGGCGAGATCGTCGACCGAATAGAACTCGAGGCGTTGCACGATGCCGAAGCGATCGCGCAGCGGTCCGGTCAGCGCGCCGGCGCGCGTGGTGGCGCCGACCAGCGTGAAGGGCGGCAGGTCCAGACGGATCGAACGTGCCGCCGGCCCCTCGCCGATCATGATGTCGAGCTGGTAGTCCTCCATCGCCGGGTAGAGCACTTCCTCGACCACCGGCGACAGGCGATGGATCTCGTCGACGAACAACAGGTCGCGCGGCTCCAGATTGGTCAGCAGCGCCGCCAGGTCGCCCGCTTTTTCGAGCACCGGACCGGAGGTCTGGCGCAGGTTCACGCCCATCTCCGCGGCCAGGATGTGCGCCAGCGTGGTCTTGCCCAGGCCAGGCGGTCCGAAGATCAGCACGTGATCGAGCGCTTCGCCGCGCTTGCGCGCCGCCTCGATGGCGATCCCGAGCTGCTCGCGAACGGGGCGCTGGCCGACGTAGTCGTCGAGCCGATGCGGACGGATCGCGCGTTCGATGCGCTCCTCGTCGCCCCCGCCCTGTGCAGATACCAGCCGCGCTTCTCCGCTCACTGCATCACCGTGATCTTCATGGCTACGCCCTAGTCCCGCCGTGAGCGGTTGCCCGGCTCCCGCACCCGCTGTGCTTCACGCAGCGGTTGGGTCCCAGCGTGGAAGTGCTCTTGAGGCACCTCCACGTAAACCCAACCGCGTGTCGCCGGGCACTCATTCCTCAGCGTACCGCACGCTTGAGCGCCTCGCGGATGATCTGCTCGGCCGTCAGGTCTTCGCCTTTCACGGCTTCGGCCATGCGCTGCGCATCGGCGGGCTTGTATCCGAGCGCTTCGAGCGCCGAGCGCGCTTCCTGCAACGCACCGACCGGACCGGAGCCCGACGCGCTGCCCGGCAGCGTTTCGCCCGCCGCGCCGGCGCGGTCGCGCAGCTCGATCACGAGGCGCTCGGCGGTCTTCTTGCCGATGCCCGGAACCTTGGTCAGGCGTCCAACCTGCGACTCGCGCACGGTGATCCAGAACTCCTCGACGCTCACGCCCGACAGGATCGCCAGCGCGATCTTGGGGCCCACGCCGGAGACCTTGATCAGGTCGCGAAAGAGCTGCTTCTCCTGCTGCGTGGCGAAGGCAAACAGCAGGTGCGCGTCCTCGCGCACGGTCAGGTGCGTCTGCAACGTCACCGACTCGCCGACGCTCGGCAGCTTGTAGAACGTCGACATCGGCGCTTCGCACTCGTACCCGACGCCGCCGACGTCGAGGATCAGCACCGGCGGATGCTTGGAGACGATTCGCCCACTGAGTCGTCCGATCATTTCAACCCCAGGCGCGGCGCAGCGCGTCGCCGGTCCTGGCGCGCGAGGTGCGGACGTGGGCGTGGGTCAGTGCGACCGCCAGCGCGTCGGCCGCATCGGCGGCGAAGGCATCGCGCGTATTGAGCAGCACCCGAACCATGTGCGCGACCTGGTCCTTGTCGGCGCGGCCGTTGCCGGCGATGGCGAGCTTGACCTGCGCGGCGGCGTACTCCGAGACCGGAAGTCCGGCCTGCGCGCAGGCGCAGATCGCCGCGCCGCGCGCCTGCCCCAGCACCAGCGCACTGGCGGCATTCACGCGATTGACGAATGTCTCCTCGACCGCCGCTTCCTGCGGCGCATGCTCGCGGATCACCTCCGACAGTCCGGTGAGAACGGCGAGCAGGCGGTCGGCCATCGCGCCCTCGCGCACGTCCAATCGTCCCGCTGCGAGCAGCCGGCTTCGACCCTTGTCGCTCTCGATCAATCCGTAGCCCGTATAGCGGGAGCCGGGGTCGACGCCGAGAATGCGGACCGCGGTCAAGTCAGCTCGGCGTTGTGGAAGACGTCCTGCACGTCGTCGAGCTCCTCGAGTTTTTCGAGCAGCTTGCGCACATCCGCCGCCGCGTCGCCCGACACCGCCACGGGGTTGGACGGACGCATCGTCACGCGCGCCTGGCTCGGCTTGAAGCCGGCGTCGACGAGCGCCTTCTGCACCTGCTCGAACGCCGCCGGCGTGCTCAGCACCTCGCACCAGCCGTCCGCGCCCTGCACGTCGTCGGCACCCGCATCGAGCGCGACCTCGAGGATCCGATCCTCGACGGCCGGATCGTCGAGTTCGAACCAGAGCTGGCCGACCTGCGCGAACTGGAAGGCGACCGAACCGCTGGTGCCCATGTGGCCGTTGGATTTGGAGAACGCGTGACGCACGTCGGCGACGGTGCGCGTCGGGTTGTCGGTGACGCAGTCCACCAGCACGGCGACGCCGCCGGGCGCGTAGCCCTCGTAGCGCACCTCGATGGACGCATCCGCGCCCTCGCCGCTCGATCGCTTGATCGCGGCCTCGACGCGATCGCGCGTCATGTTGGCGCTCAGTGCGCGGCCGACCGCCAGTCGCAGGCGCGAGTTGCCGGTCGGATCCGGCCCGCCCTGCTTGACCGCCAGCGTGATCTCGCGGATCAGCTTGGTGAAGACCTTGGCCTTCTGCGCATCGGCTACGCCCTTGCGCCCTTCGATACTCGGTCCACGACCCATGGGCGCTCCTTAAAACTGCAGCCGCACGCCGATGTGCGCACCATCCTCGAGATCGACGTCGGGTCCGCCATCGAGACCGACTTCGACCGCGCGATAACCGACATAGAGCTCGGCATCGCGCAGCACTTCGTAGCCGACCGAAACGCTGTATTCGAGGTATTCGTCGATGTCGCCGAACGAGGCCGGATCCGGGCCATACCACAGCGCCGCGTTGAAACGCAGGCGATTGGCCCGCAGCAGCTTGAGCGTGGCGTTGCCGCCCAACGCGAGCGCGCCGCCGTCCTCGCTGTCCGCGCTGACGAACTGCACGCGCGCACCCAGGCCGCCGGTCAGGCTGGTGTTGGCATTGCCGCCCGCATCACCGCGCAGTGTCGCGCCGGCGTGCAGCGTGAAGTAGTCCTCGCTGTCGTAGTCGTCGATGTCGCCGAACTGGCCGCCGAACTCGTACTCGCCCTTGTCGACCGCGAGCAGGCGTGACAGCGGACCGCTCACCGCGATGCGGACCGAGTCCTCGCCGATGCTCGCGTCGAAGAGTTCGGCGCGCGCGGGTGAAGCCACGAGCAGCGCGCCGAACAGGGCGCCGGTGATGGAACGCAACATCAGGCTTCGCTGCATCTCAGGCTGCCTTCTTCTTGTTGATCGCGTGGATCGCGCGGCCGTCCACCGCGAGGTAGGCCTCGTGCAGCGCCTCGGCAAGCGTGGGATGGCCGTGCATCGTCAGCTGCAGATCCGCGGTGGTGGCCTGGAATTCCATCGCCACGACCACGGACTGCAGGATCTCCGAGACGTAGGGGCCGACCATGTGGACGCCCAGGATGCGGTCGCTCTTGGCGTCCGAGATCACCTTGATCGTGCCCACCGCGGCTTCGAGCGCCTTGGCGCGGCCGTTGGCGGCGAATGGACTGGTGCCGACCTTCACCTCGTGGCCCGCGGCCTTGGCCTGTTCTTCCGACAGACCGACCCACGCCACTTCCGGCGCCGTGTAGATCACGCTCGGAATCACACCGTAGTTGACCTCGGGCTTCTCGCCATGCAGCTGCTCGACCAGCGCCACACCTTCCTCGATCGCCTTGTGCGCGAGCATCAGGCCGCCGATGACGTCGCCGGTGGCGTACACGCCCGGCAGGTTGGTGCGGTAGTTCTTGTCGACCTTGACGAAGCCGCGCGGGTCGAGCTCCAGTCCCACGCCTTCGGCGTTGAGGCCCTTGGTGTAGGGACGACGGCCGACCGCGACGATCAGCTTGTCGAACGTCTCGCTCTTCTTGGCGCCCTCGGCCTCGTATTCCACGACGACGGCCTTGCCGCTGTTCTTCGCGCCGAGCACCTTGGCACCGAGGCGGATGTCGAGGCCCTGCTTGGCGAACTGGCGCTGCGCGTCCTTGGCGATGGTCTGGTCGACCATCGGCAGGAACATCGGCAATGCCTCGAGGATCGTGACCTTGGACCCCAGGCGCGCCCAAACGCTGCCCAGCTCCACGCCGATCACGCCCGCGCCGATGATGCCCAGGCGCTGCGGGACCTCGGTGAAATCGAGCGCGTCCCACGAGTCGCAGATCCGCTCGTGATCGAACGGCGCGATCTTGAGCTCCACCGGCTCCGAGCCCGTCGCGACGATGATGTGCTTGGCCTCGAGCACCTTCTTCTCGCCCGAGTGCGCGGTGAACTCGACCTTGCCGCCACCCATGAGACGGCCGGTGCCTTCGAGCCCGGTGACCCCGTTGGCCTTGAACAGCGCGCCGATGCCGCCGGTCAGGCTCGTGGTGATCTTGTTCTTGCGCGATTGCATCGCCACGAGGTCAAGCGTCGGTGCCGCGACCTTCACGCCGTGCGCCGCCAGCTCGTGGCCGGCGCGGTGGAACATCTCGGATGATTCCAGCAGCGCCTTGGACGGGATGCAGCCTGCGTTGAGGCAGGTGCCACCGTAGGCCGGTTTCGTGTCCTTGTTGAGCCAGCTGTTGATGCAGACCGCTTTCATCCCGAGCTGTCCGGCCCGGATCGCGGCAGGGTATCCCCCGGTGCCGGCGCCGATGACGATGAGATCGTAGGTATCACTCATGAGCGAATGCGGGCCTCGAGTCGCATGGACGAAGCCGACATTGTAACGGCGCGATTCCCGCGCCGCGTGCTACCCGGCAGGGCAGTGGGCACCAGCCCGAGTCGATCGGGCCGGTGCGGACGTTGCGGGGATCAGGTCACCGGATGCAGCGCGTTGGCCGCGGCGATCGCATCGCCGCTCTGATCGAACACCTGGCGCCACGTGGTGTAGGTCGCCATCTGGCCTGCGGTCCACGGATGGAAGCCCGGTCTGTAGTACGCCAGGTAGTGCGGCAGCAGCTTGGTCATCACGCCGCGCGGACCGTAGAGCCACGCCAGGCCGCGCATCCAGACGCCGAAGCGATTCTTCACGCCGTCGACCTTGAGCATGTGCCGCAGGATCAGGAACGTGTGCAGCGGGAAGACGACACTGAGGTAGAGCATGCCGAGGATGCGCCACCCGTAGCCGACTTTCGCCACCTTCTGCATCACGTCGTAGGCCACCGACTTGTGCTCGATCTCCTCGATCGCGTGCCAGACGTACAGCGCACGCATGCGCGGATCGGCTGCGGCGAACATCTCGCGATCCGCCATGAAGCTGTGCGCCATGATCGCGGTCATGTGCTCGGCCGCCGCGGTCTGCGCCAGGGTCATCTTCCTGGAGAAGTTGCGTCGCTGGAACGCCAGCATCTTGAGCATGCGCGCTTCGATGTGGTCCACCGCGACGCCCTGCGTCGCGACGCGGCGGTTGTAGGCGTCGTGAACCATGCCGTGCTGGCCTTCCTGGTAGATGAAGTCCTTCACGTCGGCCTGCATCTGCGGGTCGGTGATGCGCTCGCGATAGTCGCGCACGCACTGGATGAAGAACTTCTCGCCTTCGGGGAAGAGCAGCGACATGGCGTCGAAGAACCGGGTCTTGAACGGATCGCCGCCGAACCAGTGGCGCGGGATGTCGCCGTCCAGGCCGAAATCCGGACCCTTGCGCGGAATGATCTGCTGGTTGGGGGGCATGGAACCGTCCACGGGTCTCTCCTTTTCAGTTCGAAGTCCAAGTTCTGGGGCCGACTCTAGGCGTCGGACCAGGGAACCGGATATGACAGGCGGCGACGAAAAGGAACATTTGGCGACAACGTCTTGCACACCGGAAACCGCAAGATCCGCCCATGGACCGACGCCAGTTTCTGCTTCACGCCGCCGCCGCTGGCCTGCTGCCTGCGGTGTACGGGGTCCGGGCGGCCGGGTCCACGGTCAGTGACAACTGCGGGCTCAATCCAGTCACGGTCGCGGCGATCCGGCGGCCGCGGAGCACCGACGAGATCCGGAGCGCCCTGCGCGAGACCCGGGGCGCGGTCAGCATCGGCGGCGGCCGCTTCAGCATGGGCGGACAGATCGCCGCACCGGATTCGCTTCACCTGGACCTTCGCCAACTCGACCAGGCGGTCTGGATCGACGCACCGGGTCGACGGGCCCGCGTCCAGGCCGGCATGCGATGGCGCGACCTGCAGGACCTGATCGACCCGCGCGATCTGTCGGTCCGCATCATGCAGAGCTACAGCAACTTCACCGTCGGCGGCTCGGTATCGGTGAACTGTCACGGCCGCTACGTCGGCATGGGCCCGCTGATCCGCTCGATCCGCGCGCTGCAGATGGTGGGCGCCGACGGCGAGGTGTTCGAGCTGTCGAGAACGATCGAACCGGAGCTCTTTCGTGCGGTCGTCGGCGGCTACGGTGGTCTGGGCGTGGTGACCGAGGTCGAGCTGGACCTGGCCGACAACGAGCCGATCGAGCGCACGTTCGCCGACGTCGGCCTGGAGGAGTACCCGCGCTTCTTCCGCGAGCGGGTGCTGGCGGATCCACGGGCCGTGCTGCACAACGCCGACCTTCGCCCGCCGTCGTTCGATCGACCGCTGGCGCTGACGTGGTCGCGCAGTTCCCGCCCGGTGACGCAGCCGCTGCGCCTGATTCCCCGTGGCCTCGACTACGGCCTCGAGCGCAACGCGATCTGGGCGATCACCGAGCTGCCCGGCGGATCCTCGCTGCGCGGAACGATCGAAAAAGTCGAACGTGCGCGGGACACGCCGGTCGTGTGGCGCAACCACGAGGCGAGCCTCGACGCCGCCTCGCTGGAACCGCGTTCCCGCCGCGTCTCCACCTATCTGCTGCAGGAGTATTTCGTTCCCGAGCCGGCGTTCGTGGATTTCGCGCGCGACCTCGCCCGGATCCTGCGCGTCCACGCGGTCGAAGCCCTGAACCTGTCCGTCCGCCACTCGCCGGCCGATACCGAGACGCTGCTGAAATGGGCGCCGCAGGACGTGTTCTCGTTCGTCCTGTACTTCAAGCAGCGCGCCACGCAGGCCGCGAGCGAGCAGGTCCGCGGATGGACCCGCAAGCTGATCGACGCGAGCCTTCAACGCGGAGGTCGCTACTACCTTCCGTATCGTCCGGACGCCACGCGGGCGCAGTTCGCCAAGGCGTATCCCGAAGCGCGGGCCTTTGCCGCCCTCAAGCGCCGCATCGATCCCCGCGGCCGGTTCACCAACCTGATGTGGGACCACTACCTGCGGCCCTACGGCTGACCGTCTCAGCCCTTGCGGAACGCACTCGGCGTCGTTCCGGTCCAGCGCGAGAACGCGCGCGTGAAACTGCGCCGATCGGCGAAGCCCAGGCGCTCGGAAATCGATTCGATGTCGAGCCCGGCGTCGGCAAGCCAGGCCTTGGCGAGCTTGAGACGCAGATTGGCCTGCAGCTCGGCGAAGCGCAGTCCCTCGTCGGCCAGGCGTCGCTGCAACGTGCGCGGATGCAATCCCAGCTCACGCGCCGACGACGCGATGCCCTGACCGAGCAGCGACGGCCGACGTTCCATCGCGTGTTCGAGCCGGATCGCGGTCGTCGGCGGCGCCGGGCGCTCGGCCAGGCGTCGCGCGACCAGCTGCTCGGCCTGCCGGTGCAGCGAATCGAACGCGCCCTGCAGCTTGAGGTCGAGCAGTCGGCGATCCATCTCCAGCGCGTTGTGCAGCTGGTCATAGGCCACCGGCACGCGCAGACGTTCGCGTGCCTCCTCGGCGTACGTGGGACGCGGACTCTGGAACGTCGCGCGGCGCATGTCGCCCCGCCCCTGCAGCAGCGCGCGTCCGAACTTGGCCACCGACACGAACGTGGCTTCGACGAACCACTGGAACACCTGCGGCGTGCCGCCGCCCTGCCAGTCCAGGCGCAGGCTCGCGAGGGGACCGTCCTCGTGCAGCTGCATCCGCAGATGCGGATTGATCAACAGGCGCAGCCATTCGAAGACGCGCGCCGATTCGCGCAGCGTCGGGCTGGTGGTGAGGAAGGTCTCGAGCTCGGGCAGGTATTCGAACGCGAACGTCTCGCCGAGCGCGAAGGGAAAGTGGCGGCGCCTCGAGCGGGCCACGCAGGCCGCCATCAGCCGGTCGATGTCGGAGCCGCGTACCGTGGCTTCGCGCGCGTGCAGCAGGTCGGCCTCGACGCCGAGTTCTTCGAACACCTCGCCGATGCTGAAGCCGCAGACCGCGGCGGCCTTGACCCAGTTGGGCAAGGTGATCAGGGGTACCCGTTCTTCCCCGCCCGCGTCGCGCATGCGTCGAAGTATGCCGTGCAAGCGCTTGAAACTGCTTCGGACCCCGGACACGATAGACCGGTCGTTCAATTCCACCGATCCATGCCCGGACTCCTCGCCAACTACTCGCGCCAACGCAATCCGCCGCTAGCCGAGGTCCGACACATCCCCGGATCCGACGGGCCCTGGGTCGTCGGGCACACATTCCAGTTCATCGCCAGTCCGCTCGAATTTGCCCGTCGCCAGCTCGCCGAATACGGAGCGGTGTCGCGCACGCGCTTCCTGTTCGAGCGCACGCTCAGTCTGATCTCGGCGGACGCCAACGAATTCGTGCTGCTCGATCGGGCCGGCAACTTCTCGGCGTATCGGGGCTGGGAACCGACGCTCGGACAGCTGTTCCCGCGCGGCCTGATGCTGCGCGACGGCGACGATCACCGGTACCAGCGCCGGCTGATGCAGCCGGCCTTCCGAAAGGAAGCCCTGGCCGGGTACCTGGCGCGAATGAATCCGCGCATCGCCGGCGCGATCTGCGGCTGGATGCAGAAGCGCGAACTGGCGTTCTACCCCGCGGTGAAACGGCTGACGCTCGAGATCGCCTGCGACGTGTTCCTCGACGTCGAGCTGCCCAACGAGATCGATCGCGTCGGTGAAGCGTTCTTCGACCTGGTGGAAGCCTCGAACGCGGTCAACCGGATCCCGGTCATCGGACGCAAATACGAGCGCGGTCTGGCCGGACGACGCTACCTGGCGCGCCTGATCGAGCAGCGCATCGCGCCGCGTCGCGAGGGCGTCGGGACGGACCTGCTCAGCCAGCTGTGCCGCGCGCAGGACGAAAACGGGCTGCGCTACTCGGATGCCGAGATCGTCGATCACCTGATCTTCCTGATGATGGCGGCGCATGACACCACCACCAGCGCGCTGGCGACCATCGCCTATGCACTGGCCAAGCACGAGGACTGGCAGACGCGGCTGCGTGGCATGTCGAACGCGTTCGCACAACGCGCGCTGATGCACGAAGACCTGGCCCGACTCGAGGAGATCGACTGGGTGCTGCGCGAGTCGCTGCGCCTGTATCCGCCGCTGACAGTGATCCTGCGGCGCACGGTGCGCGAGTGCGAGTTCGGCGGCGTGCGCCTGCCGGCCGACGTTCCGGTGATGGTCTATCCGATCGCGACGCAGCGCATGGCCGAATACTGGACCGATCCGGATCGATTCGACCCGGAGCGTTTTTCACCGGCGCGATCCGAGCAGCGGCGTCATCCGTTCGCCTGGACGCCCTTCGGCGGCGGCGCGCACATGTGTCTGGGGCTTCACTTCGCCGAGATGCAGGTCAAGGCGGTGCTGGTACAGCTGCTGCACGCAGCACGCCTGTCGGTGCCTGCGAACTATCACGCACCATTCCAGCTCGCGCCGCTCGTGCGACCTTCGGATGGATTGCCGTTGACGCTGGCCGCAGCCCCTTGAGGCCGTCCCGGGCCTCGCCCGGGCTACGCTCGATGACCGTTGCTATGCAGCACCGTAACCCGGGCCAAGCCCGGGACGGTCCACCACGAACAGGGGGCTCACAGATTCAGCAGCAGGCGCGCCGGATCTTCCAGGCTCTCCTTGATCGCGCGCAGGAACAGCACCGCCTCGCGACCATCGATCAGCCGGTGATCGTAGGTCAGGGCCAGGTACATCATCGGCCGGATCACGACCTCGCCGTTGACGGCGATCGGGCGATCGAAGATGCCGTGCATGCCCAGGATCGCCGCCTGCGGCGGATTGAGGATCGGCGTCGACATCATCGAACCGAACACGCCACCATTGGTGATCGAGAACGTGCCGCCGGTGAGGTCGTCCATCGTCAGCTTGTTGTTGCGCGCCTTCACACCCAGGTCGGCGATCGACTTCTCGATGTCGCCGAACGACAGCGCGTCGGCGTCGCGCAGGATCGGCACCACCAGGCCACGCTCGGTCGAGACGGCGACGCCGACGTCGTAGTAGCCGTGATAGACCACCTCGGTGCCGTCGATGGAGGCGTTGACGGCCGGATACTTCTTCAGCGCTTCGATCGCGGCCCGCACGAAGAAGCTCATGTAGCCGAGCTTCACGCCGTGCGCCTTCTCGAAACCTTCCTTGTACTTCGAGCGCAGGTCGCCGACCGCCTTGAGATCGACCTCGTTGAACGTCGTCAGCATCGCGGCGGTCGCCTGCGCCTCGACCAGGCGCTCGGCGATGCGCGCACGGATGCGCGTCATCGCCACGCGCTGTTCCTCGCGCGACCCGGAGATGCGACGCGCAGCCGGCGCCGGTTCGGCCTTCGCTGCCGCCGGGGCCGCGGCCGGCGCGGACTTCTGGCGATCGGCCGCAGCCTTGACGTCCTCCACGGTCAGGCGACCGCCCTTGCCGCTGCCGGTGATCGTGCCGGCCGACAGGTTCATTTCGGCGAGCAGCTTGCGCACCGCCGGGCTCTGGCCTTCATCGGCAGCGGCGGACTTCGCGGCGCCGTCGGTCTTGGCCGGAGTCGACGATGCAGCCGGGGCGGCGCCCTCTTCCAGGATGCCGATGATGTCGCCGGCCTTCACCGTCGCACCCGCACCGATGCGCACTTCCGTGAGCACGCCGTCGGCGGTGGCCGGAACCTCGAGCATGACCTTGTCGGTCTCGAGGTCGACCAGATTCTGCTCGCGCTTGACCGCGTCACCGGCCTTGAGGTGCCAGGTGGCCACCGTCGCGGACGAAACGGATTCGGGAAGGATGGGAACCTTGATTTCGATGCTCATCTATTTTTTTCTCGTCTGGAGTCTTGTTGTGGTCAGCCGCCCTTGGCTGCCCGGCCGCCCGCGAGCGCTTCGCGGATCAGCTCTTCCTGTTCCTTGTTGTGCACCTTGAGGTAGCCGCCGGCCGTCGTCGCCATGCCCGGACGCGTCGCATAGAACATCTGGTGCTGCGCCGACAGGTAGATCTGCAGGCGATGCTTGATCTGGTACCAGGCACCCTGGTTCTCGGGCTCTTCCTGGCACCAGCAGACTTCCTTGGCATTCGGAAACATCGCCAGCGCCGCCTCGTAATCCTCGCGCGGAAACGGATACAGCTGCTCGATGCGCACGACCGCGACGTCGGCCATCTTCTCCTTGGCGCGCGCCTGCACGAGGTCGTAGTAGACCTTGCCCGAGCAGAAGACGATGCGCCGCACCTTCTGCGCGTCGAGCTTCTCGGTCTCGTGGATCAGCGGCTGGAAACGACCCTTGGCCAGATCGTCGAGCGTCGAGACCGACAGCGGATGGCGCAGCAGCGACTTGGGCGTCATCACGATCAGCGGCAGGCGCAGCGAGCGCTTCATCTGCCGGCGCAGCATGTGGAACATCTGCGCGGGCGTGGACGGCACCACCACCTGCTGGTTGTTGCCGGCGCACAGCTGCAGCCAGCGCTCGAGACGTCCCGATGAATGCTCGGGGCCCTGTCCTTCGTAGCCGTGCGGCAGGAACACGGTCAGGCCGCACAGGCGGCCCCACTTGGCGTAGCCGCTGGCGATGAACTGGTCGAACAGCACCTGCGCGCCGTTGGCGAAGTCGCCGAACTGCGCTTCCCAGATCACCAGCGTGTCGGGATCGGTAGTCGAGTAGCCGTACTCGAAGCCGAGCACGCCTTCTTCGGACAGCAGCGTGTCGTTGACGATGAAGCGGTTGCGATCCGCGTCGAGATGCCGCAACGGCGTGTAGCGCATGCCGTTGACCGAATCGTGGACCGTCGCGTGGCGATGGAAGAACGTGCCGCGGCGCGCGTCCTGGCCGGACAGGCGCACCGAGAAACCCTCGTTGACGAGCGTTGCGTAGGCCATGGTCTCGGCGAAGCCCCAGTCCATGGGCTGCTCGCCCGCCGCCATCTTGGCGCGGTCCTCGTACAGCTTCTGCACGCGCGCGTGCAGCGTGAATCCATCCGGCAGCTTGGCCACACGCTCGTGGAGCGAACGCAGCAGCTCGGGCTTGGCCGAGGTGTCGGAGGGCGTATCCCAGGTGCCCTTGCCGTAGTTGCTCCAGTTGACCGTGTGTTTGTTGCCGACTAGGCCCAGCGTCGTGCGGGCGATGTTCTCGCCCTGGTCCAGGCCCGAGCGGTATTTCTTGACCAGTTCCTCGGCCTCGCCCTTGGCGATGGCGCCTTCTTCCTCGAGCTTCTTGGAATACAGCGTCAGCGTGGTCGGGTGCTTCTTGATCTTCTCGTACATCACCGGGCTGGTGACCGACGGCTCGTCGGCCTCGTTGTGGCCCAGGCGGCGGTAGCAGCAGATGTCGACCAGCACGTCCTTGTGGAACTCGTTGCGGAAGTCCATCGCCAGGCGCGTGACGAACACCACCGCTTCCGGATCGTCGCCGTTCACGTGGAACACCGGGCACTCGAGCATCTTGGCCAGATCGGTGCAGTAGCGCGACGTGCGCGCTTCCTTGCTCGGCGCGGCCTCGATCGGATTGGGCGTCGTGAAACCGATCTGATTGTTCACGATGATGTGCATCGTGCCCCCGGTACCGTAGCCCTTGGCCTCGGAGAGCTGCATCGTCTCCATCACCACGCCCTGGCCGGCAAACGCGGCGTCGCCGTGGATCAGCACCGGCACCACGCGCTCGCCCTTCTTGTCGTGGCGACGCGTCTGGCGCGCCTTGACGCTGCCTTCGACCACCGGGTTGACGATCTCGAGGTGCGACGGATTGAACGCCAGCACCATGTGCAGACGCTTGCCCTGCACCTCGACGTCCGCCGAAAAACCCATGTGGTACTTCACGTCGCCCGCGCGGGAGAGCGAGTCGACCGAGTACTTGCCTTCGAACTCGGCGAACAGGTCCTTGGGCGATTTGCCGAGCACGTTCACCAGCACGTTGAGGCGGCCGCGATGGGCCATGCCGATCAGCACTTCCTCGACGTCGCGCTCGGCGCAGGCGCGCAGCACCTCGTCCATCGCGGGGATCAGCGCATCGCCGCCTTCCAGCGAGAAGCGCTTCTGGCCGACGTACTTGTTGTGCAGGTAGCGCTCGAGCCCCTCGGCCGCGACCAGCTGCAGCAGCGTGGTCTTCTTGCGCTCGGCGCTCAGGCGCGGCTTGAACGCGACCCCTTCGAGGCGCTTCTGGATCCAGCGCTTCTCGGTGGTCTCGGTGATGTACATGTACTCGACACCGACGGTGTCGGTGTAAACGGCCTTGAGCAGCTTGAGGATGTCGCGCAGCGGCAGCCGATCGGCCGTGGCCAGCGTGCCGGTGTTGAACGTCGTGTCCATGTCGGCCCCGGTCAGGCCGTGGAAGGCCGGATCGAGGTCGGGAATCAGGTCGGTCGGCGCCAGACCCAGCGGATCGAGCCGCGCCACCTGGTGACCGCGCACGCGGTAGTAGTTGATCAGGCGCAGAACCGCGGCCTGCTTCTCGGCAGCACGCGCGTCGAACCCACCGCCCTCGACGATGACCGTGCCCGGACGCTTGTCGCGGGCCAGGGCCTCGAACTTGGCGACGACGTCGCTGTGCGCGGTCTCGCGCTCGGCGCTCTGGTCCTGGATGTTGCGGAAATAGGCGCGCCAGCTCGGCTCGACCGACTCGGGATCTTCGAGGAACTGCTCGTAGTACATCTCGACGAAGGCCGCGTTATGGCCGCCGATCGACGACGAGGCGATGAAGCTCTGGTATTTGCTGGAAGTCATGGATAGGCGGTAGGCGTTGGGCGGTAGGCGTTGGTGGTGGTGACGGGCTGCTTCCCCTACGGCCGGCGAAGCGAGCGTCCTGCCGCCAACGCCTGCCTTTTCAGGTGCCGGTCTTGGCCATGCGCGGCTGCGACCAGTCGGCGGTCAGCCCGGCCAGGTAGGTGCGGAATTCCTCGGCCAGCTCGGGGTGCTTGAGCCCGTATTCGACGTTGGCCTTCAGATACCCGAGCTTGGAGCCGCAGTCGTAGCGCGTGCCTTCGAATTCGTAGGCCAGCACGGTCTGCTCCTGGATCATCGCCTGGATGGCATCGGTGAGCTGGATCTCGCCGCCCTTGCCGCGCGGCGTGCGCTCGAGCAGCTTGAAGATCCGCGGCGTCAGGATGTAGCGACCGACCACCGCGAGATTGCTCGGCGCCTCCTCCGGCTTGGGCTTCTCCACGATCGCGCGGATCTCGCCCAGTCCGGGACCGACCGGCTGCACGTCGACGCAGCCGTAGCCCGAGATCTCCTCCTTGGGCACGCGCTCGGTGGCGATCACGCTGGTGCCGTACTCCTGATAGACGCGCTGCATCTGCGCCAGGCACGGCCGCAGGCGACCGTCGATCAGGTCGTCGGCCAGGATCACCGAGAAGTCCTCGTCGCCCACCGCGGGCCAGGCGCACAGCACCGCGTGGCCCAGCCCGAGCGCCTCGGCCTGGCGGATGAAGATGCAGGTGATGCCCGGCGGCAGGATCTCCTGGACCAGCTGCAGCAGCTTGTCCTTGCCGCGCTGCGCGAGCTCGGCCTCGAGCTCGTAGGCCTTGTCGAAGTGGTCCATGATCGAATTCTTCGACCGGCCAGTGATGAAGATCAGCTCCTCGGCGCCCGCGCTGATCGCCTCCTGGACCGCGTACTGGATCAGGGGTTTGTCGACGACCGGCAGCATCTCCTTGGCGCTCGCCTTGGTGGCCGGCAGAAATCGCGTGCCCATGCCGGCGACAGGGAAGACGGCTTTTCGGATGCGCATGCGGTGGACGTCCTGAGGATGGGGTCTCGATCGAACTGGACGACCCGTGCCTCGCGACGGTCGGGTAGCCAGCGGGGGGCCATAGTCTACGGATTATCCGAACAATTGCAGCGGACTCCGGAGTCGACCCTTAGACCGGTACCGGCTCCTGCGTCGCCGCGCCGGCCCGACTCTGCACCCATTCGGGGCGCGACCGGGCCAACCGGTAGTACAGCGGCGGCAGCACCAGCAGCGTCAGCAGCGTCGAGGCGATGGTGCCGAACAGCAGCGACGTCGCGAGCCCGATGAACAGCGGATCGCGGAACAGCACCATCACGCCCAGGATCATCGCCGCCGAGGTCAGCAGGATCGGTCGCAGGCGCACCGCGCCGGCGAGCTGTACCGCGTCGCGCAAGGGGTGCCCCGCGCGCTGATGGTCGTGGATGAAATCGATGATCAGCAGCGAATTGCGCACGACCAGGCCGGCCAGCGCGACCACCCCGATCATCGAGGACATGCTGAACTTGATCCCGACCAGCCAATGGCCGGGGAACACCCCGATCATGCCCAGCGGGATCGCCGTCATCCCCACCAGTGGCAGGCTGAAGGACCGGTAGTTGGCCACCAGCACCAGGTAGATCAGCACGACCACGACGCCCAGGATCGCGCTCATGTCGCGCAGGATGTCCAGCGTGACGCGGATCTCGCCATCCCACAGCAGCTGGTAGCCGTCCACCGAGCTCGGCGTCTGCGGCTCGAGCGTCAGATTGCCTGTCGTCAGCGTCTCGCCTTCGATCTGGAGTCCGTCGAGCACGCGGTCGATGCCCACGATCGCGTTGACCGGGGCCGACACCTCCAGGACGTTCGCGCCGACGTAGCTCACCGGTTCGTTGTCCTTGCGCAGCAACGGCCGGTCCACGCGCGTCCTGACCAGCTGCGTGAGCTCCGACACCGGCACCGGATCGCCGTTGTGGTTGCGCACCAGCGTGCGATCGAGCAGCGCCGGATCGACTTCCAGTTCGCGCGGCACCCGGATGCGCAGCGGTACCGGGTTCTTCTCGCCCGGGATCTGCACCTCGGCCACCACCACGCCCTCCATCAACGCCCGCACGGTCTGCTCGATGTCCGCCGTGGTGACGCCCGACAGCACGGCCTTTTCCTTGTCGACGACGATGTCGAGCTGCTCGGTGTCCGCGACTTCGCTGTCGTAGACGTCGACCACCCCGTACGTGGCCTCGAACTGCTTGCGCACGCGCGCCGCGATCGTGCGCAGCACCTCGGGATCGGGCCCATGGATGTTGGCCAGCACGATCGCGACGGTGGGCGGCCCCGGCGGCGGCTCGAAGAAACGCAGCTCCAGCTCCGGATAGCGCGCACGCAATGGCGCCGCCGCGACGCGCAGTTCGTCCAGCACGGCGCGCGACCCGGTCTTGCGCGTGGACTTGTCCACCAGGTTGACGCGGACCTCGGCCTGGTGCGGCCCGCTGCGCGAACCGGCGCCGGAGACCTGGCCCGAGAAGTCCAGGACCGCCGGCATGCCGACGTAGGTCAGGTAGTTCGTGACCATCGGGTGTCGGCCGACCAGGCTGCCGAATTCGCGCGCGACGCGGTCGGTGACCTCGATCGGGGTCGATTCGGGCATGTCGAGCGTCGCGCTGAACGTGTTGTGGTTCTCCACCGGCATGATCCCGATGCCCACGCCGCCCCAGGAGATCGGGCCGGTGACGCCCGAGGGCCGGATGAACTGCCACGCCGGCATCATCAACGACGCGACCATCGCGACCGCCACCGCCACGAACAGGCGCCGGCGCAGATGCGAATGGTCCAGCAACGGCGTGACCACGCGGATGTAGAACTGCTGCAGCCGGCCCTGCCCGGTCGCGCCGTGCGCCGGCGCCGCGCGCGACTGCGGCAGCCAGCGCCGGCTTGCCCAGGGCACGACCACGAACGCCAGCAGCAGGGAGAGGCCGACGGCGATCGACACGTTGACGCTCACCGACTTGAAGAACGCCCCGTTCATGCCGCTGAGCTGGCTCAGCGAGGCGAACGCCAGCACGATCGTGATCGTCGCCAACGTCGTCGGCGTGCCGATCTCGTGCGTCGCGATCACCGCAGAGCGCAGGCGGTCGTTCGTGCCCTGCTCGTAGTGGCGATGGATGTTCTCCATCACCACGATCGCATCGTCCACCAGCATGCCCAGCGACATGATCAGCGCAAACAGCGAAATGCGGTTGATCGTGAAGCCGGTGAACATGTCGATGGCCAGCGTGAGCCCGAGCACCAGGGGCACCGCGAGGCACACGATCATGGCCTGCCGCAGCCCGAGAAAAGGGATCAGCACCAGCATCACCGCGACGACCGCGATCGCCAGTTCGAAGATCAGCGAGTTGACCGTGTAGTCGGCGATCCTGCCGTCGTCGCGCGTGGTCACCACCACCACGCCGGCGGGCACGAACTGCTGCTTCATCTTCTCCACCATCGACAGGATGTCGCGGCTGACGCGCACCGAGTTGGTGTGCGGCTTCTTGGCGGCCGACACGGTCACCGCCGCCATCTCGCCGGCGATGCCCTCCTGCGAATAGCGCGGGTCGCCCGGGCCGAACGCCAGGCGCGTGACGTGATCCCGTTCCGGGACCGGCCCGTCGACGACCTCGCCGACGTCCTCGAGGTAGATCAGCTGACCCCGCTGCGCGCTGACCGGCAGGCGCCGGATCTGTTCGAGCGACGTCAGCCGCCCCTTCAGATAGACGCTGCGACGCTCGCCGTCGCCGACCAGATTGCCGACGACGGCCGAGACGTTGCTCGCCGCGACCATCGCGATGCCCTCGTTCATCGTGACGCCGAACGCCTGCAGGCGCGCCGGATCCAGGTTCACGCGGATCTCGCGATCACGCCCGCCGTGAACCTGCGTGACCGACACCTCCTCGATCGTGTTCAGCCGCTCGGCCATGCGCTCGGCCAACCGGCGCAGCGCGTGATCGTCGTAGACGTGCGACGCCAGCGTGACCGTCACGATCGCGATGTCGTCGGTGTCGAGCTGGCGGATGCGCGGTTCGGCCGCCTCGCGTGGCAGCAGGTGACGTCCCTCCTCGACCTTCTGCCGTACGCGGCTGATCGCGGCATCCTGGTCGGTGCCGACCACGAACTGCAGCTGGATCTGGCCCTGTCCCGGGGATGCGACCGCGAAGCTGTGCTCGATGCCCTCGATCTCGCGCAGCCGCCCTTCCATCGGCGCCACGATCAGGCGCTCGACCTCGGTCGACGTCGCACCTGGGAAATCGAACGTCACCACCGCACCGGGCACCAGGATCTGCGGGTTTTCCTCGCGCGGCGTGTTCAGCGCCGCGAACAGCGCCAGCAGCAGGATCGCGAGCACGATCATCGGCGTGAGCTTGGAGTCGACGAACGTGCGCGCGATCAGGCCCGCTGAATTGAGTCGAGGCTCCGTCATCGCGTGACGATCCGGTCCCCTTCGCGCATCTTCGAATTCGGCATCGCGACGATGCGTTCACCCGGCTCGAGCCCGGCGAGCGCGATCACCCCCTGGTCGGCGCTGTGCTCGGTGCGCAACCACCGAAAGCGGATCAGGCCTTCGGCGTCGACCACGTAGACGCCGGTCAGCCCACCGCGATCGACCAGCGCCGCCGTCGGAACCACGACCACCTTGCGCGAGCCGGTCGCGAACTGAGCGCGCCCGAACATTCCCGGAAGCAGCCCCGGCGTCGGGGGAATCGAGACCTTGACCTGGAAGCCGCGCGTCACCGGGTCGCCGGACGACACCAGGCGCAGGACTTCGCCTTGCAGCGGCGCGCCGAGCGCATCGATGGTGAGCCGCACCGGATCGCCGATGCCGATCCGCGTCACCCGCTGCTCGACCGCGTGCGTCTCGAACAGCAGCGCGGTGTCGGACTCGACCGTGACCAGCGGCGTTCCGGGCGACGCCAGGTCGCCGCTGCGCTGGTGGCGCGCGACCACCATGCCGGCCACCGGACTGACGATGCGCGTGTATTGGCGCTCCGATTGCGCGCGGACCAGCGCGGCCTCGGCGATCTGCAGCGTTTCGCGCGCGGACTGGCGCTGGAGCGCCGCCTTGCGCTGGTGCGCCTGCGCCACCATGCCGCGCGACAGCAGCTTTTCGCTGTCCTCGAGGTCGCGTTGCGCGTCGGTGTCGGCGGCGAGCGCCTTGTCGCGCTCGGCCCTGGCCATCAGCACGCCGGCTTCGATGTCCTTGCTGTCGAGGGTCGCCAGAAGCTGCCCGCGCTGCACGCGCTCGCCTTCGCGTACATCGATCGTGCGCACGTACGCGGCGGTGCGCGAACTGATCTCGACCCGCTCGTCGGAGACGACGGTTCCCGTCGTCGTATAGAGCACGGGAACCTCGCGCAGCTCGACCACCGCGATGGCGGCCTCGAACTCCCGGGTGGCCGGCGCCGCATGCGGTTCGGGATCGCTTCCGCACGCCGCCAGCAACAGCGTCATCACGGCGCCGACGCACGCCCCGCGGCGGCGCCGGTCGCTCACGCCGTGCGCCCCACGACGCGTTCGGCCGCGTCCATCGAGGAGATGACGGTGCGCAACAGGCGCTCGAACTCGCGCTTGTCCTTGGCGTCGAGTCGACGAAACACCTCTTCGACGATCGGCGCGAAACGGGCCGCGTAGGCCTTGATCAGCCTGCGCCCCGCGGCCGTGACGGACACGCGCTTGCGCCGCGCATCGCGTTCGTGGACGCCGACGCGGACCAGGTTCTCGGACAGCAGCAGGTCGAGGATGCGCGTCATGTTCGCGCGGTTCTGCCCCACCTGTTCGCACAGCGCGGTCGGCGTGGTGCCCCGCGATCCGCTGCCGACGACGACCACGAGCGTGTGGAACGAGCTTTCGGTGAGCCCCGCCGTTCGCAGGATCGGATCGAAGCAGGCCGTGATGCCCTGGCTCGCGACGCGCATCAGCCGCATCAGCGTGACGTCGACCTGCGGCATGCCGGGGACGTTCTCGCTCCAGCGCTGGGCGCTGGAATCGATCGCAAGCAGGCGGTCGTTGGTTTTCATGGCGGTGCGACGCGGATAGTACATCAATGTACTATCGCTGCTGCCGATCCCGGCAGGATGGCCCCGGCCGGGACCGCGGTCAGTTGATCGAGGATCTCAGGCCAGACGGCCCGAGAAATGCACTTTCTCCGAGCTGCGCGCGAGCAGCGCGAATTCCGATCCGCCCTCGCCTTCGCCGAACTTCAGGGCGACCCGGCCCGGCAGCAGCAACGGCTGTCGGAACTGCACGCTCAGGGACCGCGCCGGCGCACCGCGAGCGATCTCGATCAGCGCCGCGGCGCGCGCGAGCGACCACATGCCATGGGCGATCGCGCGCGGAAAGCCGAACGCCTTGGCGGTGAGCGCGAACAGATGGATCGGATTGAAGTCGCCGCCGATCGGCGCATAGCGCCGACCAATGTCCGCCGGCACGTCGAAGCTGCGGTACTCGGCCAAGGCCGGGGCCGGCGCGGCCGGCTTGGCGCGCACCGGGCCTCCTTCGGTCTTCATCCGGTACAGCGGCGTCATCAGCGAGCGATAGACGATCTCGCCGGCCGCATCGGTGTATTCGGTCAGCAGGTCGAACTCGTAGCCCTGGTGTGTACGGCGGCCTTCGGTCAGCGCGGCGCGCACGTCGTAGGCGCTTTCGGCCGGCATGGGCTTGAGCGCCTCGAACACGTTGCGCACGTGCACGATGCCCATCAGCGGGATCGGAAACTCCGGGCGCAGCATCAGCCACATGTGCAGCGGTGCCGCCTGCACCTGCGGGAACGTGATCGGCAGCCGCTCGGGCGCAAGCTCGAATCCGCAGATCTCGCGATAGGCACTCAGCCGGCGCGGATCGGCCTGCACCGCCGGGACCTTCACCTCCATGCGCGGAATGCGGATGTTCTTGCCAGGCTTGCGGCGCGCGGTTCCGAGCGCGCGGGCGTAGAGGCCGCCGGCGCCGGGCATCTGCATCAGGGTGTCGGTCATGGTGCGAGTGACGAAAGGGAGCGAGTCACGGTACGACCTCCCCGATCACCAACGCCAGAGCCGATTCGCCGAGCTCCCCTCGCGCCACGGTCAGGCTGCCCTGCAGGTCGCCGCTGGCCGCTTGCGGCTGCCCGGAGCGGGTCACGCGCGCGGTCACCGTCCAGCGATCGAACTGCGAAAGCTTCGCCGCCGGGCTCATCGCCATGCTGTCGTCGAGACTCACCTCGCGCGGCAGATCCCGCGCCGATCCCCGGAATACCGCCAGCGGCATCGGCGGTCCGGCCGCGGCCTTGGCGAACACGTACAGCGTTGCGTCGGCGGGCACCTGCTCGCGCAGCGTCGGCGACAGGCTCACCGCAACGCGCAGCACCGGGGCGTCCGTCTGGGCGGACGCAAGCGCCGGCGCCGCGGCGGCAGGCTCCGCGCCAAGCTCGCGCAGGCGCTCGTCGAGCACGGCACGCAGGTCCGGCGGGAGCTCCTGCCGGGCCAGCGCCTGCCAGTGCGTTTTCGCGATCTGCGGCTCGCCCGCCTGCGCGGCGGCCAGACCCGCGTACCACAGGGCCTTGCCGTCGTCGGGCGCGATCGCCAGCGCCGCGTCGAACAGTTCGCGCGGACGTCCGCGCAGATCGCGATCCTGCGACAGCCCCAGCGCCTCGCCCTCGCCGACCAGCAGCTGCGGTTCGCGCTGCGCCGTGAGCGTGTTGGCGCGACCGTAGGCCTGCGCGGCTTCGGCGTAGCGCTGCATCACGAAGTA
Organism: Panacagrimonas sp.; assembly: GCF_020697055.1. GTDB lineage: Bacteria > Pseudomonadota > Gammaproteobacteria > Nevskiales > Nevskiaceae > Panacagrimonas. The sequence continues at coordinate 245,284 of NZ_JAJFBP010000001.1, read as the reverse complement.
CGAACGCCCGAGCAGCGCCCAGCCCTGCGGATCGTCGGGATTCTGTTCGAGCCGTTGCGCCAGGCGTCCGACCATTTCCTCGACCGACTGTCCGTCGCCGTCCGCCGAAGGAGCGCCCGCGATCCGCTGCTGGGTCTTCCACGAGCCCGATTCGAAATAGCCGCCTGCGGCCACCGCGAGCACCACGGCCGCCAGCGCCGCCGCCAGCGCGCCGCTGCGTCGCGACGTCGAACCGCCGACCGCTTCGTCGCCCTCGGCATCGCGCAGCAGACGCGCGTCGAGCTCGCCGCGCAGGCTCGCCGCCGTGTCGGCATCGAGCAGCCCCGCGTCGTTGTCGGCCTGGATCTCGGCCAGGCGCTGGCGGTAGGCCGCCACGTTGGCGGCGCGCCGTCGCTGGCCGCGATCGACGTGCCCGCGCCACAGCGGACGCGTCAGCCAGGCGCTCGCCGCCACCGTGAGCAGCACCATCAAGGCCAGGCCCATCACGGATCCTTTTCGTCGAGCAGCTGGCGCAGCCGCTGCGCGTCCACCGGCGTCGCCGCCGCGGGCGCGCTCCGGTTGCGGCGAAGCAGCCGCAGTACCAGCCCGATGCCGAGCAGCGCGAGCAGGAACGGAGCGATCCAGAGCGCGGCGGTGCGCGCGGTGAGCGGCGGCTTGTACAGCACGAAGTCGCCGTAGCGATCGGTCACGTAGCGGCGGATGTCGTCGTCGGATTCGCCGGCAGCGATGCGGTCGTGGACCTGCTTGCGCAGGTCGGAGGCGAGATCGGCGTTGGAGTCGGCGATGGTCTGGTTCTGGCAGACCAGGCAGCGCAGCTCGTGGATCAGTACGCGATAGCGCGCGTCCTGCTCGGGCGTGAGCGTGCCTTCCATCGGCGTCAGCGCCGCTGCGATGCCGACGAACGCCGCGAGCAGCAGCGCGACGATCGGGCGCGGCTTCATCGCGCGGCTCCCGCCAGCAGCGGACGGATGTCGCGCTCCCAGGCCTGCGGCGTCACTGGTCCGATCTGCTTGAACAGGACGCGGCCGTCGGCGCCGAGCACGTAGGTCTCCGGGACGCCGTAGACGCCCCAGTCGAGCCCGGCCTGGCCAACGCGATCGAGCGCGACCTGCCGATACGGATTGCCGTGCCGCGCGAGCCACGCCCGCGCGTCCTCGGGTGCGTCCTTGTAGTCGATGCCGACGATCTCGACGCCCTGCTTCGACAGTTCCATCAGCAGCGGATGCTCCACGCGACATCCCGCGCACCAGCTGGCGAAGAAGTTCACCAGCACCGGCCGGCCCGTCAGCGAGGCCACCGAGAGCTTGGGCGCCTCCGGATCGGCGCCGAGCAGCGGCAGTTCGAACGCCGGCGCGGGCTTGCCGATCAGCGGACTCGGCACCTCGCGCGGATCGAGCTTCAGACCGATGCCGAGCAGCACCAGCATCGCCACCAGGACGACAACGGGAATCGCGTAACGCATCAGGCGGCCGCAGCTCCCACGGGGATGTCGGATTCGGCACGACGCGCGAGCCGATAGCGGCGATCGCTCGCGGCCAGGATGCCGCCGAAGAACATCAGCACGCCGCCGAACCACACCAGCCGCATCATCGGCTTGTAGTACAGGCGCAGCGCCCAGTCGCCGGCGACGTTGCCGCGATCGATCGGCTCGCCCATCGCCACGTACAGATCACGCAGCGGGTTGTGGTCGACCGCGGCCTCGGTCATCACGCTGCCCTGCGAGGGATACAGCCGCTTCTCCGGATCCAGGCGCGCGATCTCGCGGCCGCGGAACGAGACCACGACACGGCCGGTGTCCGACTTGAAGTTCGGGCCCTCGACGTGCGTGACGCCGTCGAAGCGGAATTCGTAGCGTCCGATGTCGGCGCTCTGACCGGGACCCAGGCGCACGTCCTTCTCGACGCTGAACGTGGAGGCGAACGCGACCCCGAGCGTCCACACACCCAGGCCGAAGTGCGCCAGCGTCATGCCCCAGGCGCCACGCGGCACGGACCTGACGCCTGCGATCCACGTCGGCTTGGCGCGCACACGGCGCCAGACTTCCTGCACCGACGTCGCCAGCACCCAGACGGCCAGCACGGCGCCGGCCGACGCGGCGATCGAACCGCGACCCTGCGTCAGGTAGGGCAGCGCGATGCCGGCGACCAGCGCCACGACGGCCAGCACGCGCAGCGGCCGGAACGCGACCTTGAAGTCGGCCCGCTTCCACGACGCCGTGCCGGCGAATCCGACCAGCACCGCCAGCGGCGCCATCAGCGGCAGGAACACGGCGTTGAAGTACGGGGGGCCGACCGAGATCTTGCCCAGCCCCAGCGCGTCGATCGCCAGCGGATAGAGCGTACCGAGCAGCACGGCGGCGGCGGCGGCGATCAGGAACACGTTGTTGAACAGCAACAGTCCCTCGCGCGACGCGAGCTGCATCTGGCCTTGCCGCACCAGTCGGGGCGCGCGGATCGCGTACAGCGTCAGCCCGCCGCCGACGACCGCGCCAAGGAACGCCAGGATGAACACGCCGCGCGCCGGGTCGGTCGCGAACGCGTGCACCGACACCAGCACGCCCGAGCGCACCAGGAACGTGCCGAGCAGGGAAAGCGAGAACGCGATGATCGACAGCAGCAACGTCCAGGACTGCAGCAGGCCGCGCTTCTCGGTGACCGCCAGCGAATGGATCAGCGCCGTGCCCACCAGCCACGGCATGAACGAGGCGTTCTCGACCGGATCCCAGAACCACCAGCCGCCCCAGCCCAGCTCGTTGTAGGCCCACCACGATCCGAGCGTGATCCCCATCGTCAGGAACAGCCACGCGGTCGTGGTCCAGGGGCGTGCCCATCGTGCCCAGGCGGCATCGAGTCGTCCTGTCACCAATGCCGCGATGGCGAACGCGAACGCCACCGAGAATCCGACGTAGCCCATGTAGAGCATCGGCGGGTGGATGATCAGGCCGGGATCCTGCAGCAGCGGATTCAGGTCACGGCCTTCCAGCGGGATCGGGAAGTGGCGCTCGAACGGGTTCGAGGTCAGCAGCATGAACAGCAGGAAGCCCACGCTCACCGCGCCGAGCGTCGCCAGCACCAGGCTGGAGATCTCCGACGGCAGGCGCCGATTGAAGATCGACACCGCGAAGCTCCAGCCCGCGAGCATCAGCATCCAAAGCAGCAGGGAACCTTCGTGCGCGCCCCACACCGCGGAGAGCCGATAGACCAGCGGCAGCGCGCTGTGCGAATTGGCGGCGACGTACACGAGCGAGAAATCGTTCTGGCGGAACGCCTCGCTCAGGCACAGGTAGGCGACCAGCACCAGTGCGAACTGCGCCTGCGCCGCGCTTCCTGCCAGCGCCATCCAGCGCACGTTGCCGCGCGCGTAGCCCACCGTCGGGACCACCGCCTGTGCCAGGCCCACGGCCAGCGCGAGCCACAGCGCGAAGTGGCCGAGCTCGGCGATCACGAGGCGGCCGCGGCCGTCTTGGCCGGTTCCGCGACCGGCTTGAAGGGCATGCAGGAGTGTCCGGTGTCGGTCTTGAGCGAGTCGGCGAGCTCGGGCGGCATGTAGTTCTCGTCATGCTTGGCCAGCACTTCTTCGGCGACGAACGTGCCATCGTCGACGTGGCCGGTGGCGACGATGCCCTGCCCTTCGCGGAACAGGTCGGGAAGGATGCCTTCGTAGCGCACCGACACCTTCTTGGCGCAGTCGGCGAGCGTGAAGTTGACCAGCAGGCCGTCGCCGCGCGCGACGCTGCCCTTTTCGACCAAGCCGCCCAGGCGCATGCGCGCATGCGCCGGCGCACGGCCGTCGATCACGTCGCTGGGCGTATAGAAGTACATGAGGTTCTTGCTGAAGGCGGTGAAGCCGAGCCAGGCCGCGAGGCCCAGGCCCAGGATCAGGCCACCGACCGCGATCATGCGGGTCTGCCGGCGCGTCATGCCTCGTCGTTCTCCATCGCTTCGGGATCGGCCAATCGCTGCATCAGTTCACGGCGCTGCAACGCCGGCGCCGCCAGGTTCCAGGCGAACACCGCCAGCGCGCAGCCGATGCTGCCCCAGACGTAGATCCCGTAGCCGCCCATTTCGAACAGACCGCTCATGCGGCGCGCTCCGCGAGGAGTTCGCGTACCCAGGTCGCGCGGCGTTCGCGCAGCAGCAGCACGTTCTGCATCCGGCGCAGCGCGGAAACGCCGGCCAGCGCATAGGCGCCGAGCAGCGCGCCGTAGAGCGGCAGGGCCATGTCGGTCGTGATCGTCGGTTTTCCGAACTTCAGGATGGTGGAGGTCTGGTGCAGGCTGTTCCACCACTCCACTGAGTACTTCACGATCGGAACGTTCACCGCACCCACGATCGCCAGCAGGGCGCAGGCACGCGCGGCGGCGCGACGATCGGCGAACGCGGCGTCCAGGCCGATCACGCCCAGGTACAGGAACAGCAGCACCAGCTCCGAGGTCAGGCGCGCATCCCAGACCCAATAGGCGCCCCACATCGGTTTGCCCCAAAGCATTCCCGTGACCAGCGCCAGCGCGGTGAAGCTCGCACCGACCGGCGCCAGCGCCGTGATCGCGACCTCGGCCAGCTTGATGCGCCACACCAGCGCGATCACCGCGGCGATCGCCATGCCGGTGTAGAGCGACAGCGACAGCGCCGCCGCCGGCACGTGCACGTAGATGATCCGGAACGCGTCGCCCTGCTGGTAGTCGCGCGGCGCGAACCACAGACCGGCGATCAGTCCATAGCCGGTCGCGATCAACGCGAACGCCAGCAGCCAGGGCGCCAGACGCTCTGCGAATGTGTAGAAGCTCGGCGGCGAGGCCAGGCGGTGAAACCAGGTCCACATCGGCAATTGGATCAGTCGAAGGCGTTGCGCAGTGCCGCGGTCGCGGCCCACGGAAGCAGTGTCAGCGACAGGACCAGCAAGGCGGCCAGAAAGTATATCGGACCACCGGGGTCCAACCCGGCCTGCGCGGCGCGCGCGGCGCCGCTGCCGAAGATCACCACGGGGGCCAGCAGAGGCAGGACCAGCACCGGCAGCAGCAGCCCGGCGCGCGGCAGCGCCACGGTCAGCGCCGCGGCGAAGCCGCCGACCACGCTCAGCAGCGGCGTGCCCATCAACAGGCCCAGCAGCAGCCATCCCAGCGGCGCACCGGACGGAAACCCGAGCTGCAGCGCCAGCGGCGCCGCCAGCAGCAGCAGCGGCAGGCCACTGAGCAGCCAGTGCGCGAGCAGCTTGGCCAGCACCATCCCCATCGCCGGCGCGGGACCGACGAACACCTGCTCGAGCCAGCCGTCCTCGAGATCGCCGCGAAAGAGCCGATCGAGCGTGAGCAGCGCCGCCAGCAACGCGCCGACCCAGAGCACCGACGGCGCCAGCGCCGCCAGCTGTGGATCGCCGGGCTTGGCCCCGAGCGCGAACAGCGTCACCACGATGGCGAAGAACAGCGGCGGCATCAGCCACTCAGCCTTGTGCCGCGTCGCGATGCGCAGCTCGCGTCCGAGCGTGGCGGTGAACGCCGCGGTGGCCGGAATGCTCATCCGAGTTCGATGACCGTGACGCGCGGCAGCTTGCCGGGCAGCGTCTGGTGGCTGGTGACGACGATCGCGCCCTCGCCCGTCACGTGCTCGTTCATCAGCTGGCCGAGCACCGCGAGGCCCTCGCCGTCCAGCCCGCTGAGCGGTTCGTCCAACAGCCACAGCGATCGGCGTGCGATCAGCAGCCGCGACAGCGCCGCGCGCCGCTTCTGGCCCGCCGAGAGCGTGCGTGCGGGGCGCAGGCGCAGTCGCGCCAGACCCATGCGATCGAGCGCCGGTGCGATGCCGTCGCCGGGTACGCCGTTGAGCGCGCACCAGCAATCGAGGTTTTCGCGCAGTGTCAGGTCGGGATTCAGCGCGTTGCGATGCCCCACCCAGTGGAACGCGTCTCCGGCGGACCGATGCACCTGGCCCGATTGCGGCGGACGCAGGCCGACCAGGACTTCGATCAGGGAGGACTTGCCGGCGCCGTTGCGCCCGCGCAGGTGCAGCACGTCACCCGGCTGCAATGCGAAATGAAGGTCGGAGACGAGCCTGCGATCGCCGCGGCCGATGCACAGCGCCGTGGCCGACAGCAGCGTGGTCAAGGCCTGGTGCCCGAAGCCGGACTCGAACCGGCACGACCCGAGAGTCGGGGGATTTTAAGTCCCCGGCGTCTACCGATTCCGCCATTCGGGCTACGCATCGGAAGATTGAAACGGCTCTGAGTGTAAGGGCGAACCGAAAAATGGAGGCTGGGGTCGGAATTGAACCGGCGTACGCGGATTTGCAGTCCGCTGCATGACCACTCTGCCACCCAGCCGTCGTGAGCCTCTAGAAGCGAAAAACCCCGGATGGTTCACCGGGGCTCGCGGAATCTGGAGCGGGAAACGAGGTTCGAACTCGCGACCTCAACCTTGGCAAGGTTGCGCTCTACCAACTGAGCTATTCCCGCGACGGGACGCGCATTCTATCCATCGGGCGATGTGAGTCAAACCGGAACGCGAAGCGATTGCTTGAGCTGGCTGGTGATCCTCGCGCATGAAAGGCCACGCGTGGGGCCCCGCAGATGGGCTTACGGCTTGAGCTGGTGATCCTCGCGCATGAAAGGCCACGCAGCGCGCAGGTAGACCACCATCGAATAAACGGTCAGCGCGGCCGCCACGAACAGCAGGCCGAAGCCCAGGCTGTAGATCGGCAGGCCGAAGATCGGCTCGGCCCACAGCATCATCCAGATCGCCGTCATCTGGAACCCGGTCTTGACCTTGCCGACCATGCCCACGGCCACGCTGGTCCGCGCGCCGAGTTCGGCCATCCATTCGCGCAGCGCCGAGATCGTGATCTCGCGGCCGATGATCACGGCCACCAGCAGCGACAGCAGCCCGCTGCGACCGCCGACGGTCTCGGCGTCGTGGAGCAGCATCACCAGCGACACGGCCACCAGCAGCTTGTCGGCGACCGGATCCAGGAAAGCGCCGAACTTCGAGGTCTGGCCCAGCTGCCGGGCGAGCCAGCCGTCGAACCAGTCGGTGATCGCCGCGATGGCGAACAGCACGGCGGCGGCCTGATGCGCGTGCGGCCAGGGCAGATAGAACAGGCCCAGGACGATCGGAATCACCGCCAGGCGCAGCAGCGTCAAGACGTTGGGGATGGTCAGCGGCATGACCCAGTGTCCGGTTTCCGCGTCGCGGTTTCCACTGTGACCCGCGTTCGACCGCGCACGTCAGCGAAAGTGCGCGTGGATCCGGGCGGCCAACGTCGCGTTGACGCCCTCGACCCGTGCGATCTCGTCGAGACTCGCACGGCGCAGTTGCGCGACACCGCCGAAGGCCTTGAGCAGCGCGCGCCGACGCGCCGGTCCGAGGCCCTCGATCGACTCCAGGTCCGAGGCCAGCCGCGCCTTCTCGCGCCGTCCGCGATGCCCGGTGATGGCGAAACGGTGCGCTTCGTCGCGGATGCGCTGGATCAGGTGCAGCGCCGGCGAATCGGGCGCCAGCCGCAGGGGCAGTTCGCGCTCCGGCAGGATCAGCTCCTCGAGTCCGGGCTTGCGTGTCGGCCCCTTGGCGATGGCCACCACGCGCAGGTTCTCGATGCCGACTTCGTCGAGCGCTTCGAGCGCGGCATTGAGCTGGCCCAGGCCGCCGTCGATGAACAGCACGTCGGGTTGCGGCGATTCGCCGGACTTTGCCCGCGCGAAGCGCCGCTTCACCGCCTGGTGGATCGCGGCATAGTCGTCGCCGGCGGTGATCACAGGCCGGGACTCGGGACTCGGGAGTCGGGACTCGGGGAGCGCAGGTCGGGCCGAGGAGGACACATCGCCTTCGGACGTTTCAAGAGAACCTGCGGATGTGACCTCGCCGAGCGTCGACGCTTCCCGAGTCCCGAGTCCCGAGTCCCGAGTGCCGGATTCCGCAGTCCCGAGCCCCGAGTCCCGTGTTTCGATGTTGAACTTCCGATACGCGCTCTTGAGCGGCCCGTCCTGGTTGAACACCACGCACGACGCCACGGTGCGCTCGCCGCGCGTGTGCGAGATGTCGAAGCACTCCATCCGCGTCGGCGGCTTGTCCAGGTCGAGCGCCTGCTGCAGCTCGAGCAGGCGCGCATCCATGCTCGCCGCTTCGACCAGTCGCGACGACAGCGCCTGCAGCGCGGTGTTCTGCGCCATCTCCATCAGGCGCACCTTGAGTCCGCGCTGCGGACGACGGATCGCAACCTTGCGCTTTGCCGCGCGTCCGATCGCGTCCTCGAGCCATTCGCAGTCCTCCGGCGCGTGGCTGACCAGGATCTCCGGCGGCGGCGGCTGATCCAGATAGTGCTGCGACAGGAAGCTCTCGATCAGCTCCTCGGGCGCGGCGTGCGCCGAGTGCTTCGGAAAGTGGCTGCGATGTCCCAGGTTCAGCCCGTCGCGCACGCTCATCACCACCACGCAGGAGCCGGAGGCGTGCGGTGCGCAGGCGATGACGTCGACGTCCTCGGCCCCGCCGGTCATCGCGCGGTTCTCGCGCACGCGCTTGAGCGCGGCGATCTGGTCGCGCAGCTTGGCGGCGCGCTCGAACTCCAGCGCCTCGGCGGCCGTTTCCATGTCCTCGGCCAGTTCCTTGGCCAGCTCGTCGGCCTTGCCCTCCAGCAGGCGCACGGCGTTGGAGACATCGCGCGCGTAGTCCTCCTGCGTGATCAGCCGCGTGCACGGCGCCGAGCAGCGATGGATCTGGTGCTGCAGGCACGGTCGCTGGCGGTTGGCGAAGAACGTGTCGCGGCACGGTCGCAGCCGGAACAGCTTCTGCAGCGTCTGCAAGGTTTCGCGCACGGCGCTGGCGCTCGGAAACGGACCGAAATAGCGGTCCTTGCCGGACTTGGCGCCGCGGTAGTAACCGATCCGCGGAAATTCGTGCGCGGTGAACCGCACGTACGGATAGCTCTTGTCGTCGCGGTAGACGATGTTGTACCGCGGCGACAGTTCCTTGATCAGGTTCGATTCGAGGATCAGCGCTTCGTCCTCGGTGTGCGTGACCGTGATCTCGACGCGCGCGATCTGCGAGACCATCGACTCGATCCGCGGATCCCCGGACGCGCGCAGAAAATAGTTGCTGACCCGCTTGCGCAGGTTGCGCGCCTTGCCCACGTAGAGCAGCTCGCCGTCCGCGCCGAGCATCCGATACACGCCGGGCTCCAGCGTCAGCTGCGACAGGAACGCGCGCGCGTCGAACGGCGGTGGCGACGCGGATCGGCGGGGTTCCTCGGGTTGGCTCATCGCGGACTACTTCACCGGCACGTAGGTCTCGGTCACCGGGTGCGAGCCGGAGGTCGTGCCGTTGGCGACGTAGACATCCCAGGGCGCGCCGTTGGGCTCGAATCCCGCCGCCTGTTTGTACGCCATCAATCTTTCGAGGTGCGTCGCCAGCCCATCGTGCGGACCGCGCTGGACCGACTTGAGCACCAGTCCGGAGTAGGTCTGGCCGACCTTGATGTCGCGATCGGTGTGCGGCGCACCGGTGCCCGCCGGGACCGGCACGGCCGCATCGAACTCGTACCGGTTGGCCTCGGCATCCCACGCGCGCCCGATCGCCAGCGGTGGTCCCGAGGGCTTCACGCCGTCGCGCGCCAGCGCCGCGATGAGTTTCTGGAACGCGCGCTCGTAGGCTTTCGAGATCGCCGTGGGGTCGGTGCTGCTGCGGCCGGAGACGTAGACGATGGGCATCGCCTCGATCCGCAGCGTCTCGAACGCGAGCTCGGCGAAGTCGGCTGCCGGCAGCGTTTCGACGTGCGACTTCAGGCGCGCCAGCCCGCGCTCGAAGTCGGGGCCGACCATGCGATCGAGCATCAGACCAAACCAGCGATCGAACGGATTGCCGCCGAAGTCCGCGTCCATCACCCAGGAGACGCGCGTGCCCGCCCCGTCCTCCTGCGGCTCAAGTTCGAAGCGCGCGCGCTGCTCCCGGTCCGTGCCCGAGAACTGCTGGCGCGTGCCGACCAGCCGATACGGCTTGGACTCCACGATCTCCTGGCTGCCTTCGCCGATCGCGCCGTTGCGGCTGCTCCAGCGCAGCCGCGCGCCCACGCCGGTGGTCGGGCCATCGAGCGTGAAGGTCATCGACGGATCGAGCGCGGCCCACGGCGACCAGGCGCGGAAATGACGAAACCCGTCGAGCACGGTGAAGACGGTGGCCTGCGGCCGCGCGATCACGATGCTGCGCTCGACGCGCGCGCTCTGCGGCAGCAGGAAGCCCACGCCGATCGCGCACAGCACGATCACGACGATCCCGATCAGCAGGACGCGGAGAACGGTCAACGGATTCAGCGGCGGCCTCTCTTTCGAATGGGATGCGGCGCCGCCGGGTGACGACGCGGCGCGATGCTACACCGGCACGAACGGAGCATCAGAAACGCGACGCTTGCAGTTTCACATCGGCGTGCCGCCATGCGGCCTGCAATCGCGCCCGTGCTTCCTGCGCGGGCCTGCGTTGCGCGTCGAGCGCCTGCACCAAGCCGAACAACGACCAGCCGTTCTCCGGATGGCGGCGCAGATCCTCCTCGTAGACCAGCTGCGCCTCGTCCGGCCTGCCGGCCGCGAGCAGCACCGCGCCCAGGGCCTGCCGCGCGGGCATGTACCAGGGCTCGGGCTCGTCGTAATCGAGCTGATCCTGCAACGCGACGGCTTCGCGCATCGCGCCGATCGCCGCCGCGTGATCGCCGCGCACCGAGGCGAGCTCGCCGGCGAACTGGCGCTCCGCGATCCGCAGGATCGACGCGAGGCTGTTGAGTCCCCACACGTGCGCGGCCTCCATCTCGGGATGCGCGGCGATCGTCGCCAGTCCCTGCAGCGCGAGCATGGCCTGGTCGGTGTGACCGAGCCGCAGCAGGCCCATGCCGCGCGCGTAGTGCCAGATCGCCGTCGGATACGGCAGATCGGCGGGCGGCGCCGGCAGCGCGGCGAGCTCGTCCCAGCGCCCGAAGCGCACGCGCGCCAGGTATGGCGTGACCCAGTAGTGCTGCAGCGCCTCGTAGCCGGGTCGGCGCGATCGCGCCACGTCCATGCGTCGCGCAACCTCGTCGGCCGCGTCGAGCGCCTGTCGGCTGGCGCCTTCCATCATGCTGCTGGCGTGGAGGAAGTGATGGTTGTGCGGCACGTAACCATCGCGATACAGACCCGCCGGGTTGCCGCACGCAATCAACGTCTGCCGGTCCGCCGTGATCGCGCGCAGATTGGCCTCGGACGCTTCGTGGTATCGCCCGGTGCGCATGTAGATGTGCGCGGACATGTGCACGAGGTGTCCGGCGCCCGGCGCAAGGTCGTGCAGGCGCCGCGCCGAATCCAACGCCCGCTCCGGCGTGCGCGAGGCCTCGAGCACGTGGATGTAGAGATGATTCGCGCCCGGATGTTCGGGCGCCTCGCGCAGCACGCCTTCGAGCAGCGCGACGATCTCGCCGGTCCATGCGCGCGGTTCGCCGGCGCGGTCGTGGAAGTCCCAGGGGTGCAGGTCCATCAGCGCTTCAGCCAGCAGCACGCGGACATCGATGTCGTCCGGATGGCGCGCGACGACATCGCGCATCGCCTGCGCGTACGCCTGGTCGAGCGCCGGACGATCCGCCGGCGTCGACGGGGCGGCGTAACGACGCGACAGCGCGTCGACCAGATCGCGCTCGCGACCAGCCCGCGCCAGCCCGGCGGCGCGCTGCACGCGTTCGAACGCCGCGGGCGCATTGGACGGATCCATCGCCGCGTTCAGATGCGGACCGAGCACCAGCGCGGCGCCCCACCAGCACATCGCGCAGCGCGGATCGTGTTCAGCGGCTTTCAGGAACGAGCGGGCCGCAGCGTCGTGGTTGAACGCATACGCCAGCACCAGCCCCTGGTCGAACCACGCGCGGGCGGTCGGCGTCGCCGCGCGCACCGGCATGCGGTAGGAACCGAGCCCTTCGAGCCGAGCGACCGGGACCCGATCCGCATCGGCCGATCCCTTCCCGGCCTGCTGGCGCTGCCATCCCGCCCAGGCCAGCAGCGCGAGCACGAATGCGCCGAGGGCCACGACGACGATGCGGCGCATCGGCAGCATGGTGGGTCGCGACGTCGTCCTGATGCGGATCCGCGCGGCGTCTGGAAGTCCCGGCGCGCTTCAGGTGGGCGCGCTCGGACCGGCCTCGAGACGATCGGTGAACAACGACAGGTCCACGCCCTCGCCCACCAGCAGATCCTTGCGTGCGACGAACCTCGGCTTGACGTACCAGACCAGCAGCGGCAGCACGAGCAGCGCCATCACCATGTTGATCGACATGATCACGATCAGCAGCAGGCCCATGTCGGCGAGGAACTTCAAGCCCGACATGAAGTACCAGGGCGCGATGCCGACGGTCATGATCGTGGCGGTGAACATGATCGCCTTGCCGGTAGTGCGCAGCGCCGCGGTGATGGCCGCGCCCCAATCCTCGTCGTGCGCGTGGTACTCCTCGCAGATTCGCGACAGCAGGTAGATGCCGTAGTCGATGCCCACGCCCACACCGATCGCCGCGACGATCAGCGAGTTCACGTCGAGGCCGACGCCCATCAGGTGCATCGCGGCGATCATCACCTGGTTGGACAGGTTGACCGGCACCAGCAGCAGGAAGCCGGCGACGAACGAGTGATAGGCGTACGCGCAGAGCAGGAAGATCGCCACGTTCAGCATGCCGATCATCACCCAGTGGAAACGGTCGACGATGATGTTCACCGCTTCCTGCAGCGCGATGATGCCGGTGGCCATGCGGATCCTGAAGAACTCGTGTTCCGCGCCGACCTCGGCCACCGCCTTGCGCGCCGCAGCGAGCGCGGCGTCGACCGTCTCCTGCTTGTTGTCCTTGTACCAAAGCGACACCGTGCCGTGCTGCATCGTGTCGTCCACGACGTGGCCGTAGTTCTTGGCGCTGGATCCCATCAGCACGCCGATGGCAGCGGCGTTGATCGCGCGATCGCGATTGTCGAGCGGCAGCCACTTCGGACTTCCGCCCTGGAACAGGCGGTTGGATTCGCGCAGGTAGTCGTTGAACGACAGCGTGGCGCGCGGCGGGTCCTCGCCCTGCTCCATCAGGGTCTGCAGCTTGAGCATCGTCATCACGGTCTCGGCGCGCGTGACGTTCCATTCCTCGGCATCGGGGGTCTTGCTCTCCATCACCAGCTCGAGCGTGTTCACGCCGGGGAAATGCCCGTTGATCGCGCGCACCGCGGTGTTGAAGTCGGAGTCCTCCCACAGCAGGTTGGTCCCTTCCACCGGATTGCCGATCTTGATCTGCATCGCGGTGTACGACGCCCAGGCCGACGCGATGACCAGCACCAGCGCCGTCCAGCGCGCGCGCTTGCCGTAGGTCAGGCGCGCGATGCCGGTCAGCAACGCCTGGAAGCGACGGTGCACGCCGGTCTCGTTACCGCGGCCGACCAGCTTCTCGACGTTCTCCGGCGGCGGCAACGAGGCCAGCAGCAGCGAGATCAGGAACACGCCGGTGGGGATCAGCCACACCGCCCACATGCCGCAGAACAGCGCATGGCGCCACATCGCGGGAATGGGCGCGGCCGCGACCACCGAAATGCCGATGATGTCGGTGATGATCCCGAGGATCGAGGGGGCCATCATCACGCCCATCGTGATCTCGGCCGCCAGGTGGCGGTCCTTCACGTGCGAATAGATCTCGTAGAAACGCTCGGTGAACTGCACCGAGTGCGAGAACGAGCGCGCGGTCAACAGCAGCGGCACGACCATCAGCAGCGGCTCGATCGACACGTCCAGCCAGCCCACCAGGCCGAACGCCCAGATCGCGGCCACCGCGCTGGTCACGATCGGGGTGAGGATGCCCACCATGTTGCGCATGTAGAGCACCAGCGCGAGCAGCAGCGCGCCGATGGTGACGCCGAAGATCAGCAGCATCTGCGTGGTGTACTGGTACACCCAGCCGATCAGGATCGGCTGGCCGGTCACGTAGATCTCGTGATGCTCGTCGCGCGCCTTGGCGGCCAGGTCCTGCACGAACTCGAAGATCACGCCGTAGTCGGCGCGGTGCTCGATGAACGTGGCCATGACGATGGCCGCGGTGCCGTCGTGCGCGATCAGGAACTCGCGCGTGTTCGGCGACTTGTTCACGCGCTCCCGGAACAGCGCGATCTCCTCGGGTCCGGCCGGCGGCACGTCGGACATCAGCGGGCGCATGTCGATACCGAAGGGCGTGGCCTCCGTGTAGCGCGCCTTGCTGGTGGTCATCGACAGGATCAGGTCGTGGTCCACGCCCGGCGTCAGGTCGATGTCGCGTGTGAACTTCCAGACCTTGGCGATGGTTTCGGCGTTGTAGATGTCGCCGTCGGTGCGCTTGATCATCACCGCCACGGTCAGCGGATTGCCGAAATTGGGATGGTCCTTGAACGTCTGCACGAACGGATCGTCCGACGGCAGCAGGTCCGAGAAGATCGTGCGCAGCTGCACCTTGGGCAGTCCCGCCGCGAAGAAGGCGGTGACCAGGGCGAAGAACAACCAGCTCAGCTTGCGATGTGCGAGAACCCAATGCGCGATGCGGAACCGCAAAGATTGCTGCTGCATGGTGACCAGAGCGTAAGGACGGGCACCGCCGGTGCCAGGGCACGGCGGCGAGCTGTATTCGAGATTTCCGACCGGTTCGACGGACGGCGCGTCGGCGCAGTATGCCAGCGCCGAACGATCGTTCCGCTTCGGACGGCTCCCCGGCTTGCGCCGATGTGCTCAGTGGCCGGCGACCACCGCACCGAGCACGCGCCCGACCCCCAGTCCGACGGCGATCGCGGCGAAGCCCAGCCACACCGGCCTTGCGAGCGCGCGTCCGGCGATCACCGCCACGGCCGCGCCCTTGAAGACCAGGTTGGCGACGATCGCGACCAGCACCACGTTGGCGGCGGTTCCGGCATCGATCTGCTGGCGCCCGAACAGGTCGAGCGCCGTCAGGCTGATCGCATCGACGTCGGTCAGGCCGGCCACGGCGGCCGCTGCGTAGACCCCGCTCTGGCCGAGCCGGTCCTGCAGAAACGCGACCACCACCAGCACCAGCGCGTAGAGCAATCCGAATCCCAGCGCGGCGCGCAGCGCGCCCGGGTTGCCGACCTCGATGGATCCGTCCGGACGCTTGGCGCGCTCGCGCAACGCGATCAGCACCACCGCGCCGCCGGCCACCACGCCGCCGGCAAGCGCAGGCAGCAGCGTCGGCAGCACCGCGGCTGCGACCACGGCACACAGCACGGCCAGGCGCGGCAGCACCATCACGTTGGCGATCAGGATCACGGTGCGCGCGGCGGCCGCCTGGCCGGCGTCGGCCTTCACCTGCCGCGCGAAGCTCAACGTCGTCGCGGTGCTCGATGCCAACCCTCCGAACACCCCGAGCAGCGGCACGCCCTTGCCCGGCCCGACCAGCTTGAGCAGCATGTAGCCGCCCAGGCTCAGGCCCGAGATCAGCACCACCATCCACCACAGCCGGTAGGGATTGAGCGACTCGTACGGCCCGAACCCGCGATCCGGCAGCAGCGGCAGCAGCAGCACGCTGATGACGATGAAGCGCAGCACCGCCACGACGTCGTCTCGCGACAGGCGTTCGGCGAAGCCGTGCAGTTCCTCCTTGAAATGCAGCAGGGCGGTCGTGACCAGCGCCAGTCCGGTGGCGATCTGGTAGTGGCCGTGCCAGGACATCGCGCCGAGCAGGAAGCACAGCATCAGCGCCATCGTCGTGGTGGTGCCGGTATTGGCGGTGTCGCCGTCGTCGCGATACGCCACGATCATCGTGACGCCCACCAGCACCAGCGCGGCCGGCAGCAGCCAGTCGACGTCGTGACCCGACTGCAGCATCGCGCTGACGGTGCCGAACAGCGCCACCAGCGGGAACGTGCGCAGGCCGGCCTGCGCCGCGCGGCTGCGCTGGCGCTCCAGGCCGATCAGCAGGCCCAGCGCCAAGCTGGTCAGATACGGATGCAGCGGCGCCAGCTGCTCGGTCATGCCGGGGCTCCGAGGTGCAGTTCGACGCGCCGGCAGCCGGCGTCCTCCGGATCGAGCCGACGCACGAAACCCAGCGACCGGGCCAGCGCCAGCATCGCCTCGTTGTCCGCCAGTACCACGCCCCACACGCAGCCGATGCCGCGGCGCCGCGCGTGTTCGATCAGCGCGATCAGCATCTGTCGTCCCAACCCGAGGCGCGCGTGGTCCGGCCGCACCAGGATCGCGAACTCGCCGGTTGCGTTGTCCGGGTCGGCGATCAACGTGCCGATCGCACGCAGCGATTCGGGTGCATCGAACGGATGCGCCACCAGCGCCAGCTCGCGGTCGTAGTCGATCTGGGTCATGCGCGCCGCCATCGTGTGGCTGAAGTGCCGGATGTGCGCAAAGAAGCGCAGCCGCACCGTTTCCTGGTCCAGGCCCTGCAGCAGCTCGACCACGGCCGGCTCGTCCTCGGGCCGCACCGGTCGCAGCGCGAGTTCGCTGCCGTCGCCCAGGCGGATGCGCTGGCCCAGCGTCGCCGGGTACGGCGCCAGCGCCAGGCGTTCGCGCTCGGTCACCGGTCCCGGCGTCAGCAACAGGCGCGCATCGCTCGACGCAACGCGGGCTCGGCCTTCGTGGATCACCACGCGCAGGTTCATCCCTTCGATGTGCGCCTGATCCATCGGGATCTGCGACAGCGACACCAGCAGGGCCTGCGCCGCCTCGACGCAGCGGGCCTCCAGGTGCGGCCCGACCTCCAGTCCCGCTTCGGCGATCAGGCGGCCGGCGAGCAGGCCGTCGAGCGGAACGAAGGCGTAGGCGGTGGCGGTGACCACGCCGCGCACGTCCGGACGCAGGCTCAGGTACATCCCGAGTTCGGGATGTCGCTCGAGCGTCACGCGCAGGACCAGCGAGCCGGGCTTGATCCGCGACTGCGAGTCGATCCCGTAGGCGCGCAGCAGTTCCACCGCCGCCTCGGGCCGCGCGTCGGTGCCCGCACCGAGCTGATCGAGCAGCCGTTCGTGCACGCGCTGCGGGTCGAGCCTGGAGGGTCGCAGTCGCGGCGGCGTCTGCGTCAGCAGTTCGCGGTTGCGCGTGTGCTCCCAGCGGTAGCGGATGCTGCGCGCCGCCGCATCCGGCGACGTGAAGGTCGATTGACCCGCCTCCGCGCTCAAGCGCCGCGCGGAGATCGCCGACTCCAGACCCAGCCAGGCCGTGAGCACGCGCGGTCCCAGCTTCGCGGCGCCCAGCGCCTGCGCGACCGGGTCGTGCGGGTGCCCGGCGACCGGGCTGCGCACGTAGATCACCACCTCGGCGCCCGCACTGCGCAGCACCAGCTGCAGCGTCGCGACGATGTCCTCGATCGCCGGGTCGCCGATGTCGACCGCGCCCGGGCGAAAGCGCGCCGACGGCAGACGCGCGGTCAGGCTGCGCTGCAGCGCCTCGGTCCATTCGACGATGGTCAGGCCGTTGCGCAGAACCGCGTCGACACCGAGCGCGCACAGCGCCGCGCCGTTGGCCACGACCACCACGCGCGGCTGCGCCAGCGTCGGCAGCCGCTGCAGCGAGGCGAGCGCGTCGAACAGGCCCGGAAGGTTCGGCACCTCGACCAGACCGGCACGCGCGAAGCAGGCCGAGCGCACCGGGTCCGCACCCGCAGCGGCCCGATC
The DNA here is from genome assembly GCF_020697055.1 of Panacagrimonas sp. Classification (GTDB taxonomy): domain Bacteria; phylum Pseudomonadota; class Gammaproteobacteria; order Nevskiales; family Nevskiaceae; genus Panacagrimonas. Next base: position 227,671 of record NZ_JAJFBP010000001.1, on the reverse strand, counting down.
GGCGAGGCGCGTCTGCAGGATCACCGTCGGCTTGGCACGCGCGCAGGCGCGAGCCGCGGACATGAACTTGCGCGCGCCGCGGATGCGACCGACTTCCACCGCCACGCTGCGCACGTTGTCGTCGAGCGCGGCGTAGTCGAGCAGGTCGGCGACGTCGACATCGATCTCGCCGCCGGTCACGGCGACCCAGGCGAAGCCGACGCGCCGGCCGACCGCCCAATCCACCGCGGCGGCCGCCACCGTCTGCGATTGCGCGATCAGCGCCAGCGAACCCGGCGCGGTCTTCTGCGGCAGCATCGAGGCGTCGAAGCCCGACGCGTGCGACAGGCCGACGCTGCGCGGACCCAGGATGCGCAGCGTGCGTTCGCGCGCCGCTTCGAGAATCGAGGCCGACGGCGGATCGTGCAGCACCCAGACCAGCGCGCGGCAGCCGAGCTCGCCGAGCCGCTGCACCACGGCCGGCTGCGCATCGGCGTCGCGCACGACCACCGCCATCGTGCGTTCACCGCCGGGCACCGGCGAGAAAGCGGTGACCTCCTCGGCTTCTTCCAGGTGCACGCCGGACACACGGATCTTGTCGAGCACCGCCTTCTGACCGGGCGACTGCGGCGGGCCCAGCCAGAGCACGCGCTGCGGCCGGAACAGCGCATCGAGATTGCGGATCGTCACGCGGCGGTGAGACTCAGAGACCGAGCCAGGGCTGCGCGAAGGATTCGACGCTGCGCGCCAGCGCGTGCAGGTCGTAGCCGCCTTCGAGCGTCGCCACCACGCGGTTGTCCGCGCAGTGCGCCGCCACGTCGCGCAGCACTTCTCCGATCCAGTGGAAGTCGTCGTAGCCCAGGTTCATGTCGGCGAGCGGATCGGCTGCGTGCGCATCGAAGCCGGCCGAGACGATGATCAACTGCGGCTGCTGGCGTTCCATCGCCGGCAGCCAATGCTCGGTCACCGCGGCGCGGAACGCCTGGCTGCCGCTTCGCGCGCGCAGCGGCGCATCGATCAGGTGGCGCGCGTCGGGTGCGCCGCGCCAATGCGGATACAGCGGGTCCTGGTAGGTCGAATACATCCACACGCGCGGGTCGTGGCGGAAGATGTCCGCGCTGCCGTTGCCGTAGTGCACGTCGAAATCCACCAGCGCCACGCGCTCCAGACCCTGCGCCAGCGCGTGCGCCGCGCCCACCGCCGCGTTGTTGAAGAAGCAGAAACCCATCGCCCGCTCGCGCTCGGCGTGGTGCCCGGGAGGTCGCACGGCGCAGAAGGCGAACTGCGTGCGGCCCGACATCACCGCATCGACTCCGCTGACAACGGCACCGGCCGCGCGCAACGCCGCGTCCAGCGTGTGCTCGGTCTGGACCGTGTCGCCGTCGATCATCCGCGGGCCGATCCGCATCGCCTCCACGTGCTCGACGCTGTGCGCCCGCAGCAGTTGCTCCTCGGTGGCCTCGGGTGCGTTCTGGCGCTGGAAGAAATCCATCATTCCGCACGCGCGCAGCCGATCCTCGATCGCCTGCAGGCGCTCGGGGCACTCGGGATGGCCGCGACCCATGTCGTGTCGCAGGCAGGCTTCATGGGTGATCCACAGCGGTGTGAGCGGACTCACATCGGGACTCGACATGACGAGCAGTTCGGGGAGCTTCGCATGCTAGCGTCTTGACCTCTTCCGGGGATCGATCATGTCACGCACTCCTGTGTTTCGCCGGCTGCTGCAGGCGCTGGATCTGGCGGCTTCCAGCCTGGACAGCAAGGAAGAGACCAGCGAATTCCTGCAGCGGGCGCGCGAGACGTCGCGCGATCGGCGACGCGTGCTCGCCGGGCTCGGCGGCGGTGCGATGGCCGCCGCGCTGCCGGCGACGGCGTTCGCGATTCCCAAGGTCGATACGAAGCTGCGCGTGGCGATCGTCGGCGCCGGACTCGCGGGGCTGAGCTGTGCCGATCAGCTGGCGCGCAACGGCGTTCGCGCCTCGCTGTTCGAGGCCGCCGACCGGATCGGCGGACGCTGCTGGTCATTGCGCAATTTTTTCCCGGGACAGGTCGCGGAGCGTGGCGGCGAGTTCATCGACACCGCGCACAAGGCCATGCTCGCCTATGCCAGGGAATTCGGCCTCGAACTCGAGGACGTCAACAAGAACCCGGGCGAGGTCTTCTACCACTTCGACGGCGCGCATCATTCGGAAGCGGCGGTGGTGGCGGAGTTTCGCGACCTGGTCGCACGCATGCGCGTGGACCTGCGCCGTATCAGTGATCCGACCGCGGCCGACCATTCGCCCGACGAGGAACAGCTCGACTTCCTCAACCTGCGCGAATACCTGACCGCGCGCGGCGCGGGCCGGCTGGCGTTCAAGGCCATCGAGCAGGCGTACATCGCGGAGTACGGGCTGGAGATCGAGGATCAGAGCTGCCTTGCGTTCCTGCAGTTCATCCACGCCGATCGGCGTTCCAAGTTCACGCCGTTCGGGCAGTTCAGCGACGAGCGTTACCACGTCGTCGGCGGAAACGACCTGATCGCGCAGGGGCTGGGCTTTCGCGTGGCCTCGCAGATCCAGACCGGCCGTCGGCTGGCGGCGATCTCGAAGACCTCCGGCGGCGAGTTCGAGCTGACGTTCGACAACCTCACGCATCGCTGCGATGCGGTGGTGCTGACGCTGCCGTTCTCGGTGCTGCGAACGCTGCACCTGGACCCCAGCCTGGATCTTCCGCTGGACAAGCAGTTCGCGATCGCGAACCTGCGCTATGGAACCAACGCCAAGATGATGCTGGGCTTCGATGCGCGGCCGTGGCTCGGCCTGGGCGGCAACGGCGCGTCGTACTCGGATCTGGCACATCACCAGACGACGTGGGAAACCAACGCCGCGCGGGCCAACGCCACCCGCGGCGTGATCACCGACTACTCGGGCGGCCGCCGCGGCGCCGAGCTCGGGGTCGCCGGCACGAGCGAGGCCACGGCGTTCCTGACGGATCTCGAACAGGTGTTTCCCGGCAGCCTCGTGGCCGCGTCGCGGCCGGCGGGCGCGCTGCGCGCGCACCTCGAGCATTGGCCGTCGAATCCCCTGTCACTGGGCAGCTACACCGCCAACCAGCCGGGCTATTTCACCACCCTCGCGGACGCCGAAGCGGCGCCCGTGGGTCGCCTGTACTTCGCCGGCGAACACACCAGCTCGTTCTACGAATGGCAGGGCTTCATGGAAGGCGCGGTGCTGTCGGGACACCGCGCCGCAGCCGAAGTGCTGCGCGATGGCCGGCTGCGAAAGTCGGCCTGAAGCCGCTCAACTGGCGAGCGTCGAGCCCGGAACGAGCAGCATCCGGCGCCCGACCTTGAGCTTGCCGAAGACGTGGTGCAGGTGCGTCTTGACCGTTGCGTCGCTGATGCCCAGGTGGCGGGCGATTTCCTTGTTGGTCATGCCGCTGGTGACGCAGCGGATCACGTCGCGCTCGCGATCGGTCAGCGGTTCGTTGCCTTCGGCACTGAGCTTTTCCGGCCACGTCGGATCGTCGACCCGCCGATGCAGGGAGTTTTCGAGCGCCGATGCGAGCAGCTTGCGCGGCATCGCGATGTCGCCGTCCAGGACCACCTGGATGGCGTTGCTCCATTGCGATTCGCTCGCGACCGAGGTCATGCAGCCCTGCACGCCGTAGGCGATCGCCTCGCCGACGACCGAGGCGTCCAGCAGGTCGGAAAACATCACGATCCGGGGCGCCGGGCTGGGCAGCGAGATGCGCTGCAGACGCCGCCCCGATGCGGCTCTCCAGAGCATCCGATCGAGCACCAGCAGGTCGGGATGATGGCGCTCCACCATGGCCAGCAGCTGGGCCCAGTTGCGTACCACGTCGACGATCCGAAGCGTGTCGGATTGCGACAACACCTGTGTCAGCCCGGCGGGAAGTGGCGTCCCCGCCGCATTGCCGACCAGTACGGTGAACTCGGACATCTGCTCTCCCTGCCGCGTCGCGCTTTCACGCCCGATTGCTTGGCTCCTGGGGAGCTCTTTGGGAATTCGTCATCCCCGCGAAACGGTCCCGACAGGGACGCTCGCAGGCATCGACCGGGAGCCAACATAAAGGAACGTCCAAGGCCCGATCAACTGATTTGGACGGCACTCCACAATTTTCCCAATCGATCTGTGCGACGCGGCACAGTCGGCCCGCTCCGACCGGTCGTCGCGGTCGGAATACGGCACGTCCGGGTGTGGAAGTCCCGCGGAACCCGGACTACATCCGCGACGACTCCAGCTTCACGTCCGAGTACGTCCAGGCCTTGGCGAACCGCGCCTCGACCTCCTGCGCCTCGGCGTCCTTCTTCTGCGCCCGCAGCGCCTGACCCAACCCGAACAGCGACCAGCCACTTTCGCGGTTGCGTTCGAGATCCTGGCGATAGGTCTTTTCCGCCTCCTTGGCCTCGCCGGCCGCGATCTGCACGGCGCCGAGCGTCGGCCTGACCGGCTGGTGCCAGACCGGCGGCTCGTAATACGCGATGGCGTCCTCGGCCTCGACCGCCTGTTCGAGCGCCTTGATCGAGGCCTTGTAGTCCTTGCGCGCGGCGGCCAGTTCGCCGGTGAGCACCCGTTCGGCGACCTTGAGCGCCCCCGACAGCGGGTGCTGCGGACCGACGAACGCCTGCTCCCAGGCCGGGTCCGCCGCGGCTTTGGCCAGCTCGGCGAGGTGCTGGTCGGCGGCGTCCAGACGCCCTTGCCGGATCGCGGCCATCCCCTGGGCGTACTCCCACATCGCCATCGGATATGGCAGCTCGGGCTTGGGCATCGCGACGATCTCGTCCCAGCGGCCGAGCTGTGCGCGCGCCTTCAGCGGCGTCGACATGAAGTCGGTCAGGAACACGAACGCCGGCTGCTTGATCAGCTCGGGCACCGTCGCGCGCTTGGCGGTCTCGTCCGCCGCGGCGATGGCGGCCGCCGAACTGCCTTCCATCGACGAGGCCCACCACAGGAAGTGATGGTTGTGCGGCACGTAGGCCAGCGGGTAGACCGCCACGCCGGGACGGCAGGTCGCCAAGTACGCATCGTCGGCCGCGGCCGCCTTCTGGTTCGACACCACCGCGTCGTGGTAGCGGCCGACACGCGTGAAGATGTGCGACGGCATGTGCACCAGGTGCCCCGAGCCCGGCAGCAGGCCGAGCAGTCGATCGGCCGCCGCCACGGCACGATCGGGCGACTTCGAGGCTTCGACCGCGTGGATGTAGAGGTGCAAGGCACCGGCGTGATCGGCGTTGCGCTGCATCACCGATTCGAGCGTGGCGACGATCTCGTCGATCTTTCCCTTGGGCTCGCCCTTGGCGTCGTAGTAGTTCCACGGCTGCAGGTCCATCAGCGCCTCGGCATGGAACACCGCGGCGTCCAGATCCTCCGGTCGCGCCTTCATCACGTCGCCGGTGGCCGCGGCATAGGCCTCGTCCAGCGCCCGCCGATCGGCCGGCGGATCCTCCGCGTACCGGGCCGACAGCATCTTGATGAAGGCCTGCTCGCGCTCGCTCGCCTTGGGCGCCAGCGCCTGCGCCTTCTGCAGCCGCGTCCAGGCCTTGGCGTTGTTGCCCGGATCCATCGGCGCGTTGACGTGCGGTCCGAGCACGAGCGCGGCGCCCCACCAGCACATCGCGCAGTCCGGATCGAGTTCGGCGGCCTTCAGGAACGAGCGTTCCGCGGCGTCGTGGTTGAAGCCGTAGGTCAATGCCAGGCCCTGGTCGACCCACTTCTGCACGTCGGGTTGGGAGGTCGTGACCTCGAACCGGTAGTTGCCCAGACCCGGCAGCAGCGTCGCGCCGACCGGATCGCCCGGCATCATGCCGGCCTCGGGCGCTGCCGCCGTCGTCGGTTCGGCCGGCGGGTTCTCGCGACGATCGTCGTAGACGTACCAGACACCGACGCCAAACGCGGCGACGGCCACCAGGCCGATCAGGATGCGGTTCATCGTGATTCTCCCCGTTGTGCTTCGTTGTGGGGGCTGGTTTACGCCTCGCATCGAGGTCACGCAAGCTGGGAGGCGCGCGCAAAGAAAAGGGCCGCGCGAGGCGGCCCTTTTCGATGCTGCGAACCGCTCGGATCAATGGAACTGCTCTTCTTCGGTCGAGCCCTTCAGCGCCTTGACCGAGGACGAGCCGCCCTGGATCACCGTGGTGACGTCATCGAAGTAGCCCGCGCCCACTTCCTGCTGGTGCGACACGAAGGTGTAGCCCTTGTCGCGCGCCGCGAACTCGGGCTCCTGCACCATCTGCGTGTAGTGCTTCATGCCTTCGCCGCGCGCGTAGGCGTGGGCGAACTGGAAGGTGTTGAACCAGTTGATGTGGATGCCGGCCAGCGTGATGAACTGGTACTTGTAGCCCAGCGCCGACAGGTCGTCCTGGAACTTGGCGATCTGCGAGTCGTTGAGGTTCTTCTTCCAGTTGAACGAGGGCGAGCAGTTGTAGCTCAGCAGCTTGCCCGGGCAGGCCTTGAGCACGGCCTGCGCGAATTCACGCGCGAAGCCGATGTCGGGCACGCCGGTCTCGCACCAGACCAGGTCGGCGTACGGCGCGTAGGCGACGCCGCGGCTGATGGCCTGCTCGAGGCCGTTCTTCACGCGGTAAAAACCTTCCTGCGTGCGCTCGCCGGTCAGGAAGGGCTTGTCGTTGGCGTCGTGGTCCGACGTCAGCAGGTTGGCGGCCTCGGCGTCGGTGCGCGCGAGCACGATGGTGGAGACGCCCATGACGTCGGCGGCGAAGCGCGCGGCGATCAGCTTCTCGCAGGCTTCCTGCGTCGGCACCAGCACCTTGCCGCCCATGTGGCCGCACTTCTTGACCGCGGCGAGCTGGTCTTCGAAGTGCACGCCGGCGGCGCCGGCCGCGATCATGTTCTTCATCAGCTCGAAGGCGTTGAGCACGCCGCCGAAGCCGGCTTCCGCGTCCGCGACGATCGGCAGGAAGTAATCGACGAAGTCCTTGTGGCCCGGCTCGATGCCGCGCGACCACTGGATCTCGTCGGCACGCTTGAAAGTGTTGTTGATGCGACGAACCATCGTCGGCACCGAGTCGTACGCGTACAGCGACTGGTCCGGGTACATGGTCTCGGAGGTGTTGCCGTCGGCGGCGACCTGCCAGCCCGACAGATACACGGCCTCGAGGCCGGCCTTGGCCTGCTGCATCGCCTGGCCGGCGGTGATCGCACCGAACGCGTTGACGTAGCCCTTCTTGGCGCCGCCATTGACCTTGGCCCACAGCGTCTCGGCGCCACGCTTGGCGAGCGTGTAGTCGATCTGCTGGCTGCCGCGCAGGCGAACGACGTCGGCCGCGGAGTAACCGCGCTTGACGCCCTTCCAGCGGGGGTTGGTCGCCCAGTCCTTCTCGAGGGCCTTGATCTGCTCGTCGCGGGTGCTGCTCATGGGGGGATGCCTCTGCGGGGTAAAAGGGGAAAAGCGGCGGTAGGCGTTGGGCGGTAGGGAGACGCTGGCGCTTTTCCTGACGCCTAACGCCTACCGCCGCGTCTTCAATCCAGGTAGTCGTAGCTCGGCAATGTCAGGAAGTCCGCGACCTTGTTCGCGGTCGACATGCGCGCGACCAGGCCGGCGGCCTCGATCATGCGGCTGGCGTTGTAACGCTCCTCACCGAGCTGCTGCTTGATCGTGGCCAGTTCCTCGTCGATCACCTGATTGACCAGCGCCGGCGTCACCTTGCGGCCGTCCGACAGCTCGACGCCGTACTTCTGCCACTGCCAGATCTGCGTGCGGCTGATCTCGGCGGTGGCGGCGTCTTCCATCAGGTTGTGCAGCGGCACGCAGCCGTTGCCGCGCAACCAGGCCTCGGTGTACTGGACCGACACGTTGATGTTGTTGCGCAGGCCGGCCTCGGTCATCGCGCCTTCGGGGCGCACCAGCAGATCCTTGGCCTTGATGCCGTACTTGAACTGCCTGGAGACCTGGTTGGGCTCCGGCATGTGCTCGTCGAACACCTTGAGCGCCACCGGCACGAGCCCCGGATGCGCCACCCAGGTGCCGTCGTGACCGTTCTTCACTTCGCGCAGCTTGTCGGCGGTCACCTTGGCGAACACCACCTCGTTCTGCGCCGCGTCCTTGGTCGGGATGAACGCCGCCATGCCGCCCATCGCGTGCGCGCCGCGCTTGTGGCAGGTCTCGCACAGCAGCTTGGAGTAGCTGTCGAGGAAGGGGCGATCCATGCCCACCGCCAGGCGATCCGGCACCATCCAGTCGCCGTGCGCGTTGAGCGTCTTGATGCAGCTGAAGATGTAATCCCAACGGCCGCAGTTCAGACCCACGATGTGGTTGCGCAGCTCGTACAGGATCTCGTCCATCTCGAACGCGGCCCACAGCGTCTCGATCAGCACCGTGACCTTGATCGTCTTCTGCGGAATGCCCAGCGCCTTCTGCGCGTCGACGAAGATCGAGTTCCACAGCCGCGCCTCGAGATGCGACTGCATCTTGGGCAGGTAGAAGTACGGGCCGGTCTTGCGCTTGAGCTGTTCCTTGGCGTTGTGGAAGAAGAACAGGCCGAAGTCGACGATCGCGCCCGGCGCGGGCTTGCCGTCGATCAGGATGTGCTTCTCCAGCAGGTGCCAGCCGCGCGGACGCACCAGCAGCGTCGCGATCTGCTCGTTGAGCGCGTATTCCTTGCCCGCCTCGTTGGTGAAGCTGATCTTGCGACGCACCGCGTCGGCGAGATTCACCTGGCCCGACATCATCAGGTCCCAGGTCGGCGAGGCCGAATCCTCGAAGTCCGCCATGAAGCACTTGGCGCCCGAGTTCAACGCGTTGATGACCATCTTGCGGTCGACCGGGCCGGTGATCTCCACGCGGCGGTCCAGCAGGTCGGCGGGCGTGCCGGCGATCTTCCACTTGCCGTCGCGGATCGCCTTGGTCTCCTTGAGGAAACCCGGCACCTTGCCGGCATCGATCAGCGCTTGGCGCTCCTTGCGGAACGCGAGCAGTTTTTCGCGGGTGGGGCCGTGCTTGCGGACGAGCTTGGCGACGAACGCCAGAGCGGCCGGGGTGAGAATCTTCTTGTACGAAGGGTTCAACGCGCCCAGCACTTCGACGCCTTTCACAGCACTCATCCGAAAACTCCTGCCTGTTCTTGGGATGGGTCTCACCGCGTTCGGGTCGCTCCCGGGTTCGGATGCGACCTGCGGCGGACAACGCTCGGCCGTCAGTCGGGACCGGGCGTTTGAGGGGCGCGAATTCTAGCCAATGGCCTATTTCGCCGCAATGCAACAATTGGGTGACAGAACGGTCGCGCTGGCCAATCGAAGGCCTTGTTTTGGAAGCACTCGGCGCGTCCCGTATCGTCCCGTCTCCACCGCCCTGCCCGCCCCATGACCAGCAGCTTCTTCGCGACGACCCTGCTGCCGCTGGCCCTGTTCGTGATCATGACCGGGCTGGGTCTGTCGCTGACCGTCGCCGACTTCAAACGCGTGCTGATCTATCCGCGCGGCGTGGTCATCGGCCTGACCAACCTGCTGCTGCTCTCGCCGCTGCTCGCCTTCCTCGCGACGATCGCCTACGGCCTGAGACCGGAACTCGCCGTCGGCATGATCCTGCTGGGCGCAGCACCGGGCGGCACGACCGCGAACCTGCTCACCCACCTCGCCCGCGGCGACACCGCGCTGTCGGTGACGATGACGGCGCTGAGCAGCGCGGTGGCGGTGTTCACCACGCCGCTGTTCCTGGCCATCGCGACGGCCTACTTCCTCGGCGCGCAGACCGAGGCCCAGCTCGACATGGTGCGCATCGTCGTGCGCGTGATGACGATCACCGTCGTGCCGCTGAGCGTTGGCATGGTCGTGCGCGCGTGGACGCCGGGATTTGCGACGCGTGCCGAACCCTGGGTCAAGCGCGCGGCGCTGGTGTTCTTCGTGATCGTGGTCGGCGGCGCGATCTACGAGGCGCGCAACGAGGCGCCGGCGATGCTGGTGGCGGTCGGCGCGGCGACGCTGACGCTCAACCTGTCGGCGATGACGCTGAGCTGGTTCATCGCGCGACGCGCGAAGCTCGACGTGCGCCAGTCGACGGCGATCGCCATCGAACTGGGCGTGCACAACACCACATTGACGATGGCGGTGGGCGCGATGATCGCGCCGGTCTACATGATCCCGGGCGCGGTGTACGGCATCCAGATGATCCTCACGGCGAGCGTGTTCGTGTGGTTCATCCAGCGGCGCAATGCGATGGAAACCCGACCTGCGACCCCGTAGGGCGGGAAAGCCAAGCCGCGAAGCAGCCGCTGTCCCGGGCTACCCGACTATTCGTGGATCGGGGTGTCGCTGACGACGATCCCGTCGGCGTCTGCATACAGCCACGCACCCGGCTTGAACGTCACGCCGGCGAAGTTCACCACGCGATCGGCGTGCGCGCTGTGCAAGCCCTTTTCGCTCTTGCGCGGAAGCGTGCCCAGCGCCTTCAGACCGAACGCCTGCTGCGAGATCTCGCCGCTGTCGCGGATCAGGCCGTAGACCACCACGCCGGCCCAGCCGTTCTTCACCGCGAGCTGGCCCAGGTTGCCGCCGAACAGCGCGCAACGCGTCGAGCCGCCGCCGTCGACCACCAGCACGCGCTGCTCGCCGGGCGTCTCCAGCGTGGCGCGAACCAGCGCATTGTCCTCGAACACCTTGAGCGTCTTGATCGGACCGTGGAACGCCGCGCGGCCCCCGTAGTCGCGGAAAACCGGTTCGCAGGTCTGGGCTTCGGGATGCGCGTCGGACAGGTCCGTGGTGGCGTAGGTCATGGTCGAAACGGCCAGGGCAAAGAATGAGAAGAGGATTCAGGGACGGCGCTGCGCCATCTTCGGCAGCACCACGGTGAGCAGCGCCCACAGGATCAGCGCGATGAACGCGACCAGCGTCCACGTCGGCAGCGACAGGCCCAGCCATTGCGCGTCGATCTTGGCGCAGTTGCCGTCGCCCTTGAGCACCATCTGCACCACTTCCATCACCGGCAGCATGCCGAGCAGGTAGTCGAGCGTCGGCCCGCAGGCCGGCACCTGGTCGGCAGGAAGGTTCTGCAGCCAGACGTGGCGTGCTGCGATCAGCGCGCCTCCGATCGCACCCAGTCCGGCCAGGCTCGCATAGACCCAGCGCCCGCCGCCCTTGGGGCCGTGGATCGCGCCCAGCAGGAAGAACGCCCCCGCCGCGGCCATCGCCACGCGCTGGAAGATGCACATCGGGCACGGCTCGAATCCCTTGAAGTGCTGCAGGTAGAGCGCGAACGCCAGGCCGCCGACGCAGCCGAGGAACCCGAGGAAGGACAGCAGGCGATAGGAGGACGTCATGCTCTTCAGGGAGGAACGGATCGGCCGGGATTATCAATCAAGGTGGATAAGCTGGGAACGAACCGCCATCCTCGAACGATGCAAGGCTCGCGTTTCTATCTGTGGGTACTGGCCGCGATCGTCGTCGGCGGACTGATCGGGCACTTCGCGCCGGCCGCCGGCGTCGCGCTCAAACCCCTGGGCGACGGCTTCATCGCGCTGGTGAAGATGCTGATCGGGCCGGTGATCTTTCTGACCGTGGTGCTCGGCATCGCCGGCGTCTCGGACGTCAAGAAAGTCGGGCGCGTCGGCGCAAAGGCGATCCTGTATTTCGAGGTCGTGTCGACGTTCGCGCTGGCGATCGGCCTGGTCGTGGTCAACGTCCTCGAACCTGGCGCCGGCTTCGACGCCGATCCGGCGACGCTGGATGCCTCGGCGGTGGCCAAGTACGCCGACCAGGCCAAGGACCAGACCACGATCGGATTTCTGCTCGACATCATTCCGCACACGTTCGTCGACGCCTTTGCCGAAGGCGGGCATCTGCTGCAGGTGTTGCTGGTCGCGATCCTGTTCGGCTTCGCGCTGATGGCGATCGGCGACAAGGGCCGGCCGGTGATGGAGATCCTCGAATCGGCGGCGCAGGTCTTCTTCCGCATGATCGGCATCGTCATGAAGCTCGCGCCGCTGGGCGCCGGCGGCGCGATGGCCTTCACGATCGGCAAGTACGGCATCGACAGCCTGGGTCCGCTGGCCAAGCTGATGGGCAGCTTCTACCTGACCTGCCTGCTGTTCGTGCTGGTGGTGCTGGGCGCGATCGCGCGGCTCACCGGCTTTTCGATCCTGCGCTTCATCCGCTACATCAAGGAGGAGCTGCTGCTGGTGCTCGGCACCTCATCATCGGAATCCGCGCTGGTGCCGCTGATGCAGAAGCTCGAGCACCTCGGCTGCTCGCGCTCGGTGGTCGGACTGGTCGTGCCCAGCGGTTACTCGTTCAACCTCGACGGCACCAACATCTACCTGACGATGGCCGCGATCTTCGTCGCGCAGGCGCTCAACGTGGAGCTGACGCTGGCGCAGGAGCTGACCCTTCTGGGCGTGGCGATGCTGACGTCCAAGGGCGCGGCCGGCGTCACCGGATCGGGTTTCATCACGCTGGCAGCCACGATGTCGGTCGTGCCGACGGTTCCGGTGGCCGGCCTGGCGCTGATCCTGGGCATCGACCGCTTCATGAGCGAGGCGCGCGCGCTGACCAACTTCATCGGCAACGGCGTGGCCTGCGTGGTGGTCGCGCGATGGGAGAAGGAGCTGGACCACACCCGCATGGACGTCGTGCTCAGGGGCGGCCAGCCCGAAGGACCGCAGGCCTCGGCGGCCTGATCGGTTTTCGAAGTGACCGGCGCCGCAGCGTTCGAAGCGCCGCTCCACCGTGACCTGACCTATCCGGGCTTGCGCGCGCTCGACAGCACCGAGGGCATCGGCAGCGCATAGCCGCCGCCGGCCACCGCGAATGCCGCGATCTCCTGCTCGATCGCCGCGGAAATCGCCTTTCGCTCGGTATCGGTCTGCGCCTTGAGCAGCGCCGCGGTGCGCACGGTGCCGCTCATCATGCAGTCGAACAGCTCGTGGGCCGCGCCGAAGCGCCAGGACTGTTCGATGATCTGCGTCCGTACGTCGGTCAGACCGCCCTGCTCGAGCGCCTGGCGGGCGCGCGCCGGATCGCTGAACTGGAAGAACGGCGGACCCGGCGGCAGCGGCACGTCGGCGCGGCCGCACTTGGCGACCGCGCCGAGCACGATGCGAAACGCCGCGGTCTGCTCCGGCGGCGCCCAGACGGTGAAGCCGAACCGTCCGCCCGGCGCGAGCACCCTGCCCGCCTCGCGGATCGCGCGATCCGGATCGTCCAGGTGGAGCGCGCCGAAATTCATCGTCACCGCGTCGAACGAGGCGTCCGGAAATCCCAGCGACTGCGCGTCGCCTTCGACGAACGTGATGCCGGCATGGCGGGCCCGCGCGATCTTGAGCATCGAGGCCGAGAAATCGAGTCCCGTCACGGTGGCACCGCGCCTGGCCGCCTCGGCCGCCACGTAGCCGGGTCCGCAGGCGACGTCGAGCAGGCGTACGCCGGGACCGGCGCCGACGGCCTGCAGCAGCGAGCCGATGGACTGCGTCGTCAGGCGCGCGAAGGCACCGTCGTATTCGTCCGCCGCGTTGTTCCAGCCGCTGTGCTCGAGGTCGCGAAACGCGCTCATGTCCAGGCTCCGGTCATCGTGAGGTGAAAATTCGGAAGGATGCGCGCTCGAGCGACGCGCCGGCTTCAGGGCTGCGCCGGGGCGGTCTGGAACGGCAGCGTATCGTCCGACGACGGCGGCTCGGACGCTTGTGCCGGAGTGGCGGAGCAGGTCTCGGTCACCACGTCGGACAGCGCCTGGTCACCCGCATAGCCGCAGTGCCGATCGTCGCGCACGCACTGCAGGATCTTCTTGCGGCCGTCGTCGCATTTGACCGAGTAGACGATGTAGCCGTGCTTGTCGGCTTCGCCCAGCGGCGTGATCTGCGGCGCCGCGATCGCGCCGCCCAGCGGCAGCGCCGCGATCGACGACAGCAGGACGAAGCGCATCGAGCGTTGGATGTTCATGGTGATCCTCAGGCTGTGACCACCGGGATCTTGCCGATGCGAGCCTGCCACTTCTTCGGCCCGGTCTCATGAACGGACTCTCCGAGCGCATCGACGGCAACCGTGACCGGCATGTCGGTCACGTCGAACTCGTAGATCGCCTCCATGCCCAGGTCGCCGAACGCCACGACCTTGGCGGCCTTGATCGCCTTGCTGACCAGGTAGGCCGCGCCGCCGACCGCCATCAGGTAGGCGCGCTTGTGCTTCCTGATCGCGGCGATGCCCGAAGGACCGCGCTCCGACTTGCCGATCATCGCGATCAGGCCGGTCTGCGCCAGCATCATCTCGGTGAACTTGTCCATGCGCGTGGCCGTCGTCGGCCCCGCCGGACCCACCGCCTCGTCGCGCACCGGGTCGACCGGGCCGACGTAGTAGATGACGCGGTTGGTGAAGTCGACCGGCAGCTTCTCGCCCTTGGCGAGCATGTCCTGGATGCGCTTGTGGGCGGCGTCGCGGCCGGTGAGCATTTTTCCGTTCAGCAGCAGCGTCTGGCCCGGCTTCCAGCTCGCGACGATCTCGGGCGTGAGCGTGTCCAGGTCCACGCGCGTGGAGGTCTTGGTGTCGGCCTCCCACTTCACCTTGGGCCAGTCCTCGAGGCTGGGCGGATCGAGCCGGGCCGGGCCCGAGCCGTCGAGCTCGAAGTGCACGTGCCGGGTGGCGGCGCAGTTGGGGATCATCGCCACGGGCAAGGACGCGGCGTGCGTCGGGTAGTCGATGATCTTCACGTCGAGCACCGTCGTGAGCCCGCCCAGACCCTGCGCGCCGATGCCCAGTGCATTGACCTTCTCCAGCAGCTCCAGGCGCAACGCCTCGATCCGGGTCAGCGTCTCGCCGCGCGCCTTCTTGTCCTTGACCAGGTGGATGTCGACCGGCGCCATGATCGCTTCCTTGGCCATCACGGTCGCCTTCTCCGGCGTGCCGCCGATGCCGATGCCGAGAATGCCCGGAGGGCACCAGCCGGCGCCCATCGTCGGCACGGTCTTGAGCACCCAGTCGACGATCGAATCCGACGGATTCAGGCACACCATCTTCGACTTGTTCTCCGAGCCGCCGCCCTTGGCGGCGCAGGTCACCTCGACGTGGTCGCCGGCGACGATCTCGTAGTGGATGACGGCCGGCGTGTTGTCCTTGGTGTTCTTGCGTGCGCCGGCCGGATCGCTGAGCACCGAGGCGCGCAGCGGGTTGTCCGGGTTCAGGTACGCGCGGCGCACGCCCTCGTCGACCATTTCCTGCACCGTGAGCTTCGAATCCCAGCGCACGTTCATGCCGACCTTCAGGAACACCACGCAGATGCCGGTGTCCTGGCAGATCGGGCGGCGACCTTCGGCGCTCATCCGCGAGTTGGTCAGGATCTGCGCGATGGCGTCGCGCGCCGCCGGCGATTCCTCGATCTCGTAGGCCTGTCCCAGCGCCTGGATGTAATCGAGCGGGTGGTAGTAGCTGATGTACTGGAAGGCGTCGGCGATGGACTGGATGAAATCGTCCTGGCGGATGGTCGTCATGACTCGGCTCGGGCGTGCGGGGCGATGCGGCGGGGGCGCGCATTATCGGCGATCCGGTCGACGCCGGAGCGACGGAGCGCTATTCCGGGCGCAAGAACAGGTTATCCACCGCGTCTTCGGTCATGAAGAACAGGCGATGCTCGCGCGCGCCGTGATCGGTGACGAGCATCATCCGGGTGTGGTCGGGACGCGGCGGAAGTTCCAGGCAGAAGCGCATGCCGCGATCGGGTGCCTTCTCGAAATGCTCGATCCAGTAGTCCTGCGTCCAGCCGTCCAGGCAGCGCCCGTACCGAAAATAGGCCTCGCGGAATTCGTCCTTGGTGACCTCGTGCATGGTTCTGCACCCGCCTCAGGCGGCCACCTCGCCCACCAGCTGATAGGTCCGCACGGGCCGGCTCACACCCTTGAACTGCACCTCGCCCATCGGCCGGCACTCGATCACGTCGTGGATCCAGTGGCGCGTGGCGTGGCTCACCAGCACCTCTCCGGGCACGCAGCCGGCCTGCAGCCGCGCGGCGAGGTTCACGTGCGTTCCCAGCGCGGTGTATTTCATCCGGTCCTTCGACCCGAAATGGCCGACCGTGACCATGCCGGTGTTGATGCCCATGCGCACCCGGAACACCACGTCGATCCCCGCGGCGAACCAGCGTGCATTGAGCGTGCGCACCGCCGACTGCATCTGCATCGCCATGCGCGCCGCACGCAGCGCCTGGTCGCGCTCGCTGGTGAACCGCGGCGCACCGAACAGGATCAGGATCGCGTCGCCGCTGAGCTCGTCCACGGTTCCGCCATGGCACTTGGCGATGGCCGTCATTTCCGTGAAGTACTCGTTGATGACCTGCGACAGGTCCTCCGGGTCGAGGCGTTCGGCGATCTCGGTGAATCCCTGCAGGTCCGAGAAGAACACGCTGAGCGGGCGACGCTCGTGCGGGCCGTCGCCGACCTGGCGGCCGGCCAGGATGTCGTCGGCGATCTGCGCCGGAACGTAGCGACGGATCAGGCTCGTGCGCTGGTCCAGCAGCGCGTTGGCCTCGCGCAGCCGCCGCTCCTGGACCCCCCGCACCGACAGTGCGAGCCACTGCAGCGCGAAGCTCAGGCTCAGCAGCACCACGGCCACCAGCACATGCGCGGCGAACCAGCCGGCGTTGCGGTGGGCATCCACGGTGCGATCGATCAGCAGCGGCGCGTACGGCAGACGCCCGCTCACCTCCAGCACCGACAATGCGACGATCAGCACGAACAGGTAGACCGCGCTGAACGTGCCGACGCGCTCGTCGAAATAGATCGCCCACAGCATGATGACCGCCGGATACCAGAGCATGTGCGGCGTGCTCATCGTGCCGAACAGGTGGAGCATCGCGGCGATGAACAGCGAGTACACGCCGACCCACGCGTAGGGCAGCCAGCGCCCTTCGCGCCGGAGCAGCACCATCGCGCCGCTGATCACGAAGAATGCGGCGACGGCCGCGCTCCACAGCGCCAGGAACCGATCCAGACCCGGCAGGTCGATGTTGGCGCTGGCGTCGTAGCCCAGATGCGCGATCGCCGAGCCGAGCAGATGTGCCCCCAGCACCGGGCCGGTCAGCAGCGCGGTCTTGCGGCTCGCCGGCCACGACTTGAACTGCAGGAAGCGCTCGACCAGCCGCAGGCGAAGTCCTGCTTCCGCCGCCGGTTCCGCGGGCCCGCTATTGAAGCCCGGCGGCTGCGAACCGTCCATTGCGACCCGCCGGGTCTCTAGGCCGCGGCGCGCTGGCGCGACAACTCGAGCGGATCGTGCGCGCAGAACAGCGCGACCTCACCACCGTGCGCGGTATTGAGTTCGCGCAATCGGCGCTGGTTGTGCAGGCGCTGCGGTCCGTTGATCTGCATGATGCTCTGGAACGCCATCAGACCGATCGGACAGCGCGCCGGCGTTTCGACCTCGCCCCGGTAGAAGTAGGCATCCCCGCAGTGGAGCATCCAGCGACCGGCATCGCGGACCGCCACGCCGCAATGCCCGCGCGTGTGCCCGGTGAGCGGCACGAGCAGCACCTCGGGTTCGACATTGGCGATGGCGCGGACGGCGTCGAAGCCGAACCAGCGCTCGCCTTCGGTGCGATGTCCGACCCAGTGCGGGCCGTGCGCCCACTGCGCCTGCACGTAGCGCATCTTCTCGCGCAGCGAGGGTGCCATCGCCGCCTCGATCTCGGCGTTGAACACGTGGACCTTGGCGTCGGGAAAGTCGGCGATGCCGCCGGCGTGGTCCAGGTCCAGGTGCGTCAGCACGATGTGGCGCACGTCCTCGCGCTTGAATCCGAGACGCTGCACCTGCGCCAGCGCGGTCTCCTCCATGCGCAGCTGCGGCCGCACCACGGCCCGAAACGGACCACCGAGGCGCGCCGGTGTGCGCACGTCGTCGGTGCCCAATCCGGAATCGACCAGCACGAGACCTTGCGCGGTCTCGATCAGCAGGCAGTGGCAGCACATCTCCGACGTCTCGAAGATCCCGCCCTCGCCCGCCATGAGCCGGCGACCGTAAGGACACATCGTTCCGCAGTTCAGATGATGGATGCGAAGGCTCATTGGAGGATCGGAGGGGGATGTGGTGGCGGCGAGGATTCGGGTTCGCCGGACGGCAAAGTGTGCGGCTGCGGGGAAACGGCTGCCATGGGCCGGGACCGGGGCTGCGGCTCACCGAGCTCGTACAGCTTGACGGGCCGCGCGATGCCCTTGAGCACCGCCTCGCCCCGCGGCCGGCATTCCATCTCGTCGCGGATCAGCAGCCAGGTCGCGTGGCTCAGCAGCACCTGCCCGGGCTCGCAGGTCGATTGCAGTCGCGCGGCGAGATTCACGTGACGCCCGAGCACCCCGTACTTCATTCGCCCCGACGAGCCGAACGTGCCCACGGTCACGACGCCCGTGTTGATCCCCATGCGCACGCGAAAGCTCGCATCGATGCCCGAACGCGACCAGCGCCGGTTGAGCGCCTCCACCGCCCGCTGCATCTCGAGCGCCATGCGCGCGGCGCGCAGCGCGTGATCCTTGTCGGTCGTGGCCGTGGGCGCGCCGAAGAACACCAGGATGGCATCGCCGCTGAGTTCGTCGACGGTGCCGCCCTGCTGGTCCGCGATCCGCGTCATCTCGGAGAAATACTCGTTGAGCATCTTCTCCAGGCTCTCCGGGTCGAGCTCCTCGGCGATCGTCGTGAAGCCTTCGAGATCGGAGAAGAACACGGTGAGCCGCGTCCGGACCGGGCGGAAATCCTCGTCGTGCTCGCCGCTCAGGATGCGTTCGGCCACCTGCGACGGCACGTAGCGTCCGATGACGCGGGCACTGCGCTCGACCTTCTCGCGCGCCTCGCGCAGCTGGTCGTTCTGCAGACGGCGCGACGCCAGCACCAGCAGGCTCAGCAGAAAGCAGAACGCGAAGAACAGCAGGATCGGTGCGAGCACGCCACCGGCCCAGGACACGGTCTGCTGCGAGTCCATCGTGCGATCGATGATGGCCGGCGCATATGGCAGTACGCCGCCCCACTGCAGCGCCCCGATCAGGCCCAGCCAGAACAGGCCCAGCAGGAACGTGAAGATGCCGATCCGCTCGTCGAACCACAGCGTCAGCGTGATGACGCCGATCGGGTACCAGGCGAAGAACGGCGTGCTCCAGTTGCCCGCTGTCTGGATCACGATGATGACGTACGCCCCGTACAACAACGCCACCAGATAGCCGGTCCAGCGACCTTCGCGGCCGGCCAGCGCCATCGATGCGCCCGCCATCAGGCAGACCACCAGCACCACGGCACCGAACGCGACGACGCGATGCACGATCACCATGTCGACGACCCGCGGATCGACGTTGGCGGCATACAGCACGGCCCAGCCGAGCAGATGGGCGGGCAGCGTGATGCCCATCAGCAGGACGGTCTTGCGGCTGGTGGACCAGCCGTTCACCTCGATGAAGCGCTCGAGCAGCGTCATCGCGCCTGGTCCGTCCTGCCGAATGACCCGCCGGGCCCGTCCGCCATCTTCATCCCCGTCGCACCCGTCGATGCTATCGGTGTGTCCGGGGCAGTCAAACGCGGAGCGTGCACCGCGTCTCGTTTGCGGCTAGCCAACCTCGAATGCCGGCACGGCGTGCGACAGGTGTTTGACCGGCACCTCGACCTTGGGCCGCGTCCGGACGCTATCGGCGACCAGCGCCGCGGTCTCTTCGCACACGAGGATCCGCCCGGGTTCGCAGAACGACTGGATGCGGACCGCGAGGTTGGCCTGCACGCCGACCGCCGAGTAGAGCCGCCGCCCTTCCGAGCCGAAATCGCCGACGTACACCACGCCCGTGTTGATCCCGATCCGGATCTGGAACGGGCGCTCGAAGCCCCGCGCCAGCCAGCCTTCCTGCAGCACCGCCATGCGCGCCTGCATGTCGCGCGCCATCTGCACCGCCCGCATCGCGTGGTCGCGCGCATCGGTCGCCTTGGGCGCGCCGAACAGGATGATCATGCCGTCGCCCGCCACGTGGCTCACGGTGCCGGCGTAGCGATCGGCGATGCACATCATCTCGGAGAGGTACTCGTCGAGGATGCTGGAGAGATCCTCCGGATCGAGTTCGTCCGAGGCATGCGTGAAACCCTGGATGTCCGAGGACACCACCGTGAGCTTGCGGCGCTCGGGCAGCGCCTCGGGTCGCGGGCTGCGGCTGCTGAGCTGCTCGAGCAGCGTGGTCGGGATGTAGCGGCGTATCAGCTTGTTGATGTGCTCGTGCACCCGGTGGGTGTGGTCGAGCTGCGCGGCCTGGAGCCGCCGCGCCGCCAGCACGAACACGCACAGCACGAAGCAGAACAGGAACATCACGAGCGTGATCATCATCATCGTGGCGAACCACACGCTCTGGCCCTGCGCGTCCACCGTACGTTCGACCAGCAGCGGCGCCAGCGGCAGGATGCCGTTGATCTCGGCAATGCCCGCGACGCCGAGCGACACCATGATGCAGCCCAGCCCCAGCCAGGCCAGGCCTTCATCGAAATACAGCGCCCACATGATCACGACGCAGGGATAGAACGCGACCAGCGGCGAGCTCATGGTCCCGAACAGATAGATCAGCGCGACCAGGAACGGCGCGACCATCATCACCATCAGGTAGCCGGTCCAGCGCGCTTCGGTTCCTTTCAGCGCCGAGGGGAGCGTCACCAGCACGATCAGGACGAAGGACAGCGCCCACGCCTCCACCAGGTCGAACAGCAGGCCCGTGTCGATTCGCGTCCGCGTCTCCGGCACCAGCGCGAGCCATATCCACGGCGTGCCGATGGTCAGCAGCCCGCACGCCGCGCCGTAGACCGCGACCTTGCGGCTGGTCGGCCAGTTGATGAAATCGATGAAGCGCTGGACGTGCAACTCGCTGTTCATGCGTGCACCGCCGGATCGAGCTCGTACACGCGTACTGCGTGACGCACGCCCTTGACCTGGATCTCGTCCTTGCGATCGCAGGGAATGCGCTCGTGTACCAGCGCCCATGTCGGATGGCTGATCAGGACCTTGCCCGGCTCGCAGTGCGCCTGGATGCGCGCAGCCAGGTTGGTCTGCACGCCGATGCCCGTGTAGATCTTGCGGCCCTGCGATCCGAAGTCGCCGACGCTGGCATAGCCGGTATTGATGCCGATGCGCGCACGCAGCGGACGCGTCACGCCCTGTTCCATCCAGCCGCGGGCCATGACTTCCATGTCGCGCTGCATCTGCAACGTCATGCGCACCGCACGCAGGGCATGGTCGAGATCGTCGGTGGCCTGTGGGGCTCCGAAGAACATCATGATGCTGTCACCGACCAGGTGATTGACCGTCGCGCCGTGTGCGTCGGCGAGCGACATCATCCGCGAAAGGTATTCGTTGAGGACGCGGGACAGCTGGGTCGGGTCGAGGCTCTCCGCCGCCTCGGTGAAACCCTCGATCTCAGAGAAGACCACGGTCAGCTTGCGTCGTTCCGGTCGCGCGGCGTCGACGTACGCGCCGCTCTGGATCTGGTCGACGCGCTGGCTGGGCAGGTAGCGCCGGATGATCCGGTTGCTGCGTTCCAGCTGATCCCGCGCCTCGTCCAGGCGCCGCTGCTGCGTTCTGCGCGCCGCGAGCAGCAGCAGGCAGATCGAAAAGGAGAAGGTGAAGAGGATCAGGATCGCCGTGAATATCGCCAGGAACCACGACGCACTGCGCTGCGCATCGATCACGCGCCCGACCAGCATCGGCGCGTAGGGCAGCGTGCCCTGCACCTCCAGCACGTGCACCAGCGTGATCGCCGAGAACATCAGGATCATGCCGAAGGTCGCGACCTTCTCGTCGAAGTACAACATCCACAGGATCACGATCGTCGGCACGATCGCCACGAACGGCGTGCTCATCGTCCCGTAGAGATGGATGATCGCCACGATGAAAGGCACGTTGATCGCGGCGTAGAGATACGCCAGCACGCCGCTGCGCGATCCCGTTCGCACGCCGATCCAGGCCAGCACGGTGACCGCGACCTGGGCGATCAGCCACACCATCAGGAACGGATTGAGCAGCTGCAGATTGACCGCGGAAGGCGCGGTGTCGGAGTTGGTGATGATCTGGTTCACCGAGGCGGCGAGCAGCGTCGTGGGGCTGCTCAGACAGCCCAGCAACAGCACCTTGCGGGAGGCTGGCCAGTCGTTGAACGCCAGAAAGCGTTCGACCAGCGTGACTCGACGCGCCGCCTCCGAGTTCGCGATCGCCGCTTCCACGTCAGGCCCTCCCCGTCGTGACTCCCTGCGCGATCCTAAGGTAGCGATTCTCGTCCCCAATTGGGGACGTCCTGCGGTCCGGCTAGCGCACTGTGACTTCGAACACACGTCCGAAGTAACCGGAGAGCTCCTCGACCACCTCGGCCGCCGTCAATTCGGGCGCGACGCCGGCCAGCGCCTTGGCCAGCCGCTTCTTGTATTCGAGCTGCATCGCGCGGCCGATCTCGATGCGCTGCGCCTGCGGGCTGCCGGCCCCGTGCATCGACTCGGTCAGATACCCCACCGCGTTGCGGCCCAGCGTCATGTTCTCGATCAGGCGCAGGAGCCGGATCCGCTCCTCGGTCGAGAACGTCGAGCGTCCCGCCAGGTACTTCTTCAGCAGCTCGCCGATCTCCGGATGCCGGAAATCCTGTTCGCTGGGCAGTGTCGCGACCAGGCCGCCGGCCAGGTCCTGCGCGATGCGACCCAGGTCATAGGGCAGCCTGGTGACGTGGTGCTTGCAGACGTTGGCGAGCATGTCGTCGGCCAGGAACGCGCCCGACCTCGTGGCGAAACCCTGGTGGCTGGCGGCGATGCCGGTGCCGTAGATGGTCTCGTTGAGATGCGTCATCTCGACCAGCTTGTCCTTCACGTGGCTGGCCGAATCCGCCCCGTTCATCTCCGCGATCGCGGCGGCCGCGCCGATCAGCACGTCGCCGACACCGCTCTTGCAGACGTAGGAACGCCGGTGATACGCGGTGAAGCGCTGCACCAGCATCGCGGCGAAGTCGGTCTCGCCGTCCATGAACACGAGCTCGTTGGGAATGAAGACGTCGTCGAAGATGACCATCGCCTCCTGCCCGCCGTAGATGGCGTTGCCCGGATCGATGCTGCCGCCTTCCATCGCGCGCGTGTCGCAGGACTGTCGGCCGTAGACGTAGGTGATGCCGGGCGCATCGACCGGCACGGCGCCGATCACCGCCCAGTCGCGATCCTTGGGCCCCAGGCGCAGCGTCGGCATCACCAGCATCCAGTGCGAGTTGATGCAGCCGGTCTGGTGCGCCTTGGCGCCGCGGATCCAGACGCCGTCGGCGCTGCGACGCACGATGCGCACGAACAGGTCCGGATCGGTCTGCTCGTGCGGGGCCTTTCCGCGATCGCCCTTGACGTCGGTCATCGCGCCGCCGACGACGAAGTTGCCGCGATGCATGTCGGTGAGAAAGGCCTTCAGGCGCGCGTGATACGACGTGGCGTGCTGCTCGTCGATCTCGAAGGTCACCGAGTACAGCGCGTTGAACGCATCCATGCCGACGCAGCGCTGGAAGCACGTGCCGGTGAGCTGCCCCAGTCGGCGCTGCATCTTGTTCTGCGCCACCAGGTCCGGCGCCGACGTGCAGACGTGGAGAAAGCGGCTGACGCGCTCGCCGGTGAAGGGCGACACGACGCTCGCCAGTTCGGGGTGTTCGACCGCCAGGTCGTAGGTGCGGGCGAGCGCGTTGATCGACGGTCGGATGATCGGATGATCGACCGGCTCTTCGACCTTCTCACCGAACAGCCAGACCGTCAGCCCGCGACCGCGCAGGCTCTCGACGTAGTCGGCGCCGGTGACGATCTTCTTCGTCGCCAGCGTGGGTGCGGAGATGTCGTTCATGGCTCGCGGCTTCCGGTGCGTCGGTGGCAGCGGGCGATCATACCCGCCTCAATCGCCCTTCCCGCGGGCACCGCGGACGCCGCCCTGCGTCAGGGCCGCCGGATCGAGCAGGCGCTTCAGCTGCGATTCGGGCAGGCCGCTCTCCTCCCGCGCCACGTCCAGCACCGGGCGGCCTTCCCGATACGCGCGCTTGGCGATCGACGCGCCTTTCTCGTAGCCGAGCACCGGGTTGGCCGCGGTGATCAGCACCGGATTGCGCGACAGCGACTCGGCGATGCGTTCGCGCCGCACGGTGAAACCGGCAATCGCCTTGTCCGCCAGCAGCGTCGCGGCGTTGGCGAGCAGTCCGATCGACTGCAGCAGGTCGTGCGCCACGAGCGGCAGCATCACATTGAGCTGGAAATTTCCCGACCGCGCCGCCAGCGCGATCGTGAGGTCGTTGCCCGCCACGCGTGCCGCGACCATGCACACCGCCTCGGGAATCACCGGGTTGACCTTGCCCGGCATGATGCTCGAGCCCGGCTGCAGCGTCGGCAGTTCGATCTCGCCCAGGCCCGCTAGCGGCCCCGAGTTCATCCAGCGCAGGTCGTTGGCGATCTTGGTCAGCGATCCGGCGATCACGCGCAGCTGTCCGGAGAGCTCCGACGCGGCGTCCTGGCTCGCGAGGCTTTCGAAGAAATTCGGGCTCGGCGCGAAGCGCACGCCGGCCAGGCGCGAGATCCGGCGCGCGAAGCGCGCGGCGAAACGCGGGTCGGCGTTGATGCCCGTGCCCACCGCGGTGCCGCCCTGGGCCAGCGCGAGCAGCCGGGGCCGCGTCGAGGCCAGCCGCGACAGCCCGTTGCGGATCTGCTGGGCCCAGGCGGACAGCTCCTGGTCGAAGCGCAACGGCATCGCATCCATCAGGTGCGTGCGGCCGGTCTTGACGATCCGTCGCAGCTCGCGGGCGCGCCGCTCGATCGTGCCCGCCAGGTGCTTCAGCGCGGGCTCCAGGCGCTCGTGCAACTCGAGCGCGGCTGCGACGTGGATCGCGGTCGGAATGGTGTCGTTGGACGACTGGCCCAGGTTGACCTCGTCGTTGGGATGCACGGGCCTGCCCAGCCGCTCCGAGGCGAGGTTCCCGATCACCTCGTTGGCGTTCATGTTGCTGGACGTGCCCGAGCCGGTCTGGAAGACGTCGATCGGAAACTGGGCGTCATGATCGCCACGCGCGACCTCGAGCGCCGCCTGGCGGATCGCGGCGGCCCTGCGCGCGGAAAGCAGGCCCAACGCGGCGTTGGTGTCGGCGGCCGCGGCCTTGATCAGGCCCAGCGCGCGGATGAAGGCGCGCGGCATGCGCTCGCCGGAGATCGGGAAGTTGTCGACCGCGCGCTGGGTCTGTGCACCCCAGCGGGCGCCGGCCGGAACGGACACCGGGCCGAGGCTGTCGCGTTCGATGCGGCTGGCGGGGCGCGTGGATCGTGGTCTGGCGGGCATGGATGGGGCTCCGGTACTGCGGGTCCTTTACACTTTGTCACCATTGGCTTCCTGCGCGTTCCCCGGATGAACCTGTCTTCCCTGTCTGCCATCTCCCCCATCGACGGCCGGTATGCCGAGAAGACCGTGGGGCTTCGAGCCATCTTCAGCGAGTACGGCTTGATGCGGTACCGGGTGATCGCCGAGGTGCGCTGGCTGATCCAGCTCGCCGCGCACAGCGGGATTCCGGAAGTTCCGGCGCTGTCGGCCACCGCGCGCGAGCGCCTGGATCAGATCGCCAACGGCTTCGCCATCGAGGATGCGCAGCGCATCAAGACCATCGAGGGCACGACCAACCACGACGTCAAAGCCGTCGAGTATTTCCTGAAGGAGAAGATCGGCAGCCATCCGGAGCTGGGCACGGTGAAGGAGTTCCTCCACTTCGCCTGCACCTCCGAGGACATGAACAACGTCAGCCACGCGCTGATGCTGCGCGATGCGCGCCGCGATGTGCTGCTGCCGCAGATCGATCAGCTCATCGGCATGATCTCGTCGCTCGCGGTCCGGTTCGCGGAGCAGCCGATGCTCTCGCGCACGCACGGCCAGCCCGCTTCGCCCACGACGCTGGGCAAGGAGATGGGCGTCTTCGCACAGCGCCTCAAGCGTGCCCGCGACCAGTTCGCCGCCGTCGAATGCCTGGCCAAGATCAACGGCGCGGTCGGCAACTACAGCGCGCACTACGCGGCGTATCCGGATGTCGACTGGCCGGGCCTGGCCGGCGACTTCATCGCCTCGCTCGGGCTCGGCCTGAGTCCCGCGACCACGCAGATCGAGCCGCACGACTGGATCGCCGAATACTTCCACGCCACGACGCGGATCAACACGATCCTGATCGACTTCTGCCGCGACGTCTGGGGCTACATCTCGCTGGGCTATTTCCGCCAGAGGACCGTTGCCGGCGAAGTCGGATCCTCGACGATGCCGCACAAGGTCAACCCGATCGATTTCGAGAACGGCGAAGGCAACCTGGGCATGGCCAACGCCGTGATGCAATACCTCGCCGAGAAGCTGCCGGTCTCGCGCTGGCAGCGCGACCTCACCGATTCCACCGTGCTGCGCAACCTCGGCGTGGGCGTCGCGCACCAGGTGGTCGCGCTCGAATCCATCGCCAAGGGCATCGGCAAGCTGGAAGCCGACTCGTGGCGCATGGGGCAGGATCTCGAAGCGAACTGGGAAGTCCTCGGCGAAGCGATCCAGACCGTCATGCGCCGCTACGCGCTGCCCGAGCCCTACGAGCAGCTCAAGCGCCTCACCCGCGGCCAGAAGATCGGCCGCGACGCGCTGCGCGGGTTCGTGCAGGAACTCGCCATTCCCGAAGCCGACAAGCAGCGCCTGCTGGCGATGACGCCGGCGGACTACGTCGGCAACGCGCCGGCGCAGGCGCGGAAGAATCGCGCCGCATGAAACCACGCGACCCCGCGACCACCCCGATCGAATACACGACGGTCACCGGATCGGCCGAGTTCGCTGACGCCGCGCTGCAGGTGATCGGCGCCGCGCGTCACCAGCTCGCGCTGCTCTCGGTCGACCTCGAACGCAAGCTGTTCGGAACCGATGAGTTCACGCAGCGCCTGCGCGCTTTCATCCTCGCGCACCGTCGCGCGAACCTGCGCGTGCTGGTGCACGACCCGGTGGCGGCGGTGAGGAACAGCATTCGCCTGGTCGAGTTCGGTCGGCTGCTGTCCAGCCGCATCGAATTCCGCACGATGCCCGAGGAACGGCGCAAGCGGCGCGAGGAGTACCTGATCGCCGACGAGCGCGCGCTGCTCTATCGCAGCTCGCCCGACCAGCTCGAGGCCAAGCACTACCTCGACGCACCGATGGTGGCGCGCAGCCACCTGCGGGAGTTCGACGCGGTGTGGAACGAGGCGACGGTGGCGCGCGAGATGTCGTCGCTCAGGCTCTGACGAGCCCGGCGCCGCGGCGTCACTCCTCGGGCCGGATCACTTCGAAGTCGCGAATCGCCCGGCGCATGACGTCCGGCAGCGCCGTCGCGCGCTGCGCGGCGTAGTCGAACCACACCATCACGCCCTCGGTGCGCGCGTGGCAGCGCTCGCCGACGAACAGCGCACCCTGGGTCTGCAGGCTCGATCGGCCGATGCGCACGACGCGGATCGCGTAATCGATCTTCGCGGGGTGTCGCAGCTGTTGCAGGAAGTCGCAGCAGATGCGCGCGAGGATGAAATGCGGCCCTTCGAAGCCGGCGTCGCGCTGGCGCTCGGCCATGTAGTCGGTGCGCGCCTGTTCGTCGTAGGTGATGAACTTGGCGTTGTTGATGTGGCCCATCATGTCGACGTCGCCCCAGCGCGTGTCGAGGCGCGCGACGTAGCGGAACTGGTCGCGGGTCGGGGCCGGCTTCATCGGCGCAGCGCTTGCGACGACTCGAGCAACGCGCGCTGACGCCGTCGCTCGGCGGCGAGTTCGTTGATCTGCACGCGACGGGCCGAGTCGCTGCGCGCCCACTGCGTGATCTCGTCGATCGTGCGTCCGCATCCGACGCAGACATCGCGGCCGTCCACGCGACAGATGCCGACGCAGGGAGAGGCCGCCGGATCGTCGTTGGCCGCGGCCGGCTTCGGAGGAGGACTGATCGGCACGTCGTGGTTACTGGACGCTGACCTTGAACTCGACGCGACGATTGGCGACCTGCCCTTCGGGCGTGTCGTTGCCCTCGACGGGCTGGGTCTCGCCCATGCCGATCGAGACCATGCGTTCCGGTGCGATGCCCTTGCCGATCAGGAACTGGCGGACCGACTCGGCCCGCTGCTGCGACAGCAGCAGGTTGTAGCCGTCGTTGCCCACGTCGTCGGTGTGTCCGACGATCTCGACCTTCAGGTTCGGCTGGTTCTTGAGCGTGCGCGCGATCTCGTCCAGCGCCGTGCGTGAATCGGACATCAGCTTGGCGGACGAGGTCTCGAAGTTGACCGATCGCAGCGTCACCGTCTGTTCGACCAGGCAGCCGGTGGCGTCCACCACCATGCCCACCGGCGATCCCGGGCACGCATCGACCGCGTCGAGCACGCCGTCGCCATCGGAATCGACGGCGCCCGAGGTCGTGCAACCGCGGACATCGACGGCCACGCCGCCGGGCGTGCTCGGGCACTCGTCCTGGCCGTCGGCGACGCCGTCGTGATCGGAGTCCGAAATGCAGTCGGCGCGGCCCGTGACCGGATCGACGACGCGTGTCGGACACTCGGCAGCGGGGGCCGCGGCCGGCGGCCCGGACGCTTCGTGACTGAAGGGAATCTGCACGCCCAGGCGAAGCTGGAAATCGAGCAGGTAGTCCTCGTCGGGTACCGACTGGTCGTTGAGCTGGGCCTGCGCGATCGCCTCGGCGCGCACCGCCCAGCCCCAGTTGAGCAGTGGGAACAGCGCGCCCAGGCCGCCATCGACGCCGAAGTGAACGTGGTCGTCACCGCCGACGTCTTCCTGCACCGCGCCGGCACCGACCAGCACGAACGGCCGGGCGTCGAGCGGCAGGTCGGTCAGGCCCAGATCACGCACCCAGTTGGCGAACAGCGCGCGCTGCTTGTCGTTGGACCCGCCGGAACTGCGATCGCGCTCGAGCCCGTGGAAGCTCAGCTCGAGCGCTTCGTTCCGGCGATCGAGGAACGGCATGCCGACGCCCAGGCTGAGGCCCACACCGTCGTCGGAGTCGCGTTGCGAGTCGCCGAATTCGTACAGCCCCCCGCCGAAGCCGTACAGGCCTTCGTAGCCATCGATGTGGATCGCCGCGGCCGCCGTCGAAAACAGCAGCAACGCAACGCCCAACAGCCTCGCCCTCGTGCTTCCCATCCCGCCCCGCCGCCTTGTTTCGTTGGATTCATGTTTGCCGGAGGGCGACTGTACCGAGCACGCTGCATTGCAGCAATCCGCCCGGTTAGTTCCCCGCCAGCGCCCTTGCGCAGGCCCCGATCAGGCCCGGGCCTGCATAAATGAATCCTGAATAGATCTGGACCAGGTCGGCGCCCGCGTCGCGCTTGGCCTTGGCATGCGCGGCCTCGACGATGCCGCCGACCCCCACCAGCACGAAGTCGTCGCCGACGCGGGCCCGCAGCCCCGCGAGCGTGGCGTCGGCCAACGGCTGCAACGGCGCGCCGGACAGACCGCCCGCCTCCGATGCGAGCGCGTGCCCGTCCAGACCGGGGCGCGTGATCGTGGTGTTGGTCGCGATCAGGCCATCGACGCCGTGACGCCGCGCCGCGACGGCGATCGCATCGAGCTGCGCCTCGCCGATGTCCGGCGCGATCTTCACCAGCATCGGGGCGCGACGGCCCTGG
Source organism: Panacagrimonas sp. (assembly GCF_020697055.1). Taxonomy (GTDB): domain Bacteria; phylum Pseudomonadota; class Gammaproteobacteria; order Nevskiales; family Nevskiaceae; genus Panacagrimonas. Next base: position 198,119 of record NZ_JAJFBP010000001.1, on the reverse strand, counting down.
CGCTGCGCGATCTCGTCGCGCGCCAGTGCCAGCGCACCGAGCAGCTGCTCGAGCCGCGCTTCGTCCTGCAGATCGCGCAGGTTGCGGGTGTTGGGCGACGAGATGTTCACCGTCACGTAGCTGGCATGTGCGTGCACCTTGCGCAGGCAGGTCACGTAGTCATCGGCCGCGCGCTCGATCGGCGTGTCGGCGTTCTTGCCGATGTTGATGCCGAGCACGCCTCGGTAATGGCTCTCGCGCACCCGTTCGACCAGGTGATCGACGCCCTTGTTGTTGAAGCCCAGCCGGTTGATCAGCGCGCGGTGCTCGGGCACGCGGAACATGCGCGGACGCGGATTGCCGGGCTGCGGCCGCGGCGTGACGGTGCCGATCTCGACGAAGCCGAACCCCAGGCGCGCCCAGGCCTCGAGGCACTCGCCGTTCTTGTCCAGCCCGGCCGCGAGACCCACGCGGTTGCGGAAGTGCAGGCCGAGCAGTTCCACCGGATCGTCGACCGCCCGACCGGCAAAGGGCGCGGTCGCCAGGCGCGGAAAGCATCGGAAGGAATCCAGCGTGAGCTCGTGCGCGGTCTCGGCGTCGAGCTGGAACAGGGCGCCGCGCGCGAGTCGATAGAGCACGGATGCGAACGAGAGGGGAAAGAAGAAAGCGCTACGCGAGATGGCGCGTCGGCGAAGGCGTCGCGGCCGGCGGCATGATGATCGGCTGGGCTGCAGGACGACCCAGGTGCTTGGGCTGCGGACGCGGCGGCGGCACCAGGCGCCGCTTCAGGAACGCCGGCAGCGGCAGCACGCGCGCGATGCGCTTGCGCCACGTCGCGACCTCGTGATGCAGCACGTCCTGCGTGACGGTGAGCGGCAAGCGCAGCAGCGATCGCCCCAGGTCGCGCAGCATCAGGCTCTTCGACGTGTCCTCGTAGAGCGATCCGAAACTTCCGGCGGCGGCGAACAGCGCACGTGACAGGTGCAGGTAGTCGCGCTTGAGCACGACGCCGATCTGCTGGGTGTTGGACATCAGGTGGAGCACGGTCTGGCCACGCTTGTGCAGGCCTTCCAGTCCGCCGCGGCGCAGCTCGACCAGGAAATTCATCGCGGTCAGCGGCGTGACGCCCTTCTTCATCAGCGTCTCGTCGAGCGTCGCCTTGATCTCGTTCCAGCGCCGCGTGTTCTCCTCTGGCTGCGTGGACATGCGCACCAGCGAGTCCGCGATCATCGAAGTGTCGGCCAGCATCGCCGCGACCAGGTAGTTCCACACCGGCCCGAGCTTGCCTTCGAGCGGCACGACGTTGCCCCAGTCGATCAGGTGCAGGCCGCCGTCGGAGCCGACCATCACGTTGCCGGGGTGCAGATCCCCGTGGATCTCGTTGTAGACGAACACGTGGCTGAGCACGGCGTACAGCAGGTGCTCGGACACCTGCGACTGGAAGCGTCGTCGTTCGCGCTTGCTCATGCGCTGCAATGCGCGCGTGAGACTCGCCGCGTCCGAGAGATATTCCATCTCCAGGATGCGGTGCGAATGTCCGTAGAGCTCGGGCACCTTCCACTGGCGGCTACCCAGGCTGCGCTCGTAGAAGCGAAGGTGGTTCTGCGCCTCGGCCTCGAAGTCGAGTTCGGCGATGAAGCCGGCGACGAACTCGTCGACCTGTTCCTGCATCGCGCGCAGGAACGGCGTGAGCTTGGAATGCGGCGCCCAGTACTGGCTCGACATGATCGCCAGTCCCAGCACCATCTTGCCGATGGCGAACTCGCGATCGATGTTGTGGCGGCCCACCTTGATCACGACCGGCTTGAGCACCTCGCGGCCGTCCTCGAGGAAGGGCTTCTTCGCGAAATAGACGCTGCCGATCGATCCCGACTTCACCGGACGCGCGGGATCGAAGTCGAGGAACAGGTGATGCGGATCCTTGCCGTAGCACTCCATGAACGCGGCCATGACCTCGTCCTCGGTCATCGGCGGCACGTCCTCGTGGAACACCGCCAGCTCGCGTGCGATCTCGTCGGGCAGGAACTCGGAATTGGCCGCCGCGATCTGCGCCATCTTCACGAAGAACGGCCCGAACTCGCCGACCATGCGCGCGACGATCTTGGCCTGCGCGCCAAAATCCTTCGGGTCGGTCTGGAAGAACGGCCGGATGTGGCGCAGCGCCTTGATCTGGCGCCGCATGATCCCGAGATCCTGGCGCACCACGCCGGCGCGGCGCATGACCTCGCGCACCTGCCATTCGTTGAAGCGGCGGCCGGCCTTCAGCACGTTCACGACTTCGACCAGCAGCGGCTCGTAGGTGCGCAGCACCAGGCGCACCATGTCGACGGTGAGCTCGCCCAGGCCCTTGAGCTCCGGGGAGGCGAACAGCTCGTCGAAGAACTCCCAGAACTCGTCGACCAGCGCCTCGGGAATCTGCACCGGGCTGCGCGACAGCACCTGGTCCACCAGGTAGCGGATCAGCTCCTCGGTGGATTCCTCGTTGGGAATCAGGCCGCGCCCGCGCAGGTACGAGGTGAGTTTCCCCGTGCCCTTCATCAGCGGATGGCGATAGAAGCCTTCGACTGCGTTGTCGATCGCCTGCGACAGCTCCTCGCGCGTGACGTCCTGCTCGGCGGCGACCAGGCGCACGAGCGAGCCGAAGCCTCGCGTGAGCTTGTAGGTGGACACCGAGAACCGGCTCAGCTCGTGGAGCACGCCGGACTTCTTGCGGTCCCTGGACGCGTCCACGCGGGTGGGCGGGTCCGTCTCGGCTTCGCTGCTGGTTTCAGCCGCGTCCTGCGCGGCTTCGGCGGGCGGCCGTTGTTCGGCGCCGCGCCGGGGTGCCGACGAACGCCGCCCGTTCGGCGGACCCGACTCCTTCACGGCAGCGTCAACCAATGTCCGAGCTTGTCGGCCTTGGCGCGCAGGTAGGCCTCGTTGTGCGGGTTCCGGCCGGACTCCACCGACACGCGCTCGACGATCTCGATGCCGTCGCGCACCAGCGCATCGAGCTTGCGCGGGTTGTTGGTCATCAGGCGGATGCGACGCAGCCCCAGCACGCGCAGCAGCTCCACCGCCAGGTCGTACTCGCGCGCATCGGCAGGAAAGCCGAGCTGATGGTTCGCCTCGACCGTGTCGCTGCCCTGGTCCTGCAGTGCATACGCGCGGATCTTGTTGCCCAGCCCGATGCCGCGGCCCTCCTGGCGCAGGTACAGCACCGCGCCGCGCCCGGCCTTGGCGATCGCCGCCAATGCCGCGTCGAGCTGGAAGCCGCAGTCGCAGCGCAGGGAGAACAGCGCATCACCGGTGAGGCACTCGGAGTGGACGCGCACCAGCGGCGGCTCGTCTCCGCTCAGGTCGCCGAGCGCGATCACGACGTGCTCCTTGCCATCGGAAGCGCCGAAGACCTGGATGCGAAACTCGGCGAACGGCGTCGGCAAACGCGCCTCGGCGATGCGATACAGCTCGCTCATGGAAGGATCAGGGGGATTCGATAGGCCTGCGGTCATCGCGCAGTTTAGGCGAGATGACCCTGCGGACGTGAGCATGGCGCGGCCCCTTGCCTCCAGATGCCGGCCGCCCGCGCTTGCCGCCGTGCCTTCGATCACGCGCCGATGAAGCTCTGCCCGCAGACGCGCAGCGTCTGTCCGTTCACGCCCGCCGAGTGCGCCGAGGAGAAGAACGTGACCGCTTCGGCGATGTCGATCGGCAGGCCGCCCTGCGACAACGAGTTCAGGCGCCGTCCGACCTCGCGGGTCATCAGCGGCATCGCGGCGGTCATCTGCGTCTCGATGAAGCCCGGTGCCACCGCGTTGATCGCGCCGCCGCGCTGGGCGAACGCCGGGGCCAGCGCATCGACGTAACCGATGATGCCGGCCTTGGTCGCGCCGTAGTTGGTCTGTCCCGGATTGCCGGCGATGCCGCCGATCGACGAGATGCACACCACGCGCGCGCCGGGCTTGAAGCCGTCGTCCTGCATCAGCTTGTCGTTGATGCGCACGATCGAACCGAGGTTGATGTCGAGCACCATGTCCCACAGGTGCGGCGGCATGTTGCGCAACATCTTGTCGCGGGTGACACCGGCGTTGTGGACGATCACGTCGAGCGGACCGCACTCGCTGCGGATGCGTTCGCCGGCGTCCTTTGCGCTGACATCGAGCGCCAGGCCGCGGCCGCCGATGCGGCTCATCGTCTCGCCCAGCGCGCCTTCTTCCTGCGGACGATCCATGCCGATCACCTGCGCGCCTTCGCGCGCCAGCGTCTGCGCGATCGACGCGCCGATGCCGCGTGCCGCGCCGGTCACCAACGCCAGCTTGCCCGCCAGCGGTGACCCGAACGTAGCGGGCGCGCCCTCGCCCGCGCCGACCTGCAGGACCTGGCCGGCCACGAAGGCCGAATGTTCCGAGAGGAAGAAGCGCAACGTGCCGGCGAGGTTGTCCTCACCCCCTCGGCGCACCTGCACGAGATTGACGGTCGAGCCCTTGCGCCCGATCTCCTTGCTCAGCGAGCGCGTGAATCCCGACAGCGCCGCCGCCGCGGTGCGCTGCCCGATGTCGTCGAGCGAGGACGGCGGACGGGTCAGCACCAGCACGCGGCCATTGCGGGCCAGACGTGCGACGCGCGGCTGCAGGAAATCGAAGAGCGTGCGCAGGCCTTCGGCCGACTCGATGCCGCTGGCGTCGAACACCAGCGCCTCGGGCGCGAAGCTCTCGCCCGATGGCTCGCCCTTGAGCGCCACGCCCAGGCCATGCGCCGCTTCCTTGAGCGGCGCGATGCCGGTGTGATCCGGCGCGATGAAGAGTTCGGCGCCGGCGGCGGCGAGCGAGGCGACCATCGCGCCCGCGAGTTCCGCGTGCGGCGCCGTGCCGATCAGCACGCTGCGTCGCGCCAGCGGTTGTTCGGCGTAGGCGCCGTCGGCGCGACGCAGGCGCGGCGGCTGCGGTAGCCCGAGCAGGCCGGACAGCTGCTTGCCGAAGGCGGTCTGCGTGAATTCCAGAAAGCGGTCGCTCATGAAAGGAGAAGGTCCTGATCGGTCGTGTCGTGAGGTGGTTCGACGTCGCGCATGACTACCCGCATGGGCGGTTTCGCGAATCGACGCAAGACGATAAGACGAGTGCCTAGGGCGGACACTGACGAGAGCGCCGTACGTTGACGTCGGGGCAGCCCCTACGGGATAGTGGCCGGCGTTTGCTGCCTGTCTTGTGGAGTACAGGATCAGCAAACACTGAACCCGACAGACAGACAAAGACTTCTCAGATTGGGAGAGCGGTGATGAATTCGAAGGCCCTCGTTCTTGCGGCCGTAACCGTTGGCGTGGCCGTCGTCACGCTCGTTGCGCTCAACTTGATCGCACCGATTTCGCATGCCGAAGAGCCGAAGGCCGAAGGCATCACGGCCGAGCAGGTGTTCGCCGCTTCGATCTCCGAGCCGGGCGCCTCGTCTCCCGCGGCCACCGCGTTCGCGCAGGAAGGTCAGATGGAAGTGGCCACGGCGCAGGACGCCGGCGCCGAGTCCGCACCCGAAGCCGCCAGCAGCACGCCGCCGCCCGAAACCGCTCCCGCCGCCAGTGAAGCGCCGTCGGCTCCGGCCGTCGCCGGTGGCTCGTGCGCGATGGGCGCCGGAGCCGGCACGCCGGTCGTCGTCCCCGCGATGGGCGCACCGGGCGCCACCGAAACGCCCGCCCCCGCGATGGAAGTGGCCCAGGCTGACACCGCGGCCCCGGCGCCCGAGGCTGCACCGGCGCCGGAGGCCACGCCTGCGCCTGAACCCGCACCGGCTGCCGAACCCGCGCCGGCTCCCGAGCCCGCGATGGATGCCGCTGCGATGTCGAGCGACCCCGGCGCCCCGGCACCCGCCGGCGGCGGCGTCACCGAAGCCGCGGGCGCCTGCCCGACCGGCCTGACCGATCCCAATGCCAAGCCTGTGGTCGTCACGGCGATGGGCGCCCCCGGCGGTCCCGCCGCGCCGGCCGACGGCATGGCGCCGCCGCCGGCCGAAGTCGCGGCCGTCGATCCGGGTGCGTCTGCCCCGGAACCGGCCCCTGCCCCGGCTCCGGAACCGGCCCCGGCCCCGGCCGCCGAACCGCCGCCGCCCGCGCCGGCTCCGGAACCCGCCCCGGTGGCTGCTGCGGCGCCCGAGCCCGTACCCGCACCGGCACCGGCGCCTGCGCCGAAGCCCAAGCCCAAGGCCGAGTCCAAGCCCAAGCCCAAGGCCGCGCCGAAGTCGGCCGCTCCGAAGAAGGCACCCGAGGAAGCCAAGATCGCGTGGTGGCCTGCCAAGGAAGCCGGCAAGCTCAACGTCGTCTATGCCGGCGAGGCCAGCTTCACCAAGGCGATCGTCGTGATGTTCGACGGACAGTTCGATAACGCCGAGAGCGCCAACCAGCACATCAAGGTCACGCCCAAGAAGGGCGGCGCCGTGAAGGGTCAGTGGATGGTCGCCAACGGCAACAAGTCGATGCTGCTGCTCAACGTCGATCCGGGCCTGTACACGGTCGAGATCGGAACGGGGCTGGCCGACAAGGGCGGCCGTGCCGTCGGCGCCGCCTCCTCGGGCGCGGTGTTCGTGCAGTAACGCGCCACCGCAGCCGCCGCGATCGCAAGTACCGCGCGCCGCGCCCCGACGAGGGTCGCGGCGCGCAGTCTTTTTAAGCTCCCCGAACCCGTCCATCCGAACATGGCCACCCAGCTCTTCGATCTCAGCGGTCGCGTCGCCCTGATCACCGGCGCCTCGCGCGGCATCGGCGCAGCCACCGCGCGCCTGCTCGCCGAACAGGGCGCGCACGTCGTGGTGTCGAGCCGCAAGCAGGCCGACCTCGATCAGGTCGCCGCCGAGATCGTGCAGGCCGGAGGCAAGGCGACGCCCATCGCCGCGCACCAGGGCGACAGCACCGCGCTGGCGGAGCTGATGCGGCGGATCTCGAACGACCTCGGCCGGCTCGACATCCTGGTCAACAACGCCGCGACCAATCCGCACTTCGGTCACATCGCCGACACCGAGATGAGCATGGTCGACAAGACGCTGCAGGTGAACGTGAAGGGCTACTTCGAGCTGTCCGCGCTCGGCGCCAAGGCGATCAGGGCCAGCGGCGGCGGGGCGATCGTCAACGTCGCCAGCATCAACGGCGTGCGGCCCGCGATGTTCCAGGGCATCTACTCGATCACCAAGGCCGCGGTCATCAACATGACGCAGGCGTTTGCGCGCGAATGCGCGCCGTGGAAAGTGCGCGTCAACGCCGTGCTGCCGGGACTGACGGACACCAAGTTCGCCTCGGCGATCACCAAGAACGACGCGATCCGCAAATCGATCACCGATCAGCTGCCGCTGCAGCGCATGGCCCAGCCCGAAGAAATCGCACCGGCCGTGCTCTATCTGTCCAGCGATGCGTCGAGCTATGTCACGGGAACGACGCTCGTCGTCGACGGCGGCTTCCTGGCCTGATCCAGCGCTGAACCATTGACCGCGCCCGCACTCCAAGGCGCGTAAACTGCTGCGGCCCATCGGCTCCCCTTCCATGCTCCGATCCCTCGTTCCCCTGCTGACCTGCGCGGGCCTGATCCTCGGTGCGTGGGGATCGGCGCAGGCCCAGTCGACGGCGATGCTTCCGAGGGAGGCGCCCGAGCTGCCCACCGGCGCGGTGCGCGATCTCGACCTGCCGCAGCTGGGCGATCCGGCCGACACCGCGCTGTCGCCGGCCGAAGAGGCGCGGCTGGGCGCGCGCGTGGTCTCCGAGCTCTATGCCTACGAGTACCTGCTCGAAGATCCCGAGATCACCGAATACCTGACCGCGATGGGCTGGCGCCTGGCCGCGGCCAGCGGCGCGCGACCGCCGCACCTCGAGTTCTTCATGGTCAAGGATCCGCGCATAAACGCCTTCGCGTTGCCGGGCGGATACATGGGCTTCAACGCGGGCCTGGTCACCGCCAGCGCCAACGAAAGCGAACTCGCCGGCGTGATGGGCCACGAACTCGCGCACGTCACGCAGCGGCACATCGCGCGCAGCGCGGCCGAGCAGAGCGGCGTCGCCACGATCGCCACCTGGGCGATGGTGCTGGCCGCGATCATCGCGGGCTCGGCCAATCCGGACATCGTGCTCGCCGCGCTCGCGGCCGGTCAGGGCCTGAGCTATCAGCGCCAGGTCGCGTTCACGCGTGCACACGAACTCGAAGCCGACCGCATCGGCATCCAGACGCTCGCCAGCGCCGGTTACGACGCCGCCGGCATGGCCACGTTCTTCCAGAAGCTCGAACAGCAGTCGCGCCTGTACGGCAACGGCATGCCCGAGATCCTGCGCACCCACCCGGTGAACACCACGCGCGTCTCGGAAGCCCGTGCCCGCGCCGAGGCGCTGCCCAAGCTCAACGTCGTCGACTCGCTCGAATACGGACTGATGAAGGCGCGCACGCAGGTCTATGCGTCCACCCAGCCCAGCGACGCGGTGCAGGCCTACGCGACGCTGATCCAGTCGGGCAACGACAACCCGTCCACCCGCTATGGCCTGGCCTTCGCGCAGCACGAGCTCGGCCAGAACAAGGTCGCGCTGGAGACGCTCAAGCCGGTCATCGACAAGTTCCCCAAGCAGCCGAACGTTGCGCTGCTGCAGGCCGCGATCCTCACGGGCGGTGGCGACACCGACAAGGGACTGGCGGTGTATCAGCGGACGCTGCAGGCCAACCCGCGCTTCGCGCCGGCGATCCTCGAATACGGCGAGGCGCTGATCCAGGCCGGACGCTCCGACGAAGCGCGCCGCGTGCTGCTCTCGCACGAGCAGGCGCTGGGCACGCGCGTCGACACCTACCGCCTGCTGTCGCAGGCGGCGCGCGAGATGCGCAACAACGCCGAAGCCAGCTACCAGATGGCGAACTACCTGTTCCTGCGCGGTGACGCCGGCGGCGCGCTGTCGCAGCTCGATGCCGGACTGCGCCTGGCGAGCCTCAGCGAACAGGATCGTGCACGGCTCTCGGCGCGCCGCGCCGAGGTGCGCGAGGCGCTCCCGCGCAACTGGGATCCCGACATGCAGCGCGATCGCCAGCGCCGGCGCGCGGTGTACTGATCGATCCCCGCCGCGACTAGCGGCGTTCGACTCCCGAGACGATCGCGTCGGCCGCACGCTGCGCCGAGCCCGGCGCCAGCGTGATCCCGAGCCGGTGGTGCCCCGTGTTGAGGAACAGGCCGCGCGTAGCCGGTGCCCAGCGCACGACGCACGTTCCCGGTGCCGGCGTCGCCGGTCGCAGGCCCGACCAGTGCGCGAGCACGCGACGTTGCGCCAGCCGCGGCGCCATCTCGCGCACCGATGCGAGCAGGCTCGTCCGCGCCTCGTCGGTGACCTCGTCGCCGAAACCCGCCTCCTCGAGGGTGCTGCCGACCAGCACAGGTCCGTCGCGCCGCGGAATCAGGTAGCGGCCGTCGCGCAGGACGATCGCGTCCAGTTCGCCCGGGGCCGCGTCGATCAGCAGCATCTGGCCGCGCACCGGGCGCACCGGCGCATCGGCCGACAGCGCCCGGCTCCACGCGCCTGCCGCGAGCACCACCACCGCGGCCGATCGCACGCCGTGCGCCGTCCGGACGCCGATGACGCGATCGCCAGTGGTCTCGAGCCCGATCACCGCCTGCTGTTCGACCTGTTCGCCGCCGCCGGCCACGAACGCCGTCGACAGCGCGCGCAGCAGCCGCGGGCTGCGCACCTGCGCCACGTCCGGCAGCCAGGCATCGCGCTCCGCGATCTCGACGCGCAGTCCGCATCGCCGTTCGAAGAAATCCGTCCATGCCGCGAGATCGGCCGGGGCCTGCACGCGCATGCCGCTCACGCGGTACTCGGGGTCGACGGCGCCGGCGGCGACCAGGGCCTCGCACCACGCCGGATAGCGCGCGAGGCTGTCGCGCAGGATCGGCAGCGTCGCGTCGTCGACGCCGCCGGGTTCGAGCGGCGACAGGATGCCGCCGCCGGCCCAGGAGGCCGATCCGCGGCCGACGGCGGCGCGTTCGATCACGCAGACCCGCAGCCCGGCCCGGCGCAGCGCCAGTGCGGTCGACAGGCCGATGACACCTGCGCCGATGACCAGGACGTCGGCGGAGCGCGAGGACGACGCCATGTGCGGCGGACGAGACGTAGGGTGGATGGAAAGGGGCGGTCCGGAAATCCAGCCGCGAGAAGCGATTATCGAGCCGTCGGCCGATCGGGGAGAAACTTTAGGCCACTCGCCCACCGGCGCGGTCCCGTCCATCCGGGAGAGGGCTCGTGCAAAAGGCATCCTGATATAAGCACTCCCCATGCCCTTCCGATCCGCTGCAGGATTCACCGTGCTCGAATTGATGGTGACCATCGCGATCGCGTCGATCCTGCTCGCACTGGCGGTGCCGCAGTTCACGCGCTTCGGGCTGGCGGCTGCCCGCGCCAAGGGGGCGACCGAACTCTATGGCGCACTCACCGAAGCGCGTTCGGAGGCGGTGGCGCGCAACGCATCGGTGACGCTGTGCCGGCGCGACTGGTACTCCAGCGCGGCGTTCCCGCAATGCGCCACCTCGGCGCAGGGGACCTGGGCGCAGGGGTGGCTGGTCTACCAGGACGCCGACGGCGACTTCTCCGGCAGCGAGCCGGACAACGCCGCGGACCTGATCACGGCCTACGAGCGCATCGGCTCGACCTCCCCCACGCAGGATGGCGATGCCTTCGCGATCCTCACCACGCTGGAGGATCCGACGCATCTGAGCTTCCAGGCCAACGGCCGCGCCGGCCAACGCGTGCAGTTCACGTTGTGCGAGACGCGCGGACTGCTCAAGGACGCGCGGCTGATCGACGTGGCGCTGAGCGGACGGGTGAGCCTGGTGCCGCTGGACAAGGGCGCGCTGCCGGCGTCGTGCCCATGACCCGTCCGGCTCCGAGACGGCGGCGCACGCAGGCGGGCTTCACGCTGATCGAGGTCCTGATCACGATCTTCGTCGCCGCCATCGGTCTGCTGGCGGTCGCGGGCCTGCAGGCGATCTCGAAGAAGTTCAACTACGACGCGGTGCAGCGCACCAGCGCCAGTACGCTGGCGCAGTCGATGATCGAGAGCCTGCGCAGCAATCCCGGTTTCCTCGACGCCTATCTGACCAGCGACGCCACCACGGCGACCGCGGCGGTGGACTGCGCGGCGCCCGATGCGCAGTGCACGCCGCTGGAGATCGCCGCCTACGACGTGTACCGCTGGGGCCAGGCGCTGCTCGGCGCCGAGGCGCAGATCGATGGCGAGGACGCCGGCGGCCTGGTCGACGCCACCGGCTGCATCCAGGCCGGCGACGTCGCGGGCCTGTACCTGGTGGTGGTCGCCTGGCGTGGCATCACCGGCCTTGCCGATCCGGGCACCGACGATCCGGCCGACGATCCGCGCCGCAACGCCTGCGGGCTGGGACTGGGGCGCTACGACGATCCACAGCATTCCGGCAGCGACGAGCGCCTGCGCCGCGTGATCGTCCTCGAAGCCTTCGTGGCGGATCCCAATGCGCCCTGACCGAAACCTGTCCCGCACCCGCGACGGCGGTTTTTCGCTGATCGAGCTGCTGGTGGCCACGACGCTGGGCCTGCTGCTGCTGGCCGGACTGGGCACGCTGTTCGTCGCCACCAGTCGCAGCTATCGCGAGAACGACCTGATCGCCGGAATGCAGGACCAGGCGCGCTTCGCGATGGCGACGCTCTCGCGCGATCTTTCGATGGCGGGCTACTGGGGCGGAATGATGGGCACCGACGGGATCGTGCCCAACCTGGCCAACGAATCGGTCGACGACGACATCTCGCGCGCGACGGTCGGTCTGCCACCTGCGTCGGACTGCGGCCCGGCCGGCACGACCTGGACCTTCAACATCGCCGCACCGCTCGAGTTCCGCAACCAGGACAGCGCGGGCGCGATCGCGGGTCAATGGAACTGCATCGCACAGGCGCGGGCCGGCACCGATGCGTTGGCGATGCGCCACGTCAGCGGCCAGGTCACCGGACAGATGTCGGGCGGCGACGGCGACGTGACGCTGCGCGCGTTCCACTTCTACCTGCAGACCAACGGCACGCTGGGCACGCTGACGCGCTGGGGAGCGGCCGCCAAGGCCGCGCCGGATGCGCTCGAACAGCCGGCGCTCGCGCCGATGAGCTTTCATCGCTACTACCCGCGCATCTACTTCGTGCGCGACTGGTCGCTGACGCGCGGCGATGGCGTGCCCACGCTGTGCCGCAAGGAACTCTGCCCGAGCGGCTATGCGTCCAACTCCGATCCCGAGCTCGCGACCTGCGGCGGCGGCAGCGCCAGCGCGGCAGGCTACTTCTCCGAGTGCATCGCCGAAGGCGTCGAGGACCTGCAGCTGGTCTGGGGCCTGGACAATCTCGACGACAACGACGAGACCGTCGATCACTACAGCACCGCGCCCACGGCCGCCGAGGTCGCGCGACAGGCGCGTTCGGTCCAGGTGCACATGCTGGTGCGATCGCGCCGCTCCGACGGGCTGCACGTCGATCGCAAGACCTATCAGCTCGGCGACAAGGACCCGTTCACGCCGGCGACGACGGCCGATTCGGTCGACACGCCGGGCGACCAGCAGACGCGCCATTTCTACCGCCGGGCGTACAGCACGACCGTGCAGCTGCGCAATCTGGGAATCCAGGGAGGAACGGCCATCAAATGAAAAATCTCGCTCGCCCTCGCCTTCAACACGGTGCCGCACTGGCTACGGCGCTGTTCTTTCTGGTGATGATCACGATCCTGGGGCTGGCCGCGATGCGCGCCGGGCAGAACGACCTGCGGCTGGCGCTCAACGAGGAGACGCGCATCACCGCGGTGCAGCGCGCGCAGTCGCTGCTCGAATCGATGCTGCAGAACGACGAGGCGAACCTGGTCGTGCGGCAGGGCTCGGGCTACGTGCAGAACTGTTTCGTCTCGGCGCAGCTCGACGCGGTTTCGCTGAAGAACCGGCAGGCCTTCGAGTGTCCCAGCGCGCTGGTCGACGCCACCGCTTTGCCCGCCGGTGTGCTGCAACAGCACGCCTACACGCTGGTGCGCCGCGAGTCGGTCGGCGGCTCGGACTTCGCGCCGGTCTCGGCGTTGCGCCGCGGCGACAGCGGCGAACGCTTTCGCCTGGCCAGCTTCACCGTGCTGGCGGGCTACGACCGCACGTCCGCGAGCCGCGCGTCGAGCGCCGACGAATCCGGCAACTTCAGCGCGGCCGAGGTCAGCCAGGGCACTTTCATCAAGGTCGACACGGTCGAAGGCGTGGTCGTGGAGTGATGCACCGATGAGCACCCGAATCGCGACCCTTCTGCTCGGAATCTTCCTGTCGCTGCCGCTGGCGGTGACGCGCGCCGACGACATCGACATCTACAACAACCAGGCGGACAACCCGCTGACGCCGCCGATGACGATCCTGGTGCTGGATCTGAACCTGCTCGGCATCTGCAATTCGGTTCTCACGCCTGCGAGCAACTCGCGCAATCCGTCGGCGCCGCAGCTGTGCCTGGACCTGCGCAACAACATGCTGCTGTCGGACCTGCTGGGCGGCGTCACCAACAATCCGGCGACCTACCTGACGCAGCTGCTCACCGGCCAGGTGCCGGGCGGCCCGCCGGGCCTGAGCGCATCGCAGCTCTGCCTGGTGAACACGGCGCTGGGGCTGGTCTCTCCGTCGATCGGCCTGGGCAGCCTGCCGCTGCTCGGCAGCCTCGGAAACCTGACCTGCGCGACGCTCGGCACGCTGCTGGGCAATCCGCTGATCGCGCCGATCGTCAACGGCGTGCTCGGCAGCTTCACCGGTCAGCTGGTCAGCGGCCTGATCAATCCGCTGCTGTCGACCGTCGTCGGTCAGCTTCCCAGCACCATCACCGGGCTGCTGTCGGTGACCTTGAACGGCGTGATGAACCTGGGCCAGGTCGGACTGATTTCCCTGCTCGAGTCGATCCTCAACCAGCTGATCAACTCGCGCGTGGCGATCGTCGTCTCGCACGCCGACCGCGCCAACGCCACCGGGTCGCCGGCCAGCGCCTGTGCGTTCGGAGACTCCGCATCGATCGCCACCACGCGACGCGAGACCGTCGGCTGCAGCAACGGTGCGTACTTCCTGGTCGGGTTCACGCCGCTGGTCGACCAGGGCGCGGTCGCGCAGCTGCTCACGCGCGTGGCCACGCTGCTCACCAGTGCGCTCACGCCGACCAACGTGCTCAACTCCACGACCGCCATCGCCGCCAGCGCGCTGACCACGCCGACGTCCCTGCTGCCGCCGTTCCAGGGCAAGGAGATCTACTCGGAGATCACGCACTACCTCGCAGGCGACACGGTGTTCAACGCGCCGCTCGCGCGTTGGGACGGACTCACCGGCCTGCTGACGCGCGACACGTCGATCGAAAGCGGCAGCCGCTACATCCAGCCGCCGGCGCAGTGCGACACGGTCAACGTGCTCAACATCCAGCTCACCGATGCGCTGCGCGACGGCGAGTCCGATGCCGACCTGCGGCGCTATTACCCCGGCGCCGCCGCGCCGTCAGCGCCGCTGCGATTCGAAAACGTCGTGGCGCAAGCGCGCGATCCGGGCTTTCGGGATGCCGTAGGCAACAAGATCAGCCTGAAGTCGCACTTCGTGATCCAGGAGAACCTGTCGAGCCTCGCCGCGCTGTCCAACCTGGGCATCAACGTCACCACCTACATCAACAACCTGGGACTGCTGAACCTGGGCAAGACCGTGGCCGAGTTCCTGCAGCCGGTGCTGATCGTCGACGCCTCGATGCTCACGCCCAGCCTCGCCGGCAGCCCGACGACGCCCGGACGGCTCGTGCAGCAGGGCGGCGGCACGCCGGCATTCTTCTCGGCGTTCCGTCCCGAGCGCGACCAGAAGCCGCGCTGGCCGGGCAATCTCAAGAAACTGAAGCTGGGTAGCACCACGTCGACCACCGGCGGCGTGACCTCGACGCAGTTCGGCTACGTCGACGCACAGGGCAACGCGGCGATCGCCGGCGACGGCCGCATCAACAAGAACGCGCTGACCTTCTGGACGTCGTCCTCGCTGCTGGGCTCGGCCGCTTTCGACGGACGCAACACCACGCTCGGCGGTGCCGGCCAGCGCATTCCGGGGTACATGGTCACCGGCGGCGGCAATCCCGGACGCGCCAACGGCACTGGCACGCGCCAGCTGTTCTACGACCGCTACAGCGGCGCCGCGCTCGTGCCGAGCCTGGCCGCGCTCAATCCCGACGACGCGGCGGTGCGCACCGAATTGCGAACGCCGCTGGCCGCCGCGAGCGACACGCAGGCGCAGGAACTCCTGCTGTACGCACGCGGCTACGAGGTGGGCACCAACGCCACGTCGCTCGGTGTCGGCAGCGGCCTGCTCGGTCGCAGCTGGCTGCACGGCGCGGTGCTGCATTCGCGTCCGGTGGCGGTCAACTACGGCGCGCGCACGTCGTCGTACTCGGCTACCAATCCGGACATCCGCATCGTCTACGGCGCCACCGACGGCTACCTGCGCATGGTCCAGAACGCAACGTCTTCCGGCAGCGAGTCCGGCGTCGAGAACTGGGCCTTCATGCCGCGCGCCGTGATGGATCAGCAGAAGATCCTGCGCGACAACGCGCCCTCGACGCGCTTCCCCTACGGCGTCGACGGCGCGCCGACGGTGCTGCTGCGCGATCGCGACCGCAACGGCGGGCCGGCCGACGGCAAGATCGAATCGGGCAACGCCTACGATCGCGCGGCGGTCTACTTCGGACTGCGTCGCGGCGGCAGCGGCATCTACGCGCTCGACATCAAGAACCCGGACAGCCCGGGCCTGCTGTGGCGCATCGGCACGGACGGCCTGTTCAACTCGACCGGCAAGGTCGCAGGCTCCGATTCGCAGTTCAGCGAACTGGCGCTCACGTTCTCCAGCCCGCAGGCCGGCCGCGTGCGCATCAGCACCAGCTCCACCACCGCGAGCATCCGCAGCGTGGTGATCTTCGCCGGTGGCTACAACGGCGGGCGCGATGCCAGCAACGTGCGCCTGGGCAAGGACGCGGCGCGCGGCAGCAAGAACCTGCTCGGCGGCGACGATGCCAAGGGAAACGCGATCTACATGGTCGACGCCGAGTCCGGCGAGCTGCTCTGGAAGGCGCGCCAGGGTGCGTACAGCGACGTGACGCCCTACAGCAGCGCCAGCAACACGTTCACCCATCCGCTGCTGGTGGACAGCATCGCCGCCGACACCACGGTGGTGGACAGCGACGGCGACGGTCTGCTCGATCGCCTGTACGCGCTCGACACCGGGGGACGGCTGTGGCGCGCCGATTTCGCGGGGAGCGACCGGTCCAAGTGGACGCTGACGCCGCTGGCGAGCGTGGGCCGGCACGACAACGCCAACGTCGCCAACGATCGCCGCTTCTTCCACGCGCCCGACTATGTTCCGTTCCGCGACTCGCGCGGCGCCTATGACGCGGTGGTGTTCGCATCGGGCAATCGCGAGGATCCGTTCAACGCCAACTCGCAGGACTATGTCTACGTCTACCGCGATCGCGACATCAGCAGCGGCAAGGCCGCCTCGCAGGTGCTCACGAGCGAATCCTCGCTGACCGATCACGACGACTTCGTCGATCTGACCGCGGCCTGCGCCAACGCCACCAAGAACTGCGGCGCGGCGGCCGAAGGCGGCATCGGCTGGAAGCTGGGCCTCACCAGCCGCGGCGAGAAGGCGTTGTCGCAGCCGCTGACCACCGGCGGCACGGTGTTCTTCACCAGCTACATCCCGCAGGACCCGACGATCCGCACCTGCGTGCCCGACGAGGGTCGGAGCCGGCTGTACGGCATCTCGCTGGCCGACAGCCGTCCGGTGGTGCAACCCTTCATCGCCGACACCGACGCCGACAAGCGCAGCACCGACGGCGGCGTGCCCGGCCTGTCCGGTGAGCTCAACACGGTGGCCACCAGCGCGATCGCCGCCAACACGCACACGCTCGAAGCGCGCAGCCCCCGCTACTATCCGGTCTACTGGCGCGAACGGCGCGGCGACGACGAGACTCCGGCGAAGTGATCCCTCTTCCTGCGCGGGCGCGCGGCTTCACGCTGATGGAACTGATGATCGCCGTGGCCATCGTCGCGATCCTGGCCACGATCGCGCTTCCGAGCTATCGCCAGTACGTGCTGCGCGCCAATCGCACCGTTGCCAAGGCGGCGTTGTCGGAAGTGGTGTCCCGACAGGCGAGCTACTACTCGGAAGCCAAGCGCTACGCGCTGAAGTTCTCGAAGATCGGCTGGGCCCAGGACGACACGCTGTACCTGGATCGCGAAGGCAACCTGCGCGAGACCCGCGCCGCCGATTCGATCTATTCGGTGAGCCTGAAAGGCGGCGCCACGGCGTCGACCTGCCCGGCCAGCGGCAGCCCGTCGGCCGGCGCCTACACCGTGGTGGCGACGCCCATCAACGCCCAGGCCGACGACACCAAGTGCGGCGCGATGTGCCTGAGCTCGGTCGGCATCAAGTCGGCCGGCGGATCGGATGCGGAGGACTGCTGGAAGCGCTGAGCGTGCTTCTGCCGCGCACGTTGCGCACGGCCGCCGCCACCGCGAACAGCGCGCCGTAGCCGATCACCAGCGCAACGACGCCGAGCCAGCCCGACAGCAGCTGATCGTCGACCCCCACCAGGCACAGCAGCACCAGCGCGGTGGCGATGTGCGCGACGAACACCCACAGCGAAGCGCGGCCGAGCAGTTCCAAGCCCGGTAGCCGGGTCCGGTTCAGCAGACCCGCGCCGAAGCCGAGGAACACCAGCACCAGCGCCGCGAGATTGACGATGCGCACCGGTGACAGCGTCCACTTGTCGATCCAGAACAGGTGCCGCGCGCCGTCCTCGAATCCCATCGGTCCGCTGTAGTGGCGCCAGAACAGCATCGCGCAGGCCGTGGCCAGCGCCAGGTGCAACACCCGGCCGCCCGAGGCCAGCACCGTCCGCGCATGGCCGAAGCCCATCCCGCCGAACCACAGTCCCAGCACCCACAGGAACTGCCACGCGAACAGGTCGAAGGCGCCGGTTTCGGCCAGCGGGATGTCCCAGCCCACCGCCTTCGACACCAGCCCATACATCGCGCGTCGCAGCCCGAACTGCGCGGCCACCCAGACCGTGACGCTCACCGACAGCACGATCGCCCAGCCATGGCGCGCGGTGATCCGCATCACCACCGGCGTCCCGACCAGGAACAGGATGTACATCGGCAGGATGTCGAGCAGCGGCGGCTGGTAGGCCAGCACCGCGCCGCCGAGCATCGCGCGATGCGGCGAATGCAGGTAGAAGTGCAGCAAATTGCGCGCGGCGGGCCGATCGAACGTGGTCGCGATCCAGGCGACCAGCGTGAACGCCAGCGCCAGCAATGCGAGGTGAAACAGGTACAGGCGCAGCGCGCGCCCGAACATCCACTGCGTGGCGGCCGCCACGCCGAGCACCTGCTGGCGTTCGATGAAGACCTTTCCGGCGAGGAACGCGGAGAGGAACACGAAGCCTTCGGCGGCGGAGATGAAACCCAGCGGCTGGCCCAGGCTCGACGACCAGACCGTCGGCAGGTGCGTCATCGTCATCATCAGCAGCAGGAAGCCGCGCAGGACGTCGAGGACGGGTTGTCGCTGCATGCGGATCCTGGCGAACGATCTGGGGCGGAGCGGGATTATCGGGAGCGTCTGGCAGGCGCTCAAGACGTGGCATTCCGTGAGTACTGCGTCATGATCGGGCCCCATGAAACGCGAACCTACGCAACGCAAAGCGCTGCTCCAGATCCTGAAGACGCGCTTCGAAAAGAACACTCCGCGTCACACCGGCGTCGCGTGGGCCGACGTGCAGGCCCGCGTGGATGGCGCCGGCAAGGCGCTGGACGCGCTGCAGCAGATGGAAGCTACCGGTGGCGAACCCGACGTCGTCGGACTGCAAACAGGCTCCGGTCACGTGACGTTCTTCGACTGCTCCGCCGAGAGCCCGTCCGGGCGGCGGGGCACCTGCTTCGATGGAGCCGCCCGCACGTCGCGCAAGGAAAATGCGCCGGAGCGCAGCGCGCTGGAGATGGCGGCGGCGATGGGTATCGAGTTGCTGACCGAGGCGCAGTACCGGCACCTGCAGACGCTCGGCGAGTTCGATCTGAAGACCTCGAGCTGGATCCAGACGCCGGCGGACATCCGTGAACTCGGCGGCGCGCTGTTCTGCGATCGACGCTACGGTACCGTTTTCGTCTACCACAACGGCGCGCAGTCCTATTACGCGGCGCGCGGATTTCGCGGAACGCTGCGGGTCTGAGTCCGCCCGAGCGCCGCCTTGGACCGGAAGCCCGCATGAAAGCGCTGCCCAACACGATCTGTCCGCTGTGCGGTGGTGCAAACCGCTGCGCACCGGCCGCCGCCGGAACGCTCGACGTGCCGTGCTGGTGCACGCAGGCCCGCATCAGTCGCGAGGCGCTGGCGAGGATCCCGGCGGATCTCGTCGACAAGGCCTGTCTGTGTCCACGCTGCGCCGGCGTGCTCGATGCGCGCGAACCCGATCCGCTCGATCGCAACCCATGCTGATCGACTGGCTCATCGTTCAGGCGCTGCGGCTGAACCTGCTCACCGCCGTGCTGCTGGGCGCCGGCGCCTGGATGCTCGGCTACCAGGCCTGGCTCGGCTTCAACACGATCCACACCGACGCCACCGAGGTCGGGTTCGACGAGCGGCCGGCGCCAGGCGTCGAGCCGCTGGGCCGTCCGCGCGTCCGGCTGCGACTCGTCGTCGACGGCCGTCGCATCGAGTGCGCGGATACCTCGGTGATGGGGCGCTGGACGCACTACGCCGCCGCCGAAACCGTGCCGGTCCTGTACTACCCGAGCCAGCCGCGACCCGAATGCACGGCCGACACGTTCGCGCGACGCTGGCTTCTGGGTCTGGTGCTGCTGGTCTGCGGCTTCGCGATGCTGACCGTGCTGGGCAACGTGTGGTCGCGCCGCTACGGAAGTCCGGAGCTGCGCTAGGCATGGCGCTCGGGATCCGCGAGGCGACGCTCGACGATCGGCCGGCGCTGGAAGCGCTGATCGCACGCTCGATTCGCACGCTGGGCGCGGGCGACTACACCGGCCCGCAGATCGAGGCCGCGCTGCGCGGCGCGTTCGGTGTGGATACGCAGTTGATCCGCGATCGCAGCTATTTCGTCGCGCACGACGCCCGAGGGCGCATGGTCGGCTGTGGCGGATGGAGCCGGAGACGGACGCTGTTCGGCAGCGACGCGCGCGAGGGTCGCGACGCCGCCGAGCTCGATCCGGCGGTCGACGCCGCCAAGATCCGCGCGTTCTTCGTCGATCCCGACGCCGCCCGGCAGGGCGTCGGCACGCTGCTTCTCGAGCATTGCGAAGCCCGGGCGCGCGCGCACGGATTCCGGCGCTTCGAGCTGATGGGCACGCTGCCCGGCGTGCGGCTCTACGCGGCGCGCGGATATCGCCCCGGCGTCCCGATCCAGCACCGGCTCACGCCCGATCTGACGATCGAGTTCGTGCCGATGGAAAAGATCAGCCCAGCCTGAACCCCGCGTACCCGTTGTCCGCGGACTCCGAGAACCGGGTCTGGTACAGCGGCAGGCCGCCGCCGTAGTTCAGCACCTCGATCGGTTTGCCCGGGACGTTCGAGCCGTTGTACCAGGAGTCGGTCTGCGGGATGAGCGTCATGTTCGCAACGTCGCGGTTGTGTTCGACCCACGCGTTCTCCGCCTCCACTTCGGCCTCGATGCGCTCGACGCCGTTGCGGCGCATGTCGTCGATGATCCGCACGACCATGTCGCCCTGCACTTCGGCGGTGGTCGGGCCGTTGGACCATCCCGAGGGACTCTGCGGACCGTAGAGCCAGTACAGGTTGGGAAATCCCGCCGTCGACAGTCCCAGCAGACTGCGCACGCCGGTTTTCCATTTCTCCGAGAGCAGGCGGCCGTTGGTGCCGCGGATGTCGATCGCGAGAATGCCGCCGCTGACGGCGTCGAACCCGGTGGCCATCACGATGATGTCGAGGTCGGTGACGCCCTCGTTGCGCGTGCGGATGCCGCGCGGGGTGATCTCCTCGATGGGCGATGCGCCCGCGCCGATGTCGATCAGCGACACGTTGTCCTGGTCGAACAGGTCGTAGTACCACTGCTCGAGCGACACGCGCTTGCAGCCGAACGCATACGGCGCCTGCATCGGCGCGAGGATCTCGCGCTTGACCGGATCCTTGATGCGCGGACGCGTCTTGTCGCGCCAGAACGCATAGGCCTCGTCGTTGGACTGGCGGTTGGCGATCGTGTCCTCGTAGTTGGCGAGCCAGAACGGAAATCCGCCCTGCGCCCACAGCTCCTCGTACACGCGCTGACGCTCTTCCCGGGAGACCTCCAGCGCCGAGCCGGGACGCCAGGTGAAGTCGTATCCGCAATGGGTCCTGGGGCGCAGCGCGAACTTCTCCGCGTAGCCCTTCTTCATCTCGGTCTGCTCCTCGATGCTCAGCTTTCGCTGGCGCATCGGGATCGCCATCGCGGGACTGCGCTGGAACACCGTGAGGTGTTGCGCGGTCCGACTCGCCTCCTGGATCACCTGCACCGCGCTCGCGCCGGTCCCGACCACGCCGACGCGCCTGCCGGTGAAGTCGACCCCGGCCTGCGGCCACAGGCCGGTGTGGTGCACGACCCCCGCGAACGACGCGAGGCCCTCGAACCGCGGGATGTGCGGCTTGGCGGCAAAGCCGGTGCAGAGGACCAGGTGCTGCGCGCGGATGACGCTGCCGTCCTGGGCGCGGATCTCCCACCGGCTGCGTGCTTCGTCGAACTGCGCGCCAGCGACGCGCGTGTTGAAGCGCACGTCCTTCGACAGCTCCAGCTTCCGATCCACGTACTGGAAATAGCGGCGCAACTCGCTCCAGTCCGGGAACATCTCGCTCCAGTTCCAGTCGCGCCACAGGTCCTCGCGCGAGTACTGATAGAGATAGCACCACGTGTCGACGCGCGCGCCCGGATAGCAGTTCCAGTGCCAGATGCCGCCGAGATCGCTACCCGCCTCCAGGATGCGGCAGCGGAAGCCCAGCTCGCGCAGCCGGATGAGCTGATACACGCCGGCAAATCCGGCGCCGACGATGACGACGTCGAGTTCGTCGGGTGTGGACTGCGCAGATGCCGAGGTCACGTGTGGCTTCCGGTCGTGGAGTACGCCACGACGGTAGCGCCGCGGTCATCGGCGGACTCGGACTTTCACGCATGGGGTTCGGCTTTCCGCGCCCGGCGTCCGGATGTGATCGGATACCATCGCCGGGCTGCCTGGGGTCCTGGATTCCGGGCATCGCGTCGCACCTGAGGAGGGCGTTATGCAGCGTTGGTCGACCCGTCATCTGCC
Organism: Panacagrimonas sp.; assembly: GCF_020697055.1. Taxonomy (GTDB): domain Bacteria; phylum Pseudomonadota; class Gammaproteobacteria; order Nevskiales; family Nevskiaceae; genus Panacagrimonas. Next base: position 175,830 of record NZ_JAJFBP010000001.1, on the reverse strand, counting down.
GCCGGCCCAGCGGTTCGGGTACTGGCGCGAGGTGCTCTGCGAAGCGTTCACGGCGCTGGATTCGGCGACCACCGAAGCCAGCCGGTTCGACAGCGACGTATCGATGCTGCCGCTGTCCGACATCCGCGTATCCGCGGTGCGATCGAGCTCGTACACGATCCGTCGCGGCGCGCGCGAGATCCGCAAGGATCCCGCCGAGCACTATTTCTGCGATCTGCAGATCTCCGGCACGTCGATCGTTGCGCAGAACGGCCGCCGGGCCGTCGTGCGGCCGGGCGAATTCTTCATCGTCGACACGCGCCACGCCTACGAAGCGGACTTTCTCGGCGGCCCGGGCGAGGAATGGAAGATCGTGTGCCTGCAGATTCCGCGCGAGCGGCTCGATGCGCACCTGTCGATGCCGGACACGCTTACCGCCCGACGCTTCGACACGTGGGCCGGAACCGCCGCGCTGGCCGGCAACTTCATCCGCGGCCTGACGTCGGTGAACGAGGCGCTCGACGAGCGCGAACAGCAGACGCTGGCGACGACGCTGGTGGACCTGCTCGCGCTGGCGATGACGCCGGCGACCACGCGCAACGCCAGGTGCAATCCGCACGAGCGCGACCGCTCGCGCGTGCTGCTTCACATCGATTCCCATCTGGCCGACGAGAACCTCGGCGCGGCGAGCGTGGCCGCTGCATTCGGGATCTCCGTGCGCTACCTGCATCGCCTGTTCGAAGGCGCCGACAGGAGCTTCGCAAGGCTCGTCAGCGAGAAGCGGCTGCAACGCTGCGCGGCCGACCTGACGGCGAGCGGATCGCGCGTGTCGGACGTCGCGTACCGCTGGGGCTTTCGCGACCTGACCCACTTCGGCCGCATGTTCCGCCGCCACTACGGGATGTCGGCGCGCGAATGGCAGCGGGACCACGCGGGCTCGACGCCCTGAATCTCGAAGCCCTCATCGATCGTTACGGCGAAGCGTGGTCCGAACCGGACGCCGCACGGCGCGCGGCGCTGCTCGCCTCGGTATGGGCGCCCGAGGCGACGTACAGCGATCCGACGGTGGCGCCGCTGGACATGGCGGGTCTGCTCGCGCACATCGCTCGCGTGCAGGCCGGCCGACCCGGCGCGATCGTCCGTCGCTCCACCGTGATCGACGCGCATCACGAGGTCCTGCGCTTCGGCTTCGAGGTGATCGGTGCCGACGGCGCGGTGCTGCGTCACGGCGTGGACTTCGTGGTGCTGGACGCCGCGCGCACCCGCATCCGGCAGGTCACGGGATTCTTCGGGGCGCTGGACACCGCCACCGGCGATGCGATCGGTGCGGCCGCTCCCGAATAGCCCGCTGATGCATCCGCGCCTGGTCGCGCTGATCGAACGGCTGCCCGAGGCGCGGACGCGCTTCGAATCCGCTCGCGCGCGGTACGCCGAGATCCGGACGCGCGCCCTGCGCGAGTCCGCGCTCAGCGCGTGGTTCGAAGGACCGCACCACGCACCGACACCGCTGGCGCTGCAGCGCATGGGGATCGAGCCCGCGCCGCCGATGCGCCGCGAGCCGGCGCCCGGTGCCCGCGCCCATGCCTGCCGCTACGGCCTGGGGTCCGACGGCCGCATCCGCGTCGAACAGCACTTCACCGAGTTCGTCGAGCGTGCGTACGAGGAATTCTGGGAGTACGCGGACGAAGAAATCCGCACGTCACGCTACGACCACTACGAGCCGGACAAGGACCCCATCAACGTTCAAACCGTCCTGCTCGCCCGTGCCGGAGAAATGCGGCGACCCGAAGCGCTGATCCGGTACGCGCAGCACGGCGTCGCGCTGGAAGCCTACGAGTACGACCCGGCGCGGCCGCACCTTCTGCGACGCGTGCACGCCGCGGCGAGCGAACACGACCCTGCGAGTCCCCAGCACCGCTGGATGACGACGATCGACGACATCCACCACGCCGCGGACGGAGCGCTGCTGCGCATCGTTCGCACGTGGGACACGGGATCCAGCGAAACGATCTATCCCGCCGACGCCGCGTAGCCCCTGCCGATACGGTTCGCACGCCTCGCCGTACCGCACGGTCGACAGCGCGAGCGTGTGTGACGACCGGACTTGTGCGGACGTCGCATCCGTCGCCGCGACGGGCGCGTAACACCCTCGAGACCACGATGCGCGGACGATCGATCCGGCGCACACGAGCTGGAGGAAAGCAGGACATGCACAAGGTATTCGCCCATAGCGAACCTCGGGGCACGGTTCACCTCGATCTGCGCTGCGGCACGCGTGCCGATGGATCGCCGCGGCTGGAGCCCGTGCACGCCGAGCCCCTCGGCGGTCTGCGCTTTCGCCTCGCCAACTCCCCGGGCTGGACCTACGGCGTGGCCGCGGGCGACGTGGTCGAGCGCACCGACGAGCTCGGCGGGTTCAAGCTGATCCGCCGCAGCGGAAACATCGCGGTCCGCCTGTTCTCCACCTCGTCGCTGCGCCCCGACCACATCGAGACCCTGGAGGCCGAAGTGCGCGAGCGCCTGGGCGGCTGGTGCGACGGGCAGCTCGAGGATCGCGCGCGCGTCTTCACCATTCCCGCATCGACCGACGTCGAGCGGATCGAGGCGCTGTTCGATTCCTTCGTGCGCCACGTGGCGATCGCCACCGACACCGTCGAGTGGGAATACGGCAACCTCCAGGACGACGCGGGCGCGACCGGCCTGGGTTCGGGCACGCGCTAGGCGTCGGGTCGGCGCGCGAGGTCGACGATCGCGTCGGCCGCCAGAGACGCCGCATCGCGTCGCAGCGTCGCGCGCACCGCGGCGAAGGCGCCGAGCTGTCTGCTGCGTCGCCCCGGATCCCGCAGCAGCACCTGCACCTCGTCGGCCAGGCGCGCCGGACGCGCCTCGTCCTGCAGCAGTTCGGTCACGGTCGGCTCGTCGGCCAGCAGGTTGGGCAGGCTCACGTATCGCGTCTTGAGCAGACCCAGATCGAGCATCAGCCATGCGGTGAGTCGCGAGCTGCGATAGGCGACGACCATCGGCCGTCCCAGCAGCAGGCATTCGAGCGTGGCGGTTCCCGATGCGAGCAGCACCGCATCGGCGGCCTGCATCGCGTCACGCGATCGACCCGCGATCACATCCCACCGGCACTGTGGCGCGTGCGCCGCGATCGCCGCGCGCAGCCCCGGCTCGAGCGAAGGCTTGGCGACCGGCGACACGAAACGGATGCCGGGAATGCGCTCGTGCAGCAGCGCGGCGGCGCGCGCGAACGGCTCGGCAAGGTACTTGAGTTCGCCGCCGCGCGATCCGGGCAGGATCGCCACGACCGGCACCTGGCCGCTCGCGTCCGCGTCCCAGCCGAGCCCTGCACGCGCACGCGCCGTCGACACGCCATCGTCGAGTTCCTCGGCCAGCGGATGGCCGATGTAGCACGCATCGACGCCGCTGCCTGCGTAGTGCCGCGGCTCGAACGGAAACAGGCACAACATGCGATCGACCGCGCGCGCGATGCCCTTGACCCGCCCGGGCCGCCAGGCCCAGATCGTCGGGCTCACGACGTGCAGCGTGCGCAGGCCGCGCGCGCGCAGGCGTCGCGCGAGTCCGAGATTGAAGTCGGGCGCATCCAGGCCCACGAACACGTCCGGACGATCGGCGGTGAAACGCTCGATCAGGCGCGCGCGCAGACGCAGCAGGCGCGGAATCGCCGGGAGCACCTCGGCAAGCCCCATCACCGAGAGCTGATCGATCGATTCGATCGCCTCGCAGCCGGCCTCGACCATTCGCGGCCCCGCGACGCCGTAGATTTGCGTCCCGAGCGGCAGGCGCTGGCGCAGCGCGCGCACGATCGAACTGCCCAGCAGGTCGCCGGACAGTTCGCCCGCGACCAGGGCGATGCGCAGCGGACGCTCGCGTGCAGGATCTGGACTCATGGAGGCGTGGGTCACGAAAGCGCCATTCTGACCGGCCGCCGCGTTCACGGGGCGACGCTAGAATCCGGCGTCCGGGTTCTGCATCGAACCCCTTTGATCCGGCGCGGTCCGAAGCGCATAGCCGCCATCTCCCATTTCGTGATCGCCCACGCTCCCCTGTCCTTTCATCCGCTGGCGCTGGTGTTGATGATGCTGTCCACGCTCGCGGCCTGTTCGAAGTCCGACGCCGAGCCGCGACGCGACGCCCGCAAGGGACCCCCGGCGGCGCGCGTGGAGGTCACGCAGGTCCGCACCGGCCCGCTCGACCGCAGCTGGTCGGCGGTGGGATCGCTCAAGGCCAACGAGAGCGTCATCGTGCGTCCCGAGATCGCCGGGCGCATCGCGCGCATCGGCTTCGAGGAAGGCCAGCAGGTGGCGATGGACACCCCGCTGTTCGTGCTCGACGACTCGGTGTTCGTCGCGCAGGTTGCGCAGGCCAAAGCCAACCTGGAGCTGTCGACCCGCAACGCGCGGCGCGCCGAGGAGCTGTTCGGACGCGGTCTGATCTCGGCCTCCGAACGCGACGCATCGCGCGCGTCGCTGGACGCCAACCAGGCCGCGCTGAACCTCGCGCGGGCGCAGGCGGCCAAGACCGTGATCAAGGCGCCGTTCGCGGGTCGCGCGGGTCTGCGCGGCGCGGCGATCGGCGACTACGTCAATCCGGGCCAGGATCTCGTGGTGCTCGAGGATCTCGATCGCATGAAGCTCGAGTTTCGTCTGCCCGAGCTCGCGCTGCCGGACATCGCCGTGGGCCAGCCGGTGGAAGTCGATCTGGACGCATGGCCGGGGCAGACGTTCGCGGCGCAGCTCTACGCGCTCGACTCGCGCGTGGCCGACGACACGCGCTCGATCGCCGCGCGTGCCCGCCTCGACAACCACGACGGCCGCCTGCGACCCGGCATGTTCGCGCGCGTGACGCTGGTGGTCTCGCGCAACGCCAACGCGATGCTGATCCCCGAGCAGGCCCTGCTCGCGCGCGGCGGAAAATCGTTCGTCTACACCGTCGAGGACGGCCGCGCGGTCGAAACCGAGGTGCAGATCGGACAACGTCGGACCGGCGAGGTCGAGGTGGTGTCCGGACTCCAGGCGGGACAGACCATCGTGACCAGCGGCCTGCAGAGAATCGGCAACGGCGCGGCGGTGCAGACCACCGGCCCGCCGGCGAAACCGTCCTGAGTTCGAGAACGAACCGGGTGGAACAGGGAGGAGCATGACGATGACGATCATGGCGGGCTCATCGCGCCTGGCGCGGGTGTCGATCGCGGCCGGCCTGATCGCGATCGCTGGCGCGGCGCCGGCCAGGGTGCCGCCGGAACGCGCCGCCGAACTCGGCGGCAAGCTCACACCAATGGGCAGCGAAGCGGCCGGCAACGCCGACGGTTCGATCCCGGCGTGGACGCCGTACACCAAGGACGGCTTCAAGCGCGGCGACAATCCCTACGCCGCAGACAAGCCGATCGCGATGATCACGGCGAAGAATCTGCCCGAGTACGAGCGCTTCCTGTCCGAAGGCCACAAGGCGCTGTTTCGGACCTTCCCCGACACCTATCGCATCCCGCTGTATCCGAGCCGTCGCGGCGCCGCGTATCCCGGCTGGTTCCTCGATGCCACCAAGGCCAACGCCACGGCGGTGGAACTGACCAACTCGGGCCACGGGTTCTGCTGCGCCGCCAAGGGATTTCCGTTCCCCATTCCCGGCAACGGCACCGAGGTGATGTGGAACCACATCATGCGTTACAACACGCGCGGCTATCGCGGCTACGTCGGGGCGGCCGCCACCACCACCAGCGGCGACTACGTGATCGAGCGTTCCTACTTCGAGCTCGCGTACGTCTACAACAATCCCGAGGCGGTGCCGCAGACGCTCAACAACCAGAACCTGTACGTGATGAGCAAGACGGTGGCACCGGCGAGCAAGGCCGGCATCGCCTACCTGCTGCACGTGCCGCTGGACCGCGTCGCGCAGAGCACCGGCGTGTGGTCGTTCATCGCCGGCGGCCGCACGCTGCGCATCGGCGAAGTCGGCTACGACAATCCCGCGTTCGAAGGGCTGATGACGCAGGACCAGATCGACATGTTCAACGGTCCGCTCGATCGCTACACGATCAAGCTGCTCGGCAAGCGCGAGATGATCGTGCCGTACAACAGCTACCGGCTGTACGACCCCAAGCTCAAGTACAAGGACATCATCACCAAGGGCCACATCGCGCCCGAGACCACGCGCTTCGAGAAGCATCGCGTGTGGGTGATCGAGGCCGAGGTGCGCGAAGGCATCAAGCACCTCTATCGCAAGCGCGTGTTCTACGTCGACGAGGATTCCTGGATCGTGCTGGGCCAGGACATCTACGACGACCGCGGCGAGTTCTGGCGCTTCGCCGAGTCGCACTCGATCAACTTCCCGCAGGTGCCGGTGATGATCAACGGCGTCCAGGTCCACTACGACCTGCAGTCGCGCCGCTACGTGATCCTCAACCTCACCAACGAGGAGAAGGAGCTGATCGAGTACGACTGGAAGGAGGATCCGAAGTACTTCACGCCCGCCAACCTGAAGCGCTTCGCCACCAGCCGTCGCTGAACGCCAGCCGTCCGTGCAGCAAGGGCGGGCGGGCCCGCAAAACGCCCATACGCTTCAGGGGCAATTCATGTCATCAGCCTAGATTCCGGTTCCAGAGTCAGTCCACCTGGGGACCTGACCGCTGGAGAATCCGATGAACAAGCTCGCCACCCTTCCGCTGATCGCCGTCCTGGGCCTCGCCACCGCGACGCAGGCGGTGGCCGGCCCCGGCTACCGTTATGCCGACGACGATCGCAGCGACCGCTGGGAAGAACCGCGTCGCGGCGAACGCTACGAGTACGCCGAGGTGGTCTCGGCCGAGCCGATCTATCGCACCGTGCGCATCGAGGAACCGCGCCGCGAGTGCTGGGACGAGCGCGTGGTCTACAACGAGCGCCGTGACGACGGCTACTGGATGAACAACGGCACGGCCGGCGGCCTGATCGGCGCCATCGCCGGTGGTGTGGTCGGTCACCAGTTCGGTTCGGGTCGCGGCAAGAAGGCCGCCACCGCGCTGGGCGCCGTGATCGGCGCCGGCGTCGGCCAGCGTGCCGCCGTCGAGAACAGCCGCCCGCGCGGCGGCAGCTACGAGCGCGTCGGCTACGAGGAGCGTTGCGAGACCAAGGTCGATTACCGCACCGAGCAGCGCGTCGAGGCCTACGACGTCGAGTACCGCTACGGCGGCCGCATCTACAACACCACCTGGCCGCACGACCCGGGCAGCCGCATCCCCGTGGACGTCAACGTCCGCCCGGTGCGGAACTGATCCGCACCGTCGACGGATCCTCTGCCCGTCTAGAATTGCGTCCAATGCGACTCCTTCCCACCCTGGCGTTGTTCGCCACCTTGCTGGCCGGTGGGATCGTCGGTGACGCCTCGGCGCGCGACCGGGATCGGGACCGCGACTCGGACCGGGACCAGAAGCACGAGCGCTACGAGCGCCGCTCGGAGGATCGCAGCCGGCGTGACGAAAGCCGGCGAAACGACAACCGCAGCCGACGCGACGAGGTCCGGTTCGACGACGACAACCGCAGCCGGCGCGACGAGAGCCGGCGGGACGACCATCGCAGCCGACGCGACGAGTCCCGGCGGGGCGACAACCCCTTTTTCCGGGGCCGCGAGGCGAGCCTGGTCGATCGCCGTTCGTCATCGGAAGGCCGCTCGTCGTCGCGGATGACCGCGGGCCAGGCGGCGCGGCAGGCGCAGCAGCAGTACGGCGGTGGGCGCGTGCTGAGCGTGGATTCGATGGGAGACGGCTACCGCGTCAAGCTGTTGCGTGATGGTGACGTGCGCGTCGTGTTCATCTCGGATCACTGAGTCCGAGGTTTCACTTTTTCCTTGATGTTGTCCTGACGCCGAACCCCCGAGGGGTTCGCCGGAGGTTGAGCGGCCATGCGTGCACTTGTGATTGAAGACGACCCGCATCTGCGTGGTCAGGTGACCCAGATGTTCGCCGACGAGGGTTTTGCGGTGGACCAGGCCGCCGACGGCGAGAACGGTCTCTACATGGCGACCGAGTATCCGGTCGACATCGCCATCGTCGACCTGGGCCTCCCGGGCGCCAGCGGTATCGAGATCATCCGCAAGGCGCGCAAGGCCGGGCGCAGCTTTCCGATCCTGATCCTGACCGCGCGCGACGGCTGGCAGAGCAAGGTCGAGGGCCTGGAAGCGGGCGCCGACGACTATCTCGTCAAACCGTTCCATCGCGAGGAGCTGCTGGCGCGCGCACGCGCCCTGCTGCGCCGCTCCGGAGGCTGGGCGCAGCCGCAGCTCACCTGCGGCCCGGTCACGGTCGACACGACCGCCAAGACGGTCGTGGTCAACGAGCGCCCGGTGGAGCTCACCGCGTACGAGTTCAAGGTGCTCGAGTACCTGATCCTGCACGCCGGCGAAGTGGTCTCGAAGTCGACGCTGACCGAGCACCTCTACGCCGAGGAAGACGAGCGCGACAGCAACGTGATCGAGGTCTTCATCCGTCGCCTGCGCACCAAGATCGATCCGGATGGATCGCTCGCGCCGATCACCACGCTGCGCGGCAGCGGGTATCGCTGGGATCTGCCGCGAAGCTAGAAGCAGGCGTCAGGCGTTAGGCGATGGGCGTTAGGGGTTAGGCTTTGTCCCTAACGCCTACCGCTCGCGAAGCGAGCGTCCTAACGCCTCACGCCTGCCGTCATGACCTCCCTCCGCGCCCGCCTGCTCGCTGCCGCCACCGCGGTGCTCGCAGCGTTCTTCGTGCTGACCGCCGCGGTGCTCGACAGCGCGTTTCGCGACAGCACGCTGCAGGCGCAGCGCGACAAGCTCGAGGGACTGGTCTATTCGCTGCTGGCTGCCGCGCGCACCGACGCCAACGGCGATCTGACCGTCGAACCCAACGACATCTCGGATCGGCGCCTGGTGCAGCCGGCGAGCGGCCTGCAGGCCGCGTTGTTCGACGAGAACAGCCACCTCGTGTGGACGTCCGCCGAATTCCTGGAAGTGCCGCCGCCCAAGATGCCCGAGGTGGGCCAGTGGTCGTTCCACCAGCTGCGCAAGCCGCCGGTGTTCTCGCTCAGCTACGGCCTGCGCTGGATCGACCTGGCCGACGATCCCAAGCGCTACACGTTCGTGGTGCTCGAGGACGCCAGCAGCTACGAGCGCCAGCTGCGCACGTATCGACGTGAACTATGGCTGTGGCTGGCGGCGGCTGCCGGCGGCCTGCTGCTGGTGCAGTACCTGGTGCTGCGCTGGGGCCTGGCGCCGGTGCGGCGCCTGGTCAACGAGCTGCACGCGGTGGAGCGCGGCGATCGTGCGGAGATCCACGGCGCCTACCCCGACGAGCTGCTGCCGCTGACGCAGGGACTCAACGCGATGATCCGCAGCGAGCGCAGCCAGCAGACGCGCTACCGCAATGCGCTGGGCGATCTCGCGCACAGCCTCAAGACGCCGCTGGCGGTGCTGCGCGGCATCTCCGACGAGACGCGCGTGCCCGACGAGATGCGCCAGCCGCTGCGCGAACAGGTCAGCGTGATGCAGCAGATCACCGACTACCAGCTGCGCAAGGCGGCCACCGCCGGCCGTCGCACGCTGGCCGAACCGATCGTGCCGGGGCCGATCGCGGTGAAGATTTCGCAGGCCCTGACCAAGGTCTACGCCGATCGCCAGATCAAGTTCGACGTGATCGCGCCGCCGTCGTTGCGGATGCGCGCCGACAGCGGCGACCTGTTCGAGATGCTCGGCAACCTGATGGACAACGCCTGCAAGTACGGCGGCCATCGGGTGCGGGTGCGCTTCGCGCGCGACGGCCAGGACACCGTGATCGACGTCGAAGACGACGGCCCGGGCTTTCCCGAAGACGCGCAGGAACTGTTGCAGCGCGGCGTGCGCGCCGACATCCAGAAGCCCGGCCAGGGCATCGGCCTGGCCGCGGTCTTCGAGGTGGTGAAGGCCTACGAAGGTCGCATCGAGCTGGGCCGTTCGGACCTCGGCGGCGCGCGCGTGACGGTGCGGCTTCCCGCTTGAAACAGAACTCGCCTGGAACCGGCCGCGGGCTTCGCCCGGGCTACAGGGAACGCAGGAAGGCGATCAATGCCTCGCGATCGGCGCGAGGCATTCGACGGAAGGCCTCGCGTGACGTCTGCGCTTCCCCGCCGTGCCACAGGATCGCCTCGGCCGGACCGCGCGCGCGACCGTCGTGCAGCAGCAGTTCGTGGCCGTTGACGTCCGGGATCAGGCCCAGTCCCCACAGCGGCGTGGTGCGCCATTCCGAACCGCCGGCTTCGAAGTCGGGACGACCGTCGGCCAGGCCTTCGCCCATGTCGTGCAGCAGCAGATCGGTGAAGGGATGGATGGTCTGGTGCGAGACCTGCGCGAGCTCGTGCGCGCCGGTCTGCAGCGTCGGACGATGGCACGCGATGCAGCCGGCCGACGCGAACAGCGCGCCGCCGCGCTCGATCTGCGCATCGCCGACGTGGCGCCGGTCGGGCACCGCCAGCGTGCGCGAGTACAGCACCAGCTTGGTCAGGAATTCGTCGGAGAGTTCAGCCCCGCCACCGGAGAGCGCCTCGCGACAGGCCTGCTGCGCGGACGTGCACGCGTCGGCCGGCGCCACCGTGCTGGTGATGCCGATGTCCCCGGCCGCGGCGCCGGCGACCTGCTGACGGATGCTCGGCTGGTTCGATTTCCATCCGAACCGGCCGACCGCCTTCGACCGCGTGGCGCCGTTCCAGACCTGGTTGACCCGGCCCGAAATGCCGTCGCCATCGGCGTCGTCCGGATCGGCCATTCCGATCAAGGCCTCGTCCGGCACCGCTTCGAGCAATCCCAGGCCGACCATGCCCTGCGCCACGCGTGGCGACATCAGCAGCTTGCTGCCGAGCGGTCCGTACGCCGGATCGCGCAGTTCGACGCGCGGACGTCGCAGCGAATAGGCCTCGCCGTCGGCGTACGTGCCGCCGGCCTCCTCCCAGGTCAGCACGACCGTGGCTTCGGGCTTGACGCCCGGGATCGCGCGGTCCTGGATCTGGTCGCCATACACCGGGTGATGCAGCGGACCGCCGTACGCGTCGCGACCCGGGATCGATACGCGCACGAGCATCGATTCCATCGGCTCGCCGGGCTCGGGCGGCCGTCCGCGACCGTCGCGCACGTGGCAACCGGAACAGGAGACGCGATTGAACAGCGGTCCGACGCCGTCGAAGCTCGCGGTGGAGCTGCCGGCGATCACCCAATTGGTGTTGAACAGGCGGTTGCCGAACGAAAAGTCGCGCAACTGCTTCGCATCGAGATTGGGCGCCGGCAGGGCGAACGCGGTCTGGCCGAACGCGGGACGCCCCGCGGCGCCGCCGAGCTTCTCGCCGATCGCCAGCGGCGGCAGCGGCTCGTCCGCCGCGAGAACGGAATTGAATAGGGCGATCGCCAGCGCGAAGCCCCAGGCACGCATCTTCATCCGCCGAGCGTCTCCAGTCCCGGCACGATCACCAGCACGCCCAGTCGGCGTCCGACCTGCGCCAGCTGCGTCGCCAGGGTCTGGAACGCCGCGACCGCGGCCTCGGCACGCTGACGCGGCGGACTGCCCGGCGGCGCGCGCAGGATCGAATCGAACGGCTTGTCCATCAGCGTGACCGCCGCCAGCGCCTGCGTGAACAGCGCATCGGTGCGCGCCGCCAGCGCCGGATCGATCTTCTGCGTCAGCGCGCGAAGGCTGTCCGGCGCCATCGATTCGCCGCTGCTGCCCAGCCACACCGCGTAGGCGCCGCGCAGGTCGAACAGATGGTCCTGGTGCGTGGTGTCCGAAAAGCAGCTGTGCTCGTCTTCCTGGTCGCCGCTGTCGAGCGCGACCGACAGGCGTTCGGCGGCAAGCTCGTGACCGACCAGGTTGGCCACGCCGTTGACGGCGCGTCCGAGCGCCTCGCGCGGTTCCATCGCGAGGAACTTCTTGCGGTAGTTGTCGGCGTCGGGCGCCCACGCAGCTTCGAGGCCGCGCAGATCGTCGACCAGCATGTCGGTGACCGTCGCCAGGTACAGACGGCGACGGTCGCGATCCGGTTGCCCGGCCACGTAGTCGACCCAGGGCCGATTGCCCGGCCCGTTCGGATCCAGGTCCTGGCCCCACAGCAGGAATTCGATCGCGTGCCAGCCGGTGGTGACGTCGGCCTCGTCGCTGACCTGGTCGCGCTGCAGGATCGATTCGCGGGTGAGCGTGATCGAGGTGTCCCACACCAGTCCGCTGCGCGGCTGGTCCTTCACGGCATCGATGAACGCCTCGTTGAGCGGCCAGGCGTTGATGTGCGGCTCCGGGCCCGGATGGCCGTCGGCGCGGACGTCGATCGGTCCGTCGTAGAAGCGGAAGACTTCGGTCACCAGGTACGGCGGTCGCGCGTCGACCCACGCGGCGCGCGCGGCCTTCAGCGTCTCGGCGCCGGGTCGGTCGAGCATCGCGCGGATCGCCACGCGCATCCGCTCGGCCGCCGTCGCCGCGGCGCCGTAGCTCGCGTGCACAAGGCGCACGTAGTTCTGCACCTGCGGTCGCACGTCGAATGCGTAGGCCTGCGGATCGCGCGACAGCAGCTTGTACGACGACGGCATCTCGCCTTCGCCGCCTTCGCCGCCCTGCGCCAGCCACAGCGTCGGTGCGGCGTCGACGAATGCGCCGGCGGCCTTGGCCTGGTCCGGCACGGCGGCCGTCGCAGCGGCGCTCGCCGCCACCGTCACGAAGCTGCCGAAGCCCGTCCAGAGCCTGATATGGTTCACCGCCATCGCGTCGCCACCCTTTTCATCGAACCCGAGATCCCGTGAATCTGTGTCTGGCCGGCGTGCTCGACGCCGACACGTTGCAGGCCGTTCGTACCACGCTGGCCGGCGCCGACTTTGCCGACGGCAGCCGCACGGCCGGATGGCACGCCGCCAAGGTCAAGCACAACCTGCAGGCCACCGACGACGGTGCCGCGCAGCGCGTGCAGCAGGCGCTGATGGCGCACGAGCTGTTTCGCGCCGCCGCGCTGCCGGCGCGACTGCGCGCGCCGCTGTTCTCGCGCTACACCACCGGCATGGGATACGGCCGTCACATGGACGACGCCCTGATGACCGCGGGCGGCGGCGCAAGTGCCCTGCGCGCCGATCTGGCGGTCACCGTGTTCCTGTCCGAACCGGCGTCGTACGACGGCGGTGAACTGGTCATCGAAGGCCCGGGCGGTACCAGCGCGTACAAGCTCGAGGCCGGTCAGGCCATCGTCTACCCGGCCACGACCCTGCATCGCGTCGCCGACGTCACGCGCGGCGAGCGCCTCGCGGCGGTGCTGTGGGTGCAGAGCCTGGTGCGCGACGCGGCCCGGCGCGAAGTGCTGTTCGACCTGGACACGGCGCGGCGCGGGCTGTGGGACAAGGCGGGGCAGACGGCGACGTCCGAGTTCGACCTCGTCACCAAGACCTACGCGAACCTGCTGCGGGCCTGGTCCGAACCCTGAGAAACGCCGGCGGCTGATTTTCACGGCCGCCACCTTATTGAGAGCGCTTCGCATTTGCAAGAAGCGTCCCGACTCCCCCCTCGGCTAGCTGGCGGCGGCCATTTCCTGGCGGATCACGCGGCGCAGCACCTTGCCGGTCTCGTTGTACGGAAGCGCATCGCGAAAGACGATCCGCTGCGGCACGCGCGACGAGCGCAGCCGCGATTTCACCAGCGCCTGCAGCTCGTCGACCGAAGCCCGGGCCTCGGGCTTGAGCACGACCGCCGCGCCGACGCCCTCGCCCCACTGCTCGTCGGGCACGGCCACCACCGCCGCGTCGGCGACCGACGGATGTTCCAGCAGCACGTCCTCGATCTCGCCCGGCGAGATGTTCTCGCCGCCGCGCACGATCACGTCGTCGGCGCGACCGTCGAGAAACAGATATCCCGCGTCGTCGAGCCAGCCGCGATCGCGGGTCGAGAACCAGCCCTCGCCGTCGAGCAGGCTGCCCTGCTGCAGGTATTCGCCCGACACCTGGCCGCCGCGCACGAACACCAGGCCCGCGGCGTTGGCCGCCACGGGACGTCCGTCGTCATCGCGGATCTGGATCTCGACGGCGCCGGTCGCCCGTCCCACCGAGCACAGGCGTCGCTGCACGTGGCCATCGGGGCTCGCGGCGGCAGCGCGGTGATCGTCGGGACCGAGCACCGCGATGGTCGAGCTGGTCTCGGTCAGACCATAGGCGTTGGTGAAATCCACGCGCGGCAGCAGGCGCATGGCGTTTGCGATGGTGGCCTGCGGCATCTTGCCGCCGCCGTAGGCCAGCGAACGCAGGCTCGGTAGCTGTACGGCCGATTCGTCCAGGTGCTCGACGATGCGCGAGAGCATCGTCGGCACGACGAAGGCGTTGCTCACCTGCTCGCGCGTGGCCGCATCGACCCAGGTCTTCGCATCGAAGCTTTCGAGCTGGACCATGCGCCGGCACGCATAGGTCGACGACAACACCGAGGAGATGCCGGCGATGTGATACGGCGGCACCGACACCAGGCTCGCATCGTCTTCCTCGGCGCAGCCGAACTCGACCGTGCCGACGATGTACGCCATCAGGTTCTCGTGGCGCAGGATCGCGGCCTTGGGCTTGCCGGTGGTGCCGCTGGTGAAGAGCTGCACCGCCACGGCACGCGGATCCTCCGGCGGCGTCGGCGGCTCCGCCGCAGCGTCGGTCGGCAGCGACAGGAACTGCTCGCGCGAGATCACGCGGATCTCGTCGCGCGCATCGAGCTGCGCACGCGTCTCGTCGCTCGCGACCAGCACGGCCGGCGCCACGCGCCCGACCAGCTCGTTGATCTCGTCCGGCGTCAGACGGTAGTTGATCGGCACGTACGCGATACCCGCGTAGGCCGCGGCGAAAATCGCCACCGGCGCCGCGGGACTGTTGACGTCGAGCAGCGCGAGATGGCGCGCACCGCTGCCCTGCAATTCTCGCGCGGCCGCGTACGCCTTCTGCCGCAGCTCGGCGTACGTCAGTCGCGTGTCGCCGCAGACCACGCCGACGCGGTCGCCGAAGGCCTCCGCGGCCATGTCCAGGATCGTCGAAAGGTTCATGCGAGGAATCGGTCGGTGAGATCTAGCCGAAGCGGTAGCGCAGAAAGCCGGGCCACAGCCAGGGGCGCACCGCGACCGCGAGATACAGCGGCACCGGATCGAAATAGACGACGCGCTCGGCGCCGAGGGCGCCGCGCAATGTGAAACGATCGACCGCCGCCAGGCGCAGACCGCCGCGTCGTACCGGGAACACCGGCGTCCACTCGATGAACACGGTCTCGTCCGAGCCTTCGGCGCTGAAGTGCTCGCCGTGCAGACCGGGCAGCCAGCGCAGCAGTCCGCTCAGTTCGCGGCGTGCGGCCTCGACGCCACGGACCGGCGGCCGATGCGGCTGTCGCAGCACGACGTCGGGCGAGAGCAGGGCGACCAGTCGTTCGGGCGTGGGCTTGGACCAGGCTTCGGCAAACGCCTTCGCGAATGGAGGGTCGAGCGCCACGAGCGAGGTCAGTCCGACGACGGCAGCTGCTTGGCCTGCTTGATCTCGAGCGGCGTGCCGTCGAGCGTCAGCGTGCCCTTGCCACCCTTGGTGCAGAGCAGCTCCAGCGATTCGTCGGCGTTGACGTAGCGCTTGCCGATCAGCGTCTCGCCGGAGAGCGCCGCGTCGGGCGAGCCGGTGCCCGACGCGGTCGGCGCGATCATGTCGGCACCGCCGCAGGCCAGCGCGAACTCGCCCGCCGGCGCCTTGATCACCATCACCTGCGTGTCGCACACCGCGCTCTTGAAGCGGCCTCCAGCCTTCAAGCCGATCTTCGCCATCCGCTGTTCCTCCCGACGCAATTCGATGGGCGAAGGATGACAGTCCCGAAGGACGCGAGCCTCACTGTTTTGGCGTAGCCCGGGGGTTGGCATTCCCGGACATCGCCCGGGCCACGGGACCCGCCCATGCATAATCGCCCGCACGCCGACCCGCATCGGAGCACATCCGCCGTGAAAACCAAGCGCCTGAGTCCGCTGGATGCGTCCTGGCTGTACGTCGAGTCGCACCAGACGCCGATGCACGTGGGCGGACTGATGATCTTCGAGCTGGCGCCCGACGCCGCGCCGGACTTCTTTCAGCAACTCGTCAACGATTTTCGCGAGCACCGCGAGTTCCATCCGCCCTGGAACCGGCGACTGAAGTCGACCCGCCTCAGATCGCTGACGCCGGCGTGGGTCGAGGTCCAGGACCTGGATCTGGACTACCACCTGCGGCTCTCCGCCCTGCCCTGGCCCGGCGGCGAGCGCGAACTGGGCGTGCTGATCGCGCGCCTGCACAGCCATCCGCTCGACTTCCGCCGTCCGCCCTGGGAATGCCACGTGATCCAGGGCCTGGAGGATCACCGCTTCGCGCTGTACGTGAAGATGCACCACTCGCTGATCGACGGCGTCAGCGCGATGCGCGAACTGGTGCGCGTGCTGTCGATCGATCCGGACGATGGCGAGCGCCCGCCGTTCTGGGCCGTGCCGCGCGAAAAGCGCGCCGAAAAAGAGATCGCGCGCGTACCGACCACCGAGGCCGCGGTGGGCAAGGCGCTCGCGGCGGTGCCCAGGCAGCCCGGCAGCGCGCCGACGCTGATCAAGGCGCTCACCGAGCTGGTGCAGGCCTCGCGGCGCAAGGACGATCCGATGGGCGTGCCGTTCAGGGCACCCAAGTCGATCCTCAACGGCCGCATCACCGGCCAGCGCCGCTTCGCCACGCAGAGCTATTCGATCGAGCGTCTGAAGCGCCTGGCCAAGGCCGGCGACGCGACGCTCAACGACGTCGTGCTCGCGATCTGCGGCGGCGCGTTGCGGCGCTTCCTGCAGGAGGCCAATGCGCTGCCCGCGATCTCGTTGACCGCCGGCATCCCGGTGTCGGTGCGACCCAAGGACGACCAGGAGTCCGGCAACGCCATCAGCTTCATCATCGCAACGCTCGGCACCGACATCGCCGATCCGGTGCTGCGCCTGCAGGCGATCACCGCGTCGACCAGGCGGTCGAAGGAGCACCTGCAGAGCCTTCCCAAGAGCGTGATCGAGGGCTACACGATGGCGATCATGGGTCCGTACATGGTCCAGCTGATCACCGGTCTGGGCGGACGCACGCGACCGGTCTTCAACATCACGATCTCCAATGTGCCCGGTCCGGACCACGCGCTGTACCTGCGCGGCGCGCGCATGGTCGCCAACTACCCGGTGTCGCTGCTCACGCACGGCCAGGCGCTCAACATCACCTGCAACGGCTACGCCGACCTGCTCAATTTCGGCTTCATCGGCTGCCGCGATTCGCTGCCGCACATGCAGCGCATCGCGGTCTATGCCGGCGATGCGCTCGATGAACTCGAGGATGCGGTGACGCGCACCGGGCGAGCGCGCAAGAAGCGCGAGACGGCGTAGCCATGGCGCAGCCCGCGTTTCCTGATCGCGAATGAAGCGGCCCCGGGCTGCGCCCGGGCTACGGTGAATTCGGCACGACGCGTCGTGCCCACGCCGCAAGACGCGCGTACGCCTGTGTGCGGGCCGGGAACAGAAAATGGCTGTGTCCCGCACCCGGCAGGATCTCGAGGCGCACGTCCGGGCTCGCGCTGAATGCACGCGGCGCCTCCGCCGGCGGCCCCGCCATGTCGTGCTCGCCCAGCATCAGCAGCACCGGCACCTCGATCTGCGCCGCCTCGGGCGCGACGTTGCCCGGAATCATCGACAGGAAGGCCGGGACCGGCAGCAGGCAGTCGGTCGCGGCCTTGAGTGCCGCGACGCCGCGCGGATCGGCGCCCGAGCTGCCGTAAAGCGCGGCGTTGTCATTCCCGCCGCCGGAACGCCGGATCCGCGGATAGGGCACCACGAACAGGCGACGCGCGAATTCAACGAGGCGTGCGCGCGCATCATCGGGGGACAGCAGGCGCACGTCTTCTGGCACGAACTCGGGCAGCCCGCGCGTGGAAAAGCCCAGCAATGCGACGCCGGCGTGCTGACGGGCCTGCGCCTGCTGCAGCACGGTGAGCATCGCGCCCATCGAATGACCGACGCCGACGCTGCGCAGATCCGGCAGCGCCCGCAGGTGGTCGGCCAGCCGCCCTACACGCAGGCGCGCCAGGATCTCGCCGGTCGCACGCGCGTTGGCGCGCACGATCACGTCGGCGGTGAGCGCATAGCCGTCCGCGGGACGCGAACTTTCACCCAGGCCCAGATGGTCGATCGTCACGACGACGAAGCCGCGCGACGTCATCTGCGTCGCGAAGCTGAAATCCGCGTCGGCCTCGACCTGCAGGTCGTAGTAGCGACGGTTCATGTTGCCGCCCGCGAGACAGATCAGGGCGATGCGCGTGTCGTCGAGGTGCTCGGGCAGGTACACCGAGGCCGCGACCTGTAGCGCAGGCTCGTCGTGGAGCTCTACACCGGCATCGAGCCGGACTTCGATTGCACGGATCACGGGTCTACCCGTTTCCCCCGCACGCGGGGAGAGGAAACGCATCGCGCAGTTCGTCAAGCCTTGCCCAGCACCGCGCCCGCCATTCCCGACGACACCAGCACGTGCTCGACGCTGCGCCGGGTCACCTGGTTGTGAGAGGTGCCGCGGATCTGGCGCACGCCTTCGATCATGCTGTTCATGCCGTGGATGTAGGCCTCGCCCGACAAGCCGCCGTTGGTGTTCGTCGGCAGCACGCCGTCGAGCGCCATGCCGCCGGACTTCACGAAGCCTGCCGCCTCGCCGGGCCTGCAGAATCCGAACGCCTCGAGCTGCAGCAACACGTGCGGCGAGAACGCGTCGTAGATCATCGCGGCCTGCATGTCCTGCGGGCCCAGTCCGGTCTGCTCCCACAGGCGTTTGGCGGTGCCCTTGGCTTCGGGCATTTCGGTCAGATCCTCGTGGTAGTAGTTGGAGATCACCTCCACGTTGTACGGGATCGACTGCGTGGCGCCGACGATGCGCACGGGCTTCTGCTTCATGTCGCGCGCGCGTTGCAGGCTGGTGACCAGCACCGCGACGCCGCCGTCGCTCTCCTGGCAGCAGTCGAGCAGGCGCAGCCACGGTTCCTGGATCCATTTCGAGGCCTGGTGATCCTCGAGCGTGATCGGCTTGCCGTAGAACCAGGCGTCCGGATTGTTCGCCGCGTACGCGCGCTGCTGCACGGAGACGAATGCGAGATCGCGATTGGTGATGCCGAAGCGATGCATGTAGCGCGCGGCCTGCAACGCGCCCCAGCTTGCCGGCGTCATCGCCCCGTACGGCACGCACCAGAGCAGCGATCCGGTGCCGTTGCCGGACTGGAACGCCATCATCTGCTGGTTGGGGTTCTGGCCGAACCGGTACTGGCTGCGCTCGTTCATCGCGCGCCAGATCAGCACGTGCTTGCACAGGCCGGCGTTGACCATCGCCATCGCCTGGTAGATCGTCGCGGCCGCCGCCGCCCCGCCACCCGGAATGCGCGTGGTGTATGCCAGATCCTTCACGCCCAGACAGCGCGCGAGCATGATCTCGTCGTTGTTGTCGATGGTGAAGGTGATCATGCCGTCGATGTCGTGCGGGCTGATGCCGGCGTCGTCGCAGGCGGCCTTGGCGCACTCGGCAGCGAGCTGGAGTTCGCTGCGACCCGAGGCCTTCGAGTATTCGGTGTGGCCGATGCCCGCGATCGCCGCGTCCTGGAACCTGCGCTTGCTCATGAAGCGCTCCGCGGGCGGAACACCGGCACCTTGTGGTTGCCCATGGTGGGTTCGAAATCGACTTCGACCGGCATGTCCTGTCGCACGTCGTGATACGCGACGCCGACCAGGTTCGACACCATCCGGAAGCCCTCGTCGAGCTGCACGATCACCACGATCGGCGCCTCCTTGAAGCCGAACGGCGGCGGATGCCGCGGGATGGTCCACCCGTGCACGGTGCCGTGGCCGGACAGCTTTACCTCCTCGCGCGTGAGGCTGTGGCAGTGCGGGCACATCGGACGCGGCGGGAACCGGAACGCCTTGCACTGCCCGCAGCGCTCGCCCAGGAATTCACCGCGATCGGCCGCGTCCCAGAAGAACTTCGCGTCGAGCGTGACGATGGGCGCGATGCGCGTGGGTTTGGGCGGGGCCGGTGTTTCCGGAGCGGTGCTCATGAGGGAATCCCTGTCGGTACGTCGCAACGATAGCGAGCCGGGGCCAATCGCAGCCTGCTGCAAATGGGTGAGCGCAATCCGGCGTGACCGACCGATGATGCCCCGCACCTGCTCCCACCGGAATCGTCCCATGTCGTCGTCCCCCTCGTTCCCGCCCGGCGCCACCGTGGTCTTCGGCGGCAGTGGCGGCATCGGCCAGGAAGTGGCCAAGTGCTTCGGTGCCGCCGGGTCCGACGTGGCGGTGATGTACCGCTCCAAGCGCGAAGTCGCCGAACGCGTCGCCGGCCACGTCCGCGCCAGCGGCCGCAACGCGACGCTGCACGCGCTCGACGTCACCGAGCCGGCCCAGGTCGATTCGGCGGTCGCCGAGGTCATGGCGGGCCACGGGCGCATCCACACGGTGGTCTGGGGCGCCGGCCCGGTGGTCGAGCAGGTCCACATCGCGGACACCCCGCACGCGCTGTGGAAGCGCTCGATCGACATCGAGGTGCACGGCTTCTTCAATGCGGTGAAGGCGACGCTGCCGCACCTGCGTGCCGGCGGCGGCGGTTCCTACGTGCACCTCGGCTCGGCCGGCCACGCGTGGTGGCCTGCGAAGGACGGCCTGTCGGTGGCGCCCAAGGCGGCCAACGAGGCACTGGTCCAGGGCATCGCCAAGGAGGAAGGCCGCCACAACGTGCGCGCCAATTCGATCCTCGTCGGCGTGATCGAAGCGGGCATGTTCCTCGAACTGCTCGAACGCGGCGTGTTCGACGAGGCCTGGACCGCGAAGGTGCAGGAGCTGCTGCCGATCAAGCGCTGGGGCAAGCCTGAGGAGATCGGCTCGGCCGCGGTCTTCCTCGCCACCAACGGCTACGTCACCGGCCAGCGCCTCAACGTATCGGGCGGCTTCGGGATCTGAACCCGCGGTACGCGCTCAGCCCAGGTCGGGCGGCCAGCGGATCTCGAGGTGCACGTTGTTGAAGTCGGGATCCTCGAGATCGCCACCGTGGTGGCAGCGCATGCCCTCGGGAAGCGACGCCATCCGGATCTCCTCGCCTTCCTCCACGACGCCGCCGAGCGCCTGCAGCTCGATGAAGCGGTTGCACAGGTCCAGCGCGGCATCGTGCTGGTCTTCGGGAACGCAGTGCAGGCTGATGTCGGGGCGCCCGAACTTGCGCATGCCGCGCGTGTGCAGCCAGCGCGTGCGGTCGTCGTCCTCGTTGGACCAGAGCACCGTGACGTGCGCGCGCGGAATCGCCTCGGCGGGCTCGAAGATCTCGCGCTTCCATTCCTCGTCGCTCCACCAGCGGAACATCTGCGCGTCGAAGATCGCACCGCAGCCGGCGTCGACCATGCAGGTCAGCAGGCCGATCGCGTTTCGAAAGTCGTCGAGCGTGCGCGCATCCGGATAGGTGCCGCGCACGATCGTGCAGTGCGTCTGCGCTGCCACGTACTCGGCGAGCGCCGGATTTTCCTGCTTGAGCCGGTCCCAGAGGATGCCGTGCAGGAAGGACCGCACGATCTCCGGATGCCGGTCGGGCCCGTACTCCATCAGATCGAGCGTGGGCGCCACTCCGGTGCAGCGGTATTTGCTGCGCGACAGCCGCAACGGCTGCGCGGCCTTGCCATACAGCACGTAGAAGAGAAACGGCGTTCCGCCGGCCCGGCGGAAATACGGTCGCGGCCACGACGCCACGGCTTCACGCTGGGAATCGACCACCATGCCCTCTGCTGGATCATTGACCCGCCTCGCCGCGGGACGCGCATTGTGGGGTCTGTGCCCTATCCGCGCTTGAACAGACCCACTACGCGCACGATCCCGTCGATCAGCCGCACCATCCACGGCGGGACCGGTTTGCCCTCGATCAGCTGCGCGAGCTGCTTCTTGTACTTGGCGGTGAGTGGCGGAAACATCGAGCGCGGCTCGACCACCGGCGGCCCCTCCTCGACGATCGCCCGGGCATTCGAACATTCCGCGAACGTCGCGAAACCGACCATGCGGCCGATCCCGCTGGAGTTGACGCCGCCGAACGGCAGCAACGGGTTGGTGCCCGACTGCACGACGTTGTGGTTGACCACCAGGCTTCCGGACGTCGTGCGCGAGATGAAGTAGTCGATCGCGTCGCGATCCTTGGCGAAGACGTACGCGGCCAGCGGTTTGGGCCTGGTGGCGATGTAGTCGATCACCTGGCCGCGCTCGCGCCAGGGAATCACGGCGATCACCGGTCCGAAGATCTCCTCCTGCATCAGCTTCATGTCGTCGGTGACGTTGGTGATCACCGTCGGCGCGATGTAGCGCGCGGCCGCATCGTAGGTACCGCCGCAGACGATCGTCGCGCCCTTGGCCCGCGCATCCTCGACCAGGCCCTTGACGCGCTCGAAATGACGCGCGTTGATGATGCGCGGGTATTCCGGGTTCTTGTCGAAGCCTTCACCGCGCGGGTCGTACATCGCCTTGATCTCGCGCACCAGCGTCGCGACAAAGCGATCGATGACCGACGCATGCGCCAGCACGTAGTCCGGCGCGATGCAGGCCTGGCCGGCGTTGCACAGGCGACCCCACGAGGTCTTGAGCGCGGCGTCGTCGATGTCCGCGCTGGCATCGACGATCGAGGGATTCTTGCCGCCCATCTCCAGCGTGACCGACGCGAAATGATCGGCCGCGGCCTTCATCACGATGCGGCCGACGTGGTTGTTGCCGATGTAGAAGATGTGGTGGAACGGCTGTGCGAGCAGACCCTGGGCGGCCTCGGCGCCACCTTCCACAACGGTGACCTCGCCGTCCGGAAACGCTTCGCGCACGATGCGCGCCACCAGCTTCGACGAATGGGGTGATAGCTCCGAGGGCTTGAGGATCACTGCGTTGCCGGCGGCGATGGCGCCCATCGTCGGCAGCAGGCCGATCACGTACGGCGCGTTCCAGCTCGGCAGCACCAGCGCCATCCCCTTGGGTTCGTAGCGCACGTAGCAGGTCTTGCCCAGCGTCATCAGCGAATTCGGCGCGACCTTGGGCGTCATCCAGTCCTCGAGATGGCGCGCGATGAAATCGGCCTCGAACTTCAGCATCACCAGCTCGCCGTCCATGTCCGGCGGCGTGAGGCCCCGTTCCAGTCGGCCGGTCTCGTGGATCTCGGTCCGGTACTTGAGCACGGTGTCCATCAGGCGCCGCACCTTGGCGATGCGCTGCGCGACGCTGGTCTGCGCCAGCGACGGCGTCAACGCCGCGACGCGGCGGAACAGGGCGGAGAGGTCGGCGCTCGGCGGCGCCACCGCGAACGTCGTTTCCAGGGCTGCGTTCATGCGGTTGTGGCTCGGCGCGATTGAAGGGGCGAAAGTAGCAGCATGGTCGAAGCTCGGTCGTCGATCGGCATCCTCCAAAGCGAGTAGCCCGCATCGCCGCCCATCCGGGGCCGGTGCACAATCCGCCGAAACGACAAGGGAGGAGCAGGCTCGCCATGACCCCGTCCGCCGCCGCTCGAAAGAACACCAGGAAAAGCACCGCCCGCTCCTCGGCCCGGGCCAGACCGCCGGCCCGCACCGCGTTGCACGCCTCTCGGAAAGCAGACTTCGACGTCGCCGTGATCGGCGCCGGCTTCTCGGGCTTGTGCATGGCCATCGGCCTGAAGAAGGCCGGCATCGATCGTTCGTGGTGTACGAAAAAGCCCACGACATCGGCGGCACGTGGCGCGACAACCTCTACCCCGGATGCGCCTGCGACGTGCCCTCGCACCTGTACTCGTACAGCTTCGAGCCCAACCCGAACTGGTCACGGATGTTCGCGCCGCAGCACGAGATCTGGGACTACCTGCGGCGCTGCGCGCAGAAGTACGACCTGCTGCCGCACATGCGCTTCGGCAGCGAGGTCGCGTCCGCCGAGTTCGACGCCGACAAGGGCTGGTGGCGGGTGACCACCGTCGACGGCCGATGCGTCACCGCGCGCATCGTCGTCTCCGGCATCGGCGCGCTGAGCATTCCGGCCTATCCCAAGGTGCCGGGCATCGAAAGATTCGAAGGCAAGACCTTCCACTCCGCGCGTTGGGACAGCGACTACCCGCTGCTCGACAAGCGTGTCGCGGTGATCGGCACCGGCGCCAGCGCGATCCAGTTCGTGCCGGCGATCGCGCCGATCGTGTCGCAGCTCGATCTGTACCAGCGCACGCCGCCCTGGGTGCTGAGCAAACCCGACCGCGCGATGACCGCGGTCGAAAAGGCGCTGTTCAAGTTCCTGCCCGCGACGCAGAAGCTGTTTCGCGGCGGCATCTACTGGTGGATGGAGAGCCGTGTGCTCGGGTTGGCGGTGGATCCGCGCGCGATGAAGCTGGCCGAGGCGTACGCCAAGTTCTTCATCAACCGCAGCATCAAGGATCCGAAGCTGCGCAGGAAGGTGACGCCGGACTACACCATCGGCTGCAAGCGCATCCTGATGTCCGACGAGTACTACCCGGCGCTGACGCGCGACAACGTCGACGTCATCACCTCCGGCATCCGCGAGGTCAAGGAACATAGCTTGGTCACCGAGGACGGCGTCGAGCGCCCGGCCGACGCGATCATCTACGGCACCGGCTTCCAGGTCTCGGATCCGATCGGACCGATGAAGATCTTCGGCGTGCAGGGCAAGGAGGTGCGCGAGACCTGGAAGGACAGCGGCACGGAGGCCTACCTGGGCGTCTCGGTCGCCGGCTTTCCGAACTTCTTCCTGCTGCTGGGTCCCAACACCGGTCTGGGCCACACCTCGATCGTGTTCATGATCGAGGCGCAGGTGAATTACGTGATGCAGGCGGTCCGGCACGTGCTCAAACATCCGAGCGCGACGCTGGACGTCAAGCCGGAGGTTCAGTTGCGCTTCAACCAGAAACTGCAATCTCGTCTCGACGAGGCGGTCTGGTCTGCCGGCGGCTGCAAGAGCTGGTACCTGGACGAGTTCGGCAAAAACCGTACGTTGTGGCCCAGTTTCACGTTCGAATACTGGATGCGCACCCGGAAGTTCGAGCCGATGAAGTACGCCCTGGCCGCAGCGCGCTGAGACGCGCGCGGACCGGATCGACTCGCCGGGAAGCTTGCTCTTTCACCAATCGACACTTCTGGGAACCGACGATGAAGAACCAAACGATGCTGCGGTCGAAGACGGGCGCCGCGTGGCTGGCGCTTGCCCTGTGCGGCGCCTGCACGCCCGCGCTGGGCGCCAACTGGATCGACGGCCGCTTTGCCGGCGGCAAGTACGAGATCGATGACGACATCGACGAGGTCGAGGCCAAGGAGGCCGAGGGCTTCGACCTGCGCGCGCAGTTCGAACCCGACGAGCACGTGTTCTTCCGCGCGGGCTACCTCAAGAGCAAGTCCGACGAGATCGAGGTCAACGATGTGGACGTCCCGGGCGACGTCGATTTCGAGTTCGACATGCTGCGCGGCGGCGTCGGCCTCCAGGGCGGACACGGCCTGCGCTACTACGGAGTCATCGAATACGGAGAAGCGGGTTTCGACATCGAGGGCGAGGAAACCGAGGACGACGGCGTGATCGCGTCGGTGGGCCTGTCCGACGACGGCAACGGTCCGTTGCTGTGGAACGTCGAAGCGGGCGTGGTCGCGTTCGACGATATCGAAGGCGGCGTGTTCGAAGCCACGCTCGGCTATCGCCTGAATCCGTCGGTTGCGCTGGTGGCCGGTGTGCAGGGTTATCGGCTCGAGGACGACTTCGACGGCGAGCTCGACATCACGCACGGCACGCTGGGCGTGCGCATCAGCTTCTGATCGATCGGTCCGTGCGAATGCCCGGCGAGGTGCCGGGCATTCGCGTCCCGCACGCTCACCCGATCTTGCGGCACACCTCGCGGGTGGTGGTGCCGTTCTCGACGCGGTTTTCGTCGATCTTCTTGCCGGCCACCGCGCCGCCGATGGCGCCGGCGGCGGTCATCGCGTCGTTGCCCCGGCCGCTGCCGAACTGGTTGCCGACCACGCCACCGATCACCGCGCCGGCCAACGGCGCCGCGATGGGATGTCCGTTCTTGGTCTGCACCGTTTCCTGGCGGCACTCGATGCGCTCGCCCTGCTCGTTGGTGTAGGTGTCCGCCTGCACCGCGCCGATCGACGCGGAGGCGAGCAAGCCCGCGAACGCCACACGCAGTACGGTTCGATGATTCACGATCGCCATGTTGTCCTCACGAAAGCCATGTGTACGTCTTCACGATGGCCACACGCACTGAACTGGCGGTGAATCGGATCGAGTCCCCCGATCAGTAGTTGCGCTGCTGCTGTCGGCGCACCTCTTCCGGGTTGTCGTCGTCGGCCCAGATGCCGCGGCGGGCCTTCTTGGCTTCCTTCTCCTCCTCGACGTACTTCTTGCCGCTCTCGTCACGATCGGCGCGCGCCCAGCCCTCGCGCACCAGCAGCGCCGACAGGTCCACGTCGCCCATCGTGCAGCGCGCGACGCGGTCGTTCTTCTCCTCGGGCACACAGCGCACCTTGTGCCCCTCCACGTGCTGGCGCAGCGCGGTGCGCGCAGCTTCGCCGCAATTCCAGGGCTTGGCGCCGCGGTGGCAGGACTGGCCGCCACCGGGATTGCTGATGCCGAAGAGCCTGAACTTCTGGTCCTTGACCTCGATCACGCCCTGCTTGATCACCGTTGCTTTCCCCGTGATCGCCTTGTCGTCGGAGTCGGCGCGCGCCAGTCCGAAGCTCGCGCTGAACCCGAGAATGAGCACGGGCAGGAAGGCGGCGGAGACACGCGGCCACCACTGTCGACGTGGCGCCGGCGAAATGGAGGAAGGAGGCGTAAGGGCGCTGTCGTCGCGTTGCATGGTTCACTTCCTTGGCGGCGGCGCCGCATGACCGGTTGAAGGACCATCTCCGACGGCCCATGAATCGATCGTGAACACCGGTGGGCGCGCGGCTTGCTGAGACTACGCTTCGCCCGGCGCCCGCGGGCGCCGCTCGTCCGTCACCCGCTACTTCTTGGCCTGGTTCTCGAGCAGGCTCGCCATTCCGGGCTTGGGTGCCCCCGACTGCGTCGCGGCCGGCCGGGGCGGCATGCGCGGCATGCCGGCAAAGCCGATCGCGAACTGCTCCTCCATCGCCTTGATCTGCTCTTCGGCATATCCCATCTCGCCGAGGATCTTCTGCGTGTGCTCGCCGACGATCAGCGGTCGCCCCTGGATCACGCCCGGCGTGGCGGACAGATCGAACAGCAGGCCGATCTGGTCGAGCCTGCCCACCATCGGGTGCGGGTACGAGACGGTCCAGCGCCGCCGGGCGAACGCCGGGTCGTCATGAAGCCTGCGTGAAAACTCCGCGTCGACGATCTCGACCGGCACACCGGCTGCGTCCAGACGCGCGAAGACGTCCGTGGCGGCACGCGTGCGGATCGACTCGCCGATGGCCGCGGCCTGCGCCGCATCGCTCCGGGCCCGCAGGTCCGCCGGCAGCCCGAGCGACCCGATCAGCGCGCCCCAGTGCGGCTCCTCGCTCAACGCCAGGCACAGCCAGGCGTCCTGTGCCTCGTAGATGCGATGACCGGCCGAGAAGCCCACCTGCAGGCCGTCGATGCGCGGGCGCGGATAGCCCGAGCCGTCCGGCCGCGCCACCGCGTAGCTGGTGTTGAGCAGCGCCGCGTTGATGATCGAGGTGTCGACGAACTGGCCCTGGCCGGTGCGATCGCGGTGATAGATCGCGTTGCAGATCGCGATCGCCGACAAGAAGCCGTTGCCGGTGTCGCCGAAGCTGGTGAAGCTCCACAGCGGACGACCTTGCACCCCGCCCTCGCCGACTTGGCCCATGCCGCCGTCCTCGAACTGGATGCCCGACAGGCACGCGCCGGTCTGGTCATTGCCCGGCAGCGCGGCGCGAGCGCCGCGTTCGAACCCGCGCGTGTGGCAATAGATCAGCTTGGGGTTGAGCCGCTTGAGCGATTCGTAGTCGATCTTCAGGCGCTCGGCCGCGTCGTAGCGCATGTTGTGCTGCACGACGTCGGCCTTGGCGACGAGGTCCAGCAGCACCTTCATCGCACGCGGATCCTTCAGGTTGAGCGTGATCGACTGCTTGCCGCGATTGGCCATGTAGGCGATGTGCACGCGGTGCCAGAACAGGTCGAACAGTCCGTTGACCTTGATCACGCTCGCGCCGAGATCGCTCAGCAGCTGCGTGCCGAAAGGACCGGCGATCGCCAATCCCAGGTCGAGCACGACGATGCCTTCGAGGGGGGCGCCGATCTTGCCGCCCGTCGCCTTCGTCCCCGCCCGGGCTTGGGCCAGGATCTTCGCCGCTTCGCCCTTGACCTCGGCGGTGTTCGCGCCCGGCCTGACCGCCGCCGCGCCGGGCGTGCCCTGCGTCAGGCTCATGTTGAACGCGTTGCCCACCGTGCGGATCGTGCCCAGTTCGGGATCGTCGAGCTCGCGCACGCAGCCGTCGGCAAGGAACGCCGGATCGGCAAGCGACTCCTCGATGCTGCGCACCGGCTGCATCGTCATCTCGGCGGTGGCGGCCGCATCGACCCAGTCCTTGACCGGAAACTTGGCCACCGCTTCGGCCAGGATCGGCTGGTAGTGCGACATCACCAGGATTTCCTCGGGGCCGGTGCCGAAACGGTCGGGGTCGTTCTGCACCGTGAGATCCGGTGATGCGTCCAGCGTGTCGCCCTGAGAGGCCTGCAGGATGAATCGCGGATTGGGCACCCAGTTGTGCAGCCACTTGCCGTCCTTGGCCTGGAAGTGGCCCTTGGACGATTTGCAATTGAGGATCCAGGTGTCGAAACCCGGCGCGTCGGGCTTCTCCGCGCGCTGCCACACGCCGGCGGCGCCGGCGAACGCACCCTGCAGCAAGGACGTTTCGACCCACTGACCGCGCCCGGTCAGTTCGCGCGCCCGCAGCGCCGCGGCGATGCCCAGGCTTGCGGTGAAGAACGCACCCAGGCTCGGCCACTGCGAGGCCACGAACAACGGGCCGGGACGAGGCGCGCCCTGCACCTGGTCCTGCGGGATCTCGAGATCCGGAAACGGATCCGGCAGTCCGCTGATGTGGTTGAGCGCGCCTTCGGCCCAGCCGCGCTGCTCGAACATCAGTCCCGTTCGCGCCTGCACCAGCGCGTCGACGGCGGGACGCTGGCTGTGCGCGTTGTCGCGGCCGTAGCCGGTGATCGAGCAGTGGATCAGTCGTGGATTGGCTGCGGACAGGGTTGCGTAGTCGATGCCGAGCGCGGCGGTTTCACCCGGACGGAAAGACTCCACCAGGATGTCCGCGGTGCTCGCCAGCGCCAGGAACAGCTTCTTGTCGTCGGCGTTGGTCAGGTCCAGGAAGGCGCTGCGCTTGCCGCGCTGCCAGACCGTGTAGCCCAGGCGATGCGGACCCTCGGTGCGCCGCGCCGGATCACCGCCCGGCGGCTCGATCTTGATCACGTCGGCGCCGTTGTCGCCGAGCAGCATCGCGGCCATCGGGCCGGCGACACCGGAGGTGAGATCGAGGACTTTCAGGTTGTTCAGCACGCCGGGCATGGGGAGGTTCCTTCAGAACTCGGGATCGGAGTTCGTACGAATCGCTCGCAGACTAGGCAGCGGACTAGAGGGAGACATGCTGCAAATGGCGTAGATGGCCTGGCTCTCCGGCGTCAGCAGGGTTTACGGCGACAAGCATCGCGCAAAGACGCAGAGACGCGGAGAACGCAAAGGAAGAAAAGTCCGGGTGAGGCTCTCTGCGTCGACGCAGGCTTTCTCCTGGCGGCCATTTGCGACCTTCGCGTCTTGGCGTGATTCTTTTCTCGTAATGACTAGAAGACGAAACGAACCGCCGCCCCGATGACGCCCGACGCGAAGATCAACGGCACCATGCCCAGCCAGCCGCGCCACAGGGCGACCCAGCCCGCGATCGCAAGCCCCACGGCAGACATGTCGATCGATCCTGCCGGCCAGAACACATGCACCGCGAAGAACGCCGCCAGCGACAGGATCGCACCGACCACGGCGGCGGTGATCGCACTCATCGGCCCGGCGAGCCGGAAGTTCTCGCGTGAGCGTTCGACCCAGGGCGCGCCGGCGAAGATGAAGACGAACGACGGCAGGAACGTGAAGAAGGTCGCAACCATCGCGCCAATCGCGCCGGCCATCAGCGCCGCCTCGGGCGTGCCGTTCCAGCCGGCGGCGAAGCCGACGAACGCCACCACCATGATCAATGGCCCCGGCGTGGTCTCCCCGAGCGCAAGGCCGTCCATCATCTGTGCGGCGCTCAGCCAGCCGTGTGTCGCCACCGCGCCCTGGAACACGTAGGGCATCACCGCGTAGGCGCCGCCGAAGGTCATCAACGCGGCCTTCGTGAAGAACGCGCCCATCGCGTTGAAGCGCGAATCGAAGCCGTAGGCCGCCGCGATCAGCGCGTAGGCCGTGCCGCCGAGCAGCACGCCGATGCCCAGCACCACCAGCAGGCGCGAGGTGGAAAAGTGCGCGTGCGACGGGGTGGGCGTGTCGTCGTCGATCAGCGCCGGGCCGTAGCTGGCGAGCTTCGAGGCATGCGCGGCACCGCTGGCGAGTCGCCGCCGCAGCAGCCAGCCATAGAGCGCCGCCGCCGCGATCACCGCCGGAAACGGCAGCTGCAGGTACAGCGCGGCGAACGCCGCGACCGGCACGATCCACAGCAGGCGCTGGCGCAGCACCTTGGCGCCGATGCGCCACGCCGCGAACGCCACGATCGCGACCACTGCGGGTCGGATGCCGTACAGCGCGTCGGCGGCGAGCGTCGCGCCGACGCTCATGTACGCCCACGACAGCCCGATCAGCACCACCAACGACGGCAGCACGAACAGCGCGCCGGCCGCGATGCCGCCGCGCACGCCGTGCATCAGCCAGCCGATGTAGGTCGCCAGCTGCTGCGCCTCGGGGCCGGGCAGCAACATGCAGTAGTTGAGCGCGTGCAGGAAACGCTTCTCGGAAATCCAGCGCCGCGTCTCGACCAGTTCGCGATGCATGATCGCGATCTGGCCCGCCGGCCCGCCGAAGCTGATGCAGCCGAGCTTGAACCACCAGCGCAACGCGACACCGAACGTCGGAGCGTCGGGGGCGTTCACGTGCTGCTTCGGGATCTGATGACGATCACTCGACCCCGGACCTCGTCCGGGCTACGGATCCGCGGGATCGCGCCGGCACGACTCAGCCGGGCGGCACCTGGTCCTTCAGGGGAATGCTCTCGTCGGCGAGTTTCGATGCGTCGACCCGCGCCTTCATTCCAACCATCTTCTTGGCCAGCATGAATTCCTGCGGGCGGCTCACGGTGTCGCACGCGAGCATCACGCCGTCCTTCAGGTAGAACGTGGCGAAGCTGCGCCTGGCCGGATCGCCGCGCAGCACGACCTGGTCGAAGCCGGCCGACATGCCGACCATCTGCAGCTTCAGGTCGTACTGGTCCGACCAGAACCAGGGCACGTTGGCGTACTGGGTCGCCTTGCCCATGATGTTGGCCGCGACGGCGCGGCCCTGCTCCATCGCGTTCTGCACCGACTCCAGGCGCACGCGCCGGCCGAGGAATTCGCTCGGATGGTTGGTGCAGTCGCCCGCGGCGTGGATGTCCGGATCGGACGTGCGCGTGAACTCGTCGACGATGATGCCGTTGTCGACCGCCAGGCCCGCCTCGGACGCCAGCTCGGTGTTCGCGATCAGGCCGATGCCGACGATCACCAGATCGGCCTCGAGGTCGGCGCCGACCAGCTTCACGTGCAGCGCGCCGTTCTGCGCCTCGAAGCCCGCGATCTGGACGCCGGTGCGAACGTCGACGCCGGCCTCGCGATGCACCTTTTCGTAGAACGCCGACATCTCCGGCGCGGTCACGCGCTGGAGCACGCGCGGCATGCTCTCGAGCACGGTCACCGTCAGGCCGGCCTTGGTCGCCACCGCCGCGACCTCCAGGCCGATGTAGCCGCCGCCGACGATCACCAGGCGCTTGCCCGAGGCGAACTGCTCGCGGATGCGATCGACGTCCTGGATGCCGCGCACGACGTGGATGCCCGGCAGGTCGGCGCCCGGCACCGTCAGCATCCGGGGACGACCGCCGGTGGCCAGCACCAGCTTGCCGTAGGTCAGCTTGCGTCCATCGGCCAGCACGAGCGTCCTGCCCCCGCGATCGATCGCGGTGGCGCGCGTGCCGCCGATGAACCCGATGTTGGCCTTCTCCATCGACGCGGCGGAGAGCACGTACAGCGATTCGGTCGTTGCCGTGCCGGCGAGATAGGTCTTGGACAGCGGCGGGCGCTTGTAGGGCACGTACGGCTCTTCGCCGACGATGGTCACGCGGCCGGTGAAGCCCTGGCGACGCAGTTCGGCAGCGGTCTCGCCGCCGGCCTGGCCGGCGCCGACGATCACCACGCTCTCCGGAGCAGCGGCAGTTTCGGTCATGAGGCGGGAAGAAGCGGAGGGAAGGGCCGGCATTCTAACGAT
The DNA here is from genome assembly GCF_020697055.1 of Panacagrimonas sp. GTDB lineage: Bacteria > Pseudomonadota > Gammaproteobacteria > Nevskiales > Nevskiaceae > Panacagrimonas. The sequence continues at coordinate 143,382 of NZ_JAJFBP010000001.1, read as the reverse complement.
CGTCGACCGCTTTTTGCGGCACGATGCGCGCCATGTCCCCTGCTTCGCCCCGCGTGCTGTCCGTCATCGCGCCGATGACGCAGCTCAACACCCCCTACCCCTCGACCGCATACCTGACCGGGTTCCTGCGCTCGCGCGGCATCGATGCGCACCAGGTGGACCTGGCGATCGAGCTGGTGCTGGCGCTGTTCTCGGCGCCCGGCCTCGAACGCCTGCACAGCGCCGCACAGCAGCAGCCGCGCAATCGCCGCTCGCCCGCCACGCGCCATTTCCTGGACCAGCACGCGCGCTACGCCGAGACGCTCCCCGCGGTGCTCGGCTTCCTGCAGCATCGCGACCCGACGCTCGCGCATCGCATCGCCACGCGCCGATTTCTGCCCGAAGGCCCGCGCTTTTCCGCGCTCGACGTGTACGTCGACGCGGACGGCAGCGGCGATCCGCTGGCCTGGGCTTTCGGAGCGCTCGGCACGCAGGATCGAGCGCGGCACCTGGCCACGCTCTACCTGGACGATCTGGCCGACGTGCTGCGCGACACCGCCGATCCGCGCTTCGAGTTCGTGCGCTACGCCGAATCGCTGGCGATGAGCCAGCCGCACTTCGATCCGCTGGCCGCGGCCCTGGCGGCGGCGCCGACGCTCGTGGACCAGACCCTGCATGCGCTGACGATGGAGGCGATGGAGCGCCAGCGACCGGACCTCGTGCTGATCTCGGTTCCGTTTCCGGGCGCGGTCTACGCGGCCTTTCGCATCGCGCAGAGCATCAAGGCGCGCGATCCGCGCGTCGTGACCGCATTGGGCGGCGGCTACGTCAACACCGAGCTGCGCGAACTGTCCGAACCGCGCGTGTTCGACCACTTCGACTACGTGACGCTCGACGCGGGCGAACGGCCCTGCCTGGCGCTGGTCGAGCGCCTGCGGGGCGATCGCCCACAGCAGCGCCTGGTCCGCACGTTCCTGCGCGATGCGTCCGGCGCGGTGCGCTTCGTCGACGCCGGCGAAACCGACATCCCGTTCTCCGAGGTCGGCACGCCGACCTGGGACGGCCTGCCGCTGGATCGCTACCTGTCGCTGCTCGACATGCTCAACCCGATGCACCGGCTGTGGTCGGACGGACGCTGGAACAAGCTCACCGTCGCGCACGGCTGCTACTGGAAGAAGTGCAGCTTCTGCGACGTGAGCCTGGACTACATCTCGCGCTACGACCTGGCGGGCGCCAACGTCCTGGCCGATCGCATCGAATCGGTGGTGAAGGAGACCGGTCAGACCGGTTTTCATTTCGTCGACGAAGCGGCGCCGCCCAAGGGTCTGAAGGCGCTGTCGGCCGAACTGCTGCGTCGGCGCCTGGCGATCTCGTGGTGGGGCAACATCCGCTTCGAAAAATCCTTCACGCCGGCGCTGTGCCGCCAGCTCGCCGACAGCGGCTGCATCGCGATCTCGGGCGGACTCGAAGTCGCGTCCGACCGGCTGCTCAAGCTGATGAAGAAAGGGGTCTCGGTAGAACAGGTCGCGCGGGTCACGCGCGCGTTCGCCGACGCCGGCATCCTGGTTCACGCCTACCTGATGTACGGATTCCCCACGCAGACCGTGCAGGACACGGTCGATTCGCTCGAATACGTGCGCCAGCTGTTCGAGGCCGGCTGCATCCAGTCGGGCTACTTCCATCGCTTCGCCTGCACCGTGCACTCGCCGGTCGGCCGCGATCCGGCGGCCTACGGCATCACGCTGGTGCCGCCGGAACCGGGACGTTTCGCGAGGAACGACGTGCGGTTCGTCGATCCCACCGGCGTGGATCACGACGCGCTGGGTGTGGCGCTCAACAAGGCGCTCTACAACTTCATGCACGGCATCGGCCTGGAACAGGACGTCCGTGCGTGGTTCGAGCAGCGCGTGCCGCGCACCACCGTGCCCAGGCGCTTCGTCGAGCGCGCGCTCAGCGCGCCGACGCCCTCCTCCGAAACCGCATGAGCATGAACGCGGCCTCGGTCTCGAGTCCGTCCGTGGCCTGCAACGCCGCGCGCCGTTCCGGCCGCGCTTTCCACGCGTAGGGCGTCATGTCCAGCAGCTGCGCGAGCGCGGCCGCGGAGAGCGCCAAGGGGTAGCGGATCTCGCGCTGTTCGACGCACATCAGCTCCGGCGCAAAAGCTTCGCGAAATTTTTCCGGCACGTGCGGCTCCACCCGTTCGAACAGCGCCGCCCGCAGCGCCTGCAGGTGCGCTTCGGCCGGCGTCGCGACGATCACGTCGCCATCGAGGCCCAGCACGCGCACGGTCTCTGCCGGATGGAGCGGCGTGAACAGCGTGCACACCGTGTCGATCGAGGCATCGGCGATCGGCAACCGTGCGCCGCTGCCGACGATCCAGGTCGGACCCGGATGCCGCCGCGCCGCCATGCGCACGGCCGGCTTGGCGATGTCGATTCCGATCACCGTGCCGGCGAGGGGTGCCAGCGCCGCGGTGTAGTAGCCCTCACCGCAACCGATGTCGAGCAGGTGGTGCGAACGCGCCACCATCGATGCGAGCGCGTCGCGCAATGGCGCGTAATGTCCCGCATCGAGGAATGCGCGGCGCGCGGCGAGCGACTGCGCGGTGTCGCCGGGTTCGCGGCTGTGCTTGTGCTGCACCGGCAGCAGATTGGCGTAGCCCTCGCGCCCGAGGTCGAACGCGTGACCGCTGGTGCAGCGCCAGCTGCGCGGGTCGACCGTGAAGGGGCCCGCACAGATGGGGCACCTCAGCACCTGCGTCCCGGTCATCCCGAGCGCAGCGAAGGATCCGCGCGCAGATGCGCGGAGCCTTCGAAAGCACGATCCCTGACTTCGCCCGGCACCGCGGGAGCGCGCACGCCGGCCAGATGCCTGCGAAGGAACGCGGCCATGTCGGCGCGCACGATCTCGGTCTCCGGAAACAGCGTCTCGAACAACGGGAACGCGTGCGGAAGAACGGGCCAGACGTCGCAGCGCACGTCCACGCCGGCGGCCTCGGCCTGCCGCGCGGCGAGTATCGAGTCGTCGCACAGCACCTCGTCGGCGCCGACGACGAAAAACATCGGTGGGAAACCGCGATAGTCCGCGTACAGCGGCGAGAGCTCCGGATCGGACGCATCCCAGTCGCCGGCGTAGAGATCGTCCACGCGCTGCAGCGACGTGATGGGCAGGATCGCGTCGCGACGGCGCATCAGGTGACGCGACGGCGGCCCGTGCACGCGACCGAGTTCGGTCGCCGGCGACACCGGCAGCACGCAGGCCGGCATCGGAAGGCTCTTGCGCCGCGCGCGCTGCAGCACGCCGAGCGTGAGGTTGCCACCCGCGGAGTCACCGGCGATCGCGATGCGCGAGGCATCGAAGCCCATCTCCAGCAGCCCGGCGTACGCGCGCTCGCTGTCGTCGAGCGCGGCCGGAAAGCGGTTGAACGGTGCCAGCCGGTAGTCCGGCAGGAAGCCGACCGCGTCGAGCTCCTTGCACAGCAGCGCCAGCAGGCGCAGGTGCACGGCCGGCACCGCCGGCAGGATGAACGCGCCGCCGTGCAGCCACAGGATCACCGGCTTGCTGCGATCCTCGAAGTCGCCGACGGTCAGGCCCGGCACGCGATTGACGATGCGATAGCCCTGCGCCAGCCCCGCCGTATCGCGGCAGGCCTGGCCGGCAAGTCGCAACTGCTGGCGCGCGATGCTCTCGTGCGAGCCGCGGATCATCCGTCGCAGCATCGGTTTGAGGAACACGCGGAACACCAGCGTCCACAGGCGCGAGCGCAGGCCGATCGTGATCGATTTGTGGTGGATGCTCACGCGATGTGGCCGCAACGGAATTCGAAGCCGGATTGTGCGGGCGGGGAGCCCGCCTCGCCTACCCGGTTCGCATCAGTCGTCCGGCGCGTCCTCGAAACGCGGTTCCTGCAGCCACTCGCCGCAGTCCGGATCCACTCGCGGGCGGCCGACCGTCCGTCCGGCGTGATCGATGTAGCGCCAGGCCTGGCATTGCACGTCGACTTCCTTGTAGCCGTCGTCCCGGCGTACGCGACAGTCGCGTCCCACCTTGGCCACCCCGTCACAGAACGATGTGGCGTACTCGTATTGCGCCGGCAGCACGATCTGTCCGCGACGATTGCGAAAGCCGATGGCGCGCACCCGGTTGTCGTCCCGATCGAACACGTAGTCGTCGAAGCGCACGAGATCGTCGCTGAACTCGTCGGCGCCGTACTCGTAATAGACATCGAAGTACTCGCCCTTGCAGTTCAGATAGCCGGGACCGCCTTCGAGATCGTCCCAGACCTGCGCCAGGCCCTCTTCGTCGAATTCGTCGGCGTTGGAAAAATGCGGCGCGACGCGCACCTTGCCGCGCCCGTCGCGATAGCCCCAGCCGCTGTCGTCCCGTTCGTCCTCGAACGGTTCCCAGTCGCAGGTTGGCAGGCTTGCGGGCCGCTCGCTCGTGGTCGCCGGCCTGAGCGGGCGTCGACCGCCACTGCGCAGCACCGCGTGCACATCCAGCGTTCGATATTCGTGCCGGCGCGGATCGTCGGTGTCCTCGTCGTCGGCGCCGGCTTCGACCTCCGCTTCGCCGGTGGCATCGCCATCGGAGGGGTCCTGTCCCACGCCCAACGCGGTGCGCGTCGTCGGCAGAACCGGTCGATCGCGCGCATCGAAGCCGAACGCATGATCGAGCGCGTCGGCGAAGAGCAGCGGCGGCGCCGGCACGTGGCCGCCCGGTGCGGTCGAACTCTTCATCGCGATACCGGCCCTGGTCGCGGCCGACTGGGCCGCCTGCGCGCCGGCGACGCGCGCGGCGTCTTCGCTTGCGGCCATGAAATACGACACGCGAAATCCGCGGGTTGCCAGGTGTTCCAGCGCGCCCTTTTCGCGATAGGTGGCGCGGCTGCCCATCACGATCGCGCCGGCGTAGCGATCGCGCTGGCGCTGCATCAACGCCCAGGCCAGATCCCCGCCCATCGAGTAGCCGGCGAGCACGACGCGACGCGGATCGCCGCCGTGTCGCGCGACCGCCTCGTCGACGGCCACCGCCACGTCGCGCGTCCAGCGATCCAGCGTCCCGGTCCACGCCGCGCCGCTGGCGTAATCCTGTGCGCTGCCCGCGGCCGCAGGCAGGACCACGATCAGTCCGCGATGCGCCGCGTGCACCGGCAACGAGGCGGTGTACCAGCGATCCAGCAGGTCGTACGCGGCGCCGCCGGTGAACGGCAGCAGCACCAGGATCGGACGCGCAGCGCCGGCTGCGTCGGGAACGAGCAACGTCGCCCCGTCGGCGCCGGTTCGCGTGGCGTATCCCGGCCACTCGACCAGAGGTTGCGCCCTCGAGGTCGAGAGTCCCACGAGCAGACACAGCAGGGCGACGCGCATCCACATCGGACTTTCTCCAACGGAAAAGGGCCGCCCCTCGCGGCGGCGGCCCTGGTTGGTCACGCAGACCTACAACCCCGGAATACCGCCCAGCGGCCCCCCCAGCAGCTGATCCAGCACCGGGTCGGCCCGTTGCAGGACATCCTGCACGGCCGGATCGGTCAGCACGCTGCCGGTCGAGTCCGCCACGAGGCGGTCGATATCGGTGATCAACCGGACGCTGCCGGCAGGACACGTCGAGGTCCCCAGGCCCGCGGTGCAGGTCGTCCAGATCAGCGGCAGCTCGCCGATGGAGAGCGTGCCCGTCAGCGGACTGGCCGGGAAGATCGCCAGACCCGTGCCGGCCAGCGTGCTCAAGCCGGAGCACCTGCCCGCGAGGCACAGTTCGAAATGGATCGTCAGCAGGTCGTCGCCGATGAATTCGACGCCGTTGTCGCCGACGGTTGCGACGCCGCTCACCAGCGGCAGCCACACCGGCAGCCCGTTGGGCGCACCCGGAGAGGTGTCGACGCTCAGCGCGATCATGTGCTGGCCGCCTCCCGGCGGGACCTTGCCGACGATGTGGCGCAGCTTGCCGCCCGATGCGAGCAGCGCGCCGATGCTCGGAAGCGCAGGCAGCGCGGGAAGATCCTCCGCCGACTTCACCTGCAAGCCATATCCGCTTCCACCGCCCTTGTCGGGCATCCCGTTCCACGAGCCGATGTGGACGATCAGGCCCGCGCCCAGCGTCGGCGGCCCGAGCGGTCCGGCCACGGTCGGGATGTACGCCAACTGGATGGCCTCGAGCAGGCTCACCGTCGCCTCGATCTGCTCGGCCTGCGTCGGGCCCGGCACGCGAACGACGACGGGCTGGCTCAGCAGGTGCGGCAGATCGATGCCCGCGCCCGCGGCGGTGTTGACCAGCGTTTTCCAAGCTTCATTCAGTAGCGCGTCGAGATCCGTTCCGCCGGACGCCAGCACGCGGATCTTGCCGCCCGTTCGCGCATGGGCGACGAACGCGCGCGTCTGCAGGTCGAAGAAGCCGACCAGCTGGTTGTGCGATAGCGACGTGCCGGGCTGGTCGTAGGTGATGACCGCGATGCGCGGGGTGCAGCCCGTTTCCGGGTCGCATGGAATGGCATCGGGAGGCAGGCACAGGTGGGGTTCGTCGACGCAGATCAACGGATCGGCCGGGGGCGTGTACAGATGCAGCTGCAGGTTGGTGCTCGGATCCACGGTCGGGTCGGGCAGCGCGAAAAAATGCATCGCCGCCGCAGCGGCCGCGCCCGTGACGATCGGCGACGCACTGCCGTCGACCTCGAACGCAAACTCCTTCGGCGTGGTGTTGAACTGCACCGAGCCCATCTCGAAGTAGTCCACGAAGGACTGCTGCCACGGTCGGTATTCGAACGTGAACGATTCGGTCACGGTGCCCGCGGTGGACGCGGTCGTGCCGGCGGTCGCCGTGGCGGTGATGCAGCTGCCGAGCACGCCGGTCTTGGTCTTGTTGGTGATGACCGTGATCACCGTGTACATACCCGCCGGCAGACCCGCGAGGCTCAGCGATGCGTTCCACGGACCGCCGCGGTATCCCCCGCTGGGCGCCGTCGCCGGCTGGGGATCGATCGGAAGATCGAACGTGCCGTTCAGCACCGAGGCGAGCGAGGCGTTTTTCCAGGGGCTGGTCCGGTTCAGGACCTCGGTCCCATCCGGTGCCTTGACGATCAACTGGCTCAGCGGCGAATTCGCGCCGGTACACGCGTTCAGGATGGAAGCATTGCCCTGGTAGGTGTACGTCGCGGTGGACGACGAGCGAGAGGCACTCAACCCGCCCGGGTTGATGGCCAGGGTGACCGCGTCCGAGCGCACGACATTTCCGGGCTGCTCGGTCGTTGGCTGGGTGATCGTGGTCGCGGCCTGGGCCGCGCCGCTCAGTAGCAGGGCACCCGCCATGGCGGCGTGGAGGAACCGCGTGAGTGTGATTGAGGGTCGAGCGTCATACCGCGATCGACCCGCGCGTGGGCACACGCGCCCCCTGGGCAAGCTCGTCATGTTTTCTCTCCCCTTGATGGGCCCGGAATGCGTGCACGTCCGCGGCCGATCTGAATCCCCGCGCCAACCTAATCCGTTGGGGGACGGATTGCCATCACGGGGAGATGGGCGGCGGTCGGCCCGACCGGCCGCCCATGAAAAAGGCCGCCCCGACGGATCGGGGCGGCCTTCGAAACAGCGGTGCGCGGAGCTTAGATTCCGGCGCCGAGCGACACGCAGACCGACTTGGTCTCGAGGTAGTTGCGCAGCACGTCGTGGCCCATCTCGCGACCCCAGCCCGACTGCTTGTAGCCGCCAAAGGGCATCGAAGCGTCGAAGATGTTGTAGCAATTGACCCAGACCGTACCGGCCTTGAGGCGGTTGGCGATCTTGTGCGCAAGGTTGATGTTGGTGGAGAACACGCCGCCGGCCAGGCCGTACAGCGAGTCGTTGGCGCGACGGATCAGGTCCTCGTCGACGTTCTTGAACGGCATCGCCGTCAGGACCGGTCCGAAGATCTCCTCCTGCACCACCTTCATCTTCTCGTTGGTGTCGACCAGCACGGTCGGCTCGATGAAGTAGCCCTTGCCGGTGACCGGGTTGCCGCCGCACAGCGCCTTGGCGCCCTGGTCACGGCCCGACGTCAGGAAGCCCGACACGCGCTCGTACTGCGTCTGCGACACCATCGGACCCATCTCGGTGGTCGGGTCGAGGCCCGGGCCGAGCTTGATCTTCTTGCCGATCTCGGCGATGCCGGCGACGACCTTGTCGTACACCTTGTCCTGCACGAACAGACGCGAACCCGCGCAGCAGGCCTGGCCGTGGTTGAAGAAGATGCCCATCGCGGCGCCGGGAATGGCGACGTCGAGGTCCGCGTCGTTGAGGATGATGTTGGGCGACTTGCCGCCCAGCTCGAGCGTGACCTTCTTCAGATCGTTCGATGCCGCCTTGACGATCAGCTTGCCGACTTCGGTCGAACCGGTGAACGCGACCTTGTCGACGTTCGGGTGCGCGGCCAGCGGGGCGCCGCAGGTCTCGCCGAAGCCGGTGAGGATGTTCACCACGCCGTCGGGCACGCCTGCTTCCTGCAGGATCGACGCCAGGCGCAGGCCCGACATCGGGGTCTCTTCGGCCAGCTTCATCACCACCGTGCAGCCCGAGGCCAGCACCGGCGCGAGCTTCCACGCGGCCATCAGCAGCGGGAAGTTCCAGGGAATGATCTGCGCGACGACGCCGATCGGCTCCTTGCGCGTGAACGCCTGGTACTCGACGCCCGGCGTATAGGGCACTGACAGCGACAGCGAGTTGCCTTCGATCTTCGTGGCCCAGCCGGCCATGTAGTGGAAGATGTCGGCCGACAGCACCACGTCGGCGGCGCGCGCGATCGAGATCGGCTTGCCGTTGTCGATCGACTCGAGCTGCGCGAGCTCTTCGGTGTACTTGAGGATCAGGTCGCCGACCTTCCAGATGATGCGGCCGCGCTCGGCGGGGGTCATCTTGGTCCAGGGACCGGCGTCGAACGCCTTGCGCGCAGCGGCGACCGCGACATCGACGTCGGCCTTCTCGCAGGCCGCAGCGTGGCCGATGATTTCGCCCGTTGCCGGGTTGTAGACCTCGAAGGTCTTGCCGCTCTTGGCGGCCATCCACTTGCCGTCGATGAATGCCTTGCGGGGTTCCTTCAGGAACGACTGCACCTGCGGCAGCAGTGCGGTCAGGCCGCGATCTCCGTCCATTGCCATTGCTATCTCCTCGAGGCCGGACTGCGCCGGCGTGTGTACTGCGGATCGATCCCACCGGCGTCGCCGGAAAGACGTTCGGCGGGCATTTACGGCCCCCCGGGGGCTGCCAGAAAAACACTGTTTGCCCACCCGCGCAAGCTCCCCGTCAGGGTAGGCCGCGGGTAGGTTCCCTCGTCACGCGATCGTCACGGATTTTCGCGGCGAGCCGAACCTCAGGCGGCCGCGAGCCATTGCCGCACGTGCGGTTCGAGCACCTCGTACGGCTGGTAGCCGATGGTCAGGCGCTGGATGCGATTGTCGGTCCGCAGCAGCACCGACGGGACCGCCTCGATGCCGCATTGGCGGGCGAGTCGCACGTCCTCGCGCAGGCATTCGACCGCTTCAGGGCGGCTGAATCGTTCCAGGAACGTCGCACGCGGCACGCCAAAGCTCTGCGCGTAGTCGGCGAGCACGTCGGGATCCTTCAGATCGCGGCGACCGACGTAGAAGGCCTGGTGCAAGCTGCGCAGGTAATCCAGCACGCAGGCCGGTCGCTCGCGACCGATCAGGGACACCGCGCGGCACGCCGGCTCGGTGTCGTAGACGAAATTTGTGTCCAGCGGCTGGTCGAAGTCGAACGGCTGGCCGGTGGCCGCGGCGATCTTGCGCCACTCGCCCATGATGAAATCGACCTCGTGCTGCGACAGCGCGACCTTGGTGCCGGGACGCAGGTCGCCCGGCAGCACGCGCACGCTCGCACGCCCCCGCACCAGTTCGGCGATGCGATCGATCACCGGCGAGAAGCCCCAGCACCAGGAGCACATGGGGTCGGCGACGTGGATCAGTTCCTTTTCCATCAGAGGTCCGGTCGAAGGCGACGAATTGAACCGGATCAGGGCAGCGGGCTGCTGCGTACCTGCAGGCGGTCCTCGAGAGGGAACACAGTACCCCACTGCTTGCAGCTCGGGCAGTGCCAGAACAGCTGCGCGGGCTTCATGCCGCAGCTCTGGCACTGATACTTCTGGCGCTCGGCGCTCAGCGTCTTGATCGCACCGCGCATCGCGCTCGAGGCACGCGCGGAAAGTTCGGCCGTCGGCGTTTCGAGCTGGGCCACCTGTTCGAGCACGCTCCAGCTCGGCCGCGCTTCGAAGGCCTCGAGCAGGAACCCCGAAGGATCGAGTCCCGTGACCTGTAGCAGTTCTGCGCGCACGACGTCGATGATGCCGATGCGCTGGTCCTCGGGCAGATCCTCCATCCAGTGCACGAAGTACTCCGGGCGCCCCCAGTCACGGCAGCACTCCCACAGCGGACGAACGATCTCGGGCATCAGCTTGGGTTCGAGTTCGGCGACACGGGCGAACGCCGTCGTCGCCTCCGACCAATCCTTGCGTTCCTGCGCGAGGCGCGCCGTGATCAGGTTCGGACGCGGTGAGGCCTTGTCGGTACCCATCGCGCGACGCGCCTGCTCCGCCGCGTCGCCTGCGTTCTTCGCACGCCGGGCGTCGTCCGACATCTCGCACATGTAGTGCGCGGTGATCGCGCGACGCGAGTGCCCGCTCGCGGCTTCCAGTCGCCGGCTGACCTCGATGGCGCGCGGCCAGTCGTGCGAGCTCTCGTGGATCGAGATCACCGCTTCGAGACACGACAGCAGCTTGTAGCTGCGATCGGCGAGCGAGGAATAGATCTTTTCGGCGCGATCGAGCACGCCGGCCTTGAGATAGTCCTCGGCCAGCTCGTATTCGGTGCGATTGCGCTGGGCCGGGGTCAGCGTGGTGCGCGAAAGCAGCGCTTCGTGCACGCGCAGCGCGCGATCCACCTGACCGCGACGACGGAACAGTCCGCCCAGCGTCAGGTGCAGTTCCACCGCTTCTTCGGTGAGCTCTTCGGCGCCGAGCAGCGCCGCCACCGCCTGGTCCGGATCGTCGTTGGCCAGCGTGCTGATGCCGCTGAGCGCGCTCGGCGTCGGCATGTGCTGCGCGTGCGGATGCTGCGGCCCGGGATGCGATCCACTGGTGCGTCGCGCCAGATACCAGCCCAGCGCCGTGCCCAGCGGAAAAAGCAGCCAGCCGAGCGTGCTGTCCAGCATCGGTCGCTCAGACCCCGTCGGGCTTGGCCAACACCACCTCGCCGACCGGCGCCGACGGCGCCTCCCGGATCGGCAGCTCGCGCAATGTCTTGAGTTCGGCTTCGGCGCCCTGCACCTGTTTGCGCAGACGGCGGATCTCGCTCTTGAGTCCGAGCATGCGACCCATGCAGATCAGCAGCGTGACCAGCACCGCGAGCACGAACTCGCCGATGACGAGCGCGATCAACGGCATCTTCAGCGTGCCGGCCAGGTAATCGAATTCGACTTCCTGTGCGTTGAAGTAGCCGATCGACGCGCCGATGACGAGGAACAGCACCAGCGCGGCGATGACCAGGAAGCGCAGCACCCGTTCGTCAGTCTTCGTGGTCAGGATCGGTATCGGGCACCGACACGATCGGCGACGTCGCGGCACCGGCGTTGACGCGCTCGCGCATCTCCTTGCCGGGCTTGAAGTGCGGAACGTGCTTGGCGGGGATCGTGACCGGCTCGCCGGTCTTGGGGTTGCGGCCGACACGGCTCGGTCGGTGATGCAGCGCGAAGCTGCCGAAGCCCCGGATCTCGACGCGATCCTGCCGGGCCAGCGCGAGGCTGATCCGGTCGAGAATCTGCTTGACTGCGAGTTCGACGTCCTTCTGCATCAGGTGCGTCTGGCGAGCCGCCAGGCGCTCGATCAATTCCGACTTGGTCATATGCCAGACCCACACCACCCGGGAGACGGCCCGGACGATAGGCCAAAAAAAAGGGCCGCGCAAGCGCGGCCCTCCAATTTTTTTCTTTGATTTCTGGCGGATACGCCGGAAATCTAGAACCTCATACCGGTGGTGACGACGCTCAGTTGTTGTTGTCGCCGCCGCCGCTGATCTGCTGCTTGAGGATGTCGCCCAGGCTGGTACGGCCGGTCGACGCGTTGCGGCTGTACTCCGCCACCACCTCGGCCTCTTCCTGGATTTCCTTCTCGCGAACCGACAGCGACACGATGCGGTTCTTGCGATCCACACCGATGAAGCGCGCCTCGAGCGTGTCGCCATCCTTCAGCACCGTGCGGGCGTCTTCGACGCGCTCGCGCGACAGGTCGTTGGCCTTGATGTAGCCCTCGACCCCGTTGCCCAGCTCGATCACCGCGCCGCGCTGCTCGACGCTCTTGACCAGGCCCTTGACGATGGTGCCCTTGGTGTTCTCCGCCATGAACTGCGTGAGCGGATCCTGCGCGACCTGCTTGACGCCCAGGCTGATGCGCTCGCGCGCCGCGTCGATCGCCAGCACCACCGCGTCGAGCTCCATGCCCTTCGAGTAGCGGCGTACGGCGTTCTGGCCGTCGTCGTTCCAGTCCAGGTCGGACAGATGGACCAGGCCGTCGATGCCGCCGTTGAGGCCGATGAAGATGCCGAAATCGGTGATCGACTTGATCTGGCCGTGCACCTTGTCGCCCTTCTGGTAGTTCTGCGCGAACTCTTCCCAGGGGTTGGGCACGCATTGCTTCATGCCCAGCGAGATGCGGCGACGCTCCTCGTCGATGTCCAGGATCATCACCTCGACTTCCTGGCCGATCACGACGGCCTTGCCGGGGTTGATGTTCTTGTTGGTCCAGTCCATTTCGGACACGTGGACCAGGCCTTCGACGCCCGGCTCGATCTCCACGAACGCACCGTAGTCGGTGATGTTCGTGACCTTGCCGAACATGCGGGTTTTCTCTGGGTAGCGGCGGGCGATGTCGACCCAGGGGTCGGCGCCCAGCTGCTTGAGGCCCAGCGACACGCGGCGACGCTCGCGGTCGTACTTGAGCACCTTGACCTCGATCTCGGCGCCGACCTGCACGACTTCCGCCGGATCCTTGATGCGCTTCCAGGTCATGTCGGTGATGTGGAGCAGGCCGTCGATGCCGCCCAGGTCCACGAACGCGCCGTACTCGACCAGGTTCTTGACCACGCCCTTGAGCACCACGCCTTCCTGCAGGTTCTGCAGCAGGCTGTCGCGCTCGGCGCTGTATTCGGCCTCGAGCACTTCACGGCGCGAGACCACCACGTTGTTGCGCAGGCGATCGAGCTTGATGACCTTGAACTCGAGCGGCTTGCCCTCGAGGTAGGACGTGTCGCGCACGGGGCGCACGTCGACGAGCGAACCGGGGAGGAAGGCGCGGACGGTGCCGATGTCGACGGTGAAGCCGCCCTTGACCTTGCCGGTCATGATGCCGATGACGGTTTCCTTGCCCTCGAAAGCCTTGTTCAGGCGTTCCCAGGTCTTGATCCGCTCGGCCTTTTCCTTGCTGAACTTGGTTTCGCCGAAACCGTCCTCGACGGTTTCCAGAGCCACTTCCACCTGGTCGCCGACGGCGACGCGGATCTCTCCGTCCACCATGAACTCGGCAAGAGGAATCACCCCTTCCGACTTCAGGCCCGCGTCGACGATGACGACGTCGGGTTTCACTTCCAGCACCATTGCATTGACGATGGTGCCCGGCTGCATGGACTGACCGCCGGTCAGACTGGCTTCGAAAAGCTCCGCAAAACTTTCGCTCATTAGGACTCGCTCTACACCTGCCGCGCACCGGGACGGGCAGAAGGGTTGGTAAGTAAGACCGCTCCGGTGCGGCCTCCTGAAACGATCTCTGACGCTCAAAACAAAACTGACGCCATCTGGCGTCAGCGGAGAAGCCCTCGGGTCTTCAGAAGTTCGTCTATCCGTTCAAATACTTGAGCTGGATTCAGCGAGCTGGTGTCGATCTCGATGGCGTCGGGTGCCGGCACCAGCGGTGCCACCGCCCGAGTCCGGTCACGTTCATCACGTGCCCGAATCTCCGCAGAAAGGTCGGCGAGTCTAACCACCTCTCCGCGTGCGCTCAACTGCTTTGCGCGACGGCGCGCGCGCTCCTCCGGACTGGCGGTCAGAAAGATCTTCACCGCGGCGTCCGTGAACACGACGGTGCCCATGTCGCGACCGTCGGCGACCAGTCCCGGAGCCTGGCGAAAGTCGCGCTGGCGCTGCAGCAGCGCATCGCGCACCACCGGCGCGGTGGCGATTTTCGAAGCCAGGCCGCCGGCGGTTTCGGAGCGCACCTGGTCGACGATCTCGACGCCGTCGAGCCGGATCGATTCGTCGTCCTCGCTGCTGCCGCCGAAGTGGATGTCGAGCCGCGGCGCGAGCGCGGCGACGGCGTCGGGATCGCCCAGATCGAGCCCGGCACGCATCGCGGCCAGCGCCAGGATCCGGTACAGCGCGCCGCTGTCGAGGCGATGCCATCCCGGGAAACGCTGCATCAGTCCGCGCGTGACCATGCCCTTGCCGACCCCCGAGGGGCCGTCGACGGTGATCACAGGAGGCGGTGCCGACATGCGGTCAGAGCAAAAGGCAGGGAATTCAGTCGCACAGCATACGCGCGAGCCTCACGACAGCGCGGGTGCCGGCGCCCCGCCCCGCCTGGCCGCCGCGCGCCATTGGCGGGCGGTCGTGCCGTGCCAACGCCTGAAACATCGGCTGAACACCGCGAGCTCGGCGAAGCCCAGCACGTCGGCGACCTGCGACAGGCTCATCTGGGAATCGCGCAGGTAGCGCGCAGCGAGCTCGGCACGCGCGGTGTCGCGGATCTTCTGGAAGCTGCTGTCGTTGGCCTTGAGGTGCTCCTGCAGCGTGCGCGGCGCCATAGAAAGCGCGCGGCTCACGTCCTGCAGCGTGCAGCGGCTGTACGGCAACATCGCGCGCACCACCGCGTCGGTCCGGGCCAGAAGCGTCGGATCGCCGCCGCCTTCGTGGCGCAGCACGTGGCTCAGCAGCGTGCGCGTGCGCGAGCCGCTGGCCTGCAGCGGCAGGTCCAGCACCTTGCGTTCGATCAGGATGCCGTTCTCGGGCTGGTCGAACTCGAGGTGCGAGCCGAACACCCGGCGCAGCGGCGCGCGGTCGCGCGGCGCAGCGTGGCGGAACCGCACCGAGGCGGGCTCCCAGCCCGAGGGCGCGTGACGACGCAGTTCGCCGCAGATCACCGCCACCGAGAACTCGGCCATCTGCACCTCCGGTCGCTCGATCTCGGATGCCAGGCCCCAGGTCAACAGCGCGTCCTTGCCGATCGACCGCAGCTTGACCATCGCGGCGCTCGTGTAGAGATCGAAATGCGAGGCCAGGTCTTCGGCCATTTCGCGCAGGGTCCGCGCCTGGCGCAGCAGGACCCAGAGCGGCCCGACCACGGTCATCCCGGTGCGCGCCGCCATCCGCAGGCCGAACGTCGGACAGTTCGCGATCTCGGCCGCCACCTCGTAGAAATCGAGGACCTGGGTCACCGGCAGCGGGATATCCGGATCGGTCAGCGCGGCGGCGTTCAGGCCCAGGTCGCGTGCAAGCGCGAGCGCGTCGGTGCCGAACTCGTCGAGCACCGGGATCGATCCGACGAGAATCGCGCTGCGAACGTAGTGCCCGGCCATGAGCGCCGCCTCCGTCAGGTTCCGCGCGCAGAGTCAAATAATCCGCGCGCACGATCAAGCCCTCTCGGCGCCATGGGCGCAAGATGGCCTCCATCGGGACACGGCGTCCGGCGCTCCCGAAACCCCAGAACAGCGAGGAGACCCACGATGGACCTGCCCCACTACGACGTGCTGATCATCGGTGCCGGCCTGTCCGGCATCGGCATGGCTTGCCAGCTGGCGAAGGAATGCCCGACCAAGCGCATCACGATCCTCGAACGCCGCGAGTCGCTCGGCGGTACGTGGGACCTGTTCCGTTATCCCGGCATCCGTTCGGATTCCGACATGTTCACGTTCGGCTTCGGCTTCCGCCCCTGGCGCAGCCTCAAGGTCCTTGCCGACGGTCCGGCGATCCGCGATTACCTCGGCGAGACGGCGCGCGAGTTCGGCATCGAGAACACGATCCAGTACGGCCTCAAGGTTCAGCGCGCCGACTGGTCGAGCGCTCGCGGCCGCTGGACCGTGACGTCGCTTCACGAGAAGACCGGCGAGACCCGCGAGGTCACCGCGCGCTTCGTGGTCATGGGTACCGGCTACTACAACTACGACCAGGGCTACCTGCCCGAATTTCCCGGCATCGAACAGTTCAAGGGCCAGCGCATCCATCCGCAGTTCTGGCCAGAGAATCTCGACTACGCCGGCAAGCGCGTGGTCGTGATCGGCAGCGGTGCCACCGCGGTGACGCTGGTGCCGTCGATGGCCGACAAGGCCGCTCACGTGACGATGCTGCAGCGCTCGCCGTCCTACGTGTTCAGCCTGCCCAACTACGACAAGATCACCGAGGTCCTGCAGAAATTCCTGCCGGAGTCGTGGACGCACCGCATCACGCGCATGCGCAACCTCAAGTTCTATCGCCTGAGCTACAAGCTGTCGCAGCGCTATCCCAAGGCCATGCGCAAGGTGCTGATGAATGGCGTGAAGAAGAAGGTCGGTCCCGATTTCGACATGACGCACTTCAACCCGCGCTACAACCCCTGGGACGAGCGCCTGTGCGCGGTTCCCGATGGCGACCTGTTCAACGTGCTCCGCAACGGCAAGGCGTCCGTGGTCACCGACCAGATCGACACCTTCGTGCCCGAGGGCATCCGCCTGAAGTCGGGAAAGGTGCTCGAGGCCGACATCATCATCACGGCCACGGGCCTGCAGCTGCAGACCTTCGGCGGCATGGAAGTGCGGATCGACGGCGTCCCGCAGCAGGTCGAGCAGAAGAAGATGTACAAGGCGGTGCTGCTCGAGGACCTGCCGAATCTCGCGGCGATCGTCGGCTACACCAACCTGAGCTGGACGATGAAGGCGGACCTGTCCTCGGCCTACGTCTGCCGTCTGATCAATTATCTCGACAAGAAGGGCCTCGACGTCGCCACCCCGATCGATCTCGAGGGCTGCACGATGGACGAGTCGATCTTCGGTTCGCTGCGTTCGGGCTACGTGCAGCGCGGCAAGACCAAGATCATGCGCCAGGGCAGCAAGGCGCCGTGGCGGGTCACGCACAACTACGAGCTCGATCGCCCGATGCTGCTCGATCAGCCGGTCGCCGACGGCGTGCTGCAGTTCACAAAGGCCGGCGAGCCGATCGCCAAGGCGCCGGAGCAGCTGGCCCGCGCCGCCTGAAGAAGAACCCGTAGCGCTTCATCCGACGCGGCCCGCGACCCCGGCCGCGTTTTCCTTTTTTTCGCGCTCCTCCGCTCGCGCGATCAGCGCGCGCGCAGCAGGCCGTCGTCGATCAGCTGCTGGAAGTGCTCGGTGAGCGTGGTTTCGATCGGCCGGTACTGCAGGCCGAGTTCGCGTTTGCTGCGCGAGTTGTCGAGCTTGAGCGGCCAGCCGACATTGGTGCTGACGAACTTGCGCGAGATGCCTGCGGTAAGAGGCCCGAACAGCCACGCCACGGCTTTCGGGATCTCCATCTTCGGAAACGGGTACTTCGGAAATTTGGGCGCGAGGATCTTCGCCATGTCGAGAAGCGAGGCCTCGCGCGCCGCGATGATGTGACGTCCGTTGGCCTGCGGCTTGTCGCCGGCCAGGATGTGCGCCCGGGCCACGTCGCGAACGTCGACCAGGCTGAACATCAGCCTCGGCACGCCGGTGCGCAGCTTGCCGCTGCCCAGGTTCTGCAGCGTCTCGATGCTGGTCGATGCGCTGGCCCGGGTCAGCGACGGACCGAGCACGAACGCCGGATTGACGCAGACCAGGTCCCAGCGCTTCTGCGCCTTGGCCATCTTCCAGGCTTCCCGTTCCGCGGCCACCTTGGAGTACGAATACGGCTGGTGGTCGACCGAGCTCGAGGTGTTCCAGTGCTCCTCGTTGAAAACTCCGCCGGGGACGCTGTGCAGGTCCTGGTTGTCGCCGAACACCGCGGCGATGCTGGTGGTGAGCACGACGCGCTTGACGCTCGGGATGCGATTGCAGGTCTCCAGCACGTTGCGCGTGCCCTCCACCGCCGGACGCACGAGTGCTTCGTTGGCATCGGTGAAGCCGCCGATGATGAAAGGCGAGGCCGTGTGCATCACCAGCTCGCAGCCTTGCGCGGCGGCGTCGTACGATCCGGGCTCGAGCAGTTCGGCCTTGAAGAAAACCAGCTTGCCCGGCGCGCCGGCGGCGATCGCCTCGAGATGTCCCACGCTCGATTTCTTCGACGGATCCCGCACCGTGGCGTGCACCGTGCGCCCGTCCTCGAGAAGATATTTCACGATCCAGCTGGCGATGTAGCCGCTGGCGCCGGTGACCAGGACAGGGGCGCTGCGATCGATCGAGGTCATGGCGGCACCGCACGAGGCCGCCGGTCGCGGCGCGCGTAGTCTGCCATCGCGCGATCGCAGCGGCGCGCAGAATATGTGCCCGCCGCTGATTCACCGTACGCCGACATGGATTCATGGAACGTTCACTCCCGCGCCGGTATCTCACTCCCACGCGCGGGCCTCGTCGCCCGTTTCTTCCAAGGACAAACGGAAACGCAGGCCTGATGAGCCGCCACTTCGCCCTTCAAGGCCGGAAGCTGTATCGGGCTTGCTCCGCGGCGCTACGCGCCGCCACTCCACCGATGCGACGTTACCCCGCGATCACGGGCACCTTGCTCGTGACCTGTGCCTACGGGCTCATGAACCTGGGATGGCGCGACACCGCCGAAGCGGCGGTGGTCTATTTCCTGGGCACGCATCTGCTCTCCGCGTTGAGCCGCGGAAGCCAGCGCGGACACTGGTTGCCGCTGGCGTGGAACCTGGCGTTCGTCGTCGACCTGGGCGTGAAGGCGTTCCTGATCACCGTCTACAAGAGCCGGCCGGACGCGGCGCTGGTGATCGAGGCGATCTCCAACACCAACAGCGACGAGTCCGCCGAGTTCCTGATGAACTACTGGCTGCTGCTCGGCACCTACACGCTGCAGCTGTCGGTGCTCGCGGTGCTGCTGTTCATCGCCACGCGTCCGGAGCCCGGTCGCGGTGCGTCGCGCCGGCGTGGCCTGGTCACCGTGGGCGTGGTGTTTGCGCTGCTGCACCTGCATCCGGGCGTGCGGCGCGCCAATCCGCTGGTGTTCTGGCCCGTGCAGGCCGCGACCGTCGAGGAATTTCGCGCCAACGTCGACACGCTCAGGAGCAAGCGCGAGATTGCGAAGTCGCAGCTGCCGCAATGGGCGCCGGCATACGACGGACCGGAACGGCACACGGTGGGCCTGGTGATCGGCGAGAGCACCAATCGGTGGAACTGGCAGCTCTATGGCTATTCGCGACCGACCACGCCCGAGCTGATGCGCCATGCCGACGAGATGCTGGTGTTCCGCGACGTGATATCGGCCGCATCGAGCACCGTGTCCTCGCTGCGCCAGATGCTGACACCGCGCTCGCTGCGGGACGCGCCCAACGAGGAATCGCTGCCCAGCGTGCTGATGCTCGCGCGTGCCGCCGGGTACAAGGTGTTCTGGATCAGCAACCAGCACGATCGCTACATCACGGCGCGCTTTGCCGAGGAAGCGGACGTCCAGAAGATGCTCAACAAGGGCGCGGCGCCTGGAACCGGCGGCTCGCTGGTCGAACGCAGCCTCGACGAGGTGATCCTGCCGGAGTGGAAAGCCGCGCTCGACGACCCCGCGCCGCGCAAGCTGATCGTGGCCCACCTGATGGGGGCGCATGCGCATTACGACCTGCGCTGCCCGGATCACCTGCGCCACTTCGAGTCCGGCGAGGACGACGTGGACCGCCAGCTCGAGGCCGCCGGCCGGCCGCTGTGGGTGCGCACCAAGCGCGACCAGTACGACGACGCGATGCTCTACCAGGACCGGGTGATCACGCGCCTGCTCGAGCAGTTCAAGGACGCCATCGGCAGCGAGGGCAGCGGCGCCTGGCTCTACACCTCGGACCACGCCGAAGAGGTCGGCCACACGCGCAACTTCACCGGCCACTCTCCCGATGAAGCCGGGCAGGTGGTGCCGATGCTGTTGTGGCGACCGGGCGGCGTTCCGGACCCGTCGATCAAGGCCGAGCTGGAGGCGCGTCCCTTCCAGACCGACGTGCTCGACTGGACCTTGCTCGACCTGATGCATGTGCGCACGCGGCACGATTCACCGCACGACGTGCTCGTGGCCCGCGACTTCATGCCGCGTCCGCGCGCGCTCAACGACGGGACGCCGTACCGGCCGACGCGGATGGTTGCCGCAGCTGCGCCTTCGCCAGATCGATGAACGCTCGCAGCTTGGTCTGCGACTGCATGCGCCTGGGGAAATAGAGATACAGCCCGGGCGTCCTGCGCCCGTGCTGCTCGAGCACCGGCTCGAGGCGTCCCGCGACGACTTCGGGCAAGGCAACGAGATCCGCCGAATACGTCAGCCCCATGCCCTGCACCGCCATCGCGATCAGCGATTGGCTGTCGTCGGTCACCAGGCGTCCGCGAACGTCGATCGGCGTGACGCGTCGTCCGCGCATCAACTCCCAGCGATGCAGCGCACGCGAAGTCGGGAACCGGTAGATCAGGCACTCGTGCCGCACGAGCTCGTCGAGCGATCGGGGCCGCCCGCGCCGCGCGAAGTACGCCGGCGCGCCGAACACGCACCAGCGCACGTCCGGCGTCAGCCGGATTCCCACCATGTCCTCCGCGACGGCCGCGCCGAAGCGGATGCCCGCATCGAATCCGCGCTCGAGCCCGATCGCCGCGTCGTCGAGCGATACCTCGAGCGAGATCTCCGGAAACTCGCTGTGGAAACGCGCCAGCAGAGGCTGCAGAACGGGAACGAACGCGATCCGCGGCACCGTCAGGCGCAGGTGGCCGACCGGCCGCTGGCGATAGTCGTTGAGATGTTCGTGCGCGTCGGCCACCTGCTCGGCGGCCGGGCGCACGCGCTCGCAGAACGCCCGGCCCGCTTCGGTCAGCGCAACCTTGCGGCTGGTGCGCTGGAACAAGGGCAGACCCAGCCTGCGTTCGAGTGCGCGGACCGACTGGCTCACCGCCGCGGCGCTCACTCCGAGCGCCCTCGCCGCCTGCGTGAAGCTGCGGTGCTGCTCGACCGCCAGCGCCACCGCCAAACCGTCGAACAGCCGCGCCTTCGTCATCGTTAAGTCCTGCTTACGGGTGCATCAACCTACGCCATCTTCCCGGGGCATCGCCAGGCGGCGTAGCGTGCCCGGGTCCATGGAGATCATCCGATGAGCACTTCCGATATGACCGGCACCGGCGGATGCCTTTGCGGCGCGGTGCGCTACCGCTACGTCGGCCAGCCAACGGCGGTCGGCCTGTGCCAGTGCGAACGCTGCCAGCGCCAATCCGGGTCGGCGTTCCTGATCGGCGTGGTGTTTCCGCACGCTGCGGTGACCCTCGAGGGCGAGCTGTCCACCTACGAGTCCCGGGCCGACGGCGACGGCGCGCTGCGACGTCATTTCTGCCCGCGCTGCGGGTCGGCGGTGTCGATCACGCTCGACCGCTATCCGGAAATCCGCTCGATGATGGGCGGGACGCTGGACGATCGGCATGCGTTCAAGCCGACCTTTTCGATCTGGTGCGCCAGCGGCCCGCCCTGGCTGAAGCTGCCCGCCGAGATCACCTGCTTCGACAACTATCCCGAGGGCACTTTCGGTGGCTGACGGCAACGCATCCCCTTCGGCCGACGTCGTCGGTTCCCTTGCCTATCTCGTCGCGGCCGGGGACGACGCCTGTTACCGCGTGTATCCGCCTTCCAGCGGGCGGCCCGCGTATTCGCCGGCGATGCACCGATTCGACATGCCGATCACCGACTGCCGGCCGCTGCAACGCGACCTCCGACTCGATCGGGAGGGGTTCGAACTCCACGCACACGCGAGCACATTTGGCGACGTGCTCGATGCCCGGCGCGTGGAGAGCGACTACTACCCCGAGATGGGCCAATGGCTGCGCCGGCTCGTCGGAGCCGAAACCGTCGTGGTGTTCGATCACAACGTGCGCAGCGCGGCCGGCGCCGCCCGCGGACAGGTCGGGGTGCGCGCGCCGGTCGACGCGGTGCACGACGACTACACCGAGGCGTCCGGTCCCAGGCGCGCCGCCGAGCTGCTCGACGCGCACGGGCTGGGCCATCTGAAGGATCGGCGCGTGGCGATGATCAACATCTGGCGCCCCCTTCACGGCCCGGTGCTCGACCTGCCGCTGACGCTGTGCGCGGCGCCGAGCGTGGCGCCGCAGGACCTCGTCGCCACCCCGATCCATCACTACATGGAAGACCGGCTGGACGCGCCGAGCCACAGCGGCGAGATCTACTCGGCGCGCCACAATCCGGCGCATCGCTGGTACTACGTCTCCGCGATGCGTGCCGACGAGGTGCTGGTCTTCAAGGGCTACGACTCGCGCACCGACGTTGCGCGCTATGTGCCCCACACCGCGTTCGCCCATCCGGATTGCCCGGCGCGGTTCACGCCGCGCGAAAGCATCGAGGTCCGCACCGTGGTGGTGTATCCCGAGCGCGCCTGAGGCAGATCGACATGCGCCGTGACACCGCGTTCGACGCCGATGGCACCACGCTGCGCGGCTGGTTGTATCTGCCCGATCGCGGCGATTCCCCGTTCCCGGCCGTGGTGATGGCGCACGGTTTCAGCGCGCTCAAGGAGATGGGGCTGGACGATTACGCCGAGGTTTTCTGCGCGGCCGGCCTGGCGGTGCTGGTCTACGACCATCGCAACCTCGGCGCGAGCGACGGCACGCCGCGCGACGAGATCGACCCGATCGCGCAGCTGCGGGACTACGGCCACGCGGTCACCTGTGCCTGCATGCAACCCGAGATCGACGCGACGCGCATCGGCCTGTGGGGGACCAGCTACACCGGCGGCCTCGTGCTGATCGCCGCGGCGATCGACCGTCGCGTGAAATGCGTGGTGAGCCAGGTGCCCTACCTGAGCGGATACGAGAACGCGACGCGCACCACCACGCCCGAACGTCTGGCGGAGATCGAGCGGACGCTGCAGGCCGAGCGGCTGTCGCTGGCCGCGGGTCATCCGCCCACGACGGTTGCGGTCTGCACCGACGCTCCCGAGCAGCCCCGCGACGCACCGGGACCGATGAGCTACCGCTATTTCCGCCACTTCGCCGATGCCCGCGGACTGGACTGGCCCAATCGCGTGACGCTGCGATCGCTCGAACTGCGACTGCAATACGAAGCCCTGCCGTTCCTGCCGCGCATCGCACCGACGCCGCTGCTGATGATCGTGGCCGCCGAGGACCGCATCACGCCCACCGACATCGCGCTGCGCGCCTACGCCGCCGCAGGAGAGCCCAAGAAGCTCGTGATGATCGCGGGCGATCACTATCGCCCTTACGTCGAGGCCTTCGACCAAAGCAGTGTCGCGGCGCGGGATTGGCTGGTCGCCCACCTGCGGGCCAGCACGTGACCCGGGATCGGACTCAGGACGCCCCGAACCGATTGCGCCGCAACGTCGCGAGCCATCGTCCCGGCCAAGAGCGGTCGTCGCGGCTGCGGTCCCGGGCCGCACGGTAGATCCGCCGCCGCCACGCGCTGCTCGGGTCCGAGCTGCGTTGCCCGGCGCGTTCGAACGAGACCACGCTCGGCCCCCAGCGGGTCTTGGACGCGTCGCGCCCCGCCGACAGGTTGACGATGCCCAGTCCCTGTGCGATCGCCCATTGCAGTACCTCGGCGACCAGCGTGGTGGCGACGCTGTAGGGCGCCCATTCGGGGCGATAGCCGGAGAAGGACAGATACAGCTCGTTGCCGAGCTGGAAGCCCAGGCGCGTGGCGACCGTCTCCCCGGCCACCTCGAGGCGGAACAGACGCAGGCCGCCGATCGACGCCAGGTACGCCGCGTAGTCCCGAAGGAACGACTTCGAAACCTCGCTGGCGAACACGTTGGGATGCTGGACCGTGTCCTGGCGGGCGGCCCGCATCGCGTGCATCTGCAGGAACTCGTCCAGGGCATCGGGCGCCTGCCCCACCGTTTCGACCACTTGCAGACTGCAGGCGAGTTCGTCCCGCTTCAGCGAGTTGTAGCACTTGCGCAACGATTCCTTGATGTTGCGCGAACGCGTTCGCTTGAACTCCTCCCAGGTCGACGGGAGGTCGAGGTAGAACACCTCGAGCGGATCGGTCCAGCGAACGCCGGGCACCGACTCGAGCGCGCCGCGCGTTTCACGATCGGGCCGCAGTCCCGACCACTGCACCTCGTCCCATTCCGATCCACGCTGAGTCAACGCCGCTGATACCGCGACGATGGCGCGAGCCTGGTCGCGCCGGCGGCAGATCGGGCCACGCACCTCGGTCAGGTTCGGGTCGGAGCCGAAGAACTGCATCATCCGGTGCAGGGCGTATCCCCGACCAGGCCGGGACGTCAACATCATCGGAAACACCGCCAGCAATGACCCGCTGGCGTCGCGGACGGTGAACACGCGCAACGCGTCGGAGACGAGCAGGCGGTTCTCGTGAAAATGCCGCCACCACAGGATGTTCCACCACGCGCCCCGGAACGGCAGCCGCGGCGAGATCTGCGCCTCGAGCGCATCCCATTCCGCAGCCACGCTCTCCATGGCCGCCTCATTCTGCAAACACTCGACAGTCAAGCCGTCATTTGGCATGGCGCGCTGCGCGTGTGATGAAGAGCCCGGCACGGCCGGCGGCAGGCCTTGGGCAGCAAAAGTCCGATGGGCGCAGGGCCATACGAGATGGATCGGGTGCTGGATCGCGGGGAGGGATCCCCTGCTAACGCAACACGCATGCCGAAACGCGATCGTTCCGCTAAGCCGAAACCTCGACGCCGATCGTCGCCGCCAGCCGCGCGAACCCGGGGAATGACGTGTTGACGTTGGCGCAGTCCAGGATCCCGATCGGGCCATCGGCACGCAGCGCCGCCATCGCGAACGACATCGCCACGCGGTGGTCCCCATGCGAGTCGATCTGCCCGGTGCCGATGCGACCGCCGCGGATGCGCGCCCCGTCGGAGGTGCCGATCGCCTCGATCCCGAGCGCGGTGAGGCCGTCGACCATGGTCTGGATGCGGTCGGATTCCTTGACGCGCAGTTCCTCGGCCCCGGTCACCCGCGTCTCGCCGTCGGCGCAGGCTGCGGCGATGAAGATCGCCGGGAACTCGTCGATGGCCGACGCCACCAGTGCCGGGTCGACCGCGATGCCGCGCAAGCCCTGTCCTCGCACGCGCAGGTCGGCCACCGGCTCCCCGCCGAACGTGCGCGGATTCTCGATCCCGATCGATGCGCCCATCGCCCGCAGGATGTCGATCACACCCGTGCGCGTCGGGTTGATGCCAACGTCGCGCAGCAACAGATCGCTGCCGGGCACGATCGCCGCCGCGAGCAGGAAGAACGCGGCCGACGAGATGTCGGCCGGCACCGGGATCGACGTGCCGACCAGGCGCTGGCCGCCGCGCACCGCGGCGCGACCCTCGCTCGACATCACCTCGACCCCGAAGGCGCGAAGCATGCGTTCGGTGTGGTCGCGCGACGTCTCCGGCTCGGTGACCGACGTCGTCCCGTTCGCGTACAGGCCCGCGAGCAGGATGCAGGACTTCACCTGCGCGCTCGCGACCTTCGATACGTGGTCGATCGCCGTGAGTCCACCGTCGACCGGGTGCAGGCGCAGCGGCGCCTTGCCGTCGTTGGAATCGATGCGCGCGCCCATGCGCGCCAGCGGATCGATCACGCGCCTCATCGGGCGACGGGACAGCGACGCATCGCCGATCAGCGTCGTCGGAAATCTCTGCGCGGCCAGCAGACCCGACATCAGCCGCATCGAGGTGCCGGAGTTGCCCAGATCCAGATCGTGGGCGGGCCCTTTGAGTCCGTGCAGCCCGACGCCGTGCACGCGCAGGCTGGTGTCGGTCACGCGTTCGATGCGAACGCCCATCGCCTGGAACGCCTTCATCGTGCATAGGCAGTCCTCACCGTCGAGGAAGCCCGTGACCTCGGTGATGCCATCGGCCAGCGACCCGAGCATCACCGAGCGGTGCGAGATCGACTTGTCGCCGGGAACGCGAACGCTGCCCGAGGGCATGCCGCCCGGCGCAACCGTCCAGTTCAGGGTGCCGCCGCTCACTTGGATTGATCCTCCGGCACGTAGCGCTGGTGCAGGTGCACCGGATCGGCCGCGCGCTTGCGCAGCTTGATGTTGAGCATCTCCACGACGATCGAGAAAGCCATCGCGAAGTAGATGTAGCCCTTGGGCACGTCGTGGTCGAAGCCGCCGGCGATCAGCACCGCGCCGATCAGGAACAGGAACGACAGCGCCAGCATCTTGATCGTAGGCCGCGCCGAGATGAAGCGTCCGATGGGCCCCGCGAACAGCATCATCAACGTCACCGATGCCACCACCGCCGCGATCATCACTTCGATGTGATCGACCATGCCCACCGCGGTGATGATCGAGTCGAGCGAGAAGACGATGTCGATCAGCATGATCTGCACGATCACCGCCGCAAACGTCGGCGCGACCTTGGCCGATGCGTGTCCTTCCTGCCCTTCGAGCAGTTCGTGGATCTCCATCGTGGCCTTCCACAGCAGGAACAGGCCGCCCAGGATCAGCACCAGATCGCGGCCCGAGATGCCGTGGCCGAGGATCGAGAACCAGGGCTCCTTGAGCCCGATGATCCAGCTCAGCACGAACAGCAGGCCGATGCGCATGAACATCGCGGCGCCCAGGCCCAGCCGCCGCGCCGTGTCGCGCTGATGCGCCGGCAGCTTGTCCACCAGGATCGTGATGAACACGATGTTGTCGATGCCCAGGATCAGCTCGAGCATCGTCAACGTCAGGAACGCGATCCACGCGTCGGGGCTAACCAGCAGTTCCATCATCATGGTCGTCGTGTTCTATTCGATCTGGGACAGATGACGCTCGCGCGCCGCGCGCGCGCGTTCGAAGCGCATCAGCAGTTCGGGCCAGCGTTCGTCCTTCATCAGCGCCAGAAGTTCCTGCAGCTCGCCGATCTGGCGCTCGAGCAGGCCGGTGACCTCGACGCGATTGGCGCGGACGATGTCGTGCCACATCTCGGGGCTGGAGCTCGCGATGCGGGTGAAATCGCGAAAGCCGCCGCCGGCGTTGGGAAAAATGTCGGCCGCGTTGGGCAGGCGCGTCAGCATGTCCACGAATGCATAGGCCAGCACGTGCGGCAGGTGCGAGGTCGCGGCGAAGATCGCGTCGTGGCAGGCGGCGTCCATCTCGACGACACGGGCGCCAACCGACTCCCACAGCGAGCGCACCGTCGCCAGTGCCCCCGGATCCTGGCCCGCATGCGGCGTCAGCACCACGCGATGACCCCGGAACAGTTCGGACCTGGACGCGGCGACACCGCTCTTTTCGGTGCCCGCGATCGGATGCGCGGCGACGAAGCGCGCCGGCAGATCGCCGAACACGCGCGTGATGTCGCCCAGCACCGAGACCTTGGTGCTGCCGACGTCCATCAGGATCGTGCGGTCCGACAGCCCCGCGCGGACCGCCTCGGCGGCCTCGGCCGTGTGCAGCACCGGCACGGCGAGCACGACCACGTCCGCATCGCGTGCCGAGCTCGCCGCGTCGCCGGCGAAGCGATCGATCACGCCCAGCTCGAGCCCGCGACGTCCCTGCTCGGGATCGCGGTCGTACGCGGCGATGTGCGACACGCGCCCGGCGGCACGCAACGCGCGCGCCAGCGACCCGCCGATCAACCCGAGTCCGATGACCGCAAGACGCGTCACAGCGACCGGATCGCTTCGTCCAGCGCCGCGAGGAAGCGATCGTTCTGCGTCGCGGTGCCGACCGTCACGCGCAGGAACTGCGGCAACCCGTAGGAGCCCATCGGCCGCACGATCACGCCGCGCTCCAGCAGGCCCTGGTGGATCGGCCTGGCGTCGCGACCGAACCCGACGGTGATGAAGTTGGCCTGCGACGGCAGCACCGTGTGGCCGCGCTTCCCGAGTTCGGCATCGAGGCGCTTGCGCTCGACCGTGTTCAGCTCGATCGAACGGCGCACGAACTCCTGGTCGTCCAGCGCCGCTTCCGCCGCGATCAACGCGAAACTGTTGTTGTTGAACGGCTGGCGCACGCGGTTGAGCAGATCGGCCACCGTCGGGTGCGACAGCGCATAGCCCGCGCGCAGGCTGGCGATGCCGTAGATCTTCGAGAACGTGCGCGTGATGACCAGGTTCGGAAACCGATCGAGCCAGGGCCGCGCATCGGTGCGCAGCGCCGGATCCTGGTAGTCCCAGTAAGCCTCGTCGAGCGCAACGATCACGTGCGGCGGCACGTGCTCGAGAAAGCCGAGGATCTCCTGCGGCGTGTTCCACGTTCCGGTCGGATTGTTCGGATTGGCGATGAACACCAGGCTCACGTCCGGGCGCCTGGCGAGCGTCTCGGCGAACGCGGCAAGGTCGTGGCCGTACGGCATCGCGTGATCGGACGGATACGCCGGCACCACCACGCGCTCGGCGTTCTGCGCCTGCGCGGCGAGCGGGTACACCGCAAACGCGTAGTCCGAGAACATCACCGCGCGGCCCGGCCCGGCGTAGATGCGCGACAGGAACTCGAGCAGATCGTTGCTGCCGTTGCCCAGCGTGATGCACTCGGCGCCGATGCCGTGGTAGGCCGCAAGCTTCTTCTTCAGCCGGAAGCCGCTGCCGTCCGGATACAGCGCAAGATTGTCCGCCGCCGCCTTGGCCAGCGCGGCCGCGACCATCGGGCTCGCGCCAAGCGGATTTTCGTTCGAAGCGAGCTTGATCACGTCGGCCAGACCGAGCCGACGCTGCAGTTCCTCGATCGGCATGCCCGGCGTGTAGGCCTCGATGTCGAGCACGCCCGGCAGCGCGTTGCGGGTCAGTTCGTTCGGCTTCACGGCGTTCATCACATCACGGCCCTTGGATACGAGCCGAGTATCTTGAAGAACGCGGCATTGGCCCGCACCCGGTCGAGCGCGGTGCGGATCACGGCGTCGGTGACGTGACCGCCCAGATCCATGAAGAAATAGAAGTCGGGCACCGGCGAGCCGCGCACCGGGCGCGATTCGATGCGCGACAGGTCGATCTGCGCGTCGGCCAGCGGCGCCAGCAGCGTGAACAGCGCGCCCGGCTGGTTGCGGTGCGCCGTCACCACCAGCGACGTCAGGTCGGCGCCCGTGGCGCTCGGATCCTGCTTGCCGATGATCAGGAAGCGCGTTGTGTTGCCCGGATCGTCCTCGATGTTCGAGGCCAGGATGTTCAGGCCGTACAGGCGCGCCGCCGGCAGGCCCGCGATCGCCGCGCCGCCTTTGTCCGCTGCGATGCGCGCCGCCTCGCCGTTGCTGGCAACGACCTCGCGCTCGGCCTTGGGCAGCCGCGAATCGAACCATTTGCGGGTCTGGGCGAAGGACTGCGGGTGCGCGTAGATCGTCTGCACCGCATCCAGGGAGGTTTCGCGCGACAGCAGGTGGTGGTGCACCGGCAGCATCACCTCGCCGCAGATGCGCAGCTTGGTGTGCACCAGCGCATCGAGCGTGTGCGTCACCACGCCGCCGATCGAGTTCTCGACCGGCACCACGCCGTAGTCGGCGGCGCCGGACTCGACGTCGCGGAAGATCTCGTCGACCGCCGCCAGCGGGCGGGCGGTCACCGCATCACCGAAATGCTTGAGCGCGGCCGACTGCGTGTACGTTCCCTCGGGCCCCAGATACGCCACCGTCAACGGCGATTCCAGCGCCAGGCACGCCGACATGATCTCGCGCATCAGGCGTGCGACGACCTCGTCGGTCAGCGGCCCGCCGTCGGCGGCCTGGTTGCGCTCGATCGCCCGGCGCAACACCTCGGCTTCGCGCGAAGGACGGTAGTGGTCGCCGGTATCGCCCTGCGCCTGTTTGATGCGGGCGACCTGCTGGGCGATGCGCGCGCGCTGCGAGATCTGGCGCTGGATCTGTTCGTCCAGCGCGTCGATCTGGGCGCGGGCCTCGGCGAGGGTCAAGGGAGTCATGGTCTTGGCGGGTGGCAAAGCGCGGCTATTGTCCACGAAGCGAACTCCGCGGTGGTGGCACCCTATTTCCGTAGCCCGGGCGCAGCCCGGGATCTTTCATCCGACCGCGGGCAGCGCCCGGGCTACGAGATTCTGCGCCGGTCAGGCTGGCCCGATCACCCGCACGTTGAGCACGCCTTCGATGCGGGCGATCTCGTCCACGGCGGCCTGCGGCACGGATGAGTCCACGTCCACCAACGTGTACGCGATGTCGCCGCGCGACTTGTTGAGCAGGTCGGCGATGTTGAGCTTGTGGTTGGCCAGCGTGGTCGAGATCTGGCCGACCATGTTGGGCACGTTGGCGTTGGCGATCGCCAGGCGCGTCTTGCCCGGCAGCAGGGCGAGGACCGCCTCCGGGAAATTGACCGAGTTGGTGATGTTGCCGCGCTCGAGGAACTCGCGGAGCTGGTCGGCGACCATGACCGCGCAGTTGTCCTCCGCCTCGTTGGTCGAGGCGCCCAGGTGCGGCGTGGCGATCACGCGCGGATGGTTCTTCAGCGTGTTGGACGGAAAGTCGCAGACGTAGGCGTGCAGGCGGTTCTCGTTGAGCGCCTCGATCACGGCCTTTTCGTCGACGATCGCCTCGCGCGCGAAGTTCAGGATCACGCCCTGCTTTTTGAGCAGCTTGAGCCGATCGGCGTTGACGATGCCGCGCGTGGCGTCGAGCAGCGGCACGTGCACCGAGACGCACTGCGAACGCGCCATCAGGTCGTCGACCGACAGCGCCTGGCGCACGCGCGCATCGAGCTTCCACGCGTTCTGCACCGTCATCGCGGGATCGAAGCCCCACACCTCCATGCCCATCTCGATTGCCGCGTTGGCGACCTTCACGCCGATCGCGCCCAGGCCGATCACGCCCAGGCTGCGGCCCGGCAGCTCGAAGCCGACGAACTTCTTCTTGCCGGCCTCCACCGCCTCGTGCATCGCCTTGTCGTCGCCATCGAGCTTCTTCACGAAGTCCAGCGCCGGGGCGATGTTGCGCGCGGCCAGCAGCAGCCCGGCGATCACCAGTTCCTTGACCGCATTGGCGTTGGCGCCGGGTGCGTTGAACACCGGCACGCCGCGCTTGCTCATCGCGGCCACGGGAATGTTGTTGGTGCCCGCCCCCGCGCGCCCGATCGCCTTGACCGAGCCGGCGATGTCGAGCTTGTGCATGTCGGCCGAGCGCACCATCACCGCGTCGGGATGCGTGATCTCGGAGGCCACCTCGTAGCGCTCGCGCGGCAGGCGCTCGAGGCCGAGGACGGAGATGTTGTTGAGCGTCTGGATCTTGAACATGGGTTTTCTCTTCTCAGCCCTTGGTCCGCGCGAATTCCTTCATGTAGTCGACCAGCTGTGCCACGCCCTGCTCGGTCATCGCGTTGTAGAGCGAAGCGCGCATGCCGCCGACCGCGCGATGGCCCTTGAGGCCGCTCAGGCCCGCGGCCTTGGCGCCCTTGAGGAAGTCCGCGTCGAGCTCGGCATTGGCCAGCGTGAACGGCACATTCATGACCGAACGATCGGCCTTGGCCACCGGGTTGCGATAGAAATCCTGCGAATCGATGTAGTCGTAAAGCCGCTTCGCCTTGGCCTGGTTGCGCGCCCCGACGCCGGCCAGTCCGCCGTTGTCCTTGATCCACTTGAACACCAGGCCCGAGACGTACCAGGCGAAGCACGGCGGGGTGTTGAGCATCGACTCGTTGTCGGCGGCCTGCTTGTAGTCGAAGACGTTGGGCGTCATTGCCGAGGCCTGCCCGATCAGGTCCTCGCGCACGATCACGATCGTCACACCGGCCGGGCCGATGTTCTTCTGCGCGCCGCCATAGATCAGGCCGAACTTCGAGACCTCGATCGGGCGCGACAGGATGTCCGAGGACATGTCGGCCACCAGCGGCACGCCGCCGACGTCCGGCGTCGACTGGAACTGCACGCCATGGATGGTCTCGTTGGTGGTGATGTGCACGTAGGCCGCATCCGGATCCAGCTTCCAACCGGCGCGATCCGGGATCGACGTGAACTTGCCCGCTTCGCCGGTGGCCGCGACGCTGGCCTTGCCGTACTTGCCGGCTTCCTTGAGAGCCTTCTTGCCCCAGTCACCGGTGAGCACGTAGTCGGCGCCCGCCTTGCCGCGCAGCAGGTTCAGCGGGATCAGCGCGAACTGCGCCGTGGCTCCGCCCTGCATGAATAGAACCTTGTAATTCTGAGGAATTCCAGCAACTTCGCGCAGATCCTTCTCCGCTTCGGATGCAATGCTCATGAACTCCTTGTCGCGATGGGACATTTCCATCACCGACATGCCCGAGCCGCGCCAGTCGAGGAGTTCCTCTTGGACCTGCTCGAGAACCGTCAGAGGGAGCGTTGCGGGGCCAGCACTGAAGTTCGTAATCCTAGACATGACAATCCTTTACAGACGATAGTTAAAGTAGATTATTAACTGCGATCAGGCGTTCTTGCCGATCCAGTTCTCGACGTTCAGCCCGTTGACCATGCGATACGGCGCCAGGTCCTCGGCCACCAGCGTGTAGCGATGCGTCATGGCCTGCGCCGCGAGCATCAATTCCATCGGCCCGATGCGTTCTCCGCCCTGCTCAAGGTAGGCCCCCAGCGTCGCCGCCTGCTGCGCCTCGGCCTCACCGAATTCGAGCGTC
The DNA here is from genome assembly GCF_020697055.1 of Panacagrimonas sp. Classification (GTDB taxonomy): domain Bacteria; phylum Pseudomonadota; class Gammaproteobacteria; order Nevskiales; family Nevskiaceae; genus Panacagrimonas. The sequence continues at coordinate 110,738 of NZ_JAJFBP010000001.1, read as the reverse complement.
TTGACGGTCTCGGACAGCGTGCGCAACAGCCTCGCGTAGCGCTGCTGGGCCCGCGGCCGGGTACGCAGCCCGATCTCGACCTGCATCCGGCTGAGTACCGACATGGCGACCTCGCCCGGGCCCAACTCCGCCAGCTTCAGCACGACCGGCAGGCGGCCGCGCAGCGCCGCCGACAGCGTGCCGGCATCGAGCAGGTACTTCATCGCGCGTTGGACGTCGGGATCGTTTCAGGCGCCGGCCGCCACGGTTCGAATTCGACCGGCCCGGCGCTGAGTTCCGGCGCAGGGTTGCGCCAGTGATCGCGCAGGTCCTCGGGCCATTCCTCGGCCTCGTTCTTGATCAGCCACTCCTGCACCGCGCGGACGATGATGCGATTGCGCGTCAGACCGACCCGCTCCACCGCCGCGTTGAGTCGGGCCACTGTTTCCGCATCGAAGTGCACGCTGAAGTTCATGCGCGCATTGAAACATAACAGGTGATGTTAGTCATCCAACTTCGGCACCGAGGTCCTCCTGCGGCTTCGATTGCCGACGGCCGACCTGCGATGCTCGCCCCGTGATGTCGTCCGACGCCTCCACCTACCTGGCCGCACCGGTCCGATGGATCGACACCCCGGACGCCCGGCTGCCCGTGCGCCGCTTCGGACAGGGCCCGGACCTGCTGCTGGTCCACGGCTTCCCGCTATCGGGCTTCACCTGGCGCAAGGTGCTGCCGGCCCTGTCGGCCCGTTTCACCTGCCATGTGCTGGACCTGCCCGGACTCGGCGAGTCGCAGTGGAGCGAGCACGCCGATTTCAGCTTTCCCGGACAGGGTCGGACGCTCGTCGCGGTGGTCGAGGCCCTGGGCCTGACGCAGTTCCACGTGATGGCCCAGGACACCGGCGGGACGTTCGCGCGCTACCTCGCGTTGCAGATGCCGCGGCGCATCTCGCGCCTGGTGCTGATCAACACCGAGATGCCGGGTCATCGCCCACCGTGGATTCCGCTTTACCAAGGTCTGCTCAGGGCGCCGCCGACGTTGAGCGCGCTGCGGCTGCTGCTCGCGTCCCGCACGTTCCGGCGCTCTTCGATGGGATTCGGCGGATGCTTTCGCGATCTGTCGCACATCGAAGGCGAGTTCCACCAGCACGTGGTGGAGCCCTTGCTGCGCGACCCGGCACGGATGGAGGGACTCCGGCGTTACCTGCTCGGCGCGCACTGGCAGCCGGTCGATGCGCTCGCGAACGAGCACGCCCGGCTGACGATGCCGGTTCTGCTGTTGTGGGGCGCCGACGATCCGACGTTCCCGCTGGATCTGGCGCGCGACATGGCCAGGCAGTTCCCGGATGCGCGGGTGGTCGAAGTGCCCGGAGCACGGCTGCTGGTTCACGAGGAAAAGCCCGAACAGGTCGCCCGGGCCGCGATCGGGTTTCTCGACCCCCCGTAGCCCGGGCGAGGCCCGGGTGCTTTTCGATCCGCGTGAAACGCATCCCGGGCTTTGCCCAGGCTCCGAAGTCAGCCGCGCGGACGCTGCGCCGCTACCGGCGCGATCCAATCCGGCGCCAGCGCTTTCATCGGATGGCTCGCACTCACCTGCCCCATGAACGGCGGCCAGATGCTGTAGCCAAGCAGCGACTGCACGCGCGGCGACATCTCGCGCGCCTGCTCGATCGGCACGCCCAGGTAGAAGTTCTCCTGGGTGCGCGCCCAGGGCTCGCAGTACTGGTTGGAGAACGCCAGACGCGGTGCGTCGCTGCGATTGGCGCCGCCGCGGTGCAGCAGCGTGCCGAGGAACACCAGGCACGCGCCGGCCGGCACTTCCATCGGGCGCAGCTGGCGCTCGAGGTCCTCGCGCGTCGGCGCATCCGCGTCGGCGGGCGTGGCGCCTTCGTAGATGCCGGCGATCTGCGCATCGGGCCAGGTGTGGCTGCCGGGGATGATCTCGGTGCCGCCGTTGCGCGCGGTGAACGCGTCGACCGCGACGACGGTGGAGACGCTGAACGCCGGACGCGGTCGCGGCACGCGGTAGAACAGATCGTCGGCGTGGATCGGCTGCGGGGTTTCGCCAGGGTAGATGCAGATGGCCTGGCTCGCAGTCAGCAGATACGGCTTCTGCAGGTAGTGATCACACAGCGCCATCACCCGCGGATCCTCGACGATGTCCTCGAACACCGGTCCGCGCGCGACCAGCGTGTAGACCCGCTCGGTCTTCAAGCCTTCGAAGTTGTTGCGCCCTTCGTGCGTCTTGAGGAAGGGCTTGAGGCCCTCGCGTACCGCGGCGAGCCGCTCGGGCGACAGAAAATCCTCGATCACCGAATAGCCGTCGGCGTTCATGCGCCGCACGTGCGCCTCGACGTCGAATCCCGGCACCACGTTTCCGCGCTGGTCGTCCATGTTCGTCACCTGCTCCTTGCTCGCACGAGCCTAGCGCAGGACCCCGTGCGTCGGTCACGCAGGGGCGAACCCTTCATCGGCTGCGCCGAGCGCGCGACTTTCAGGCCTCGGGCTCGGGAACCGGACTGCCCTCGCCCGCCGCGCCTTCGGCTTCGGGTTCCTCGGCCTCGATGCGATCGATGCCCACCAGCTTGTCGCCGTCATCGGGACGCATCAGCCGCACGCCCTGCGTGTTGCGTCCCATCGTGCGCACGTCCGTAGTCCTGAAGCGGATCAGCACGCCGGCTTCGGAGATCAGCATCACCTCGTGGCCGTCATGCACCTCGATGGCGCCGACCAGATTGCCGGTCTTGTCCGACAGTGCCTGCGCGATGACGCCCTGGCCGCCGCGTCCGCGACGCGGAAACTGGTCGATCGGCGTGCGCTTGCCGTAACCGTTCTCGGACACGGTGAGGATCTCGCCGCCGTCGGCCACGATCAGCGCGATCACCTTCGCGCCCTCGCCTCCCGCGGTGACTCCTTCGACCTCCTCGGCCGGGGATTCCGTCTCGGCGACTTCGCCGGCGTCCTCCACCACGACTTCCTCGGCAGCGGATTCGCCGCGCTGGATCAACCGCATGCCGCGCACGCCGGTCGCGTTGCGACCCATGCTGCGGACGTCGTTTTCATTGAAGCGGATGACACGACCGGCATCGCTGAACATCAGGATGTCGCTGGAGCCGTTGGTGATGGCGACGCCGACCAAGGCGTCGTCGACGCGCAGGTCCACCGCAATGATGCCGTTGGACCGGATGTTGGCAAACGCCGACAGCGGCGTCTTCTTCACCGTGCCCAGGCGCGTGGCCATGAACACGAACGGGCCGGACACAACCACGTTCGCTTCCGGCGCCTCGCCTTCTGCGCCTTCGACCGTCGGCGCTTCGGCGGCATCCACCTCGGCGGTCTCACCGCCGAAGGACTGGATCGCCAGCACCGCACTGATCTTCTCGCCCGGTTCCAGCGGCAGCAGATTCACGAACGGACGGCCACGCGATCCGCGCGAGCCCACCGGAAGCTCGAACACGCGCAGCTTGTAGACCTTGCCGGTGCTGCCGAAGCACAGCAGCCAGTCGTGCGAATGGGCCGACCAGAGCCGGTCGATGAAATCCTCGTCCTTGGTGCTGGCCGCCTGCTTGCCGCGGCCGCCGCGCTTCTGCGCCTGGTACTCCACCAGCGGCACCGATTTCACGTAGCCCTCGTGCGAGAGCGTGACCACCATCTCCTGCGGAGGGATCAGGTCTTCGCGCGCGATGTTCAGCGCGAGCTCCGTGATCTCGGTCCGGCGCTCGTCGCCGTACTGCTCCTTGATGGCCAGCAGCTCTTCGCGAATCACGTTCAGCAGCCGCGCTTCGGACGCCAGGATGTCGAGGTAGTCGATGATCGCGTCGAGCAGTTCCTTGAACTCGTCGTGGATCTTGTCCTGCTCGAGCGCCGTGAGCTTGGACAGGCGCATTTCCAGGATCGCCTGCGCCTGCGCTTCGCTGAGCCGGTAGGTCTCGCCGAACAGTCCGAGCGCCTCGTCGAGGTCCTCCGGGCGCGAAGCCTGCGCGTCGGTGCGCGCCAGCATCGTGGTGACCAGGCCCGCGTTCCAGTCGCGCGACATCAGTCCCGTCCTGGCTTCCGCCGAGTTGGGCGAGCGCTTGATCAGCTCGATCATCTCGTCGATGTTGGCCAGCGCAACGGCCAGGCCTTCGAGGATGTGCGCCTTCTTGCGTGCCTCGCGCAGCAGATGGCGCGTGCGTCGCGTGACCACTTCGCGGCGATGGCGCACGAAGATCTGCAGCAGTTCCTTGAGCGACATCGCCCTGGGCTGGCCGCCGTCGAGCGCGACCATGTTGATGCCGAACGTGACCTGCATGCCGGTCTGCTGGAACAGGTTGTTCAGCACGACCTCGGCGTTTTCGTTGCGCTTGAGCTCGATAACGACGCGCATGCCTTCGCGGTCGGACTCGTCACGGATCTCGCTGATGCCCTCGAGCTTCTTGTCTTTGACCAGCTCGGCGATGCGCTCCTGCAGGCGCGCCTTGTTCACCTGGTAGGGCAGCTCGGTGACGACCACCGCCTGCCGATCCGCCGAGACGTCCTCGAAGTGCGTGCGCGCACGCAGCACGATGCGGCCGCGGCCCGTCGAGTACGCGTCGATCAGGCCGTGGGCATCGAGCAGCAGGCCGGCGGTCGGGAAATCCGGCGCCGGGATCAGCTTCATCAGGCCCGCGAGATCGATCTCGGGGTTGTCGATCAGCGCAACGCAGCCGTCGATCACTTCCGCCAGGTTGTGCGGCGGGATGTTGGTGGCCAGGCCCACCGCGATGCCGGCCGAACCGTTGACCAGCAGCTGCGGGATGCGCGTGGGCAGGACGACCGGCTCAACGTCCTTTTCGTCGTAGTTCGGGATGAAGTCGACCGTGTCCGAATCGATGTCGGCGAGCAGCTCCGAGGTCACGCGCGCCATGCGGCACTCGGTGTAGCGCATCGCCGCCGGCGGATCGCCGTCCACGCTGCCGAAGTTGCCCTGGCCATCGACCAGCGGATAGCGCAGCGAAAAATCCTGCGCCATGCGCACCAGCGCGTCGTAGGCCGCGTTGTCGCCGTGCGGGTGGTACTTGCCGATGACGTCGCCGACCACGCGGGCGCACTTGATGTACGGGCGATTCCAGACGTTGTTGAGCTGGCTCATCGCGTACAGGATTCGGCGATGCACCGGCTTGAGGCCGTCGCGGGCATCGGGCAGCGCGCGTCCCACGATCACGCTCATCGCGTAATCCAGGTAGGAACGGCGCATCTCGTCCTCGAGATTGACGCTGAGGACTTCCTTGGCGAAATCGGTCATCAACACGCCCTTTTGGCCACGCCGCAGGCGGGTCCGTTTGAAGTGGGTACGAGAGGGGCTAAAAGCGAGGAAATTCTAACAGATAGCGAGGCGCTGGCGCCCGTTTTCGAGGGCCCGATCGGCGCTATTTTTCGCACCCGCCGCGGCGCCATCGTCCGGACGCGGTCCACGGCCCCGTTTGCGACCCCTCGGGCGTCCCGGACGGCACCCGGGCTATGAGGTCCCGACCGCCTTGCGCAGCGCCGGCGGCAGGGCAAAGACGATGTTTTCGGTGCGCCCGGGCAGCTCGCGCGCCGGGGTCCCGCCCAGTTCGCGCAGGCGCGCGACCACCTGCTTGACCAGGACTTCCGGCGCGCTGGCTCCGGCGGTGACGCCGACGCAACGCCGTCCCTGCACCCATTCGGGCTGGATGTCGTCGGCCCCGTCGATCAGGTAGGCCGTGGTGCCGCGGGTTTCGGCCAGTTCGCGCAGGCGGTTGGAGTTGGAGCTGTTGCGCGAGCCCACCACCAGCAGCACGTCGCACTGCGACGCGAGTTCCTTGACCGCGTCCTGGCGGTTGGTCGTCGCGTAGCAGATGTCGTCCTTGCGCGGCCCGAGGATCTCCGGGAAGCGCCGACGCAGGGCTTCGATCACGCGCGCGGTGTCGTCCATCGACAGCGTCGTCTGGGTCACATAGGCCATGTGCGTCGGCTTGCCGATCTGCAGTCGTTCGACGTCCTCGGGCGTCTCGACCAGGTGGATGCGCCCGCCCTGGCTCTCGTCGAACTGGCCCATCGTGCCTTCGACCTCCGGATGCCCTGCGTGGCCGATCAGCACCACCTCGCGGCCCTCGCGCGAGTAGCGCTTCACCTCGATGTGGACCTTGGTGACCAGCGGACAGGTTGCGTCGAACACCGTCAGGCCACGCGACTGCGCCGCGCCACGCACCGCCTGCGAGACGCCGTGCGCGGAGAAGATGCAGGTCGCGCCCGCCGGGATCTCGTCGATCTCCTCGACGAACACCGCGCCCTTGGCGCGCAGGTCGTCGACGACGAAACGGTTGTGCACCACCTCGTGACGCACGTAGATCGGCGCGCCGAGCACGTCGATGGCGCGCTCGACGATGTCGATGGCGCGATCCACCCCGGCACAGAACCCGCGCGGATTGGCGAGCAGGATCTCCATTACGGCAAGGGCCCCTCGCCCGCAGGCTTGCGCGCAGCGCGCGCCCGCCAGGTGTCGAGCAGCATGTCCAGGATCAGCAGGCCCGCCCCGACCGTGATGGCGGCGTCGGCGACGTTGAAGGCCGCAAAGTGCCAATCGTCGATGTGGAAGTCGACGAAGTCGGTGACGTGACCCAGACGCACGCGATCGATCACGTTGCCCAGCGCGCCGCCGAGGATCAGCGCCAGACCCGAGGCGACCAGGCGCTGCCCCAGCGGATTGCGCCGCATCCAGATCAGGATGCCCACCGACACCCCGACGGCCAGCAGCACGAAGAACCAGGGCGGCATCTGGCTGAGCATCGAGAACGCCGCGCCGGTGTTGTGCATGTGCACCCAGTTGAGCAGCGGCGTCACCGGGATCGATTCGAAGCGCTCGATGCTGCGGATCACCATCTGCTTGGTGATCTGGTCGGCGAGCATCACCCCCGCCGACAGCCACAGCCAGTGCACGTTGCTCAGTCGAAACGTCACGATCCGATCCTCAGACGAAACGCCGCGATTCGCCGGCGCCCGCCACATTCTCCACGCAGCGCGCACACAGCGTCGGGTGCTCCGCGTTGGACCCGACCTCGGGGCGTTGGTGCCAGCAGCGCTCGCACTTGCCGTGCGGCACCGGCGATGCGATCAGCGCCAGCATGCCCTGGCCTTCCAGTTCGAAGCGCGTCGCATCGGCCGGGGCCGCGGCCAGCGCGCCGACCGAGGCGCCCGAGGTGATGAACCAGTAGCGCAGCTCCTCGTCGACCCCGCGCAAGGCCGCGCCGAGCTCGCCGTCCGCGAACAGCTGTACGCCGGCGTTGAGGCCCGACCCGATCTGTCCGGCCGCGCGCAGGGTCTCGAGCGCCTTGCGCACCGCCTCGCGTGCGGCAAGCAGACGCGTCCAGTCCGGATCGCCGGCACCGGTTTCGGACGGCAGCGCGTACCAGCGCTGCGAGAACACCGATCCCTCGCGCGCCGGCATCAGCTGCCAGATCTCGTCTGCGGTGAACGACAGCACCGGCGCGATCCAGCGCACGAACGCTTCGAGGATGTGCCACATCGCGGTCTGCGCGGAGCGTCGCGGCAGGCTCTTGGCGCCGGTGGTGTAGAGGCGGTCCTTGAGGATGTCGAGGTAGCAGCCGCCCAGATCGACCACGCAGTAGTTGTGCAGCTTCTGGTAGACGACGTGGAACTGGCATTCCTCGTAGGCCTTGGCCAGTTCGACCTGCAGCGCAGCGGCCTGCGCCACGGCCCAGCGATCGATCGCGACCATCCGCCCGGTCGGCACGAGGTCCCGCGCCGGGTCGAAGCCGTGGAGGTTGCCCAGCAGGAAGCGCGCGGTGTTGCGGATGCGCCGATACGCATCGGCCATGCGCGTGAGCAGCTTGTCAGAGATCGCGATCTCGCCGCTGTAGTCGCTGGCCGCGACCCACAGCCGCAGCACGTCGGCGCCGAGCGTCTTGGTCACCTGCTGCGGTGCCACGACGTTGCCGAGGGACTTGGACATCTTGCGGCCCTGCTCGTCCACGGTGAAACCGTGCGTGAGCACCGCGCGATAGGGCGCACGGCCGTGCATCGCGGTGCTGGTGAGCAGGGAGGACTGGAACCAGCCGCGATGCTGATCCGAACCTTCCAGGTACAGATCGCCGATCGGCGCGTTGCCGTTGGCGTCGAGCGTTTCGGGTTCGAGCGCCTTGAACGAGCACTGGTGCACCACGCCCGAGTCGAACCACACGTCGAGCGTGTCGGGGCACTTTTCGTAGACGCCCTCGTCGACGCCCCAGTCGGCAGGCGACGAGCCGAACCAGGCCTCGAGGCCTTCTTTTTCGACCTTGTCCGCGATGCGCGCGAGCAACGCCACCGAATCCGGATGCAGATCCTGCTTCTGTCGATGCACGAACACCGCCATCGGCACGCCCCAGGTGCGCTGGCGCGAGATGCACCAGTCGGGACGTCCGGCGACCATCTCGCGGATCCGCGCTTCGCCCCAGTTCGGGATCCACTGCGTTTTGGCGATCGCTTCGAGCGCCTGCGGACGAAGTCCCTTCCCGTCCATCGACACGAACCACTGCGGCGTCGCGCGGAAGATCAGCGGCGACTTGTGGCGCCAGCAGTGTGGAAAGCTGTGCGTGAGCGTCGCGCGCTTGATCAGCGCACCGCGCGTCTCGAGCTCGGCCAGGATCGGCTCGTCGACCTTGCGCACGTGCATGCCGGCCACCAGCGGCGCATCGGCGGCGTACACGCCGCTCGACAGCACCGGGTTGTAGACCGTCAGCTTGTACTGCTGGCCGACGACGTAGTCCTCGACGCCGTGTGCCGGCGCGGTGTGGACCAGGCCCGTACCGGCCTCCGTGGTCACGTGTTCACCCAGGATCAGCGGCACTCTCCGATCCGCGAACGGATGCTGTGCGAGCGCACCTTCGAGCGCGCTGCCGGCGACGGTCGCGATCACCTGGCCCTGGTCCTGCCAGCGCTTGAGCACCGCCTCGACCATGTCCGCCGCCAGCACCACGAGCCCCGCCCGTTCGGCCCGCACCAGCGCGTAGTTCAGCTGCGCGTTGGCTGCGATCGCCTGGTTCGCCGGCAGCGTCCAGGGCGTCGTGGTCCAGATCACGAAGCCGGCGCCGCTCGCATCGGCCACGCCGAAGCGCCGCGCCAGGTCCGCCGGATCGAACGCCTCGAAGCGCACGTCGATGGCGAACGACTGCTTGTCCTCGTACTCGACCTCGGCCTCGGCCAGCGACGAGCCGCAGTCCAGGCACCAGTGCACCGGCTTGAAGCCGCGCACCACGTGGCCGCGCTCGACGATGCGACCCAGGCAGCGCAGCTGCTCGGCTTCGAACTTCGGGTCCATCGTCAGGTACGGGCGCTCCCAGTCGGCCAGAATGCCCAATCGCTTGAAGTCCGCTCGCTGGCGACCGATCTGCTCGTTGGCGTACTCGCGGCACTTGGCGCGGAACGATGCGGCGTCGAGCTTCTCGCCGACCTTGCCGTGCTTCTTCTCCACCTGCAGTTCGATCGGCAGGCCATGGCAGTCCCAGCCCGGCACGAACGGCGCGTGGCGACCGGCCAGGCGCCGCGACTTCACGATCAGGTCCTTCAGGACCTTGTTGACCGCGTGGCCGATGTGGATGTCGCCGTTGGCGTACGGCGGGCCGTCGACGAAGCGGTACGACTCACCGTCGCGCGTGTCCTGCTGGATCTGCGCGTACAGGTCCTCGGCCTCCCAGCGCGCGAGGAACTCCGGCTCGCGCTTGGCGAGGTTCGCCTGCATCGGGAACGGCGTCTCCGGCAGGTTCAGGGTGATCTTGTAATCCACGGGGGTGCGGACAGGTCGTGAGTTCAGGTTTCGAGCAGGCGGCGCGCTTGCGCCGCGTCCTCGTGCATCTGGTGGCGCAGCGCCTCGAGGGATTCGAAACGCAGTTCAGGTCGCAGGAAGTGTCGGAACTCCACTTCCAGCACCTTGCCGTAGAGATCCACGTTCGCGTCGAACAGGTAGGTCTCGAGCAGGCAGCGGGTCATGTTCAATGTGGGGCGGATGCCCAGGCTCGCAACGCCCTTCCAGGTGCGTGTCTCGTCGCGCGCCAGCACGGCGTACACACCGAAGGGCACCGCCAGGCGCTTGCGGATCGCGATGTTCGCGGTCGGCATGTCGAGCTTGCGGCCGAGCTGCAGGCCGCGCCGGATCCGGCCCGTGACCCGGTATGGCCGCCCGAGCAGGCGCTCGGCGCGCTCGAAATCGGTTCCGGCAAGGGCCTCGCGCACCGCGCTCGAGCTGCACCGCTCGCCGCCAACCTGCACGGTATCGACCGCGACCACGCGATAGCCGAGCTCGTCGGCGCGGTTGCGCAGGTACTGGATGTCACCCGACCGGTTGCGGCCGAAACGCAGGTCGTCGCCGACGATCAGCGTGCGGGCGCCGAGGCCCGCGAGCAGCACGTCCTCGAGAAAATCCTTGGGCGGAACGCTGGCCACGCGCAGGTCGAATCGCACCAGCACGAGTCGATCGATGCCGTGGCGTTGCAGCGCCGCGAGCTTGTCGCGCAGCGTGCTGATGCGCAGCAGCGCGCGCTCGGGATGGAAATAGTCGCGCGGGGAAGGGTCGAAGCTCAGCACCGTGGCCGGAAGCCCGGCTTCGCGTGCGAGGTCGCGCGTGGTCTCCAGCAGCACCTGGTGGCCGCGGTGCATGCCGTCGAACTTGCCCACGGTGAGCACGCAGCCGCGGTGGCGCGGCCGCAGGTTGTGCAGGCCACGCACCAGTTCGATGCGAAGGGGCTCGATCATCGCGGAATTATATCGGTCGCACGCGCGTGGCCCCGGTCCTTCACGCGGCGCCACGCACGTGCGACAAGCGCATCCCGGCCGCGAACAGCACCGCGAAGTACGACGCGGCCGCCGCGGCGAGCGTCAGCGCCAGGCGCGGCGCGCGCTCCGATAGCGGCACGCCGCTCCACGACTCGATCGATCCCGCCAGCCACCACGTCACGCCGCTCATCACCACCAGCGCGATGCCGATCCGGCCCAGGTAAGGTCCCCAGCCGCTGCTCGGCCGATAGACCTGGTCGCGACGCAGACGCCGATACAACAGGCCGGCGTTGAGCAGCGAGCTGGCGGAGGTCGCGCAGGCCAGCGCGATGTGCGGCGCCGGCCAATCCAGATACAGCCCCAGGCCGACCAGGGCCAGGCTCGTGGCCATGCCGACGACCAGCGAAATCACGCCGTAGCGCACCGGGATCGACGTGAGCTGACGTGCGTAGAACGCCGGCACCAGCACCTTCACCAGCGAGATGCCGAGAAAGGCGAACGCGTAGGCCATCAGCGCCCAGCGCGTCATGTCCAGATCGCGCAATCCGAACTCGCCGTGCTGGAACAGCGTGCTCACCAGCGGCCCTGCGAGCAGGATCAGCCCGGCGGTGGCCGGCAGACCCAGCACCAGCAGCACGCGCAGCGCCCAGTCCAGCGTCGCGCTGAAACGCTCGGCCGATTGCGAGACGTGCTGGGCCGCCAGGCTCGGCAGGATCACCGTCGCCACGGCGATCGAGAAGATGCCGAGCGGGAACTCCATCAGGCGGTCGGCGTAGTACAGCCAGCTGATGCTGCCGGCGAACAGCAGCGAGGCGATCACCGTGTCGAGCAGCAGGCTGATCTGCGCAACCGACGAGCCGAACACGATCGGCCCCATCAGCGCCACGATGCGGCGCACGCGCGGATCGCCCCCGCCCCACCGCGGCCGCGGGAACAGGTCCAGTCGCGCCAGCCACGGCAGCTGGAACAGCAGCTGCAGCACGCCGGCGGCGAACACGCCGATGGCGAGCACGCGCACCGAATCGGCATCGATGAACACCGTGGCGATCAGGCACAGGTTGAGGATCACCGGCGTGAACGCCGGCACCGCGAACCGCCCGTAGGAATTCAGCACCGCCCCGCCCAGCGCCGTCAGCGAGATCAGCATCAGGTACGGAAAGGTCCAGCGCAGCAGCTCGCTCGCCAGCGCGTGCCGCGACGCGTCCGTGGCGATGCCCGGCGCGAACACCCAGATCAGCAGTGGCGCACCCAGGCAGCCGACCAGGGTCACCAGCGACAGCACCCCGCCCAGCGTGCCCGCGACCACGTCGAACAGGCTGCGGACGTCCTGGTGCGAGCCGTTGGCCTTGACCTCGGTGAACACCGGGACGAAGGCCTGCGACAGGGCGCCTTCGGCGAACACGCGGCGGCCGAAGTTCGGGATCTTGAGGGCCAGCAGGAACACGTCCATCGCGGCGCCGGCCCCGAAAGCGGCCGCGAACAGGATGTCGCGCACGAAACCCAGCACGCGTGACAGCAGCGTCATCAGGCCGACGACGCCCGTGGATTTCAGCAACCGGGAAGAGGACATGGATGCGTTCGCGGCTCGGCTACGGGCGCTCCGCGAGCGTTGACAAGGGGGGTGCGGCTCACAATACTACCGCGCTTTTTTTCGTCAGGGACCGCGCCATTATCGCGTGCTGCCGGCGGGAAACCCTTTCTCACGTTTCGATTCCAGGAGTCTGTTTTGGCCAACACCGCCAGCGCCAAGAAGCGCGCCCGCCAAGCCGTCAAGGCCCGCGCGCGCAATGCCGGTCAGCGCTCGATGATCCGCACCACCATCAAGAAGGTCGTCAAGGCCGTCGATGCCAAGGACAAGGCTGCCGCGCTGACCGCGTACGCCGAGATGGTCCCGGTGCTCGACCGCTATTCCAACCGCGGCATGATCCACAAGAACAAGGCCGCCCGTCACAAGAGCCGGCTGACGGCGCGGATCAACGCGCTGGGCTGATTCGAGGGCATCGCTGCATCCGAAGCGCGGGCCATGTGCCCGCGCTTTTTTGTTTCCGCGATTGATGGCAGACCCCCGAGCTTCGCCCGGGCTGCGGGCCGTGCGTAGCCCCCGGGGGCGTCATCCCTCAGGACGACAGCACCAGGTTGTCGCGATGGATCAGCTCCGGCTCGCCGGGATACCCCAGTCGCGCGAGCAGCTCGTCGCGCTTGGCGCCGACGATCTTGGCCGCATCCGCCGCCGAGTAGTTCGACAGCCCGCGGGCAACCTCGCCGCCCTCCGGATCCAGGCAGATCACCAGGTCGCCGGTGTCGAACGTGCCTTCGACCCGCTTGACCCCGACCGGCAGCAGGCTCTTGCCCTGCGAACGCAGCACGCCGACCGCACCCGCATCCAGGTGCAGGCGACCGCGTGCCTGCAGCTGTCCGGCGATCCAGCGCTTGCGCGCCGACATCGCGCCTGCATCGGGTAGCAGCAGCGTGCCCAGCGATTCGCCGGCGGACAGGCGCTCGAGCACCTGCGGCTCCTTGCCGTAGGCGATCGCCGTGCTCGCACCCGAGCGCGCCGCGATGCGTGCGGCGCTGAGTTTGGTGCGCATGCCCCCGCGACCGAGTTCGCCCTTGCTGTCGCCGGCCATCACGTTGAGCTCCGGCGCCGACAGCGCGATCTCCGACACCAGTCGGGCGTCCGGCTTGATGCGCGGGTCGGCGTCGAACAGCCCGTCCTGGTCGGTGAGGATCACCAGCAGGTCGGCCTCGATCAGATTGCAGGTCAGCGCACCGAGGGTGTCGTTGTCGCCCAGGCGGATCTCGTCGGTCGACACGGTGTCGTTCTCGTTGACCACCGGCACGGCGCCGAAGTCGAGCAGCGACTTGAGCGTGGCGCGCGCATTGAGATAACGCGATCGATCGGCGACATCCTCGTGCGTCAGAAGGATCTGCGCCGCGCGAATGCCGTGCGCCTCGAAGCCCAGTTCCCACGCGCGAACCAGGCCCATCTGGCCGACGGCCGCGGCGGCCTGCAGTTCGTGCAGCACGCCGGGACGCTTCTTCAGTCCCAGGCGCGCCATGCCTTCGGCCACCGCGCCCGACGACACGAGCACGACCTGCCTGCCTTCAGCCCGCAGCTTGGCGATCTGCCCGCACCAGGTGCGAATGGCCTCATGGTCGAGGCCCTGCCCGCGCGCGGTCAGCAGCGAGCTGCCGATCTTGATCACCCAGCGGCGGGCGGTCTTGAGGCGTTCGCGGCTCATGCGCCGCCCGGATCGGCAGGGGGCGTCGCATCGCTTTGCGCTTCTTCGACTTCTTCGGCTTCGCGCTGACGCGGCGCCTGCGCATCGATCCACTGCATCGCCTCGGCGCACAGCACATCGCAACCGGCACGTGTCGCGGCCGAGATCGCAAACCAGCGACCGGTCCAGCCCAGCTCGCGCAGGGTCTGGGCGATCAGCTGCTCGGACTCCTGCGGCGGCAGCAGATCGATCTTGTTGAACACCAGCCACTTCTCCCGCGCCGAGACCTCGGCGCTGAAGGCGGTCAGTTCGTCCTGGATGGTGCGAATGCTCGTCACCAGCGGCGTCTCATCCGGCGGCAGCACGTCGACCAGGTGCAGCAGCAGTCGCGTGCGGCTCAGATGTTTGAGGAAGCGGATGCCCAGTCCCGCGCCTTCGGCAGCGCCCTCGATCAGGCCCGGCACGTCCACCATCACGAACGACTTGTGCGGCCCGACCGACACGACGCCCGGCTGCGGATAGAGCGTGGTGAACGGATAGTCCGCGATCTTGGGACGCGCGGCCGAGACCGAGGCGAGCAACGTCGACTTGCCCGCGTTGGGCAGGCCGAGCAGGCCGACGTCGGCCATCAGCGACAGCTCGACCTTGAGCTCGCGCTGCTCGCCCGCCGATCCCGGCGAGGCCCGGCGCGGCGCGCGATTGGTCGAGGACTTGAAACGCACGTTGCCCAGGCCGTGGAAGCCGCCCTGCGCGATCTTGATGCGCTGGCCCGGCGTCACCAGTTCGCCGATGGTTTCGTCGGTCTCCAGATCGTGGATGCGCGAGCCCAGCGGCATCGGCACCTCGATGTCGTCGCCGCTGGCGCCGCGGCAGTTCGAGCCGCTGCCGTTCTCACCGCGCGGCGCACGGAAGACGCGATTGAAGCGGAAATCGGCGAGCGAATTGAGATTGGGATCGGCCACCGCGTAGATGCTGCCGCCGTCCCCGCCATCGCCGCCGTCCGGCCCTCCGAACGGGATCGCGCGCTCGCGCCTGAAACTGACGCAGCCGTTGCCGCCGTCGCCGGCTTCGACACGGATGGTGGATTCGTCGACGAACTTCATTGCAGTAGGGCCTGAATACGAAAAAGGCCCCGTTGGGGGCCTTTCTCTACGGAGTCACGCGATGCTCAGGCCGGAACGATGTCGACGTGCGTGCGGTTCTTGGGGCCGCGCTGGCTGAAGGTCACTTTGCCGTCGGTGAGCGCGAAGATCGTGTGATCCTTGCCCAGTCCGGCGTTCACGCCCGGGTGGTACTCGGTGCCGCGCTGGCGAACGATGATGTTGCCCGCGATCACCTGCTCGCCGCCGAAGCGCTTGACGCCGAGGCGCTTGGACTTCGAATCACGACCGTTGCGGGTTGAGCCGCCTGCTTTTTTGTGTGCCATGTCTGTTGCTCCAGCTCTTGCTCGTTGCTTAGGCCACGATCTCGGTGATCTTCACCTGCGTGAAGTTCTGCCGATGGCCCTGTTCCTTGTGATAGTGCTTGCGACGGCGGTGCTTGATGATGCGGATCTTGTCGCCGCGACCATGGGCCACGACCTCCGCCTTCACCGAACCACCGGAGACGATCGGGGCGCCGACCTTCACGGAATCTCCCTGGCCCACCAGCAGCACTTCGTCGAAGGACACGGTGGCGCCGACATCGGCAACGAGGGTCTCGATCTTGAGGGTGTCGCCCGAGGCGACGCGGTACTGCTTGCCCCCGGTCTTGATCACGGCGTACATCGGTCTGGCTCCTGACAACTGCCCGCCAAGTGTCGGGCAGGCTTGAAAAAGGTCGCGAAGTGTAGGGGCGGTCCTGGGAATCGTCAATCGAAATCACGGACTTGGCATCCGTTGACCCCCGCGCCGGGGCTCCCTAGCATCGCGCGCCTCACGATGCCCTTCGAAATGGACCTGAAAACCCTGCTGGCCCCGATTGCGGACGACATGCGGGGCGTCGACGCCGTCATCCGCCAGCGCCTGGCGTCCGAAGTGGCCCTGATCAACGAGATCGGCGGCTACATCGTGCATGCCGGGGGCAAGCGCCTGCGCCCGGCCCTGGTTCTGCTGGCAGCCCGGGCGCTGGGCAGCCGCGAGGAAGACGCGCCGCGGTTGCTGGCCGCCGTGGTCGAATTCATCCATACCGCGACGCTGCTGCACGACGACGTGGTCGATCACTCCGACCTGCGCCGTGGCCGCAAGACCGCCAACGCCGTCTGGGGCAACGCCGGTGCGGTGCTCTCCGGCGACTTCCTGTACTCGCGCAGCTTCCAGATGATGGTCGACGCCGGACGTCCCGCCGTGATGCGCGTGATGGCCGACACCACCAACGCCATCGCCGAGGGCGAGGTGTTGCAGTTGATGAACCAGGGCGACCCCGACGTCGACGACGCGCGCTACCTGCGCGTGATCGAGCTCAAGACCGCGGTGCTGTTCGATGCGGCCGCGCAGCTGGGCGCGATCGCCGCCGATGTCGACGCCGCGCAATGCGCGCGGCTCGGCGCCTACGGCCACGCGCTCGGGATCGCGTTCCAGCTGATCGACGACGTGCTCGACTACACCGCCGACCCCGCCGTCAGCGGCAAGGCGGTGGGCAACGACCTGTCCGAAGGCAAGCCCACGCTTCCGCTGATCCATGCGATGCGACACGGCACGCAGGAAGAAGCCGACCTCGTGCGCGACGCGATCCGTTCCGGCCGCGTCGAGCAGCTCGATCGCATCCTCGGTGTCGTTGAACGGACCGGAGCGATCCCCTACACTCGCGCGCTCGCCGAGCGGTACTCAACCCAGGCGAGAGATGCGATCCGCGATTTGCCGCCTTCACCCTGGCACGAAGCGCTGATCCAACTGACGCGGTTCGCAACGAGCCGCAGCAGCTAGCAACACATTCCCAGTCGGGGCGTAGCTCAGCTTGGTAGAGCGCTTGCTTCGGGAGCAAGAGGTCGCAGGTTCAAATCCTGTCGCCCCGACCAGTCCGGAATGATCGGCGCCGCACCGAGGCCAGGGCGGAAGCAGCACGAGTCGACGAAGCGACCACCCGCGCCATTCCAACTGGCCGTACTTCGCGCAACGCCCGATCAAGCCACCGAAACGATCGACGCCGTCATCTCCGCCGCAGCGCTTTGCGATATACAGACCGGCGCGCCCCCCGGATCTCCCGTCGGACATGCGTTTCGACCAGACGATCGTCCATTACCTGCAGCGGCATGCGCGCGACACACCGAGCGCGCCGTGGCTGGTGATCGCCAGCGGCGCACGGGTCCAGCAGTTCTCGTACGCCGATGCGGTCGACGAGACGCGACGGATGGCGCGGATGCTGGCGGCGCGATCGATCGGGCGCGGCGATCACGTGTTCATCGCGCTGACGCATCGCCACGAGCAATACATCCTCTTCCTCGCCGCGCTGTGGATCGGCGCGATCCCGACGATCCTGGCGCCGCCGACGCCCAAGCAGGACCCGCTGCTCTACTGGCGTGATTCGGGCGAGATGATCGCCAGCGTCGGTCCCGCGATCATCGTCAGCTTTGCCGACAACCTGTCTGCGCTCGGCACCGTCGCCGGCGCCACACCGCTGGTCGACATCGACACCGTGGCGGCGGAACTCGACCACCCGCTCGATCCCGCGGACCTGGCCGAGCCGGTCGAAGCGCGGCCCGACGACCTGCCCTTCCTGCAGTTCAGCTCCGGCACGACCGGCCTGCGCAAGGGTGTCGTGCTCGACCACGCGGCGGTGGACGCGGCGCTGTCGGTGCACAGCCAGGCGCTGGGACTTTCGTCGCGCGACGTGATCGCCACGTGGCTGCCGCTGTATCACGACATGGGGCTGGTCGCGTGTTTCCTGATGCCCACCCGGATCGGCGCGGCGATCGTCGCGATCGACGCCTTCGAGTGGGTGACCCGGCCGTGGCGGCTGCTCGAGACGATCGAACATTTCCGCTGCACGATCGCGTGGCTGCCCAACTTCGCGCTCCAGCACATCGTCAACACGTTGCCGGAGGACCGTCGCTTCGAACTGTCCAGCATGCGCGCGTTCGTGAGCAGCTCGGAGGTGTGCCGCCCCGAGACGTTCGAGCGCTTCGCCACCGCGCTGGCGCCGCATGGATTGCGGCCCGACCAGCTGGCGACGTCGTACGGCATGGCGGAGACGGTGATGGCCGTGACGCAGTCGCCGCCGGGTCGCGCGCCACGCGTGGTCGAGCGCGACGGCGTGCGCCGGCTCTCATGCGGTCCGTTGCTCGACGGCGTCGGCGCCCGTGTCTCGGCCAGCGGCGAGATCGAGATCGACACGCGCGGCAATACGGCGTTCAGCGGCTATTTCCACAATCCGGCGGCGAGCGACGAAACACTGAGCGGACACTGGTACCGCACCGGCGATCTGGGCTTCATCGACGACGGCGAGCTGTTCGTGACCGGCCGCATCAAGGACGTGCTGGTCGTGCACGGACGCAACTACTACGCGCACGACATCGAGGCGATCGTCGGCGCGGTTCCCGGCATCAAGCCCGGCCGCGCCGTGGTATTCGCCGTCGAGAACCCGGAGGTCGGCAGCGAGGATGCGATCTGCGTCGCGGAGAGCACGGCCGCCCACGACGAGCGCGGCGCGCTGCAGCGCGCGGTCAAGCAGGCCGTGTTCGACCGTCTGGGCCTCACGCTGCGCACGGTCGCGCCGGTCGAGCCCGGCTGGATCGTCAAGACCACGAGCGGAAAGATGTCGCGGGCCGAGAACCGGACACGCTGGCTCGCGCGGTCCGCAGGGCCGATCCGATGATCCGCCGCGACGAGGTCGAGACGCTGGTGATCGCGGTGGTCGCCGACACGTTCTCGGTGGCCCCGGCGGATATCGGGCAGGCCACCACGGCAGCCGACGTCGACGGCTGGGATTCGCTGTCGCACACCGTGCTGATGGTGCGTCTGCAGAAGCGCCTCGGCATTTCGATTTCCGAACGCATCGCGGCACGCGCGCAGACCGTCGGCGAGCTCGTGGAATCGATCCGCGGCCAGATCCCGCCGGACACGGCTCCGTGAGCGGCGGCGAGTCTCTGCGGGTCGCGGGAGTCGCGCAGACGGTCCTGCGCAGCCGCAGCGGACGCCTTTTCTACGGGACCTTTCCGGCCGACGGGATCGACATCGCCGACGCCGCGCGCCGTCCGCTCTTTCCGCGCCTGGCCGATGCGTGGCGCCGCGTTCTCGAGACCCGCGGACGGCTGCTGAAGAAGCGCGGCCTGCACCTCTACGTGCTGATCTGCCCGGAAGCGCATTTCATCTATCGCGAGGAGGTTCCGGACCATCTGCTTCTGCCGGCCGAATCGCCGGGAGGCCAGTTCGCGCGGCTGATGTCGGGCATCGACAACGTGACGATCGTCCATCCCGAAGCGCGCCTTCTGCAGGCGCGCGGTGGCCTCGACGTCTACCGGGCCAACGACACGCACTGGTCCACCTACGGCGCGTTCGTCGCCTACCGCGCGCTGATCGATGCGCTGGCGCCCGGCACGCCGATGCGGCCGTTGCGCGCCGCGCAGATCGACTATCGATCCGTCCGCTCCTTCGGCGACCTGGGCGCGCTGGTCGAACCCGAGATGCCGCTGCAGGCACCGGTACCACAGGTGCGCGTCGGCACGACCTGGGACGTCTGGAACCGCGTGGACGAGCAGCGCAACGCCTGGCTGCGCACCGCCTCCGACCGCGGACGCGGCAGGCTGTTCATCACGCGCGATTCGTTTGCAACGCACATGGGCGCCTACCTGCAGCACACGTTCGAGCGCGTCGACTGGCTCGGGACCACGTCGCGCCTGTTCCTCGAAGCGATCGACGAGGAAAAACCCGACGTCGTCGTGTGGGAAATCGCCGAGCGCCGCCTGCATCGCATCGAACCGGACCAGTACCCGACCACCGCCTACGAGACCTTCGCGTACGACGCGCGATCGGCGGCCGGCAAGACCGCGCTCGCGGCGTGCGATCAGCGTGATGCCGGCAACGTGCCGCGCGCACTGGTCGCGGCGAACGAGGCGCTGGAGCTGTCGCCGGAGGACGGCAACCTGCGCTACCTGCGCGGCACGCTGCACCTGCGTCTGGGCGATGGCCTGGCCGCGCAGCAGGCGGCGCAGCAGGCCATTGCGATCCGCGACGACCGACCGGCCTATTGGCAGCTGCTCGCCAGCGCCTTTCGTCTGCAGGGTCTGGCGAACGACGCCCTCATCGCCTCGCGCACGGCGGCGACGTTGTCGCCGGACAACGCGTTCCACGTCGCGGAATTCGGAGCCGACCTGTTGCAGCAGGGGGATATCACGCAGGCCGTGGACGTGATGTCGCGATGCCGCGAGGACGTGTCGACCTCGAAGCTGCTGTGCTACCGGCTCGCCGAGGCCTGGTCCTGCGCCGGCGCTACGGATCGCGCGCAGGCCGAGGCGCAGCACGCGCTGCTCCTGGATCCGGACGATCCGCTTGTGCAGCGGCTCGTCGCCCGCCTGGAGTCGTCGCTCAACTCCCCGCGCGGCGCTTGATCTCCATCTCGCGCAGGTCGCGCCGCCGGATCTTGCCGGTCACCGTCACCGGCATGTCGTCGACGTATTCGATCTCGCGCGGATACTCGTGGACCGCCAGCACGGATCGGACGTGGTCCTGGATCCGCGCGGTCAGCTCCGGTGAAGGCACGACATCCGGCATCACCTTGATGAACGCCTTGATCGATTCGCCGACCCGCGCATCCGGGACGCCGATCACCGCGCAGGACGCCACGCCGGGCACGGCGATGATCGCGGCTTCGACCTCGCCCGGGCCGACGCGGTAGCCGGACGTCTTGATCACGTCGTCGATGCGTCCCTTGAAGTACAGGTAGCCCGAGTCCTCCTGCCAGCCGGTATCGCCCGTCAGATACCAGTCGCCGACGAAGCGCTCTTCATATGCGCGCGGATTGTTGAAGTACCCCGCCATCAGCACCGGATCGCCGCGACGCAGCGCGATGCTGCCGAGTTCGCCATGGGGCACGACTTGTCCGGCTTCGTCGACGATGCGGATCTCGTGACCCGGGAACGGCTTGCCGAGCGCGTCGGCCGGCGCCTCCTCGAGCGCCCCGCAGGTCCCGACCAGATAGTTGGCCTCGGTCTGGCCATAGCCGATGTTGAGCTCGCAGCCCATCTGTTCCCGCGCGAATCGGCGCAGTTCGGCGCTGACCGCTTCGCCGCCCGAAAAGATGCTGCGCAGGCGCAGTCCGGCGAATCGCTCGCGCACCCTGGGCAGCTCGCGCAGCCGTTTGAGCGCGGTGGGCGCGTACAAGCCGCAGGTCGCGCCGTGGCGCTCGACCATCCTGAGCGTGCGCTCCGGATCGAAGCGCGCGTTGCTCGCCAGCACCGGGACGCCGTAAGGCCAGATCGCGAGCAACCCGTCGGCCAGGCCGCCGATCCACGCCCAATCGGCCGAGCTGAAGTACAGATCGTCGGCGCGCAGGAAATTGAACACGTAGTCGGCACCGTTGTGCGCGGCCAGCGCCCGGGCGTGATGCACCACCGCCTTCGGATCGCCGGTCGTGCCCGACGTGAACATCAGCAGGAACGGATCGTCGGACCGCGGAGCGCGATCCGGCGTGAACGTCGACGATCCTTTCGCGATCAGCGTTTCGAACGCATTAGGACGATCGCCGCCGTCGACGACCACGAACGCCGCCAGGTCCGGAAGACCGCTCACCACCTCGGAGAACCGCTCGGCGACTTCCGCCTCCGCGATGAAGACCTTCGCGCGCACGTGCGACAGCCGGAAGCGCACCGCGTCGGGCGCGAACAGCTTCGAGATCGGCAGCGACATCGCGCCGAGGCGATACGCCGCGAAGTGCGCGATCGCGTTCTCGGGCCGCTGCGGCAGGTAGATCGCCACGACGTCGCCGCGCTGCACGCCGAGCGCGCGCAGCGCGTTGGCGAATCGGTCCACCGCTTCGACCATCCGGCGCCAGCTCCAGCGCTGCACGTGCCCTGCGTCGTCGTCGAAGATCAGGCAGGTCTGGTCACCTCGATCCTGCAGGTGACGCAGCAGGCAGTCGCCCACGACGCCGTAGTCGGGCGGGATGTTCCATCGATGACGCGCGTGCGCGTCGTCGATGTCGACGGCGTCGCGGACCGTCTGGTCGCGCAGTCCGATCACGCGCGGGGCTCCGATCAGATCCGCTCGAGCACCACCACCGGGATCTCGCGCGGCGTGCGCGCCTGGTACGACGGGAACGGCGGATACACCTTGGTCATCATCTCGAACAGGCGCTGGCGCTCGTCGCCCTTGGCCAGTCTCCATTTCGCCTTGAAGCGATCGTGCTTGATCTGCACGTCGACGACGTCCATCGCTTCCATGTTGAGAAACCACGCCGGGTGCTGCGGCGCGCCGCCCTTGGAGCCGCAGATCACGATGTGATCGCCGTCGCGCCCGTACAGCAGCGGCATCTCGAGGATCTTTCCGGACTTGCGTCCACGCGTCGTGAGCATCAGCGTCGGCGTGTTCGGGTAGCCGCCCAGCGGCGAGCCGTCCCATTCGTGCGCCGCCACCGGGTCGCGGTGGTACAGCTCCACGTGCTCCTTGATCCAGTCCGGCAGGTCGTGCCGCTGGGCGTTCTCGTGAAACTCCGAGAGAACGGCGTTTTCCTTCTGCGGAGGCGAACCGGCTTGGCTCATCGTGCTGCTCCCACTCTCGATCGTGTCCCGCGAGCATAGCCACGCGGCCCACGGCCTCAGAAGACGGGTGATCCCCCACGCCGCGCGTCAGCGTCGCGGCGCGCCGACGTCGAGCTCCACCAGATGCGCGTGCACCGTACCGTCGGCCGCGACACGCACTTCGGCCACCGAAACGGGCAGGCGAAACCGCCGCCGACCCGCGCTCCCGGGATTGAGGTACAGCACGCCGCCGCGACGTTCGAGCAGCGGCCGATGCGAATGACCGGACACGACGACGTGGATCCCCTCCGCATCCGGGTCGAGGTCGAGCTGGGCGCGATCGTGCAGCAGATGGAAGACCGCGCCGCCGAGCGTGATGCGCCTGGACTCGGCAATGGAGGCGGCCCAGGGTTCGTCGTCGTTGTTCCCGCGCACCGCGGTGACGGGCGCCAGTTCGGCGAGCTGCGCGAGGATGCCGGCGCCGCCGATGTCGCCCGCATGCAGGATGTGATCGCTGCCGCGCAGGAACGCCAGCGCCTCGGGTCGAAGCAGTCCATGGGTATCCGACAGCACACCCACGCGGATCTCGCGGCGCTTGGAAGGCATGGTGGGCGATCGTATCCCGACGGCCGCAACGATCCCCTTGCCTCAGACGTTCGAGCCCTGCCCGTCCTTCTGCGCAGTCAGGTCGGCGTCGCCCATGATGATGTCGCGATACGTCGCACCGGCCGGAATCATCGGGTAGACGTTGGCCTCGAAGTCGACGATGACGTCGAGCAGGTACGGCTCGTTGGGATCGGCGAGCATGCGCGCGTACGCCGCCTCGAGTTCCGCCGCGACGCTGACGCGCTCGGCCTTCACGCGATAACCGCGCGCGATCGCCAGGAAGTCCGGGTAGATGCCGGTCTCGCCGTCGGGCTTCACTTCTGACATCGGGTCCGACAGGTCGGAACAGGCGCGCCGACCCTCGTAGATCATGTCCTGCCACTGGCGGACCATGCCCAGCCACTGGTTGTTGATAACCACGATCTTCACGCCGACGCCGTGGCGATGGCAGGTCGACAGCTCGTGCACGGTCATGTTCAGGCTGCCGTCGCCGTCGATGTCGACGACGATGCGATCCGGGCACCCGACTTTCGCGCCGATCGCCGCGGGCAGGCCGTAGCCCATCGTGCCGAAGCCCGAGCTCGACAGGAACGAGCGGGTGTTCACCGGCTGGTAGTGCTGCATCGCCCACATCTGGTGCTGCCCGACGCCGAGGCTGACGATCGCCGAGCCCTTGGTCATCTGCGCCAGCAGGCGGATCGCGCCGGGCGCACCGATGCCCTTGGGCGTCGCCACCGGGTACGGATGCGCCTGCTTGAGCGCGACGCAGTACGAGCGCCACTCCGCGCACTCGGGGGCTTCGGTGTCGCGCAACTGCGACAGCGCGAGGCGCACGTCGGCGCAGATCGGCAACGTCACGGTCTTGTTCTTGTTGAGCTCGCGGCGGTCGATGTCGATATGGATGATGCGGCCGTTGCGGATGAACTCCGACACCTTGCCGGTCACGCGATCGTCGAATCTTGCGCCGAGGGCCAGCACCAGGTCGGCTTCGTTGACGGCAATGTTCGCGTACTTGGCGCCGTGCATGCCCAGCACGTCGAGGCATAGCGGATGACCGGGCGGAAACGCGCCGACGCCCATCAGCGTCGTGACCACCGGGATGCCGGTGGCCTGCGCGAAGGCCAGCAGTTCGGATTCCGCGCCGCCGGTGATGATGCCGCCGCCGACGTAGAGGATCGGGCGCCGCGCCTCGCCGATCATGCGCCGGCATTCGGACAAAACGTCGGGCGACAGGCCACTGGCCGCGGGCTCGGGCGGCTCGATGATCGCGGGCATCCGCGGCGCCACGTAGTTGCCTTCGGCGTCGCGCGGATAGTGCTGCTGGATGTCCTTGGGGATGTCGATCAGCACCGGCCCCGGCCGGTTTCCGCCCGACAGCGCAAAGGCCTCGCGCACGACTTCCGGGATGCGCGCGACGCGATCGACCAGCCACGCGCGCTTCGTGATCGGTTTGACGATCGAGACGATGTCCACTTCCTGGAACGCGTTGCGCCCCAGCAGGCGCGTCGGCACGTTGCCGGTGATGCAGACGACCGGCGTGGAATCGCTGTTGGCGTCGGCGATGCCGGTGACCAGGTTCGTTGCGCCGGGCCCGGACGTGGCGAGGCACACGCCGACCTTCCCGGTGGCCCGCGCATAGCCTTGCGCCGCGTGCGCCGCACCCTGCTCGTGCTCGACTCTCACGCACCGGATGCCCGAGGTGTAGAGCGCATCGAAGATCTCGAGATTGGCGCCGCCCGGATAGCCGAACACCACCTCCACACCCTCGAGCGCCAGGCAACGCGCCAGGATCTGCGCGCCCTTGAGCGCACCGCCGCGCTGCTCGGGCTTGATCTCGGCCAGCAGTCCACCGTGGATCGTGCCGGTGTCCTGGTAGGTGACGTTGTCGGTGCCCATGCGCCTCGTGCCCGGTTCCGCGGTGGAGAACGGCGCATCGTAGCCGTCGACGTCCCGATGATCGAACGACGACGTGCAAAGCACCGTTACCCGTAGCCTGGAGAAGTCCGGGAACCAGCACGCAACGGGCCCCGGACTCGTCCGGGCTACGCATCAATTCCGCGCGTCCAACCCCAACGCCTCGCGCATCACGTAGTAGACCCAGTGCTGCTCCATGACGCCGTGCACCAGGTGCGCGGACGGTCCGCGGGCGAACACGGCAACATCCTCGCCGCCGTGCGTCTCGGACTGCAGTGGCACCAGCGACTCCTGCAGGTAGTCGGCGGCCTCGGTGTCCTGCGCGCGCAGGTCCGGGCGCGGCGCATCGGAGAACGACTGCATGGGCTGGTGCGGAAACCGCTTGGGTCCGGCCGGCTGTCGATCCGATTTTCCGGAATGGCCCGGACCGTTGGCGTAGCCCAGCGTCGTATACGGCCGCTGCTGCAGGTCGAGCGCCGGCCCCGGCGGTTCGCCGTCGACGTCGGGAACCGGGCTGACCTTGCCCAGGATCGGATTGCCGCGGTGCGGATAACCGGCGATCACGAACGTGTGGCTGTGATCGGCGGTGACGATGATCAGCGTGTCCTCGACGCGCGTCAGCTCGGTTGCACGACGCACCGCGTTGGAGAGTTCGATCGCATCGCCCAGCGCCCGGTATGCATTGCCCGCGTGATGGCCGTGATCGATGCGTCCGGCCTCGACCTGCAGGAAATAGCCCTTGGGTTCGGCCGCGAGCATCCGGATCGCGCGCTCGGTCATCTGCGTCAGCGACGGTTCGCCGCCCTTGTCGTTCGACCGGTCCGATTCGTATTCCATGTGCGAGCGCTCGAACAGGCCGAGCAGGAACCGGGTCTTCGCATCGTCGGCCGACGCGAACGAGGCCGAATCGGTCGCCACGCGCGCGCCGGCGCCGCGCGTCCGGATCCATTCCTGCATCAGGTCGCGTCCGTCCGCGCGCAGCCCGCGCCGCTCCGGTCCGTCCTCCGGATCACCGGCGCTCGCCGGGAGGAACTGCGCACGGCCGCCGCCGAGGGCGACGCGCAGGCTTGCGCGGATCGGCGGGGCCAGCTCGATCAGCTGCGCCGCGATGTCCTTGACCGTGCAGGAACCCGGGGGCAGCGCGCGCCGTGCTTCGAACCGGCGGATCTCGGCGTCGTTCTCCCAGTCGCGGACCGCGGTGTGCGCGTAGGTCGCCGCCGGCGTGGCGTGCGTCAGGCGGGCGGTCGTGACGATGCCCGTGGCCCTGCCCGCCGCGGCGGCGCGCTCCAGCAGCGAGCGCAACGCGTGCGAACGGATCAGCTCCGCGTCGCAGGCCCAGCGCGGCGTGCGGTGGTCGACCGACAGCATGCCGTCCCGCGCCTTGTAGCCGGTGATCAGCGCGGTGATCGTCGGCGCCGAGTCGGAGGTCTGCTGGTCCCACGAATACGTTTTCGACAGCGCGACGTGCGGAAATTCCTCGAACGACAGGCGATTCTCCTCGCCCGGTGCGCCACGCCGCTGCCCTTCCAGGATGCGGGCGGCGGTGACCGTCGAGATGCCCATGCCGTCGCCGACGAACAGGATCACGTTCTTCGCGCGGATCCTGGGCTTGGGCGCGGCCCTGGCCTGCTTCAGGAAGCGCTCGCCGGAGGCGCGCCAGTCATCGACCGACTCGGGGCCCTGCACCACGGGTGCGGATTGGGCGGCCGCGACGCCGCATGCGAACACCGCCGCCGCCACCGTCAGCGCCCGGCGGCAATTCAGATCGATCCCGTGCATGCCCAGCTCCCGTTGCCGAAGTCCCGACAGCATCCCTCGATCGATTCGCGTCAGGGACCCGGCCCCGCCTGGACCTCGGCTTCCATGTGCAGGCCGCCCTGCTCGCCGGTGGCCCAGAGTTCCCACTGCTCGGCACCGGTCTTGCGCAGGTTCAAGTGAAGCGCCGACCCGGCGTACGCCGGGCGCCGGGCACGGCAGCGAAACGTGCGGACGATGAGTCCGGGTTCGCTGCGCAGCAGATGGTCGAGCAGCAGCGCGGCGATGTACGGCCCCTGCACCACCAGGTCGCGATGGCCTTCGATCTCCCGCGTGTACGGCAGGTCGTAATGGATGCGGTGCGCGTTGAACGTGATCGCCGAGTAGCGGAACAGCTGCACGGCGTCGGGAACCAATGTGCGCACACGATCGGGCGTGCGCGGATCGGCGCTCAGCGCAGCAGATGCGGGCTCCGACGCCGGCAGCGTCGAGCGATACGCCACCTCCTGGCGATCCTCGATGGCGAGCACGCCGTCGACGAGAACCTCGTGCAGCAGCGTGACGAACACCAGCGGTCCGCTGCGACCGTTCTTGGCATCGATCGCGGCGATCGTCGTGCGCTTCTGCAGCGTGCTGCCCACCGGAATCGGGCGATGCAGCGTGACGGCGCTGCCCGCCCACAGGCGGTTGGGCAGTTCGATCGGCGGCAGGAATCCGCCGCGGCGCGGATGGCCGTCCGGCCCGAGCGTCGACTGCGGCGCGTCGGGCAGGAACAGTAGCCAATGGCCCAGCGGCGGCACCCACTGCGGATCACGCGGGCCCTCGGGCGCATCGAGCAGCGCGGCAAAACGCCGGAACGTGCCGGCACCCGCGTCGTCGGTGAGCGTGACCTGCCGGCCGACCCAGTCGCCAAGGTCGGGAGCCGTGCTCAATGCATCACCGTGCCGCCGTCGACCTGGATGGTCTGGCCCGTGACCAGCCGGCTCGCATCGGAGAGCAGGTACGCCACGGTGCCGGTCAGGTCGCCGGCCTCGAGCGACGACGGGATCGCCTGGTTGTTCTTGACCACCTCGACCGCCTTGGCCGCCTTTTCTCCGAAGAATTCCTGCGTGCCCTGCGTCAGCACCGCGCTCGGCGCGATGGCGTTGACGCGGATCTTCTCGCGTCCGAGTTCTCGCGCCAGGCCGCGCGTCAGGCCGATCACCGCGGCTTTCGACGTCGTGTAGTGCAGCGCGTACGGCATGCCGTAGGTGGCGGCCAGCGAGGCGATGTTGACGATGCTGCCGCCGCCGACGTTGCGCATCGCCGGCACGACCGCCTTGCAGCAGTTCCAGATGCCCTTGACGTTGACCTGCATCGATGCGTCCCAGGCCTTTTCGTCGATCGCATCGAAGCGCCCGCCGCGCAGCGCGCCGTAGAGCGCGGCGTTGTTGACGAGCCCGTCGATGCGGCCGAACGCTTCCAGTGTCCGGCTCGCGGCGGCCAGCGCGGACTCGACACTCGTCACGTCGAGGGTCACGCCGATCACCTTGCCCTTGGCGCCCTTGCAGCGCGCCAGCGTCTCCGCGCAATCGTTCAGGTCGGCAGCCACGACGTTCGCGCCTTGGCCCGCAAGCGTGACCACGTATTCTTGTCCGATGCCGCGTGCCGCACCCGTGACGATGACCACCTTTCCGTTGACGTCCATGATCGGCTCCACGCGCATTGCAAAGTTGGGTCGCACTCTTTTACCGCACGGAGGCTCCATGAACCATCGAGACGCACACCTGATCAACGGCCGCTGGCAGGCCGCGAGCCAGCCCGGCGCGATCGCCGTCATCAATCCCTATACCGAGGCCGAGATCGCGCGCGTGCCCGAGGCGACGATCGAGGAGGTCGACCAGGCGGTGCGTGCCGCGCGCAACGCGTTCGATTCCTGGTCGTCGACGTCGCGCGATCAGCGCGTCGCGCTGCTCGAGGCGCTGTATGTCGAGCTCAAGTCGCGCGAGCGCGAGATCGCCGAGCTGATCAGCTCCGAGGTCGGCACGCCGCTCAAGCTGAGCCAGCGCATGCAGGTGCCGCTGCCGTTGAACGCGGTGCGCAACACCGCCGAGGTGCTCAAGTCGCTCGAGACCGAGGAGAAGCTCGGCAATTCGCTGATCGTGCACGAGCCGGTGGGCGTGGTCGTCTGCATCACGCCGTGGAACTACCCGTTGAACCAGCTGGTGGCCAAGGCGATCCCGGCGATCGCCGCGGGTTGCACCGTGGTGGCCAAGCCCTCCGAGATCACGCCGCTCAACGCCTATGCACTCGCCGAGGCGATCGTCAAAGTCGGCTTCCCGCCCGGGGTCTTCAACATGGTGATGGGCCGCGGTCCGACGGTGGGCGACGCACTGGTGCGCCATCGCGACGTCGACATGGTGTCCTTCACCGGCTCGACCGCCGCAGGCCGGCGCGTCGCGGCCGCCGCGGCCGAAACGGTCAAGCGCGTCGCCCTGGAGCTGGGCGGCAAGTCGCCTTCGATCATCCTCGACGATGCGGACTTTCCCAGCGCCGTGAAGAGCACGGTCAACATGTGCTTCCTGAATTCCGGCCAGACCTGCACCGCGCTGACGCGGATGCTCGTGCCGGCGTCGCGCTACGAGGAAGCCGCGCAGATCGCCGCCGCCACCGCCAAGGGCTTCGTGCTCGGCGATCCCGCCGACGACAAGACGCGGCTGGGACCGTTGACCACCTCCACGCAGCGCGAGCGCGTGCGGGCCTACCTCAGGAAGGGCATCGAGGAAGGCGCAACGCTGGTCTGCGGCGGGCCCGACGCACCGGTGCCCTCCGACAAGGGCTGGTTCGTCGCGCCCACGGTCTTCGGCCGCGTCGATCCCAAGAGCACGATCGCGCAGGAGGAGATCTTCGGACCGGTGCTGTCGATCATCACGTACGAGGACGACGACGACGCGGTGCGCATCGCCAACGATTCGATCTACGGCCTGGCCGCCGCGGTCTGGTCGGCCGACGACGCGCGCGCGCAGCGCGTGGCGCGCAGGATTCGCGCAGGACAGGTCGACATCAACGGGGGTGCATTCAACCCGCTCGCGCCGTTCGGCGGCTTCAAGCAGTCGGGCTTCGGGCGTGAATTTGGGCGTTTCGGACTCGAGGACGAGTTACGGGTTACCCAGGGCCGTCTCCGGCACGCGCGCGACGCCGCGCCGGCAGAGATCGTCGATCACGTGCTGGGGCAATCCGAGCACGCGGTCGAGCACGTGACGGGTGTGTTCGCCCAATCGCGGCGGAGCCTGGGCAGCGGGAACGCCTTGCGAATCCGCGACGCCGACCGGCGAGCGCGGTGTCAGCAGATCCGTTCCGATGTGCGGCACCGGTACGTGCTCGAACAGCGGATTGCCCGTCGAGCAACGCGGATCCTTTTCGACGAGCTGCCGGAAGGACTGGTACGGGCCCCAGCACGCGCCGGCGGAATCCAGCGCGGCGCCGGCGTCGGCCAGCGATCGGGCGCCAAACCACGGCGCCAGCGCATCGGCGATCGCATCGCGTGCGGCGAAGCGCGCGGACTCGTCGAACATCGTGGCCCCGTCGAATCCCGTCGCGGCGCACAGCGCCTTCCACTGATGCACGCTGACCGCAGCGACCATGATGCGTCGACCATCCGCGGTC
This sequence comes from Panacagrimonas sp., assembly GCF_020697055.1. Taxonomy (GTDB): domain Bacteria; phylum Pseudomonadota; class Gammaproteobacteria; order Nevskiales; family Nevskiaceae; genus Panacagrimonas. The sequence goes on along the minus strand of NZ_JAJFBP010000001.1, from coordinate 80,220 downwards.
TCGAAATCGTGGCCGAAGGCGCCGTAGATGTGGTTGCCCAGCCGTTGCCGATCCTGGTCGTTGACCTGCACTTCGGCGAGATAGCCCAGATCGCCGCACACCGACAGCGCCACGTCCGACAGCGCGAGTCTCATGCGCTCGCCCTTGCCTGTCTTTCGACGTTGGCGCTCCGCGGCAAGCAGCGCGGTGGCCACGGTCATGCCGGCCACCAGGTCCCAGGCCGGCAGCACGTGGTTCACCGGCGCGGCCTCTTCCGCTCGACCCGTCACCAGCGGGAATCCGACCGCGGCGTTGACGGTGTAGTCGAGCGCGGTCGATCCGTCCGCGTTGCCCACCACCTGCAGGCTGATGAGGTCGGGCCGCAACGCGGCCAGGCTTTCATGCGAGAGCCACGGCCGTGGCGCGAGATTGGTGAGAAAGATGCCGGCGTCTTCGTCCGGTGCGCAGATCAGGGCGCGAGCGAGATCCCGCCCTTCCGGTTGCGACAGGTCGAGGCACACCGAACGCTTGCCCTTGTTCAACCCCGCCCAATACAGGCTGTGCCCCTGCGCCGTCACCGGCCAGCGGAACTGGTCGACGCCGCCGCCGACCGGATCGATGCGGATCACCTCGGCACCGAGCTTGGCCAGGTTCAGGCTGGCGAACGGTGCGGCGATGAACGCAGCGCACTCGACCAGCCGCATTCCGGCGAGGAGCGCGCTCATCCCTGCAGCAGGCGCTTGCCGATGACGTCCGCCTGGATCTCGGCGGCGCCCTCGAAGATGCTCAGCACGCGTGCGTCGCACAGCACGCGGCTGACCGGGTATTCGAGCGAAAAGCCGTTGCCGCCGTGGATCTGCACCGCGCCGTCGGCGTTGCTCCACGCCACGCGCGCGGCGAGCAGCTTGGCCATCCCGGCCTCGACGTCGCAGCGCCGATCGCCGTCCTTCTCGCGTGCGGCGAAATACGTCAGCTGGCGCGCGATCATCGTTTCGACGGCCATCCACGCGAGCTTCGAGGCCACGCGCGGGAAGTCGACCAGGCGCCGGCCGAACTGGCGGCGATCGAGCGCGTAGGCCATGCCCAGCTCGAGCGCGTTCTGCGCCACGCCGGTGGCTCGCGCCGCGGTCTGCACGCGCGCGGATTCGAACGTCGCCATCAGCTGCTTGAATCCGCGACCTTCGACACCGCCGAGGAGCTGACCGGCATCGACGGAAAATCCGTCGAAGGCCAGCTCGTATTCCTTCATGCCGCGATAGCCGAGCACGCCGATCTCCGTGCCTTTCAGGCCGTCGACCGGAAACGCGTCGTCGTTACGCCCGCGCGGCTTGGCGGCGAGCAGCATCGACAGGCCGTTGAAGTCGGTCGACGACGGATCGGTGCGCACCAGCAGCGTCATCAGGTCGGAGCGGCTGGCGTGCGTGATCCAGGTCTTGTTGCCGTGCACGCGATACCGGTCGCCATCGCGCACCGCGCGCGTGCGCATCGCGCCCAGGTCGGAACCGTGGTTCGGTTCGGTGAACACCGCGGTCGGCAGCACGCTGCCGTCGGCGAGCGACGGCAGCCAGCGCCGTTTCTGCGCCTCGGTGCCATTGAGCCGGATCAGCTCGGCGGCGATCTCGGAGCGCGTGCCGAGCGATCCGACGCCGATGTAGCCACGCGACAGCTCTTCCGAGGTCACCGCCATCGCCATCTTGCCCAGCCCGAGGCCGCCATAGGCCTCAGGAACGCACAGCCCGAAATAACCGAGCCCGGCCATGCTCGCGATCACGTCGTCCGGGATCAGCTCGTCGGCCAGGTGCCAGCGATGCGCGAACGGCGCGACGCGCGCCTCGACGAAGCGCCGGCATTCCGTGCGGATGGCGTCGAGCGCATCGTCGAGCAGCGCGACGTCACCGAACACGTCGCCCGGAAAGCGCGTCGCGAGGATCTGCGCAATTTCCAGCCGCACCGGGGTGGCGGTGCCGCTCTCGATCAGCGCACGCAGCGCCGGGTGATCGAGCATCGACGCGTCGGGCGAACGCGCGAATTCGAGCTGGCTGATCGGGATCCCGCCGCGCAGCTGCGCCAGGTATTCGCCGAACCCGGCGTGCAGAAGGCGCTGCTCGAGATCGCCGAAGCGGCCGCCACGCGCGAGGTGCACGCCCCAGGCGTGCAGTTCGCGCAACGCGCGGACGTAGGTCGCGGTCCAGGCGAAGGCGTGCAGGTCTGCCTGGTCGGCCGCGTCGCGGGGTCGCGTCTGCCAGCGGGCAAGGTGACGATCGAGCACCGTCAGCGCTTCCTCGGCCTGGTCGAGCAGCGGATGTCGAGCGGTCATCTCGGGGCGGGGCGCGTTCACTGCGGGATTCTAAGGGTTGCCAAGCGGGCGAATCGCGAAGAGCAATTCAACGCAAAGGCGCAAAAGACGCAAAAGACGCAAAAGACGCAAAGGCATTTTCTTGCCGCGGACGACGCGGATCGACGCGGAAAAATCAGATGTCGAATTCATTCGGGCTGACGGCGCGGTCCCACACTCGTCCTGCTCCGCGTTGATCCCCGTCATCCGCGGCCAAAAACATCGACGACCTTTGCGTCCTTTGCGCCTTTGCGTTGCATCGCTTTTTCCTCAATACGACCGCGGCATCCCCAGCACGTGCTGCGCCACCTGGGCGAGCACGAGATTGTTGGAGATCGGCGCGATGCGGAACAGCCGCGCCTCCTTCCATTTTCGTTCGACGTTGTACTCGCAGGCCACGCCGTTGCCGCCGAAGGTCAGCATCGCCGCCTCGGCCGCCTCCCACGAGGCTTCGGTGGCCAGGTACTTGGCCATGTTCGACTCGGGTCCGCAGGGCTTCCTCGCATCGAACAGCGCGGCCGCCTTGTTGCGCATCAGTTCGGCCGCCTGCAGGTTCATGTAGGCCTTGGCGATCGGAAACTGCACGCCCTGGTTGGCGCCGATGGGACGGTCGAACACGACGCGATCGGTGGCGTAGCGCGAGGCCTGCTCGATGAACCATTTGCCATCGCCGATCGACTCGCTGGCGATCAGCAGGCGCTCGGAGTTCAGCGAATCGACCAGATACGAGAATCCCTTGCCCTCCTCGCCGATGCGGTCCTCGTCGCTGACCTCGAGGTTGTCGATGAACACCTGGTTGGTGTGGTGGTTGAGCATCGTGCGGATCGGGGTCGACTTGAGCGACGCGCCGGCCTTGGCGATGTCCACGAGGAACAAGGTCATCCCGTCGGTCTTCCGGGCAGCCTCCTCGTACGGCGTGGTGCGCGCGATCAGCAGGTACATGTGCGACTGCAGGTAGCGCGAGGTCCACACCTTCTGCCCGTTGATGACGTAGCCGCCGTTCACGCGCCGGGCGAACGTCTTGATGCGCATCGTGTTCGAACCGGCATCGGGCTCGGTCACGCCGAACGCCTGCAGACGCAGGCTGCCGTCGGCGATGCGCGGCAGGATCCTTTTCTTCTGCGTCTGGCTTCCGTGGTTGAGGATCGCGGCCATCGTGTACATCTGCGCATGGCAGGACGCGCCGTTGCCGCCGGAGCGGTTGACCTCCTCGAGGATCGCGCACGCATCGAGCAGGGAAAGGCCCGATCCGCCGTACTCCTCGGGGATCAGCGCGCCGAGCCAGCCGGCGTCGGTCATCGCCTGGACGAACTCCTCGGCATACCGCTCCTCGGCCTCGCAGCGCTGCCAGTATTCGTTGCCGAACTTGCTGCACAGGTCGGCCACCGCGCCGCGGATCTCGAGGTTGGTGCTGGAGTATTCGAAGTTCATGGCTCAACCGATGGCGCCGCGCCGGCGCAGGTGGTCGATGGTCGCACGGGAATAGCCCGCTTCGGCGAGAAGATCGTCGGTCGCGCTGCCCAGCGCAGGCGGCGCGGTGTGATCCGAACTCCGGGATCCGTCCAGCGAGAACGGCAGCCCGAGCACGCGATGATCGTCGCCGGCCTCGATCGGCAGCTTCTGCACGATGCCCACCGCCGCGACCTGCTCGTGGTCGAGCATCTGCGCCACGTCGTGCATCTCGCTGCACGGCGCACCGAGCGCCTGCAGGCGACGCACGATCTCGGCGGCGGGCAGCCGGGTCGTCGCGGACTCGAGCGCGATACGCAGTTCCTGGCGGTTGAGCACGCGTGCCGGATTGGTTGCAAAGCGCGGATCGTCGGCGAGCGCGTCGAGCCCGAGGCCGCGGCAGACCTGGCCGAACAGGCGATCGTTGCCGGCGGCGATGAACACGTGGCCGTCGGCGGCCGGAAACGCTTCGTACGGCGTCATCATCGTCATGCCCGAACCCAGGCGCATCGGCAGCCTGCCGGAGGCCTGGAAGTTGGCGACGAAGATCGTCATCCACGCCACGCCGGTCTCGAGCAGGCTGGTGGTCACGTTCGCACCCTTGCCGCTGCGCTCGACCTCAAGCATCGCCGCCAGGATGCCCATCGCCGCCCACATGCCGGTGCCCATGTCGATCAGCGACACCGACACGCGCGCCGGCGCATCGCCCTCGTTTCCGGTCACGCTCATGATCCCGGTGAAGGCCTGCATCAACGGGTCGTAGCCCGGCAGGCCGCGCAATGGACCGACCTGGCCGAACGCGCTGATCGCGCAATACACGAGCCGCCCGTGGCCCTGGCGCAGGTCCTCGTAACCCAGCGCGCGCGACTCGGCGCTGCCCGGCTTCATCGAATGCACGACGACGTCGCAGGACCGCGCCAGCTGCGCGACGACCTGCTGTCCTTCCGGGTCGTCGAGGTTCACGCACAGGCTGCGCTTGTTGCGGTTGAGCGCGAGAAACGTCGGCGACTGCCCGCTCCACTCGGGTGGCGTCCAGGCGCGCGCGTCGTCGCCGGTGAGCGGCCGCTCGATCTTGATCACCTCGGCGCCCAGATCGCCGAGGATCTGCGTGCAATAGGGTCCGGCCACGTTCTGCGTCAGGTCCAGGACGCGCTTGCCGGCGAGCACCGTCTGCATGGGGGCGATCACGGGGAACGGAAATTGTTGCGGTGAATGATCCGGGACTCTGGCATCGGCGCGAGGACGCGCTCCATCGGGGCTCGCCCCATGCCGTTCGGTGCAACAGTGCCTCTACACTTTTCGGCACATTGCCGAGCGTATCGCGGACACAGGCAAGGAGAATGGCGTGAAGAGCTATGGCCACTTCATCGACGGACGCTACGTCGACCCGATCGAAGGCCAGTGGATGGACAGCGTCGACCCCTACAGCGGGCAGGCCTGGGCGCGGATCTCCCGAGGAAGCGCGTCGGATGCGGACGCTGCCGTCGCGGCGGCCCGGCGCGCGATGCGCAGCGGAGCGTTCGCGAGCATGACCGCCACGCAGCGCGGCCGGATGATGCAGAAGTTCGCCGACCTGGTGGAGCAGAACGCCGAACGCCTGGCGCTGATCGAGACGCGCGACAACGGCAAGCTGCTGGCAGAGACCAGTGCGCAGGTCCGCTACCACCCCGAGTGGTGGCGCTACTTCGGCGGCCTGGCCGACAAGGTCGAAGGCGCGGTGATGCCGATCGACAAGCCCGAAATGATGGCGTTCACGCGCCATGAGCCGGTGGGCGTGGTGGCCGCGCTGACCGCGTGGAATTCGCCGCTGCTGTTCGTTGCCTGGAAATGCGCCGCGGCGATCGCCGCCGGTTGCGCGGTGGTGGTCAAGCCCTCGGAGTTCGCGTCGGTGTCGACGCTGGAACTCGCGGCGCTGACCCAGGAGGCCGGCTTCCCGGACGGCGTCTTCAACGTCGTGACCGGGCTGGGTCCGGAGATCGGATCGGCGCTGATCGATCACCCGGACGTCGCCAAGATCACGTTCACCGGATCGGACACCACCGGCGCGCGCATCTACGCGCAGGCCGCCAGAACGATGAAGCGGGTCTCGCTCGAGCTCGGCGGCAAGTCGCCCAACATCGTGTTCGACGACTGCGACCTCGACAAGGCCGCCTCCGGCGCGATCTCCGGAATCTTCGCGGCCACCGGCCAGACCTGCATCGCCGGCTCGCGACTGCTGGTGCAGAACTCGATCCGCGAGGAATTCACCCAGAAGGTCGCCGCGCTCGGCGCCTCGGCCAAGCAGGGCAATCCGATGTCGCCGGACACCCACATCGGTCCGGTGACCACGCCACCGCAATACCGGAAAGTGCTCGACTACATCGACATCGCCAAGGCCGAGGGCGCGCGCTGCATCCTCGGCGGCAAGCCGGCGCTCGACATGCCGGGCGGTCAGTTCGTCGAGCCCACGATCTTCACCGACGTGACGCCCGGGATGCGCATCGCGCGCGAGGAGGTGTTCGGACCGGTGCTCTCGATCATCGGGTTCGACGACGAGGCCGACGCCGTCCGCATCGGCAACGACACGATCTACGGCCTGGCCGCCGGCGTGTGGACGCGCGACATCGGCCGCGCGATGCGCATGTCCTCGGCGCTGCGCGCCGGAACGGTCTGGGTGAACACCTATCGCGCGGTCAGCTACATGATGCCGTTCGGTGGCATGAAGCATTCCGGCATCGGCCGCGAAAGCGGGCTCGCGTCGATCGGCGAGTTCCTCGAGACCAAGAGCGTGTGGATCTCGTACGCCGACAACGTTCCGGCGAACCCCTTCATCATGCGGTAGGCCCGCGCCGGCCTGGCACCATCCGATATTCGTGGACAGGCCCTAGCGCCTGCGGCGGCAGTCGGGTCTGATTCGGGCCTGGAGGTTCGAGATGGCCCTGCCCATTGCCGCACCGGAACGATCCGCCGCCGCGCTCGTTGCGCGATTCCTAAAGGCGCGCGGGATCGATCGCGTCTTCGCCCTCTGCGGCGGCCACATCATGCCGATGTGGATGCGCCTGGACGCCGAGGGCATCCGCATCATCGACGTCCGCGACGAACGCGCCGCCGTCTACATGGCGCACGCGCACAGCGAGATGACGGGCGGCCTGGGCGTGGCGATGGTCACCGCCGGACCGGGGGTGACCAACGCGATGACCGGCATCGCCAACGCGCACATCGCCAAGGCGCCCGTGCTGATCCTCTCCGGCACGCCGCCGCGTCCGCAGGAGAACCGCGGCGCGCTGCAGGACATGGTGCATACCGATCTGGTGCGATCGCTGACGCGCTACGCCCGCACCGTGCGCGAGCCGTCGCTGGTGTTGCAGGAGCTGGACGAGGCGGTGTCGCGCGCGTTCGGCCAGGGCGGCGAACCGGGCCCGGTGTACCTGGACTTCCCGGTCGACACGCAGCGCGACGAATTCCCGTCCCGGCTCGAACTGCCCGAGCAGATGCGCGGTCGTCCGCGCGATCGGATCCACCCGGACCCCGAGGCGGTGCGTCGCGCATCCGAGCTGCTGCTCGCGGCCAGACGTCCGCTCTTCATCTCGGGCCGCGGCGCACGCGGCGCCGGCGCTGCGCTGGTGGCGCTGCTCGAGCGGCTCGATGCGCTGTACCTGGATACCGGCGAGAGTCGCGGCCTGCTGCCCGACAGCCACCGCAGCGTCGTGGCCGCCATGCGCGGATCGGTGATGACGCAAGCCGACCTGATCGTGACGGTCGGACGCCGACTCGACTTCCAGCTCGCGTACGGCTCGCCGGCGGTGTTCGGCGAGGCCAGCTTCCTACGCATCGCCGATTGCGCCGGGGAACTGCGCGACAACCGTCGCGGCGCCGCCGAGATCTTCGCGACCCCGTCGGTGGCGCTGGACGCGCTGCTGGCGGCGACCGAAGGCCGCAACGGCGCGGCGGACGCGGAGTGGGCCCGCTCGACGCGCGCGCGTCACCTCGAACGCGCCGACAAGCTGTTCGCCGCGATGAAGTCTGCGCCGGCGGGAAGCGACGGGCTGATGCATCCCAACCGCCTGCTCGCAACGCTGCGCGAGGCGCTGCCGTCCGACGCGGTGATCGTCGCCGACGGCGGCGATTTCCTGAGCTTTGCGCGCGTGGCGCTGCCGGCCGCGACGTACCTGGATCCGGGCTCGCTCGGCTGCATCGGGATCGGCACGCCGTTCGGCATCGCCGCGAGCCTGGCGCTGCCCGGCCGCCTGGTCGTGGTCGCCACCGGCGACGGCTCGTTCGGCTTCAACGCGATGGAGATCGACACCGCAGCGCGCCACAGCGCACCGGTGCTGATCGTGATCGCGAACAACGGCAGCTGGGCGATCGAGGTGCGCGACCAGCAGGAGAACCACGGCAAGGTCGTCGGCACGCGCCTGCAGTTCTCCGATCACGCGGCGATGGCCCGCGCGTTCGGCCTGCACGGCGAGCGCGTCGTTTGCGCCGAGGATCTGCCCGCGGCCCTCGCGCGTGCGATCGACGTGGTGAAGGCCGGCCGCCCGGCGCTGCTCGATGTGCTGGTGACCCCCGAGGCGGTGTCGTCGGACGCGCGCTCGGGGCTGGCCGTGGTCCCCGACCTCCAGGCACTGACCGCGTGGGACGAGGCCGAGCGGCGCTGGAGAGCGTCGTGACCCCCGGTTTGGTTCCTGCGGCACGGCGCAACTTGGACCTTACCCGGTCCCTACCCCTGGCCCACACTCGGCCGGGTCGTCCCTTTCAATCAGCGACAACGTGACGGAGAAGCCTCATGACACTCAATGAGAAGTTGCCGATCGCCAAGAGCATGAAACTCACGGTGGGCAACCGGAACGACAACCCGCCGGCGTGGACGACGTTTGCGTGGGACGACCCGATCCACGGCCACCAGGAAAAAGGCGAAGTCGTGGTGATGCGGCCCGAAGGCTCGAGCGGCACGCTCGCGTCGGGCACGTGGCGCACCGTGGCGCAGGCCGCGGGCTGTCGTCCCGACGGCTCCTGCACGGTGGTCTACTCGGCGCCGCTGGGCGACGAGACGATGTTCATCCTCGAAGGCAGCGTCGAGATCACGATCACCAAGACCGGCAAGAAGCACCACGTGCAGGCCGGCAGCATGATCAGCCACCCCAAGCATCTCGACGTCACCTGGGAGATCAAGGGACCGTTCCTGAAGAAGATGTGGGTGATCTGGGATAGCCCGAACGCGAACCCGCACACGTTCGACGACATGATCATCCGCTCGTCCAACGATGCGGTGGACGGCTGGGTGCCGTTCGAATGGAACGAACCGAAATACGGACCTTCGAAGGAAGGCGAGATCCTGGTGCTGCGCGACAAGGGCGCGACCGGAACGCTGATGGCCGGCCTGTGGCGCACCGGCGTCACCAGCCCGGTCAAGCGCCCGGACGGCGGCTGCCAGGTGAAGTACTCCTCGCCGCTGGGTGATGAGACCTTCCTGCTGCTCGAAGGCGCCGCCACGCTCACCGTGGTGCCGACCGGCGAGCAGTACCACATCAAGGCGGGCGACATCGTCGGGCACCCGAAGAACCTCGACGTGTTGTGGGACATCAAGACGCCGTTCCTCAAGAAATACTGGGTGATCACCGACGCCGAAAGCCCCAAGTAACCAACAACGCGCTCCGGCCCCGGTCCGCGGATCGGGGCCGTTTTTTTTGGCTTCGCCAAACAGCTCGTGGTATCGGGGCCGGACGCGAATCCAGAATTGCAAAGGCGCGTCTGGATTGGCGCCTCTCGGCGGAGCGACCGGTCCGACCGCGATCGCTGTCAGGAACCCGGAGCGACCACACCGGGCCGAGAGGCGCCAATCCAGACGCGGCGGTCGCGACCAGACCGGAGACGAATCTCCGGCATGGAGCCGACGCGTAGACTCCGCTGGCCCCACGAAATATCGAACAACTGGTGCTTACGTCGCACCGGCACCGTGACCAAGAATCTCCAGGTGTCCACTCGAGTGAGCAAGCATGGAACCGATCCGCGTACTCCTGGCAAAGGTGGGTCTCGACGGTCATGACCGCGGCGTGAAAGTCGTCGCGCGCACGCTGCGCGACGCGGGCATGGACGTGATCTATTCGGGTCTTCATCGAACGCCTGCAGAAGTCGTCACGGCCGCGGTGCAGGAGGACGTCGACGTCCTCGGCGTGAGCCTGCTCTCGGGCGTGCAGCTCACCGTCTTTCCGAAGATCTTCGCGCTGCTCGAGGAGCACGGCGCGCGGGACATGATCGTCATCGCCGGCGGCGTGATGCCCGATGAGGACGTGGTCGAACTCAAGAAGATGGGCGTCGCCGAAGTGCTGCTGCAGGACACCACGCCCGACAAGATCGTCGCCACGCTCAAGCGACTGGTCACCGAGCGCGGCGCGCGCTGACGAGGAGGCACGACATGGAATCCTGGTCCTATCCGCCAGCCTACGATCCCGGCTATCTCCCGCCGAAGGACAGCCGCTACTGGTTTCCAAAGCGCGAGACGATGCCGGCCGCCGATCGCGAAAAAGCGATCCTCGAACGCCTGCAGCTCGTGTGCCGTTACGCATACGAGAATTCGCCGTTCTATCGCCGTCACTGGGACCAGGCCGGCTTTCATCCCGAGCACCTGCGCTCGCTCGAGGATTTCGAGGACAAGGTGCCGGTCGTCACCAAGAAGGACCTGCGCGCCTCGCAGACGCTCGCACCGCCCTTCGGCGACTACCTGTGCATACCCGACGCCGACGTCTTCCACGTTCACGGCACCAGCGGCACGACCGGACGTCCCACCGCCTTCGCGATCGGTCGCAGCGACTGGACCGCGATGGCCAACGCCCACGCGCGCGTGATGTGGGGCATGGGCATGCGGCCGGGCGACATGATCTGCGTCGCGGCGATCCTGAGTCTCTACCTCGGCGGCTGGGGTGCGCTGGCCGGCGCCGAGCGACTGGGCGCGAAGGCCTTCCCGTTCGGCGCCGGTGCGCCCGGCATGACGGCGCGCTGCGCGCAGTGGCTGGAGTCGTTGAAGCCCACCGCGTTCTACGGCACGCCGACCTACGCGCTGCACCTGGCACAGGCCGCCGCCGAGGACGGCATCGACCCGCGTTCGTTCGCGCTGAAGTTCCTGTTCTTCTCCGGCGAACCGGGCGCCTCGATCCCGGCGGTGCGAGACCGCATCGAGGCGCTGTACGGCGCCAAGGTGCTCGACGCCGGATCAATGGCCGAGATGACGCCGTGGATGAACCTGGCGAGCACGGCGCAGACGCCCGGCATGCTGTGCTGGCAGGACATCGTCTACACCGAGGTCTGCGATCCCAAGACGATGCGACGCACGCCCTACGGCCAGCGCGGCACGCCGGTGTACACGCACCTGGAACGCACCTCGCAGCCGATGATCCGCCTGGTCTCCGGCGACCTGACGCGCTGGACGAACGACCCGACGCCCTGCGGACGCACCTACCCGTGGCTGCCCGACGGCGTGTTCGGCCGCATCGACGACATGTTCACGATCCGCGGCGAGAACGTGTATCCGAGCGAGATCGATGCGGCGCTCAACGCGCTGCCCGGCTATGGCGGCGAGCACCGCATCATCATCACGCGCGACGCGACGATGGACGAGCTGCTGCTGCGCGTCGAGGTCGACGAGGCGACGCTGCCCAACGGCGACGTCGAGCAGTTCAAGGTCGAGATGGGGCGACGCATCCAGAAGCTGCTGGCGTTGCGCACCAGGGCCGAGATCGTGGCCAAGGGCAGCATCCCGCGCACCGACTTCAAGGCGCGGCGCGTCATCGACGATCGCCAGGTGTTCCGCGACATGCACGAGCAGATCTCGAAGTCGGGCGGCGCATGAAAACGCGGTATGTCCCTTCGACCGAGCTGCTCGAGCGCGCGCAGTGCGGCGAGATGGCGGCGATCGGCCGCCTGATCACGCGCGCCGAGGGCAACGTCGAGGAGATCCGATCGACGCTGTCCACGATCTACCAGCGTGCCGGGCGCGCGCACGTCATCGGCCTGACCGGCGTTCCGGGCAGCGGCAAGTCGACGCTGGTCGGCACGCTGACCGCGCGCCTGCGCACCAAGGGGCAGAAGGTCGGCATCGTGGCGGTCGATCCCTCGAGTCCGTACAGCGGCGGCGCGATCCTGGGCGATCGCGTGCGCATGTCGGAGCTGGTGCTGGACCCCGGCGTCTACATCCGCAGCATGGCCACGCGCGGCGCGGTCGGCGGCATGGCGCGCGCCACGCTCGACGTCGTCGACATCCTCGACATCGGCGGCTTCGACACGATCATCATCGAGACCGTCGGCGTCGGTCAGGACGAGGTCGAGATCGCCAAGGCCTCGCACACGACCGTGGTCGTCTCGGCGCCGGGACTGGGCGACGACATCCAGGCGATCAAGGCCGGCATGCTCGAGATCGCCGACATCCACGTGGTCTCCAAGTTCGACCGCAGCGACGCCAATCGCACGATGGTCGACCTGAAGAAGATGCTGACGTTCGGCGCGATGACCAGCGCCGGCACCGGATGGCAGACGCCGGTCGTCGGCGTGAGTTCGCTCTCCGGCGAAGGCCTGGACGAACTCGTCGAGAAGATCGAGCTGCACCGGGAGGTCGCGCGCTCGTCCAGGGGCGACGCACGGCGTCGAGCCATCGCGACCTTCCGCCTGCAGAAGACCGCCGAGCACCTGCTCGTGGAACGCTTCACCAAGGCATCGGCGTCCGCCGTGCCCGCGCTCGCCGAGCGGCTTTCGCGCCGGCAAGGCGATCCGTACGCACTGGCCAACGAGTTGCTCGCGTCGGCCGCCGCTTCATCCTGAGGACTGCGCATGAACAAGCCCACCGATTTTCCCACCGGCTCGTCAGATGACCTCGGCGCGTTGCGCCAGGAGGTCAAGGACTGGGAGGCCAACGAGGTCGCCGCGTTCATCAGGAAGCAGGAGGAGCGCAAGGAGGCGTTCTTCACCGCCGGGGATTTTCCGGTCAAGCGCACGTACACCGCGGCCGACATCGCCGACACGCCGATCAGCGACATCGGCCTGCCGGGGCGCTATCCGTTCACGCGCGGTCCCTATCCGACGATGTACCGCTCGCGGAACTGGACGATGCGCCAGATCGCCGGCTTCGGCACCGGCGAGGACACCAACCAGCGCTTCCAGTACCTGATCGCGCAGGGCCAGACCGGCCTGTCGACCGACTTCGACATGCCCACGTTGATGGGCTACGACTCCGACCATCCGATGAGCGAAGGCGAGGTCGGACGCGAGGGCGTGGCGGTGGACACGCTGGCGGACATGGAGGCGCTGTTCGACGGCATCGACCTGGAGAAGAACTCGGTCTCGCTGACGATCAATCCATCCGCCTGGATCCTGCTGGCGATGTACATCGTGCTGGCACAGAAGCGCGGCTACGACCTGCACAAGCTGTCGGGCACGATCCAGGCCGACATCCTCAAGGAGTACATGGCGCAGAAGGAATACATCTTCCCGATCGCGCCCTCGGTGCGCATCTGCCGCGACTGCATCACCTACTGCGCGCAGCACATGAAGCGCTACAACCCGATCAACATCTCGGGCTACCACATCTCCGAGGCCGGCGGCTCGCCGATCCACGAGGTGGCGTTCACGCTGGCCAACCTGATCGTCTACGTCGAGGAGGTCACCAAGACCGGCATGCACGTGGACGAGTTCGCGTCGCGCCTGTCGTTCTTTTTCGTGTGCGGCTCCGACTTCTTCGAGGAGATCGCCAAGCTCCGGGCCGTGCGCCGCTGCTACGCCAAGATCATGAAGGAGCGGTTCGGCGCGAAGAATCCCGACTCGATGCGGCTGCGCTTCCACTGCCAGACCGCGGCGGCGTCGCTGACCAAGCCCCAGTACCAGGTCAACGTCGTGCGCACCGCACTGCAGGCGATGGCCGCGACGCTGGCCGGATGCCAGTCGCTGCACACCAACGGCTACGACGAGGCCTTCTCGATCCCGACCGAGGAGGCGATGAAGATGTCGCTGCGCACGCAGCAGGTGATCGCCGAGGAGACCAACATCACGCAGGTCATCGATCCGCTCGGCGGCAGCTACTACGTCGAGGCGATGACCAACGAGTACGAGAAGAAGATCTTCGAGATCCTCGCGGACGTCGACGCGCGCGGCGGCACCATCAAGCTGATCGAGGACGGCTGGTTCCAGCGCCATCTCGCGGACTTCGCCTACGAGACGGTGCTGCGCAAGCAGTCCGGCGAAAAGCCGGTCATCGGCGTCAACTGCTTCCTCGAGGAAGGCAGCGACCCGGACATCCACGTCCATCCGTACGACCAGTCCACCGCCGACCGCCAGATCGCGCGCACGCGCCGGGTCCGGGCCGAGCGCGATCCGGTGAAGTTCGCGCAGCTGCTCGAGAAGCTGGTCGAAGTGGCCAAGGACGACCAGCAGAACATCATGCCGATCACCATCGAACTGGTCCGCGCCGGTGCGACGATGGGCGACATCGTCGAGACGCTGAAGAAGATCTGGGGCACCTATCGCGAGACCCCGGTGTACTGACGCGCCCTCTGTCTCCAATGCAGGCCGCGTCGCCTAAGGTGCAGGCCTGACGGCGACACGACGCAGACCGGGCGAATGGAACTCCTGATCCGATTCGACCGCAAGGACGACCGCTCCTTGCAGGTCCAGCTCTACGAGGAGATGCGGCGCCTGATCCTGTCGGGCACGCTCAAGCCCGGACAGCGGCTGCCGTCGAGCCGGGAGGTCTCCGAGCAGTTGGGCATCGCGCGCAACACCGTAACGCTGGCGTTCGACCGGCTGCGGCTCGAGGGCTACGTCGCGGCGCGGGAAAAGGCCGGCATGTTCGTCGGCGACACGCTGCCCGACGCCGGCGTCCTGGTCGGGACCTCCGGAGCGGCCGAGGGCCTGATCAGCGACCCGATCCAGCTCGCCCGATCGCCGGCCTTCACCGCGCGTGCACCGGAGTTGTGGCGCGATCCCGGTGCGCGGCCAGCGCTGGATCTGTCGGTCGGACGTCCGCACACCAGCAGCTTTCCGACGACGTTCTGGCGACGCTGCGGCGCGCGCCACCTCGCCCGCGCCGGGGGACCGCAGACCCAGTACGGCGATCCGCGCGGCCTGCTCAAGCTTCGCTACGCCATCGCGGCGCACCTGGGCGCGACACGCGGCATCGAGGCTTCACCCGACCAGATCCTGGTCACCTCCGGAATCCAGGGCGCGCTCAACCTGCTCGCGCGCATCCTGATCGGGCGCCGCTCGCCGCAGCAGGTCGCGATCGAGAACCCCTGTTACCAGGGCGCGGCCTACCTGTTCTCGAGCTACGGCGCGCGCCTGTTCGGCGTGGACGTCGACGAGCAGGGGCTGGACGTCTCGCAGCTCGAAGCCTTCCAGGGTGCCCTGCTCTACGTGACGCCGTCGCACCAGTTTCCCACCGGCTACACGATGACGCTCGAGCGGCGCCAGCAGCTGCTCGATTGGGCGTACCGCACCGGCACGTACATCGTCGAGGACGACTACGACAGCGACTTTCGCTACGACGGTCCGCCACTGACCGCGCTCGCCGGACTCGACCGCGGGAACCGCGTGATCTATCTCGGCACGTTCTCCAAATCCATCGGTCCCGGCATGCGCCTGGGCTACGCGGTGCTGCCGCCGAGCCTGGTGGAACCGGCGCGCAACGCCAAGGCCCTGCTCGACAACGGCGCGCAATGGCTGGAGCAGGCGGTGGTCGCCGACTTCATCGCGCAGGGCGAATTCCTGCGCCACCTGCGCCGCATCCGCCAGATGTACCTGGCCGCGCGCAACGCGCTGGTCGAGGCGATCGGCGAGCACTTCCCCGACAGCCGGCTCTCGGGCACCGAGAGCGGGATGCACATCATGTGGCGGCTGCCCGACGGCCTGCCCGACGTGCGCGAAGTGCAGCGCCGCGCCGCGACCGTGGACGTCGGGCTCTACGGCCTGCCAGCGGCCGCCGCGTTCGAGGTGCGGCCGCGCGAGGATTTCGCCGAACGCGCGCTGGTGGTCGGCTACACGGGCCTGTCGCCGGACGAGAACCGCGAGGCGATCGCGCGCGTCGCGAAGATATTGAAATGAACGGTCCCGCTACCGCGCCGGCATGCGCGCGCCGCCGTCGAGATCGATCGTCGTCGCGTTGAGATAAGGGTTCTCGACGATGTGACGCACCAGCGCGCCGAACTCGGATGCATCTCCCGGTCGCGCCGGATACAGCAGCGTGCGTTCGAACAAGGACGCCTGCACGTTCGCCGGCATGCCCGCGATCATCGGCGTGGCGAACACGCCGGGCGCGATCGACACCACGCGGATCGCCAGCGGCGCGAGGTCGCGCGCCGCCGGCAGGGTCAGGCCGATCACGCCGGCCTTGCTCGCGCTGTACGCGGCCTGGCCGACCTGGCCCTGGCTGGCCGCGCAGGACGCCGTATTGACGATCACGCCGCGTTCGCCGGTCTCCGGGTCGGGCTCGTTCGTGCTCATGCGCAACGCGGCCAGGCGGATGACGTTGAACGTCCCCGTCAGGTTGATCGAGATGACCTTGTTCCAGGTCGCGAGCGGAAACGGCGTTCCGCGCGACACCGTCTTGGCGGCGTCCACCACGCCGGCGCAGTTCACCGCGATGTGCACCGCGCCGAACGCCCGCACCGCGGCCTCGATGGCGGCCTCCACGCTGGCTTCGTCGGCCACGTCCACCGTGCGCGTCAGGACCTGCGCGCCGATCCCGGATTCGAGCTGCTCGAGTCGCGCGGCATCGCGGTCGAGCGCCACGACCCGCGCGCCCGCTCGCGCCAGCGTGCGGGCCGTCTCCAGACCGAGGCCGGACGCGGCGCCGGTCACGATCGCGACCTTGCCTTCGGGTTTCATGCGGTCATCCCTGCATGTAGACGATGTGCGTCTCCATGTAGGCGTAGAGGCCATGCTTGCCGTCCGTACCGCCGATGCCCGACTTGCGGCGCCCCGCGTGGAAGCCCTGCATCGCCTCGAAGTGCTCGCGGTTCACGTAGGTCTCGCCGAAGCGCAGCTCGCGGCTCGCCTGCAGGGCGGAGTTGATGTTGCGCGTGAAGATCGACGAGGTCAGCCCGTATTCCGAGTCGTTGGCCAGCGCGATGCCTTCGTCGATCCCGTCGATGGCCTGGATCGGCAGCACCGGGCCGAAGATCTCCTGGCTCATGATGTCCATCCCGGACCTGCAGCCGACCAGCACCGTGGGCTCGTAGTGGTGCCCTTTTCCCCGATCGGCGACCCTGCCGCCGGTAAGCACCTGCGCGCCGGACGCCTTGGCCTTGTCCACCAGAGCCGACACCTTCTTCAGGCCCGCTTCGTTGATCAGCGGTCCCATCGAGACCGAAGCGTCGGCCATCGGATCGCCATAGGTCGTCGCCTTCATGTGCGCGGTGACCAGCGCGGAAAATTTTTCGACCACGCTCTTTTCGACGTAGATGCGCTCGGCGCAGTTGCAGAGCTGCCCGGTGTTCAGCACGCGCGAGTCGTAGATCGCCTTGGCGGCGAGTTCCAGGTCGGCATCGGCCAGCACGATCGCCGGCGCCTTGCCGCCGAGCTCGAGATTCACGCGGGTCAGGTTCTTCGACGCCGCTTCCATGATGTTGATGCCCGTCCGCACGCTTCCGGTGAAACTCACCAGGTCGACGTCCTTGTGCGCCGACAGCGCGTGCCCCGTGCTCGCGCCGCGGCCGCTGAGGATGTTGATGACGCCGGGCGGGATCTCGGTGTCGGCCAGCAGGTCGGCGAAGTCGATCGCGTTGAGCGGCGTCTCCTCGCTCGACTTGATGACGATCGTGTTGCCGGTCACCAGCGCCGGTGCAACCTTGCGTGCGATCAGGAAGAACGGAAAGTTCCACGGCA
This sequence comes from Panacagrimonas sp., assembly GCF_020697055.1. Taxonomy (GTDB): domain Bacteria; phylum Pseudomonadota; class Gammaproteobacteria; order Nevskiales; family Nevskiaceae; genus Panacagrimonas. The sequence goes on along the minus strand of NZ_JAJFBP010000001.1, from coordinate 62,615 downwards.
GGATGCCGGCCGTCACGCCGATCGGTTGGCGGAACAGGAACACCGACTCGCCCGGCCGGTCGCTCGAGACGATCTCGCCTTCGATGCGCCGCGCCCACTCCGCCATGTAGTCGATGTAGTCGGCGGTGAATGCCACCTCGAGCTGCGCGAGGCTCAGCACCTTGCCCTGCTCCAGCGTGATGCGCCTGGCGAGGCGATCGACGTTGGCGCGGATGCGCGCGGAAATCTGTCGCAGCAGGGTTGCCCTCGCGATCGGCGGCAGCTTTTCCCACGCGGGTTGCGCACGCTTGGCGGCGGCCACCGCCGCCTCCACGTCGGCCGCGCCGCTGTCGGGCGCGACACCGACGACTTGTGCGTTGGCGGGATTGAGCACCTCGATGACGTCCTTGCCATCGGCGTCGACGAAGCGGCCGTCGATGTAGTTCTTGCAGGCCTTGGTCATGCTGCCTCCAGGTGGGAAACGTGCATGGAACGGGAACGCCCGCCGAGTATTGGAGCGACCTGCTCGGCACATAAGCACCAGTGGATGACTATTTGCTGGTGCCAGAACCCGGGCGGCGCATCGACGCCGGTTCCCCGGCTAAGCTGGCGCATCCCCCTTTTTCAGCAGATCGCGAAATCGGCATGAAAGCCTTGAAGGCAATCCTGGCCATCTCGAGCACGGCCATCGGCGGATGCGCCGTAACGCCGGAGTGGAACCAGGAAGCGACGGAATCGGTCCAGCCGATGCGGGACATGCACAGGGCGTGCATGGTGGCCAATGCCACGAGCCTCGACGACGGTTCGCGCAATCCTCCCGACATCGTCGACACGATCGAAGGGCTCTGCGCGCCGCTGCTCGAACCGATGCGCGTCTACATCGAACAGGAAGGGTTCGGAGAGGCGTTCGCCGATTCGTACGTCACGCAGGTCATGACGGACAACCGTCGCGATGCCCAGGACGCGGTGGTGCGGGTCCGGACCGAGGCCCGTAGAAGCCCGTAGGTCGCGCGGACGCCGCCTGGCCGGGTCGCGTGTTCCCCGACTGCAATCCGCGGTCCGTTTCCGGCGCGCTGAACACCACCAGATCGACGCCGCGCTGCAGCGCCCAGGCCTCCACCATGGCGTGCAGGCCGCTCGCCCATTCCCGGTATAGGCCATTCCAGCCGGATCCCTCACCGCCGTCTCGCGAACGATCCGCCACATCGTGCGAGAGGTCGCTCATGGCGGGATACGCCCGGGCTACCGGGCGCTGGCGCCCACCGAGAGAAAGAAGGAGCTGGCGGTACGACGGCCGCCAGCCAAGTCGTGCGCATTTCGCACGAGGAGGAAATCGAGCGCGCCGAGACCGTCCCGCCGGCCGCGATGCCTGTCCGACGAGGTCATGCCGACGCGGCGACTTCGGGCGTCGAGCCGCCGACCCGCGCCACCGCGTGCGAACGGGAGCGGACACCGAGCTTCGCGTACACCTGCTTGAGGTGATAACGCACCGTGTTCTCGGAGATCCCCAGCCGCTCGGCGATCTGCTTGTTCGCCAGCCCCGTGCACAGCAGCTGGAACACGGCCCGCTCCGAACGCGTCAGCCTGGCCGCCGACGCGACGTCAGGGACCTCGAGCGTGGCCGCATCGCGCGACGACAGCAGCTGCACCCTGCAGCGCGAGCACAGCGAGGATTCCAGATGACGGTTCATCGACGTTTTCAGGAACAGGGGAAGCTGCACGTCTCCGGCCAGGGCCCGGTCAGGCCCTGGCCGAAAGACGTCTGCCGATCGACCTCGATCCGCTACTTGCCGAGCCTTGCGACGGCGGACGTGGTCATGTACTTGTCGTACGCCGACCCATCGTCGATGAACAGGGACTTGTAGCCGTCCATCTCGCGGTAGTGGCGGATCAGCGTGATGCGGTTGACCTGGATGTCGTGGAACTGCGCGCAGTGCCACGACCAGTCCGGGTTTCCGGCCGCATCCTTGATCACGGCCCGATCGTTCTTCATCTGGCCCGTGCCGAACTCGATCTGCTTGTAGAGCTGGCCGCGACGGTCATACGTCACCTGGGTGGCCATGGTTCCGTTGCGCGCGTCCGACCAGGTGCGGCGCCGGCCGACTGGAGCACGCGCATAACCGGTCGGATCCGCATCCCACACGATGGCCTCGGGCATCAGTTCGAACGTCTTTTCGAAGAACGTCTCGCCCCTGGGCCCGCCGTGAAAAGGTGCCGACCAGTCGTCGGTGTAGCCGCCCATCCAGTTGCCGCCCTGGGGTCCGAGCATCGGCTTGCGCTCGACGATCTTGAAATTGCCCCAGGTGAGCATGGGATCGCCTGCGCCCCAGGCATCGGTCAGGTGCAGCGCCATTCCGGGAACCAGCGGTTCGAAACGCTGATTGGTCGGGAACTGGCGCACGCGCTTGAACGCCGGGAAGTAGCCGTAGAGGTCCGGGAACTTGCGCTGGTCGTAGTACCACACGCTCAGGAAGGAACTGCCCTTGACGTCGTTGGGGCCGGTGAACAGCGCCGTGTTCAGGCGCAGCTTGTCCTTGAAGCCCTTGAAGATGACGCCGTCGTTGCGGCCGGTGGTCTGGAGTTCGAACCAGATGAGGTTCTGCTTGTAGCCGAGCGTTCCGTCGGGATTGATCGACCAGCACGGGATCGGGTACTGCGAGTAGTCGTGACGCCCCCAGCTGTTGCTGATGTTGCTGCACGCCTCCTGACCGGTCTTGGCATCCAGGAACGGCATACCGCCTTCCCAGTGCTTGCCGGACTCGCCGTCCATCCACAGATTGCCGGTGTCGTCGAACTTCGCGCGCCCGTTGTTCTTGAGCGTCAGTTCGAGATACTTGCGATTGAACATCGTGGTGACGTCGCGCGGGGCCTCGCGGATCTTGATCCGGCGGCCCATTTCCTTGATCTGCTTGTAGCAGATGGGATCGAGCAGCTCCTTGACCACGTCCACGTTGTTGGCGTTGACGATGTCGCCCGGCTTGATCTTGCCCTTGGTGTACATCTCGATGGACAGCAGCTCATCGGGATAGGCCTTGGTGACCTCGCCCGACTGGGCGACGGTGCTCGCGAGCGACGCGAGCACACCGCCGCCGGCGCCCGCCGCCACCTTGCCGATGAAGGTACGGCGGCTATAGTCGAAATCGTACTTTCTGATGTGCATAACTTCTCCTCCCGCAACTTGGGAAACGCAGGGACTGCTTTGATGAACCCGGACCTGGCGCCGACAAGGCGCCGCCGGTGCCGCTAGAAGCCCGGAGGGCCCCTCCCGTTCGTCCGATGGCGATCGAGATGGATCACGGCGGAAGCGACTCGCCCGGCACGCCGCGGGCGTCCTGGTAAACGGCGTTGCTGCTGCCCTTGGTTTCGGGGAGCGTCGGAAAATTGAACCCGCACTTCGGGCACGGCGCGGCAAGCTCGGCCTGCTCGCGTGCCAGATCGAACGCGCGATCGGCGACCAGGCCGCAGCACGGACACACCCGAAGCAGCCGGGTGCTGGTCGACTCGAAGTTGGTGATGATGTCTTCCATGATCGCGCCACGCGCCGCCCATTCCTTGGCGTGCTTGTGGTACGTGTCCATGTGCCAGCTCTTGATCGCTTCCTTGCTGGTCCACATGCTGATTTCGTTGAACCAGGTCGGGTCGTCCGGGTGGACCCACCAGGTCAGATGCAGGAAGCCGGGATGCTTCTTGAGATGGTTTTGAACGTCGCCAAACACCATCTTGAACTGCTCGTATCCAGCCGAGCTCGAGAAACGAACCCGCTGCATGCTGAGATAGATGGACATTTCGTTCTGTGCCGTTTGGCGCTTCCGGGAATTCGGAAGCGTGGATGGATCCTGGCTTTCGATCGCCGCGACCGGAAGTTCCAAACAGCACCAAAACTCATAGAACCAAATCCGGATATTCCTGATTCCTCCGTTTTACATCTCGTCCTATTTTTTGTTTTCGGGCGATGGCAAGAGCCAATCCGCGTGCTCGGCGATGGAACCAAGTTCCCCGCGCCTATCGCGCGATCAATACTCTGGAAAGGCGTTCGACGCCGTCTTCGATCATCCGCTCGTCCATCGATGCATATCCCAGCAGCAGTCCCGCGCGCTTTGGCGCATGCATGAAATACGGCGCGATCGGATAGATGCCCACGCCGATCGCGGCGGCCGCGGCAATCAGACTCGGCACATCCGGCGCGGCGTAATCGTTGATCCACATCATCACGTGGATGCCGGCATTTGCGCCTTCGATGGTGACGCGCGAACCCAGGTGCTTCTCGACCGCGTTGAGCAGCGCGCTACGCCGGTGCGCGCAGAGGCGTTTGGCGCGCAGCAGATGGCGACTGAACAGGCCCTGGGTCATGAAGTCCGAAAGCGATCCTTGCAGCAGCGCCGGTGTCTGGCGGTCGCACACGTGCTTGGCGATGACGAAGCTGTCGACCAGTGCCCGCGGACAGACCATGTAGCCCAGTCGCAGCGAGGGAAACAGCACCTTGGACATGGTGCCGATGTAGATCACGCGATCGTCGGCATCGGCGCCCTTGATCGCCTCGATGTTGCGCACGTCGTAACGCAGCTCGCCGTCGTAGTCGTCCTCGAGCACGTAGCACTCGTTGGTGCGCGCCCAGTCGAGCAGCTGCGCCCGGCGCGGGGCGGACAGCACCGCTCCGGTGGGGAACTGGTGCGACGGCGTCACGTACACCGCGCGACATCGCGAGGATCGGCCCGGAAGCCTGGAGACCTGCAGGCCCTCCTTGTCGACGGGAACCGCCACGACACGCGCGCCGGCTGCTGCGAAGACCTCGCGCGCGCCCTCGTAGGTCGGCTCCTCGAGCACCACGCGGTCACCGGCGTTGATCAGGATCCGGGCCGCAAGGTCGAGCGCCTGCTGCGATCCGCTGGTCACGACGATCTGCTCGGGCGAACAGGTGATGCCGCGTGCGCGGCGAAGGTACTCGGCGATCTCGATCCGCAACGGCATGTATCCCGCCGCATCGCCATAGCCGAGCAGCGAGATCGATCCGATGGTCGCGCGCCGCGCCACGATCCGGGACCAGGCGTGGAACGGAAAATCGTTGACGACCGGCAGGCCGTATCGGAAGTCGTACTGCAGCTCGGGACGTTCGAGGATCGGCGATGTATCGAGCGAACGCAGCCGCGTGGCGAAGTCCGACAGCCGCGCCGGCTGGCTGGCATGGGGCCCCGCCGGCGGCTGCGCCTCGTCCGGCCGCGCCGTGCGCTCGAGATCGCCGACGAACGATCCGCCGCCGAAACGGCTCTCGATCAGCCCTTCGTTGGCCAGTTCCGCATACGCGGCGATGACCGTGTTGCGCGACACGCCCAGGTCCTCGGACAGCTGGCGCGTCGGCGGCATGCGCGAGCCGACCGACAAATTCCGGATCTCGGCGCGCAACGCGCGCAGCAGCTGGTCGACGAGCGTGCCTTCGCCGTCGAGCGACAGGATCAACGATGAGTGGGGCGACTTCGCGCGACGGAGGCTGGCCATGGGTCCACAGCAGTACCTAGTGAGCCTCTGAGACCGCCGTGCTCCGTTCAACCGGCGGGCCGATGGTGGCGATCCGATCTCCACCAGCGCACGACCGGGCGGAGGGCGCCTTCAGCACCCTCCACCCGGCAGGTGAAACCAGTCTCCCCGTGACTCGATCTGCGCCCGGTATCAGGACGGCACCTGGTCGCGCGTGATCACCCAGAGCTTCTTCGAGAACGGCCCCTTGGACGTCCACGTGACATGCATGCCCGAGGACAGCCCGATCACGTCACCGGCCCGGAACGAATGCTTCCTGCCCGTCCGCGTCTCGACGACGTCCACCTCGCCTTCGAGCAGCAGGATCGTCTCGTCGCCGAGCACGCCCGTATACGGCGTCGCCATCTTGCCGGACGCATCGACGTCGGACCCGGCGATGCCCTTGCCCGAACGCCACACGCCCGAGAGCATGGTCCCGGTCGATCCGCCTTCACGGATGAAGTACAGCTCGCCTGCGACCAGGGCGCCTTCCTTGGGCTCGTTGAAGTGGTACTCCTGCCAGTCGGAAGGATTGTCGTTGACGTTGGTCACCTTCAGTTCCTTCGGCGGATTCGGCGTTGCCTGCGAGCCGTTGAAGATGCACCAATACTTCTTGAAGTACGGGCCTTCGATCTCCCACAGCACTTCCAGATTCTTGGGGCTGCTGACGACCGACCCCGGCGCGACCCGGAACTTCTGTCCGGTGGCCTTCACCGTCAGCGTGGCGCAGCCCTCGAGCACGCACGCGGTCTCGTCGCCGAGCGGGGACGAGTACGCGATACGGTGCGAGCCATCTTTGGATGCTCCGGGCGACGTGGGCCCCGTGCGCCAGAATCCGGCCATGAGCGTGCCGGAGGTGCCGCTTGGACGGATGATCGCGATTTCACCGTGAACGCAGCGGCCGAGCCTGGGTTCTTCCCACTCGAAGGGCAGCCATTGATCCTTGGCCACGTCCTGCGTCCCGCCGTGCACCACATGGGTTGCCGGCGCCAGCCGCAGTTCTTCGTTCGCGCCCATCGTGTCGTCTCCTGGAGTCGTTCGTAGTCGAAGTCACATCCTCGTGGCCGACTGCGTCGATGGGAAGTGCCAAGCCCGGCGAACCCCCAGGGTGCCAAGCCTCGATGTGCAATCTCGGGCGGGCGTGGAGCCGGATCAGATTCGCGCGTCGCGCCTCAACGTCTGCGGCGTCTGCCCGAACACGCGGCGAAAGCTCAGCCGCATCCGGTCGGCATCGGAAAACCCCACCGAGCGGGCGATCGATTCGAGCGGCTCGCGGCCGTCCTGGATGCGCGGTCGCGCCGCCTCGACGCGCAGGCGTTCGACCACCTTGGCGGGCGTCGTGCCGGTGGCCTGGGAGAACGCGCGACCAAACTGGCGCACGCTCAAATGCGCGATCTCGGCGAGCTTCTCCACCGGCAGCGGATCGTCCAGATGTTCGCGAACGTACGACAGCACGCGGCGGATGCGGTCCGAATCCGGATCGAGCTTGAGCAGCGACGAGAACTGCATCTGGCCGCCCGCGCGGCGGTGGTAGACCACCATCAGCCGCGCCACCGAACGCGCGACGTCCTTGCCCAGGTCGTCCTCGATCAGCGCCAGCGCAAGGTCGATTCCCGCGGTGACGCCGGCCGAGGTCCAGATGCCCTCGTCGCAGGTGAAGATGCGATCGCCGTCGACGCGCACCTGCGGATAGCGGTCCTGCATCTCCTTGGCCCACATCCAGTGGGTGGTCGCGCGCCGATCGTCGAGCAGCCCGGCCGCGGCCAGAATGTAGGCGCCGACGCACACGCTCGCGACGCGACGGACCCCCGGAGCGACCGCGCGCAGGTAGGCGATCTGATCGCTCGGCACGCCGTACAGCGATCGCTCGCCGCCGATCACGAACAGCGTGTCGAACGACTCCTGCGTCGCCCGTTCGGTGGCCACCGCCACGCCCGCGGTGCTCTCGATCGGGCCGCCGTCCAGCGACATCACGCGCAGCCGGTAGCTGTCGGGTCGCAGCCGATGGGCGAGGTGGAAGGCTTCCAGCGCGCCGCTCATGTCCAGCAGCACGAACGCCGGCGTTACCAGGAATGCGACCGAGCGCGTCGAAGCAGGCGACATGGCGTAAATCGATGGGCAGGCGTGTTCCGAGCATAACGGACGCATTTCCAACGGTTACGGACATGGCGGGAATCGCCGGATCTTCGTCCTTGTGACGAACCGTCGTCGACCGGAAGCTGGCCGCCTTCCCACCGGAGACCTCAGATGAAGATCGCTTGTTTCCTCTATCCGCAGTTCACCTCGATGGACATGATCGGTCCCGTCACCGCCTGGCAGTTCGTCCCCGGCGTGGAGTTCGAGTTCATCGCCGCCAGGAAGGGACCGATCGCGACCGACTCGGGGCTCGAACTCGTGGCCACGCATACCTACGCCGACGCCACGCCCGATCCCGATGTCGTGTTCGTTCCCGGCGGCGCCCTGCCGACGTTGGAGGCGATGCAGGACGAGGCGCTGCTCGATGCGATCGCACGCGCCGGCGCAAAGGCCCAATGGATCACCAGCGTCTGCACCGGCTCGCTGCTGCTCGGCGCCGCGGGTCTGCTGCGAGGCTACCGGTCCGCCTGCCACTGGCACGCGCTGCCGTGGCTGGAGAAGTTCGGCGCCATTCCCGATGAGCGACGCGTCGTCATCGATCGCAACCGCGCCAGCGGCGGCGGCGTGACCGCAGGCGTCGACTTCGGGCTGCGCATGGCGGCGCAATGGGGCGGCGAAGCGGCGGGACGGCTGATCGAGCTGGTGATCGAGTACGCACCCGAGCCGCCGTTCCACACCGGTCGCCCCGAGCTGGCCGATGCCGCGACGCTCGCCACAGCGCGCGAGATGGTCTCGCCGATGATGCCGGAAGCCCTGGTCGATCGGGCTGCGCGACGGCTGCAAGCCTCGCGCGTCGCAGCGGTCGCGGCCTAGATCACGTCCGGGATCCCGTCGACGCGCGGCGGTGGCGGCCCGAGGCCATGGGCTCGCGATCGAGCAGTCTCGAAGCGATTCAACGCGAAGGCGCAAAGGTAAACGTCGACCCGAATTTCTTCGCGTCATTTGCCCCTCTGCGTTCAAGGGTTGTCTGCGGGTGCCCCCGGATCCGCGTCGCGTCGCGACACCGGCACATGGCGCTGGAAGCATTCCAGCGCCGTGCGCGCAGCCGGGCCGGCCAGCTCGGCTTTCACCAGAACGAGGTAGAGCGGCACGTTGCGTGAGCCGCCGTGCGCGAGCGGCAGCGCGCGCAGCGCGCCGCTGCGCAGGTCCTCGCGCGTCATGTGTGCCGGCAGCCACGCGTAACCCAGTCCGGCACGCACCGTGGACAGCGACGCCTCCATGCTGCTCACCGTGAAGCGGCGATTGGCGCCGAGCCAGCCTTCGTCGCGAGGGCGGCGCGTGCCCGAGTCGCGCACCACGACCTGCGTGTAGCGCTCGAGCTGCGTCGTCTCGAGCGGCCCGGGCATTGCAAACAAGGGGTGCGAGGGCGTCGCCACCGCGATGAACTCGACATCGAGCAGGTGATCACCGAGAAATCCGGCCGGCACGTGCGCAGTCACCACGACGTCGGCCAGGCTCTCGCTGATCGCCTCCTCCGCGCCGGACAACACCGCGTCCGCCAGGCGCACCTGGGTCGACGGACAGAGCTGCTGGAGCTCGGCCACCACCTGGAGCAGGCGCTCGCGCGGAAACGCGAGGTCGACCACCAGCGCGAGTTCCGGCTCCCACCCCTGCTTGAGCAGCCGCGCCTGCGCTTCCAGCGCCTGCAGATCACGCAGCAACGGACGCACGCGCGCCAGCAGCGTGCGTCCGTGCTCGGTGAGCACCGCCTTGCGCCCTGCGACCACCAGCAGCGGCAGTTCCAGCGCGTCCTGTAGTCGCGACACCGCGTAGCTGATGGCCGACTGGCTCTTGTGCAGCGCTTCGGCGGCCTGGGCATAACCGCCCTGGTCGACCACGGCGGCGAAGATCGCCCACTGGTCGAGGGAGGTCCTGGGGATCGGGGTGATCAATCGAATTTCCAGATGAATTCGCGCCGAATTTTGCGCTTTTTCATCGACATCGTGACAGATACCGTGGCGTCATCGCACTGGAGACCCCGATGAACACGATCCGACGCAGCGCCGACCGCGGACACGCCGACCACGGCTGGCTCGCCTCGCAGCATAGTTTTTCCTTCTCCGAGTACTACGACGCCGAGCACGTCGAGTTCGGGCCGTTGCGCGTGATCAACGAGGATCGCGTGGTGCCCGGCGCCGGCTTCGGCGCCCATGGTCACAACGACATGGAAATCATCAGCTACGTGCTCTCCGGCGCGCTGGCCCACAAGGACTCGCTCGGCAATGGCTCCACGCTGCGCCCCGGCGACGTGCAGCGCATGAGCGCCGGCACGGGCATCCGCCACAGCGAATACAACGGCTCGAACACCGAGCCGGTGCACTTCCTGCAGATCTGGATCAAGCCCGACCGGCGCGGCTTGGCGCCCAGCTACGAAGAGACGCGCTTCGAGGAGCACGAGAAGCGCGGCCGGCTGCGCCTGATCGCCTCGGCCGACGGCGCCGATCGCAGCGTGACCGTGCACCAGGACGTGCGCCTGTACGCCGGGCTTTTCGACGGCGACGAGCACGCCTCGTTGCCGTTGGCCGAAGGCCGACGTGCGTACGTCCACATCGTGCGCGGCGCGGTCGAGGTCAACGGCCAGCCGTTGTCGGGGGGCGATGCGCTCAAGGCCAGCGGCGAGAAGAACCTCACGATCGCCGCCGGTCGCGATGCCGAAGTTCTGGTTTTCGATCTGCCGGGCGCGTGATCGCCCGGCCTCATTCCAACGTCAGAAGAGGAGAGATTTCGATGTCGTCCAACCGTCCCAAGCTCAGCGAGAAAGGCCTGCTGACCCCCGACAACTGCGTGGTCGCGATGATCGACCTGCAGGGTCAGATGCTGTTCGGCGTCTCCAGCCACGATCGCCAGAGCATCATCAACAACAACGTGCTGCTGGCGAAGGCCGCGAAGGTCTTCGACGTGCCGCTGATCCTGTCCACGGTCGAGACGCAGGCCTTCAGCGGCAACACCTGGCCGCAGGTGCTCGCGGCGATGCCCGGCACCCAGCCGATCGAGCGCACGTCGATGAACTCCTGGGACGACGCCAATTTCGTCGCGGCGATCGAGAAGACCGGACGCAAGAAGATCGTGCTCACCGGCCTGTGGACCGAGACCTGCGTGGCGCTGCCCACGATCCAGGCGCTGCACGACGGCTACGAGGTGTACGTGGTCGAGGACTGCTGCGGCGATGTGAGCCTGATGGCGCACGACAACGCGATGAAGCGCGTGATCCAGGCCGGCGCCAAACCCGTGACCGCGCTGTCGACCCTGCTCGAGTGGCAGCGCGACTGGGCGCATCGCGGCACCTACGACGCGGTGATGGACCTGGTGAAGACGCACTGCGGCGCGTACGGCGTCGGCGTCGAGTACGCGTACACGATGGTGCACAAGGCGCCGCCGACGGTGTTTCCTCCGTATACCGTGCCGACCGCGCACGGTTGAGAACGCATGGCGTCACCATGTCCGCCTTCGACTCTCGTCGTCGCCGCACCGTCCGGGGCCTGGCCGCGCTTGGCGCCTCGCCCTGGATCGGCGGCCTGCAGGCGGCCACGCAAGGAACAACCGACATGAACAAGGCCGCGCTGATCCTGCGCAACGCGCGCATCACGACGCTCGATCGGGCGCGGCCGCAGGCGACGGCACTGGCGATCCGCGACGGCCGCTTCCTAGCCGTCGGCGACGATGCGGACGTGATGGGTCTGGCCGACGCGGCCACGCAGGTCGTCGACGCCGGCAAGCGCCGCGTGATTCCCGGCCTGATCGACTCGCACATGCATGTGATCCGCGGCGGGCTGAACTACAACCTCGAGCTGCGTTGGGACGGCGTACCTTCGCTCGCCGACGCCATGCGCATGTTGAAGGCCCAGGTCGATCGCACGCCGGCGCCGCAGTGGGTGCGCGTCGTCGGCGGATTCTCCGAGATGCAGTTCGCCGAAAAACGACTTCCCACGCTCGATGAGCTCAATGCCGTTGCGCCGCAGACGCCGGTCTTCATCCTGCATCTGTACGATCGCGCGCTGCTCAATGGCGCCGCGCTGCGCGCCGCCGGCTACACGCGCGATACGCCCAACCCGCCGGGCGGCTGGATCGTGAAGGACTCCGGCGGCGAACCGACCGGTCTGCTGCTGGCCGAGCCCAACGCGCTGCTGCTGTATTCGGCGCTGGCCAAGGGCCCGAAGCTACCCTACGAGTACCAGCTCAACTCCACGCGTCACTTCATGCGCGAGATGAACCGCCTCGGCGTCACCTCGGTGATCGACGCCGGCGGCGGGTTCCAGAACTACCCGGACGACTACAAGGTCATCGAGGACCTGCACGCGAAGGGCGAGCTCACGCTGCGGATCGCCTACAACCTGTTCACGCAGAAAGCCGGAGAAGAGGTCTCCGACTTCACGCGCTGGACCGGCATCGTCAAGCCGGGCGACGGCACGCCGATGTATCGCCACAACGGCGCCGGCGAAATGCTGGTGTTCGCCGCCGCCGACTTCGAGGACTTCCGCCAGCCGCGCCCCGAGCTCCCGGCGAAGCTCGAACCCGATCTCGACGCGGTGACGCGCGTGCTCGCGAAGAACCGCTGGCCGTTCCGGATGCACGCGACATACGACGAGACCATCTCGCGCGCGCTGGACGTGTTCGAGAAGGTGCATCGCGACGTGCCGCTGAACGACCTGCACTGGTTCTTCGATCACGCCGAGACGGTGAGCGACCGCAATCTCGAACGCATCGCCCGGCTCGGCGGCGGCGTGGCGATCCAGCACCGCATGAGCTACCAGGGCGAGTACTTCGTCGAGCGCTACGGCGCCAAGGCGGTCGAGCGCACCCCGCCCTACAAGCGGATGCTCGAGATGGGCGTGCCGGTGGGCGCCGGAACGGACGCGACGCGCGTAGCGAGCTACGACCCGTGGAATGCGCTGCACTGGCTGGTCAGCGGCAAGACCGTCGGCGGGATGCGTCTGTATCCGTCGGCCAACCTCGTGGATCGCGAGACGGCGCTGTCGCTCCACACGCACGCGAACACCTGGTTCTCCAGAGAACAGGATCTCAAGGGCCGGATCAAGGTCGGCCAGTACGCCGACCTGGCGGTGCTGTCGGACGACTACTTCAGCGTTCCCGAGGAGCGGATCCGTCAGCTGGTGTCGGTACTGACCGTCGTGGACGGCCGCATCGTCCACGGCGACGGCGAGTTCCACACGCTCGATCCCGGTCTGCCTCCGGCGATGCCGGACTGGTCGCCGGTCAATCACGGCTCGCGCTACTGGAAATCGGATGCGGCGCAGGCCCGTTCGAACGCGCTCGCCGCCGCCCTCTGCGCCTGTGCAACGGGCTGCTCGGTCCACGGCCACGCGCACGGTCTCGCACAGCAGCCGGCGATCGCGGACGACGTGCAAGGCGCGTTCTGGGGTGCGCTGGGCTGCTCCTGCTGGGCGGCGTGATGGCGGCCGCGACGCCCGGCGCTTTCGCTCCGTTGCGGGAACGCGCCTTCCTGGTGCTCTGGATCGCAACCGTGGCCGCCAACACCGGCACCTGGATGCGCGATACCGCCTCGGGATGGCTGATGACCTCGTTGTCGCCCTCGCCCACGCTCGTGGCCCTGGTGCAGGCGGCCACGACCTTGCCGATCTTCCTGCTCGCGCTGCCCGCCGGCGCGCTCGCCGACATCGTCGATCGGCGGCGATTGATGATCGCGATCCAGCTGGGCCTTGCGTTGGTCAGCGTGGCGCTGGCGCTGCTGGCGTCGCTCGATGCGATGACGCCCGCGCTGCTGCTGGGGCTGACGTTCTGTGGCGGCGTCGGCGCGGCCCTGTCGGCGCCTGCCTGGCAGAGCGTGGTGCCGCAGCTGGTCCCACGCGACCTGATGCGCCCGGCGATCGCGCTCAACAGCCTGGGCGTGAACATCGCGCGCGCGATCGGCCCGGCCGTCGGCGGCCTGCTCATCGCCACGCTCGGGATCGCGGCCGCCTACGCCGTCGACGTCCTCAGCTACGCGCTGATCATCGCAGCGCTGATGTGGTGGAAGCCCGCGGCGCGCGCAAGCGAGGATCGCGAGCAGCTGCTCGATGCGATGCGCAGCGGCCTGCGCTTTGCGCTGTTCCACGACGAACTGCAGCGGGTGCTGCTGCGCGCGTTCCTGTTCTTCGTCGCGGCCAGCGCCTACTGGGCGCTGCTGCCGCTGATCGTGCGTCAGCAGTTGCGAGGCGATGCCACCGTCTACGGCCTGGCCATGGCCGCGATCGGCGCCGGTGCGATCCTCGGTGCGCTGCTGCTCCCACGTGTACGCCAGCGACTCGGCGCCGACGGCACCCTGCTGCTGGGCGGCCTCGTCAGCGCGCTGGCGATCGCGGCCCTTGCGATGTCCCGCGCACCGGCGCAGGGCATCGTTGCGCTGTTGTTCGCCGGTGCGGCCTGGATCGCGGTACTGACCACGCTCAACGCCACCGCGCAGGCGGTGTTGCCGGACTGGGTGAGGGGACGCGGCCTGGCGCTGTATCTGACGGTCTTCTTCGGCGCGATGACGCTGGGCAGCGCGCTGTGGGGTCAGCTCGCATCGCACGCGGGACTGGTCGTTTCACTCGCCGCCGCGGCTTGTGCCACCGCGCTGATCGGGCTCGTCGCGCATCGATGGTCGCTGCCTACCGGCGATGCCAATCTCACACCTTCGTTGCACTGGCCCGAACCGGCGGTGTCCGACGAGATCGATGCCAGTGGAGGACCCGTGATGGTGCGGATCCGCTACGTCGTACCGTCGGCCGACCACGCCGCGTTCCACGACGCGATCCGCCCGCTCGGCCGGATCCGTCGCCGCGACGGGGCCTACGCCTGGGGCGTGATCGCCGACGTGGAGCGCCCGGAGCTGGTGACGGAATGGTTTCTCGTTGCGAGCTGGGAACAGCACCTGCGCCAGCACCGACGCATGTCGGAATCCGATCGACAGGTCCAGGCGGTGGTCAACGGATTTCACCGCGCCGAGGCGCCGCCGATGGTGGAACACGGGATCGCATTGAAGGGTGCTGCGACCCGCTGAGGCCGCGGTGGCCCGTTCTGCACGCTGCAATCCGCATCCGCAGTTTGCATTGCAGAACGCAGCTGCACGACATCCCGGGCGCGGCTCGGCGGCGGCGTTCGACGACGGCTAGACGGGCCACGCGCGGCTTTCAAAACGCGGACTTGGGTCGAGCCGAAAGCGGATGATCGCGTGCACGCGGTGGCGCGGGAGAGTGGCCCGCTTCTCGCAATGCCCGTCCGGTTTCCAGAGGAACACCGGATGCTGCGTACCCCAGCGGAGAGCGACGCCCGCGCGACCGAAACGTCGATTCCTGCAACCAGCCACACCTCGGTCCTGTTCGACCGACTGCGTGCAGAGACCGCGCTCGCCCACCGCGACCTGGAAGCCCGGATCGACCTGGTCGACGAGTCGCTGGACGTGCCGCGCTACGTCCAGCTGCTGCGCAATTTTCGCAGCGCCGTTGCCGCCTACGAAGCCGTCGCCGGACCGGCGCTGCCCATGGCGCTGCGCGGGATGTTCGAGGCGCGGCGCAAGACCGCGCTGCTCGACGCCGACCTGCTGCACTTCGGCACGGTCGCGCCCTCCCCGGATCTGGCCGACATCGGGCGCGTGATCGGGCACGACGCCCATGCGGCGATCGGCGCCATGTACGTGTTCGAAGGCTCGACGCTGGGTGGCGCCGTCGTCGCGCGACATCTCGAACACCAGCTCGGCCTGTGCACGCTCCAGGGCCGGCGCTACTTCACGCCCTACCCCGGCCGGACCGGGGCGATGTGGCGCGAATTCAAGGAGTGCGTCGACGACCTCGCCTGCGACGATCCGGCCGCGTGCGATGCGATCGTCGCGGCGGCGGGCGCCACGTTCGCGTGGCTCGCGCGCGTGCTGCCGAGGAACAGCTGAGCATGGCGCTGGAAGCCGAACAGGTCGCGGCCTGCGCCACCGAACCGATCCACATCCCCGGTGCGGTGCAGGGCCACGGCTGCCTGATCGTGATGTCTCCCCAGCTCCAGGTGCAGCAGGCGAGCCGCAACTGCGCCGAGTACCTCGGCATTCCGGCATCGCGGCTGGTCGGCAAGCCGCTGTGCGAATGCATCGGCGTCGAACATGAGGCGCACGTGCGGCGTGCGCTCGATGCGCGGGATTCGCGGCAGCGCGCCGGATACGTCGGCCGGCTCGCCGTCGCCGACGGCCGCTTCGTCGACGCGGTCGTGCATCGCGACGGCGACACGGTGCTGCTCGACCTGGAAACCGTGCCCTCGGGAACGCCCCCGTCGTTCGTCGAACTGTTTCCGATCATGCGGTCGCTCACGGCCAGCCTGCCGGCGGCGGGTCGCGTCGAAGAGATCGGCGAGATCGCGGTCGACCAGATCCGCCGCCTCACCGGCTTCGATCGCGCGCTGGCCTATCGATTCGACGAGCACGGCAACGGCGAGGTCATCGCCGAAAGCCTGGCTCGCGCGGACGTTCCGTCGTTCGCCGGACAGCATTTCCCGGCGGGCGACATTCCGCCCCAGGCGCGCGCGCTGTACCTGCGCAACCACGTGCGCCTGATACCGAACGTGGACTACGAGCCCTCGCCGCTCGAGCCCGTGCTGGATCCGCGAACGGGCCAGCCGACCGATCTCGGCAACTCGGCGCTGCGCAGCGTCTCGCCGGTCCACCTGCAGTACATGCGCAACATGCGCACCGCCTCGTCGATGTCGGTGTCGCTGATCGTGCGCAACCAGCTCTGGGGCCTGCTTTCGTGCCACAACCAGACCCCTCGATTCGTTCCCTACGAGATCCGCGCGATGTGCGAGCACATCGGCCAGATCCTGTCGCTGCAGATCGAGGCGCGCGAGGAAGCCACCGAGTCGACGCACCGGCTCGAGCTGCGCGCGCAGCTCGTGCGGATGCTCGCGCAGATGGCCGACGAACCGCGCGGCTTCGTCGCCGGCCTGCTGCAGCATCCCGATCAGCTGCTCGCGTTCATGGATGCCACCGGCGCGGCGATCATCGAGAACGGCACCTGCCACCGGGTGGGCGACACGCCACCGGAGGACGGCATCCGCCGCCTCGCCGCCTCGCTGGACGAGCGCCGCCTGTCCGAATTCCACACGCAGGCGATCCAGGCGGACTGGCCTGCCGCGGGTGCCGGATTCGGCGAATCCGCCTGCGGCGTGCTGGCCATCTCCATCTCGCAGCTGCACGGCAACCACGTGATGTGGTTCCGTCCCGAAGTCACGCGCCTGCTGCGCTGGGCCGGGCCTCCGGATACCCATGCCGAACCCGTCGAGGTCAACGGCCGCCGGCTGCCCGGGCCGCGCGTCAGCTTCGGCGAATGGAAGGAGATCGTTCGAGGACAGTCCCATCCCTGGCGTCCGAGCGAGGTGATGATCGCGGGCGAGTTTCGCGCCGCGATCCTGGCGATCGTGATGCGCAAGGCCGAGGAGACCGCGGCGCTCGCGGCCGAGCTCAAGCGCAGCAACCACGAGCTCGAGGCCTTCAGCTATTCGGTGTCGCACGACCTGCGCGCGCCGCTGCGCCACATCATCGGCTACGCCGACCTGCTGCGTGAGATGGACGGCGCCAAGCTCGACGAACGCGGCACGCGCTATCTCTCGAACATCGGAGACGCGGCGATCCAGGCCGGGCGCCTCGTCGACAGCCTGCTCAGCTTCTCGCAGATGGGCCGCGCCCAGCTCAACCTGAGCCGCGTCGACCTGGCGTCGATGACCGCCGAGATCGTGGCGCACCTCAGGCGCGACGCCGGTTCGCGTCCGATCGAATGGAACGTCGGCGACCTTCCGACGGTGGTCGCCGACCCCACTTTCCTGCGCCCAGCGATGCAGAACCTGCTGTCCAACGCGGTCAAGTACACGCGCGGACGCGAACCGGCGGTCATCGACATCCGCGCGGAACAGACCGACGAGGAAACCATCGTGCACGTCCGCGACAACGGCGTCGGCTTCAACATGAAGTATGTCGGCAAGCTGTTCGGAATCTTCCAGCGTCTCCACCGCATCGAGGATTTCGAGGGAACCGGCATCGGCCTGGCCAATGTCAAACGCATTCTCGAACGACACGGCGGACGAGTCTGGGCGTTCGGTGAAATGAACAAGGGCGCCGAGTTCTCGTTCGCGCTGCCAAGGATTGCTGCAACCCCATAATCAACAACACGCTGAACCGTCATGCTGAAACCCATCCTGTTGGTCGAAGACAACCCCAAGGACCTCGAGCTGACCCTGATCGCGCTGGAAAAAAGCCAGCTGGCCAACGACGTCGTCATCACCCGCGACGGCGTCGAAGCGCTCGACTACCTCAACTCCACCGGCACGCACGCCAACCGCTCGCCGGGCAACCCCGCCGTCGTGCTGCTCGATCTGAAGCTGCCGCGCGTGGACGGCATCGAGGTGCTGCAGATCATCCGTAGCACGCCCGAGCTCAAGAGCGTTCCGGTGGTCATGCTCACCTCGTCGCGCGAGGAGCAGGACCTGCTGCGCAGCTACGCGTTGGGGGTCAACGCGTTCGTGGTCAAACCGGTCGAATTCCGCGAATTCGTCGACGCCATCGCCGATCTCGGCATCTTCTGGGCGGTGCTCAACGAACCGCCTCCGGGCTCCACCAAGGCCCGCCGCGGCGGGTGATGCGAGGCAGACGATGGAAACGAGCGCGTCCACTGCAGGCTCCGCCGACGCCCCGATGCAGGTGCTGCTGCTGGAGGACGATGCGCGCGACGCCGAACTGACCTGCGCTCGACTGGAACTGTCGCTCAAGACCGTCGAGGTGACCGTGGTCGACGACGAGACCTCGTTCCGCCACGCGCTCGGCTCGCGTGATTTCGACGTGATCCTGGCGGACTTCAACCTGCCTTCGTTCTCGGGCAGCGAAGCGCTGTCGATCGCGCGCGAACTGCACCCGGTCACACCGTTCATCCTGATGTCCGGATCGCTCGGCGAAGAGCGGGCGCTCGATCTGCTCTACAGCGGCGCGACCGATTTCGTCGGCAAACAGCGGCTCGACAAGCTGCCGCTGGTGGTCGAGCGCGCTCGCACGCAGCTCAACGAGACGCGCACCCGGCTGGCCGCCGAGCGGGCGCTGCAGGAGACCGAGATCCAGTACCGGCTCCTGGTCGACGCGTTGAAGGATTACGTCGTGATCGGCCTGGACGCCGCCGGCCTCATCCGCAGCAGCAACGCGGCGGCCGGCGCGATCCTGGGCGTCACGCCGGATTCGCTGATCGGACGCCCCGTGTCGGCGTTGTTCGAATCGATCGCCGAGGCCGAACACCTGGAACGGGCCGCGAACGATGGCAGCGTGATCGACGAGCGCTGGGTGCGCACGCCGGGCGGCCGGACGCTGTTCGCCTCGATCGTCACCACCGCCATCCGCGAGCCGTACGGAACGCTGATCGGCTACTCGAAGATCATCCGCGACATGACGGCTGCGCGGCAGACCGCCGATGCGCTGCAGCTGGCCAAGGACGAAGCCAGCCGCGACCTCGCGCAGCGCAAGATCGCGGAGAACAAGCTGCGCGAGGCCAACGAACGCAAGAGCCAGTTCCTGGCCATCCTCGCGCACGAACTGCGCAATCCCCTCGCGCCGATCCGCACCTCGCTCGATGCGCTGCGGATCGTCGGCGACGACCCCGCGCTGATGCGCCGGCTTCGCGCCGGGATGGAGCGGCAGGTCGGGCACATGGTGCGGCTGATCGACGACCTGCTGGACCTGAGCCGCATCGATCACGGCCGCATCCGCCTGGAGCGTGAACCGATCGATCTGGTCTCGATCCTGCGCTCCGCGGTGGAGGCTTCCACGCCCCTGATGCAGGCGCGCGAGCACGCCTTCACGCTGCGCCTGCCGCCGGAGGAGGTGCTGGTCGAGGCCGATCCCGTGCGCATCGCGCAGGTCTTCTCCAACCTGCTCAACAACGCCGCGAGCTACACCAAGCCCGGCGGGCACATCGAGGTCAGCCTGAAGCATGAAGGCGACGCGGCGCTGATCCGCGTGCGCGACAACGGCATCGGCATCCCCCCCGAAATGCGGCAGCAGATCTTCGAACCGTTCATGCGCGTCAGCCACGCCGGTGGCAATCAGGGCGGTCTGGGCATCGGCCTGGCGATCTGCCGCGAATTGATGACGATGCACGGCGGGACCATCGAGGCGCGAAGCGAAGGACCGGGCAAAGGCAGCGAGTTCGTGGTGCGATTGCCGCTGCTGCCTATCGCGATGCCGGCCCAGGTCACGTCGCCCGTTCCCCAACCGGATCGCCCGACGCGCGTGCTGATCGTCGACGACAACCGCGACGCGGCCGAGGCCTTGCGCGTGCTGCTCGTCGCCCGCGGTCACGAGGTGCGCGCGGTGTTCCACGGGCAGGACGTGCTGCCGCTGCTGTCCTCGTTCCGCCCCGAGGTGCTGCTCGTGGACCTGGGCATGCCCGACATCGACGGATTCGAGGTCTGCCGGCAGGTCCGCCGCGAAGCCGGCGGCGACCGTGCGCCGCTGATGGTGGCGCTGACCGGTTGGGGCCAGGAGCAGGATCGTCTTCGGTCGCGGGACGCGGGCTTCGACCTGCATCTGGTCAAACCGGTGGGCGCCGACGAACTCGAGTCCGCCTTCGCCCACCGGTCGTGCGACTAGCTCGCGCCCGGATCCTCAGAGACAGACGAAGGGCGCATCCTTGTACGGGGCCACGAAGTACGCATAGAACGCCTCGTTGGTCCCGGCCCAGCTCGGGCGCGACTTCATCGCGTCGATCCAGCGGCCGATGTTCCTGTAGGGCGAGAAGTCGGCCCGGATGACCTCACCGACCGTGATGTACGCGACCCCCAGGTAGTCGGCGATCGAGATCTCGTTGCCGCACAGGTAGTGGTTGTCCGGACCGATCAGGTTCTCGTCGAGAACCTTGAGCCAGTTCTTCGCCAGGCCGCGACCCCATTCGATGGTGCCCGCGTGGACCTTGTCGTCGGGACGCTTGTGGTGCGGGAATGTCTGCGGGTAGATGAAGTTGTAGCCGAAGTCCCGGTAAAAGCCGGTGTTGAGCCAATCCATCCGCTCGTTGATGCGCGCGCGCTTCTTCAGGTCGGACGGATAGGCCGGCGAACCGGCTTTCTCGGCAAGGTACTTGAGGATCGCCGAGCACTCGGTGAGGCGGAAGTCACCGTCCTCGAGCACGGGCACCTGACCGCTGGGATTGATTCGCCTTGAATTCCGGTTGCAGATGCGCGCCGGTGAACAGATCGACGACGGTGAAGTCGATCGGCAAGCCGTGATCGGCCGCGAACATCACGACCGGCCGGCTCGTCGTCGATACCGGGTGGTAGTAGAGCTTCATGATCCCGTCCCCTCGTGGAATGCGGTGTTTCCCGCCCGGGCGTTATACGCCCGGGGCGCAGGCCTGCGCCCGGTTCGCATCGCTCAGCAAGGCGTCCATGACGTGGCCCTCGTGCACCACGTCCCGGGTCAGGTTGTCCGCGATGAAGCGTTCGAGCGCGCCGCCGAGCAAGGGAATCGACGAGCGGATGTCCCACGCGAAGTGCTGCTGGCTTCCGCCGGACACGCCGACCACGCGCGATTCGCCCTGCACCCGCAACGGCAGCGCCCCCAGGTCGACCTGGATCCGTCCGGTTCGGCTGGCGACGTCCCATTCCTCGCGGTGGATGAACTCCGCCTCGGTCGGGATCAGGCGCTTGAGCGCCGCCGGGATCTGCAGCTTGGGCCCGATCCGGCGACGGATCGTCAGGAACGTGGCCGACCCTTGGCTACGCTGCTCGAGGAGCTCGACGCGCAACGCACCGAGGCGGCGCCATTTCTCGAGCTGGAACTCCGCGTCGACCAGACCCGCCACGACCGCGGCGGGCGGATGCGCGAGCACCATCAGGACATCGTGCTTCACGCACCGGGCCTCCTCGTCGGCGACCGGCCCATGATGCAGGCGCAGCCCGCCGGCGGCTACCGCCCGCGTCCGATCGACGGGACCGCGCCGCGGCTGGCGCGTCACCAAACCTGGGTCAGGGCAGCTTCTCGAGCAGCTGCTCGCTCCACGGCCGCGCGTGGCGGATGTCCGCGACGCAGCCGAGTTCCGCACAGAGTTCGTTGCAGGTCGGCAGTCGCAGCCAGTTCCAGACCCGCACGCCCTCGCTCGACTGCAGCTGGCGCAGTTCCCGCGCGAACCGCGTGTCGTCGTATTCCAGCGCGCGGGCCCGCAGTTTGACGAACTCGCCGCGCAACGCGTTGCAAGCCGCCCAGTTGTTGCGCGGCTTGATCCAGAACTGCAGGACCGCGGCGGCGCCCAGCACGGTGGCGCAGACCGCGGCAAGGCCGGTCTGGCCGCCGGTAAAAGCGCCCAGCATGCCGGCCGCTGCCAGGAACGAGAGCGCCATCCACGCCAGGTCGACGCGCGCGAACCACAGCGCTTGCGACTGCAACAGACGGATCGCAAACAGGGTTTCGAAGTCGTACTCGAAACGGTTGCGGCTGGCGATGCCGCCGCGCATCCGGTCCTCCGCCTCCCCTGGACGACGCGGAGCCGGTGCGATGCTGGTCCTTCGCAGGGGAACGAACGGCGGATGGATCACGGGCGACTCCTCGGGGCCGGTCTGATTTACGTCAGCCCTGGAACGTGGCCACGCATCGGCTGTGCCAACCGATGATCCTCAGCGCCCCGTGAAGACCGCGTCGCGTCGCTCGAGAAACGAGCGCACCCCTTCCTGCAGGTCCTGGCTGCCCATGACGGCGGACATGTCGTCGAACAAGTGCGCGTTGGCTTCGCCCTCGCCTTCCACCCAGGCCAGCCGCGTCGACTTGAGCACCGCCCGCACGCCCAGCGGCGCTGCAGCCGCGATGCGCTGGGCCACGTCGAACGCGGCCGCGTACTGCTCGCCGACCGGCACGATCTGCTGCACGAGCCCGGTCCGATACGCCTCGTCG
The DNA here is from genome assembly GCF_020697055.1 of Panacagrimonas sp. GTDB lineage: Bacteria > Pseudomonadota > Gammaproteobacteria > Nevskiales > Nevskiaceae > Panacagrimonas. Next base: position 40,099 of record NZ_JAJFBP010000001.1, on the reverse strand, counting down.
GCGGTCCAGGGATCGCCGGTGAGCAGGTAGCGCTGCGCGTTGGCCCAGCCCATCTGGCGCGGCAACCGCAGCGTCGCGCCGCCGCAGGGATACAGGCCGCGCTTGACCTCGAGCATGGCGAAGCGCGTGTCCTGCGCCGCGATGCGAACGTCGGTGTTGAGCATCATCTCCACGCCCCAGGTGTAGCAGTAGCCCTGCATCGCCATGACCAGCGGCTTGCTGCTGCGTGCGCCGGCCAGGCCGAACAGGTCGATGCCACCTTCGGGCAGCGGGAATTTCTGGCCCGACGCGAAGATCGGCGCCCACAGGTCGAGCTCGATGCCCGCGGTGAAGTGCTTGCCCTCCGCGCAGAACAGCGCAACGCGCAGGTTCTCGTCGCGCTCGAGCTGTCCCAGCGCCAGGCAGATCTCGCGGTACATGTCCGGCGACAGCGCGTTGAGCTTCTGCGGGCGATCGACCCGGATCTCCAGAACGGCGCCGTGGACGGTCGTCTTGATGTGCGACACGGATGCTCCTTGTTCGTTTTTCGCGAATTGCGGTCCGCCATGATGCCGGGCGCGGTCGCTCCGCTGCACCGATTGAAGGATCATTCGCGTTCGGGCCGACCAGGAAAGCCGCTCCACATGCGCAAGAAACCGGTGCAGCAACGCTCGCAGCAGTTGGTCGAATCGCTGGTGGAAGCCGCCGGCCGCGTCGTGGCGCAGGACGGTCTGGAAGCCGTGACCACCATTCGCGTCGCCGAGCGCGCGGGCGTGAGCGTCGGTTCGCTCTACCAATACTTCGCGAACAAGGAGGCCCTGCTCGCCGCGTTGGTGGCACGCATGAACGAGGAACTGCGAAGGGCCGTCGATGCGGCGGCGCCGCGCCTGGTGCGCGCCGGTCCGCAGGCGATGGTGCGCGGCCTGCTCGAGGTCGCGTTCGATTTCTTCGGCCAGCGCGACGGCCTGCACACCGAACTGCTGCGCAACTGGCATCGCCTCGACATCCAGCTGGGCCTGCACCGCTTCGAGCAGCACATGCTCGAGGTGATGCGCATGTACGCACTGGCCCACCTGCGCGAACTGCGTCTGGACCCGCAGCCGGCGCAGGGCTTCATCGTGATCAACAGCGTGGTGTTCACGCTGCTGCGCTACCTGAGCCTGCCGCGGCCGGCGCTGTTCAGTCGCGAGCAGCTGGTCGACGAACTGAGCCGCATGATCGCCGGCACGATGGTCCCGGGCGCGCCCGTCGCGCCGCGCCGTCGCGCCTCGCCTTCGACCCGGAAGCGCTGAACCGCCGCCCTTGGGGCGTCAGCCCACGCCGGTGATCCAGTTGCCATGGAATCCCATCGGCACCGGCGCCGGGAGATGCACCGTGGCCACCGGCTCGCCGGTGAAGTCGAGCGCATCGAGCACGACCAGTTCGGTTGGATCGCCACCGGCGTCGTGCACCAGCCCGACGAGCCAGCCGTCGTCCTCCGCCGCGTCGGCACGGCGTGGGACGAACACGAATTCCCCGGGCGTCCATTGTTCGCCGAAGCGGTGTTCGACGACCGTGCCGGCCTGCAGGTCGTAGCGCAGCAACGGCCGCGCGGCGCCGAAGGGATCGAAGCCGGAGACGTACGCGTAGCGATACTCGCGGCCGGTGCGGCGCTCGTCGCAGCGCGGGAATTCCTGCCGGCCCTGGCCGAGCACGCGCCGCTGCACGCGCCGCGTCGCGGCATCCAGCGTCCAGCGTTCGAACGTGATCTCGCCGACCTCCGGACCGAGGCGCGAGTCGTGGAAGATCCGCGGATGCACGACGACGTCGAGCACCGCGCCGCCATCGGGCAGGTCGAACGCGTTGCAGGGATGGAACACGAAGCAGGGGTCGACGTCGAACCATCGCACCTGGTCTGCGTGTCCGGTCTTGGACAGCAGACCGACGCGCGCCGCGTGCCGCGCGTTCCAGCGGTACGGCAGCGGAAAGCCGCGAAGCATCTCGCGGATCGAGAACGTGACCGGCAGATCCAGGATCACGACGCTCGAGGCGGTGATGGCACAGTCGTGGATCATCGGGCCATGCTTCACCGGGATGCTCTCGATCCGCGAGACCTGGCATCGGGCGTCGATCGCCACGTGCTGCACGCGCATCGGCGCGAGGGCGTCGTAGCAGATCGCGTGCAGCATGCCGGTCACGGGATCGCGGTGCGGATGCGCGGAGAACGCGGCCGACATCGCCCCATCGAACAGGCCGCGTCGCAGGCTGTCGAGTTCGGCATCGAGTTCGATCGGCATGGGTCCGGATTCGACCAGCGCCCAGATGCGCCCGCCATGGCCGATGACGTTGGTGTTCACCACGTCGATCACGCCGCGCCGCATTCCCGGCAGCGCAGGCCGTCCGAGCCGCTTGCGTACCGCGTCTGTCCCCACCCAGCGATTGCGATACCACTGCGCCTTGCCGTCGCGCAGGCGCACGCCGTGCACCATGCCGTCGCCGACGAACCAGTGATAGGCGCCCGGGTTCTGCACGTGCATCGGATTGGGACCGATGCGCGCATAGAGCCCGTCCAGCTCCACCGGCAGACGACCCGTGACGCGCAGCCCGGTCTCGGTGCGCTCCCGTTGCACCGGCGCGAAGCGTCCTTCGAGCCAGGGATTGGATTCCGAATACGGCACGCGACGCGCCAGATGCCGCGCGCCCCACTCCACTGCCCGATCCATCACGCCCACGAGAGCCTCCCGGACGAAGCGATGTGTATGATGTCCACATTCTGATTGCCCCATGTGGACGACGTCAACATCGTGCCCGCAAAACGACCCAGGCGCCCGCCCCCGCGCAGCGCCTATCACCACGGAAACCTGCGCCAGGCGCTGATCGAAGCGGGCCTCGCGCACCTGGAACGCAACGACGCCGACACGCTGAGCCTGCGCGACCTCGCACGCCGGACCGGCGTGTCCGCCAACGCCGTCTATCGCCATTTCGAGGACAAGGCCGCACTGCAGGCGGCGCTCGCCGCCGAAGGCTTCCGGCGCCTGCTGGCCGAGCAGAAGGCCGCCGCCGAAGCGCATCGCTCGCCACGCGTCACGCTGCTCGAAGCCGGTCGCGCGTACCTTCGTTTCGCCCGTTCTCAGCCGGCGCTCTACCGCCTGATGTTCGGCCACTACGGTGCGACGCACCGCCAGGGCGAACTCGGCGAGGCCGCGGTCGCCTCGTTCGGCGAGCTCGGGCGACAGGTCGGCGCGGCGTTCGATCTTGCCGACACCGATCCGCGCGTTGCGCCGAGCACCGTGTACGTCTGGGCGCTCGTGCACGGACTGAGCGCGCTGTGGATCGACGGACAGTTCGAAGACATGGCGGCCGACCCCGCTGCGCTGGTCGAAAGCGTCGTGCAGCTCGCGGTCGCCGTGGCCCCACCGATGGTCACGACGTCTTCCAGAAAAAACGCCAAGCGTGGCAGATAGAGACAAGTACCCTGCGATCCCACGATCGGGGTGCAGGCTCTCCCGGATGGCCGGACACGCGCTGGCTGCCGACAATGGGCTTTCGACCGAGAACCTTCACCGGAGACAGATGCATGAACATGGCCTGGGCCAAGCGCTGGCTGCTGGAGAACTTCAACCCCGGCAACATGGCGGGCCTCGAGCAGATGTATCACCCGAACGTGAAGTTCGCGGACGTCCCGCTCGGCATCGACGCCGACGGCTGGGCCGGAGTCAAGGGATTCCTCGGCGGCTTCTTCGTCGCCGGCGCCGGCAAGCACGCGTTCGTTCCCGATGCCTACCTGGGCAACGAGCGTGAAGGCGTCGTCGAGTGGACCTGGACCGGCACGATGGACACGCTCGACCTGTTCCAGGTGGGCGATGGCTTCCAGGGTCGGACGTTCAAGGTCCGCGGCAACTCGGTGTTCCGATTCGATGCGCAAGGCCGCATCGTCGAAGAGCGCGACTACTGGGATCTGTCGACGGTACTGCGCCAGATCAAGGGCTGAAGTCGCGGATCGACTGAGGGAGTTCGGGGCGCCGTAATCCAGGGGCTTCGAAGAGTCACGCAAGGACGCAAAGGACGCAAAGAAAAGAAGGATTGAGGGCGTGCTGGGGAAGCGGCACTGCTTTCAATCCCTTCACTTTGCGTCCTTTGCGTCCTTTGCGTTCCCGCGTTGTTCTTCCAGCTCGAGGCCGAAGCAGCCCCCAGAGTCAGTGCACCGATCGCGCCGTATTCCCACACCCGCCGATGAACCGCGTGGTCACCCCACTGCACCCCGCTGACCGGCCTGCGCAGAATCGGCTTTCCGAATCGCCCGGGAGTCGCACATGCCCTTCCTGATCACCGACGACGGCTGCGAGCTGTACTACGAGGTGCGCGGCGAAGGCCCGGCCGTGGCGTTCGCTTCCGGCTTCATGGGCATCACCGACATCTGGAAGGCGCAGTTCGATGCGCTGGCGGATCGCTACACCTGCATCGCGTTCGACAATCGCGGCGCGGGTCGCTCGGAAAAGCCGCTGCCGCGCATCGCCTATGGCGTCGAGCGCCACGCCCGCGATCTGCACGCGGTCCTCACGCACCTGGGCAAGGTCCGCGTCGTCGTGGTCGGCCATTCGATGGGCGGCAACACCGCCTGCCAGTACGCGCTCGACCATCCGGACCGGGTCGCGGGCTACGTTCCGATCGGCTCGTACGTGTCGGGCAGTCAGATCACCGGCGCGGGCAACACGCTGGAGCGCATCGAGGCCGCGGTGACGTCAAAGGCCTCGCGCGTGGCGTTCTACGAGGCGGTGGGACTGTCGAACGAGATCGCCATGGAGTCGACCAAGTGGGAGCTGTACGCGCTGATGGGCAACGCACGCTCGTTCATGGCCTTTGACGCGAGCAGTCGCATCGGCGAGATCCGCTGCCCCGCGCTCGTGATCCACGGCGATCGCGACATCGTCAGCCCGCTCGATCCCTGCGGGCTTTCGCTGCGCGATGGCCTGAAAGACGTGCGCCTCGAAGTCATCGAGGACACCAACCACTGCCCGATGTCCGAGAAGCCGGATCGGGTCAACGCGCTGCTGAGGAGATTCCTGGAAGAGCGCGTCCGCTGGAACGTCTGATCGGGCGCCGCGCGGAGCTGAAACGCCGGCGTGGTCGACGGCCTTCAGCCGGGCTTGGCGAACACCGCGAATCCCGCGACGAAATCCCGCAGCTGCCCGCGGACGGTCTCGTCGGTGAGCGCGCCCTGCGGATCGAACGCGTGATTGGCGCGCGGCACCATCACCTTTGCGCCCGACCAGGTGCGGGTGCCCAGGGCCTTGAGGACCGGCAGCCAGGCGGCCTGGGCCATCACGGTGCCGAGGCCTCCGGGCGTCGCACCGATCACCGCGAAAGCACGGTTGCCGAAGATGCCCTGCAGTTCCTTGGGCGGACGCGACACCCAGTCGATCGCGTTCTTGAAGACGCCGGGAATGCCGCTGTTGTACTCGGGCGAAGCCAGCAGCACGCCATCGGCGGCGATGATGCGCTGCTTGAGCTCGGTCACCGCCTGCGGAATGCCCTGTGCCTGCTCGGCGTCGCCGTCGTACAGCGGAATACCGTGAAGCGTCGCGATGTCCAGCGTCACCTCCGGCGGCAGCAGCGACTGCGCCGCGCGCAGCAGCGCCGTGTTGTAGGACTGCTTGCGCAGGCTTCCCGAGATTCCCAGCAGCTTGACCATGGCGTGTTGCTCCGGTGCCGTCGTGCGTGATGCCAGCCGTAGCACGAAACGAACCGCGCATCGGCATCGACCGATGGTAAGCGCTAGGCGTTGCGTGCGCGATGACGACGCAACGCCATCCTGAAATTGACGATCGTCAAGGGAATGATCAGCCGGTACAGGCGCAGCACCCAGCCCGGCAGCCCGCGCCCGCGCTCTTCGAACGCCACCCGCGCGCGCGGATGATCCATGAAGCTCGGATAGGGAAACGGAAAACGGTAATGACGTTCGTCGCGCCAGAACTCGATCCGCCGCAGATGTTTCACGTTCTTGTAGCCGTAGTGCGCGGGGGCAACCAGACGCACCGGCGCGCCGTGCTCGATGCCCAGCGGCGCGCCATCCAGCGTGTCGGCGAGCAGCACGTCGGCGGCCAGCAGATCCTCCAGCGGCAGGCTGCAGCGATAGCCGTCCTCGCCGTGGAAGACCACGAGGCGGACGTCGTCGGTAGGTCTTGAACGGCCGGCGACGTGTTCGAAAAAGTCCGCGAACCGCACGCCGCTCCAGCGCAGCCCCCGTACCGACCAGGTCGTGACGCAGTGGAAGTCGGCCACGTGATCGGTCCGCGGCATCGCCTCGAACGCCGTCCGATCGATCTGCACAGACGCTTCGACGTCGCCGCCGACCTCGATCCACAGCCGCGACGGGTCCGCAGGAAAACGACGCGCGAACCGGCCCAGGCCGAAGCGCGGCATGCGCTTGATCAGGAACTGTCCGGGCGGCAGTGGCGACGTCACGTGCGCAGCATGGCAGAGGCCCCGGTCAGAGCAGGTAGATGACGATGACCGCCGACGCGGCCACGATCACCCAGGTCGCACCGGCCAGCTGCCAGGCGCGTGGCGCGCTTCGCAGTTCCATGAAGTGCGACATCACCAGCGTGACCTTCACCGCCGCGATCAGCATCACCGCGAGCGTCGAGGCCACCGGCGTGAACATCGGCTGCGAGAACCACCACGTGGACGCGGCGGTGCTCACCATCAGGATCGTCCACACCGCCATGACCGAGATCACCGCCGCATTCATCGCGCGCCTCACCTGACGAGATAGAGCAGCGGGAAGAGGCAGACCCAAAGCAGGTCGACCATGTGCCAGTAGGTCGCCCCGCCTTCGTACGCGACGATGCTGCCGCCCGCTCGGCTCGATCGCGCCTTGAGCGCCAGCGCCGCCAGGATCACGGTGCCCACGACCACATGACCCAGGTGCATCCCGGTCATGATGAAGTAGTACATGAAGAAGTCGTTGGTCTGGAGCCCGATGCCGGCTTCGAACTTCTCCCGATACTCGAACGCCTTGTTGACGATGAACGCCAGGCCGCAGAGCGTGGCGAGCCCGAGGAACACGGGTGCCAGCGCGTTCTCCGCGTACTTCAGCGCGTCGATCGCCAGCACCACCAGCATCGAGCTCGTCAGCAGGATCAGCGTGTTGACGCCGCCCATCGTCAGGTCCAGGGCGCGGCGCGAAACCTCGAACGATTCGGGCTGCAGGTGCCGATCCCACATGAAGCAACCGAACATCAGCGCGAACACCGCCATGTCCGCGAACACGAAGACCCACACGCCTTCGACCCCCGGCAGGCGCCGCGACACGCGCGGCGCCATCGGCGTCGGAACGAACTCGATATCCGCGCTCATGGGTCTGTGGATCAGCTCGACGCCGGTACCGCGACAACCTTTTCCTCCACCTCGCCTGCCCGGCGCTTGAGGTCTCCCAGCAGGTAGTAGCTGGCGATGAACATCCAGATCAGCCACGCCGGGTACGGAATCCAGAACCCGATCAGCCCGTCGTAGGCGAACGGACCGCTGCGCAGCACCGCGGTGAGGCTCGCGGGGAAGAACGTCGCGCCGCAGAAGATCGTCACGTAGCACGCCCAATTGGGCATGACCGGCGTCCTGCCCTTCTTGTCCGCCAGGAAGCACAAGGCCATGGCGAACATCTGCAGCGTGGTGCACATGTAGACCGTGTCGTTCATCAGCCAGCCTGCGTCGGTCAGCATCTGCGTGATTTCCGGTGCTCGCTCCGGTCGCTGTGCCGCGACCACCCAGCACCACATGCTGATGGACACCACCATCACGGTCAGCGCGCCGCCCATCAGCTGCAGGTAGGAGAGCACCGGGTAGTGGCCGGTCTCGATCCGCATCATTCGCGACGTCACGTAGCCGGTCCACGGCAGGTACAGGCAGATGGTGACCAGGCACACGAGGAATCCGAGCCGGATTTCGGCCAGGTTGTTCACGTAGCGATCCGTGAACATCTGCGCAGGCCAGTCGGGATGCGGCGGCGGCAGGTTATGCCCGAGCCAGGCCCAGAAGAAGACGAAGGTGGTGACGAAAATCGGTCCGCAGTAGATCGAGATCTTCTGGTAGAGGATCTTGGTTTGTTCGTCCATGACGTTGCTCCGCTAGGCGACCGATCGCTCGGCCTGTTTCGATGAATTTCCGCTTCACGCGACCGCGCGCATGTCGCCGGCACCCTTGTCGAACGACTTGATCAATTTGCGCAGCAGCTTGTCGAGCAGCGCCATTTCATCGTCCGACAGATCCGAGAACGCGCGCCGGATCGGATCGGCAATTCGCGGCACGGTGTCGCGCACTTTGCGCCGGCCCGCCGCGGTGATCGAGATCACCTGGCGGCGGCCATCGCGCGCCGCGATCGTGCGATCGATCCAGCCGTCCTCGGCCAGTTCCTCGAGGATGCGCGTCATGTTCGCGCGGCTGGTGCCGACCATCTCCGCCAGCTCGCTGGGCGAGGCCGCGCCACTGTCGTTGGCGATCAGCAGGCACAGCACGTGGAAACTGTTCTCGGTCAGGTCGAGCGAACGGAACACCGGCTCGAAGAAACTGCCGAGACCGAACTGCGCGATGCGCAGCACCCGCACCATCGCCGTGCCGTCCATCGGCATCCCCGGCAGCGCGCGCTCCATCCGCGGCGTGCTGGCGCTGACCCGTGACAAACGCATCTGACCGTTCATGATGCCGCGATAGTTCACATGTGAACTATATACGAACATGATTTCGGTCGACCGACAAGTGGGTTCGACCGCCACTCGTCGGGCCCGGCAACGGCGCCGCCGGCCGACCCGGGATCGCGACGATCCCGGCGGAAAAATCAGCGGGCCGACGCGCCCGGCCGACCGCCGAAACGGCGCCCGACGGATATGCCGGCGCCGGCCCCTTCGTAGATGGCGTCGGCTTGGCCACCGCCGAAGGCCAGCGGAATCGAATTGCGACCGCGCACGGTCTTTTCCGGCGAGTGATAGGCATAGCCGCTGAGTTCCCAGTCGCGGATCGTCAACGTGCCGCCCACGGTGTAGTGCGTGGTCGCCGTCACGGGCGCGAACGCGGCGAACAGCGTTTCGCTCGACTGGGTGATCTGAGACGCATCGATGTAGCCGACGCGCAGGACGAGGTCGGGCGTGGCCTTCCACGCGACGCCGAACTTGTGGACGTTCTGGTTCTTGAAGCCGAAGCCGGCACCATCCCGCTCGCCCAGCAGATGAGTCGGCGGCTGCAAGCGTGCGATCGGATTTCCAAAGGCTCCTTCGGCGCTGTACTGGTAGCGCTGGAAATCGAACGCGAACGTCCAGTCGGCGATCGGCGTCCAGGCCAGGCCCGCACCCCAGATCGCCGGCAGCTCCAGGCGACCGCCGTCGGGAAGCAGCCCGCGGTATTCGCGATGCTTCTGCGTCCAGGTCTTGCTGCGATAACCGAAGCCCCACGCCAGCTCCGGCGAGAGCTGCCAGGTCCAGCCGACCGAGAACCCGGCCGTCGGCGAGCCGTCCTTGCCCTGGTTGCTGACGCGATCCGGCGCGCTCGACAGCGGTCCGAAGAAACTCAGTCCTTTGATGTCGAGCGTCTGATAACCGAGGTTGAGGCTCGCACCCAACGCATGCCGCGGGTCGACCTGCCAGGCCAGCGCGGTGGCAACGCCCATGGAAGTGAGGAACAGGCTGCCGCGCCGACTCGCACCGAAGCGCCGATAGGGATTGCGCGCGTAATCCGGACCCAGGCCGGCGGCGTACGCGGTCATGCCCAGCGTCCACCGATCGTTCAGCACGCGCGAGAACCCGCCCTGCGGAATCGGGTACCAGCGACGTCCGTCGTTGTCGGTCTGGGCGTCGGCTTCGATCGCGTTGCCGCGGATCCGCGACGTCGACATCGGCAGGAACACGTCGACACCCAGGTCGTAGCGATTTCCCAGCGATGCGGCATGTGCGGGATTGGCGGACAGCACCACCGTCTCCTCGCCCCGCGCGTACGTGATGCCACCCCACCCGCTCGACTTGATCCCGGCGCCGTGCTCGAAGATGCCCAGCGTCGCGTGCGCCGGCAGCGTGAAGGCAAGCAGGACGAGGGCAGCAGCCGGACCCACAGCGGTGAACGGATGATTCATGAGGATGTGGTGTGTTTTTTCTTGTGGTCGTCCGCGAGCTTCACATCGGCTCCCGGCGCGCCGTTGTGCGGACCTGCCGTCCAATCGAGGGATCGTCGGACTCTCGATCGCGCGATCGCGACGCGGGCCCACGGTGGACGAGTGCTCGCGGATGCGACCCGCGATCAACGCGCCAGCGGTCGCTTGCCGGCGCGGATGAAGTCCAGCATTCGCTGGACGTGTGCGTTGGCCTGCGCCATCGGCTCGAGCTCGGTCTTGATCTCGGCCATCACCTTGCCCGAGCGATAGATCAGCTTGTAGGCCTCTTCGATCGCCTCTACGTCGGCCGCTTCGAACTTGCGCCGTCGCAGGCCTTCCTTGTTGATCGCGCGCGGCTCGGCCGGATTCCCCTGCACCATCACGTACGGCGGAATGTCGCCCGCCACGCCAGCAGAAAAAGCGGTGAACGCGTGCGCGCCGATGCGACAGTACTGGTAGACCAGGGTGTAGCCACCCAGGATCGCCCAGTCGCCGATCTCGACATGACCCGCGAGGCTCGCGTTGTTGGCGAAGATCGTGTCGCTGCCCACCGTGCAATCGTGCGCGATGTGGCAGTAATTCATGATCCAGTTGCGATCGCCGACGCGCGTCTCTCCGCGCTTGGTGTCGAATTCCTTCATCGTGCCGCGCTGGATCGTGACGAATTCGCGGATCACGTTGCCGTCACCGATCACCACCGAGGTGGGATCGTCCGGTTTGGCGGTCTTGTCCTGCGAAATCGCGCCCAGCGCCGCGTACGGAAAGATCTGGTTGTCGCGGCCGATGCTCATCGGTCCATCGAGCACCACGTGCGAGCCGACGCGCGTGCCCGCGCCGATGCGGACGCCGGCACCGATGACGCTGTACGGACCCACCTCGACACCGGCGTCCAGTTCGGCGGCCGGGTCGACGAAGGCGGTCGGATGGATCATGGCGCGTGCGCCGCCGCTCACGCGGCGTCGTCGGGGCGGTTCGGGTTCTTCAGCACGCACATCATGTCGGCCTCGCACACGACGCTGCCGGCCACGGTGGCGTGGGTCTTGAACTTCCACAGATCCCGCTTGTGCTTCTCGAGCGCGGCATGCAGCAGCAGCTGATCGCCCGGGATCACCGGCTTCTTGAACCGGCAGTTGTCGATGCCCGCGAAATACAGGATCAGGCCCGAATCGGCGCGCAGGCCGGACTTGAGCACGGCCAGGATGCCGCTGGCCTGGGCAAGGGCTTCGAGGATGAGCACGCCCGGCATCGTCGGCAGTTCGGGAAAGTGGCCGACGAAGAAGTTCTCGTTGAACGTGACGTTCTTGATCGCGACGATCCGCTGTCCGACGTCATGCTCGATCACGCGATCGACCAGCAGGAACGGATAGCGGTGCGGCAGCAGCCGCATCACGTCCCGGATGTCGAAATTCACCTCAGTCGTCCCCGCCATCGTCTCCCTCGTCCAGCTTCCTGACTTCGATCCCCAACTGCTTTTCCACGGCCGACAATCGCGTCTCGGTGACGTCGAGCCGACGGAACCGGGCTACGCGCTTGCGCCAATCCCGCGCCGGCGCCACCGGAATGCCGGAGCCATAGACCCCCTTCTCCAGCAACGACCGCGTGACCATGCAGCGACCGAGCACGACGACGTCGTCGACGATCGTGAGATGTCCGCTGATGCCGGCGGCGCCGCCGATCATACAGCGCGCCCCGATCCGGGTACTGCCCGCGATGCCAGTACAGGCGGCAATGGCGGTGTGCTCGCCGATCACGCAGTTGTGCGCGATCTGGATGAGATTATCGAGCCGCACACCGCGCGCGATGACGGTGTCGTCCAGCGCGCCACGATCGATGCAGGTGTTGGCGCCGATCTCGACGTCGTCGCCGACGATGACCGATCCGAGCTGCGGCACTTCTTCCCAACCTTCCGGACCGCGCGCATTGCCGAAGCCGCGCGACCCGATCACCGCGCCCGGCTGCACCTGGCAGCGCAGGCCCAGCTTCACGCGATCCCCGACATGAACCTGCGCCACGAGGCGCGCGCCCTCGCTGATCTCCACGTCGCGGCCGATCACGCAGCCCGGACCGACGAAGCTGCCGGCACCGATCCGCGAGCCGGCGCCGATGACCGCGGCCGGACCCACGTACACGCCGACGCCGACGTCGGCCGAAGGATCGATGCTGGCGGCCGGGTGGATGCCCGGTTCGAACGCCCTTCCCGGATCGAACAGCGCCGCGATGCGCGCGTACGCCAGATACGGGTCCTTGGCCACGAGTCCCGCCGTCTTCAGTCCGGCGGCGTCGCGCGGCGTGACGATCACCGCGGCGGCCTGCGTGTCGGCGAGCTGGGCGCGGTACTTGGGATTGGAGAGAAAGCTCAGACAGCCCGGCTTGCCAGGCTTGAGGTTGCAGACGCCGCCGATCGGCGTGGCGGCGTCGCCCCTGGGTTCGAGCCCGAATCGCGACGCCAGTTCACCGAGCGTGAATGTCGTCATCGGTGGGCGCCGCGATCCGGTTGGACCGACCCGGGCCCGCCTACTTGGCCGGTGAAGAGGCCTGCAGACGCTTGATGACCTGGTCGGTCACGTCGATGCCGGGAGCCGCGAAGACCGGATCCTGCAGCACCAGGTCCGCGCCCTGTTCCTTGGCAACCTCGACAACGACCTGCTTGATGCTGGTCATCAGCTTGTCGTACAGCTCGCGCTCGCGCTTCTGCGCGTCTTCGCCGAGCTGGCGCTGCTTGTAGTCGAAGTCGATCTTGCGCGTCTGCAGTTCCTTCTCGGTCTTGGCGCGGGCATCGCTGCTCATCACGTCGGCTTCGCGCTGGAACTTCTTGGCGTCGTCCTGGAGCTTGCGCGCCTCGGCCTCGAGATCGGTCTTGCGCTTTTCGAACTCGGCCTTGAACTGGGCCTGGCCGGTCTTGAACATCGGCGAGGCCTGCACGATGTCGCCGCCGCGAATGGTGATGATCTTGATCTCCGCGCTGGCGGGGCCGGCGCTGAGGACGAACAGGGCGAAGACGCCGAGAAGCCGATGGAAAGTACGCATGGAATCCGTCTCTGGTTTATGTCCTGAAGCTGTACGTGCCCGCCACCGACGCCTCAGAAGCCGGTGCCGAAGTTGATCTGGAACCGCTCGGTATCGTCGCTCGACTCGTCGTTGAGCGGGAAAGCGTAGGACAGATCGAGCAGTCCAAGGAAGGGCGTGAACCACTGGAACGCGATACCCGCCGAGGTCTTCAGATCGTCCTTGTCGAAGTCGCGCGGGCGCTTGTAGACCTGGCCGATGTCGTAGAACACGCTCAAACGCGTCGATTTCTGGTCGCTCTCGAACGGCATCGGCACCACGAGCTCGGTCTGCGAGGTGGTGCGCAGCCGTCCGCCGTACGGGTTGTCGAACGGCGTGTCGCGGGGGCCCAGCGAGCCGTCGTCATAGCCGCGGACCGTGCGCGAGCCGCCGGCGAAGAAGTTCTCGTACGGCGGCACCTGCGAATTGCCGCTGCCGTAGTCCATCGCCGCGGCGACGGTGGCATTGAACTCGACGAAGAACTTGTAGGGCAGCGGAACGTACTGCTGCGCCCGATACGTCGCCGTCGCGAACTCCAGGTCGCTGCCCGGCACGCGCGCGTCGATCGCCAGCGAGTGCAAGGATCCGCGCGACGCGAAGAACGTGCGGTTGCGGGTGTCACGGCTGATACCCGTGCGCAGCTCGAAGTCCGTGTACTTGGTGCCGTTGTCGATCACGAACTCGTTGACCTGGTCCGACGTGCTGTTGGCGAAGGTGTCGATCGCCGTCTGCTCGACGCCGAAGCCCGCGCGCAGCGAGGTGTACTCCGACAGCGGGATACCGTAGGTCAGCGAGGTGCCGATGGTGTTGTAGTTGAAACCCGAGCTCTGCCGGATGACCGATTCGGCCTTGCGATAGAACACCGAGACCGTCTGGCTGATGCCGTCCTGGGTGAAGTACGGATCGGTCCAGCTCGCGCTCGCGGACTTGGCCACCGAGTTGTTGGCCAGCTCCAGGCTGACGCGGTTGCCCGTGCCCAGGAAGTTGGTGTGCGTGATGCTGCCGGTGATCAGGAAGCCCTGCGAACCGGAGAAGCCGACGCCGAACTGGATCGAGCCCGGCGGACGCTCCTTGATCTTGAAGTTCACGTCGACCAGGTCGTCCGAGCCCGGCACCGGCTGCGTGTCGACCTCGGCTTCCTCGACGAACGGCAGACGCGCCAGTCGCACGCGCGAGCGCTCCACCGTGCTCTTGGAAAACGGCGCCGCTTCGAGCTGGCGCATCTCGCGGCGCAGCGTCTCGTCGTGCGTGCGGCCATGCCCGGAGAAATTGATGCGACGAACGTACGCACGCTTGCCCGGCTCGACGAAGTAGTTGAGCGTGACCTCCTTGGTCGCCTCGTCCACTTCGGGAAGCGGCGTGACCTTGGCAAAGGCGTAACCCACGTCGGACAGCGCGGCCTCGATTCGATTGGCGCTCTCGGTGGCCTGCTTGCGCGAGAACCACTCGCCTGCGCGCGTCGAGAGGAACAGCTTCAGGAAGTCGCCCTGCAGGATCGTGTCGCCGGAGAACTTGGTCTCCTTGACCTTGTAGCGGTCCCCTTCCTCGACGTTGATCGTGATGAAGATGTCTTCCTTGCTCGGAGACAGCTGCACCTGGACCGACGCGATGTCGAACTTCAGATAACCGCGATCCTGGTAGTAGGAGTTCAGCGATTCGAGATCGCCGTTGAGCTGCTGCTTGGAGTAGCGGTCCGACTTCTGGAACGGCTCCCAGCGATTGGTCTTGTCGAGCTTGAAGACCTCGAACAGCTCCTCGCGCGAGTAGACCGTGTTGCCCAGGATGTTGATGTCGCGGATCGTCGTGACCTTGCCTTCGGTGACGTCGATCTTCAGGTTCACGCGGTTGTTCGCCAGCGGCTCGACGGTGGTCTTGATCTCCACGTCGTAGTAGCCGTTGGCGTAGTACTGGCGCTGCAGTTCCTGCTCGACGCCGTCGAGCAGTTCGCGCTTGAACAGCTCGCCCTCGGTCAGGCCCAGGTTCTTGAGCGAATCCTTGAGCTCGTCGCCGCCGATCTTCTTGTTGCCTTCGATCTCGAACTTGGCGATCGCGGGACGTTCCTTGACGAAGATCACCAGCGTGTCGCCGTCGCGTTCGAGGCGCACGTCCTCGAACAGACCCGATGCGTACAGGCCGCGCATCGCCTGGCGCGAGGTCTGGCTGGTGAGCTGGTCGCCTGCCGACAGCGGCAGATAGGTCAGCACCGTCCCCACGTCGAGGCGCTCGAGGCCCTCGGCACGGATGTCGCGAATGGTGAAGGACTCGAACGCCCAGGAATGCGGCAGCCACATCATGGCGGCGGCGCCCGCGATCAAACGAAGCTTGAAACGCTTTTGGTGTCGACCCATCGACGGATTTGTTGTGCTTATGGCGCCGTCAGACGAGGCGCATGATGTCGTTGAACAATGCCAGCACCATCAGCATGCCGATGAACGTCAAGCCCACATACTGAGCGGCGATCTGAGTCCGCTCTGACAGGGGCCTACCCTTGATGCCTTCGATCGCAAACATCAGCAGGTGCCCGCCATCCAGCAGCGGCACCGGCAAAAGATTCAGCACGCCGAGGCTGACGCTGACCACCGCCATGAAGCTGAGGAATGAAACGAGCCCGATCTGAGCCGAATCTCCCGCTACCTGCGCGATCTGGATCGGACCACTGACGTTCTTGACCGATACTTCGCCGAGCACCATGTGCCAGAGCACCCGCAGCGTGAGCTGCGTCATCTGCCAAGCCTGGCCGACGGCTGCGTTGAAGGCATCTATCGGTCCGAGCTGGCGCGCGGCGCGCAGATTCTGCCACATCTCCGGGTCCACGGCCGGGCCCGCACCGAGTCTTCCGACCTGACGTCCGGCCTCTTCGACGCTGGCGAGCACCACGTTGATGTCGAAGTTCGATCCGGCACGCTCGACCTGCAGCCGCGTCACGGCGCCGGGACGTTCCCGCACTGCCGCGACCAGTTCGCTCCAGTCGTGAACCGGTCGATCGTGCACGCTGCGGATGCGATCTCCGCTGCGCAATCCCGCGCCCTGGGCCGCGCTGCCGTCCTGGATGTCGCCGAGCACCGGTTCGATCTGCGGCTGCCAGACCTCGAGCCCCAGATCGTCGAACAGGAACTGCGGATCGGTGCGAACGCCGTTGAGCGGAAGGTTCACGTGCCGCGTCTGGCCGTGCTCGTCGCGCACCGTCAGGTCCAGGCGCGCGGTGCCCAGGCTGCGATCGAGCAGTTCCAGGCGCAGGTCGGTCCAGGTCGGGACCGGCTTGCCGTCGACCTCGATCACTTCTTCGCCCGAATGCAGGCCCGCTGCTGCGGCGGCGGTCCCGGCACGCGGCTGATCGATCAGCGGCCGCAGTCCCTGCACGCCGATCATGAAGATCAGCCAGTAGAGCGCGATGGCGAGCAGGAAGTTGGCGGCCGGCCCGGCGATGAGAATCGCCATGCGCTTGGGAACCGACTGGGTATTGAACGCGAGGTGCCGCTCCGAGGGCGCCACCGGCCCTTCGCGCTCGTCGAGCATCTTCACGTAGCCGCCGATGGGATACGGCGCCAGCGCCCATTCGACGCCGTCCCGCGTGTAGAAGCTCTTCCACGGCTTGCCCCACCCCAGCGAAAAGCGCAGCACCTTCACGCCGACCCGTCGCGCCACCCAGTAGTGGCCGAACTCGTGGAAGCACACCAGGATGCTGAGCGCGACGACGAAGCCGCAGACCGCCCACACCAGTTCAAGCATGGTGCGCAACCTCCGCCAGCCGTTCGCGGCACCAGGTTCGCGCCCACGCGTCGACCTGCGTCACCGCTTCCAGCGACGCGGCTTGCGGCAGGCCGGCGGACGCCGCCGACTCGCAACAGCTTTCGACCATCTGAGGGATCCCCGGAAACCCGATGCGCTCGTTCAGAAACGCTTCGACCGCGATTTCGTTCGCTGCGTTCAATACGTTCGGCAGATTGCCGCCGCTGGCCAGCGCGTGGCGGGCCAAACGCAGGCACGGGAAGCGCCCGAGGTCCGGCGGTTCGAACCGCAGGCGGCCGAGCGAGGCCAGATCCAACCCGCCCACGCCGGATTCCCAGCGCTCCGGCCAGGCCAGCGCATGGGCGATCGGCACCCGCATGTCGGGCTGGCCCAGCTGCGCCAGGCTCGATCCGTCGACGTACTCGACCAGCGAGTGGATCACCGATTCGGGATGCACGACCACGTCGAGCGCCTCGGGTGGCAGCCCGTAGAGCGCCGCGGCCTCGATCAGTTCGAGCCCCTTGTTCATCAGCGTGGCCGAGTCCACCGAGATCTTCGGCCCCATGCTCCAGTTCGGATGACGCACCGCCTGGCGCGGCGTCACCGCGGCCAGGTCCTCGAGCGGTGTCTCGCGGAATGGACCGCCCGAGGCGGTCAGCACCAGGCGGCGCACGCCGCGCGGGGCTTCGCCGCAACGATAGGTCGAGGGCAGGCACTGGAAGATCGCGTTGTGCTCGCTGTCGATCGGGATGATCGAGGCGCCGCAGCGGCGCGCCTCGTCCATCATCAGCGAGCCCGCCATCACCAGCGGTTCCTTGTTGGCGATCAGCACGCGCTTGCCGGCGCGGATCGCCGCGAGCGTCGGCGACAGGCCCACCGCACCGACGATCGCGGACATCACGGTATCGGTATCGGCGTCGCCGGCCAGTTCGCAGATTGCCTCCGGCCCGGAGAGCACCTCGCAGCCCGGGATGGACTGGCGCAGGCGCTTGGCGGCATCGGCGTCGGCCATCGCCACCACGCGCGGCGCGAAACGGCGTGCGAGCTCGAGCATCCCGTCGACGTCGCGATGCGCGGCCAGGGCCACCACTTCGAGCTTTTCCGGGTGACGCGCCGCGACATCGAGCGTGCTGCGACCCACGCTGCCGGTCGCACCCAGGACGAGCAGACGGCGCATCAGATGTTCAGCAAGGTCAGGCCGAGCGCCATCATCGGCGCCCCGGCCAGGATGCTGTCGACCCGATCGAGCATGCCGCCGTGTCCCGGCAGGATGGCGCCGCTGTCCTTCACGCCGGCCGCGCGCTTGAACATGCTTTCGGCCAGATCGCCGAGCACCGAGAACGCCGCCACCACCAGGCTCAACGCCACCAGCAGCAGGATCTGCTGCGGGCGATCGATCTCGAACACCAGCGGTCCGGCGCAGGCGGCCCAGGCGGCGCACAACACCAGGCCGCCGACCATGCCTTCCACGGTCTTGCCCGGCGACACCGACGGCGCGAGCTTGCGCTTGCCGAAGTTGCGGCCGGCCAGATACGCGCCGGTGTCGGCCGCGAAGATCAGGAAGAACAGGAAGAAAACGCGCCACGGCCCGTTGGGCATCGCGTGGAGCATCCACAGCCCCAGCATCGTGGGCACCACCAGCAGCAGGCCGATCAGCCACATCGCGCCCAGGTTCGGACGCGAGCGTTCGAAGTTGGCCGGATACCCGCGCACCAGCGCGATCGCAAAGACCCACCACGCGGCCGCGGCGACGCAGGCCCACATCGCCTGCGCCCGCAGGAACCAGCCGACCAGCATCATCGCGGCGCAGCTGGCGACGAACGCGATGCGGATCGGCGGTCGCGTCCCCGAAGGGCCCATCAGGCCGGCCCATTCCCAGGCCGCGAGCAGTCCGGCGGCGCAGAACACCGCGTACAGCCAGGCCGGCGGCAGGTAGGCGATCGCGCCGATCAGCAGCGGCAGCAGCACCAGGGCCGTGATGACGCGCTGGACGAGCATCGCGATCTCCGGTCAGGCGCTTTCGGGCACGCGCCCGAAACGACGTTGGCGCGTGGCATACCACGAGAGCGCGGCACTGAAGTCGCGGTCGTCGAAGTCCGGCCACAGCGTGTCGCAGAAATACAGCTCGGTGTACGCCAGCTGCCACAGCAGGAAATTGCTGATGCGCTTCTCGCCACCGGTGCGGATGAGCAGATCGGGCGCCGGCAGGCCGTGCGTGTCCAGGCCGTTCTCGATCGCCTCGGCGGTGATCTCCTCGCCCCGCGCCGCCAGGCGCTGCGCGGACTGCACGATGTCCCACTGCCCGCCGTACCCGACGGCGACGTTGAGCTTGAGCTCGGCGTTGTGCCGCGTGACCTCGACCGCGCGATCCATCTCGCGGCGCAGCACGTCGGAGAACTCCGAGTGATCGCCGATGAAGCGCAGGCGCACGCCGTTGCGGTGCAGCGCCGTGGTCTCGCGCGCGAGCGTGCGGATGAAAAGCTGCATCAGCAGGCTGACTTCCTGCGCGGGACGCCGCCAGTTCTCCTGGCTGAACGCGAAGACGGTCAGGTACTCGACACGGTGCTTGTGCGCGCATC
Source organism: Panacagrimonas sp. (assembly GCF_020697055.1). Lineage (GTDB taxonomy): Bacteria > Pseudomonadota > Gammaproteobacteria > Nevskiales > Nevskiaceae > Panacagrimonas. Next base: position 20,653 of record NZ_JAJFBP010000001.1, on the reverse strand, counting down.
GCAGCACGCGCCGCGCCGCGCGAACTCCTGCGCGATGGCCGAACGTGCGCGGCTCTCCGCGCTGCGAGGCCCAGCGGCCGTTGCCGTCCATGATGATGGCGACATGACGCGGAATGCTTTCGTCCGGCAGGGGCGGATGGGAAGGGTTCAAGCCACGGCGCTCGGCAGGGTCGGGATTCGGCTGGGCACCCTGCGCATCAGAGCGACATCAGCTCCTTTTCCTTGGCTGCGGCCATCTCGTCGATCTTGGCCACGAACTGGTCCGTGAGCTTCTGGATCTCGGTCTCGCCGCGCTTCTCGTCGTCGGTGCTGATCATCTTTTCCTTGGCCAGCTCCTTGATGTCCTGGTTGGCGTCACGACGCACCGCGCGCACGGCCACGCGTCCACCCTCGGCCTCGCTGCGCACCACCTTGGCCAGATCGCGGCGTCGCTCCTCGGTCAGCGGCGGCATGATGATCCGGATGATCGTGCCGGCCGTGCTCGGGTTCAGTCCCAGGTCCGATTTCATGATCGCCTTCTCGATCACGGAGATCATGTTCTTGTCCCAGGCCGTGATCGAGATCGTCCGCGCATCCTCGACGGTCACGTTCGCGCACTGCGACAGCGGCGTCTCCGCGCCGTAGTACTCCACGGTGATGTGGTCGAGCAGGCCGGCGTGCGCGCGGCCCGTACGCAGCTTGGACAGCGCGGTCTTGAGCGAGTCGACACACTTCTGCATGCGATCGCCCGCTTCCTTCTTGATGTCGTTGATCATGTGGTCCTCAGGCGTGTACGCGCGTGCCGATCGTCTGGTCGCCCGTGACGATCTTGAGCAGAGCGCCGGGCCGGTCCATGTCGTAAACGCGCAGCTTTATCTTGTGATCCCGGCACAGGACCATCGCGGTCTGGTCCATGACGCCGAGCCGACGATCGAGCGCATCGTCGTAGGTGAGCTCGTCGTACTTGGTGGCGGTCTTGTCCTTCTTCGGATCGGCCGTGTAGATGCCATCGACCTTGGTGGCCTTGAGCATCAGGTCGGCGCCGATCTCCACCGCGCGCAGCGCCGCCGCCGAATCGGTGGTGAAGAAGGGATTGCCGGTGCCCGCACCGAACACCAGCACGCGGCCCTTCTCCAGGTGGCGGATCGCGCGTCGACGGATGAAGTCCTCGCAGACCTCGTTGATGCGGATGGCCGACTGGACGCGGGCCTGCATGCCCACGCGCTCGATCGCGTCCTGCAGCGCCAGGGCGTTGATGACGGTGGCCAGCATGCCCATCTGATCGCCGGTGACGCGATCCATGCCGGCACGCGCCAGGCCTTCGCCGCGAAAGATGTTGCCTCCGCCGACGACCAGCGCGACCTGCACGCCGATGTCGACGACCTGGCGCAGTTCCCCGGCAACGAAGCCCATCACGTTCGGCGAGATGCCGAACTCGAGATCCCCCATCAGGGCCTCGCCCGACAGCTTGAGCAGGATTCGCTGATAGGCAGGCTTGTCGCTCATGTTCGGCTTCGCATAGAGCGAGGCCCCGTTTCCGGGGCCTCAGGATCAACCTAGTTTACCGTCTCAACCGCCTGCTGCCGCCACTTCCGCGGCGAAGTCGGTCTGCTTCTTCTCAATGCCTTCGCCCACCGCGAGCCGCACGAAGTGCGCCACGGCGGCCTTCTCCTTGGCCAGGACTTCGCGGACCTTGGCGTCGGACTTCAGACCGTACGCATCGTTCTTCACGAACGGCTGTCCGATGAGGGTCTGCTCGTCGAGGAACTTGGAGATCTTGCCCTCGAGCATCTTGGCGACGATCTCGGCCGGCTTGGGCTTCTTGCCCGCGGCGGCTTCCTCGGCCTGCTCCTGCGCGACCTGCGCCTCGATGATGCGGCGCTCGGAGGCGACGACGTCCGGCGAAATGCTGGCCGGATCGACCGCACGCGGCGACATCGCGGCGATGTGCATCGCCAGGTCCTTGCCCAGGTCCGTGCTACCGGACTTCAGCGCCACCGCGACGGCGATCTTGTCGCCCGGGTGGATGTAGGTGACGAGCGGACCGCCACCGGACACGACGACTTCGACGCGACGGATGGTGAGGTTCTCGCCGATCCGGCCGACCAGCTCGCGACGACGCTCGTCGAGCGTCTTGTCGCCGCTCTTGAGCGCGACCAGCGCTTCGATATTGGCCGGACGATGCTTGAGCGCGAGCTCGGCGGCATCGCGGGCCAGCGAACGGAAGTCCTCGCCCTTGGCCACGAAGTCGGTCTCCGAGTTCACCTCGACCAGGGCGATCGCCTCGGCGTTGGACGCCACGGCGACGATGCCCTCGGCGGCGGTGCGGCCGGCCTTCTTGTCGGCCTTGGCCGCGCCATCCATGCGCAGCTTCTCGGCGGCCTTGTCCAGATCGCCCTCGACGGCCTCGAGCGCCTTCTTGCAATCGCCCATGCCCGCGCCGGTACGGTCGCGGAGTTCCTTGATCAGTGCAGCGGTGACAGCCGGCATGCTCAGCCCTCCGCCTTCTCGCCACGGCCGGCCGGACGGCGCGGACCACGCGGACGACGCGCGCCACGCTCTTCGGCGGCGGCGGAATCGGCTGCCTCTTCACGCGGGGCGACCGTGTTGGAGCCGCGACCTTCGATGATGGCGTCGGCCACGCACTGGGCGTAGACCTTGATCGCGCGGGTGGCGTCGTCGTTGCCCGGGATGACCACGTCGATCAGCTCGGGGTCGTTGTTGGAATCGACCACGGCGACGACCGGAATGCCCAGCTTGCGGGCCTCGGCCACGGCGATCTTCTCGTAGCCGGTGTCGATCACGAACAGGCAGTCCGGCAGGCTCGGCATGTCCTTGATGCCGCCCAGCGAGCGGCGCAGCTTCTCGAGCTCGCGACCGAACAGCAGCTGCTCCTTCTTGGACAGGCGGTTGATGGTGCCGTCCTCGACCTGCTTCTCCATCTCGTGCAGGCGCTTGATCGAGCCCTTGATGGTCTTGAAGTTGGTCAGCGTGCCGCCGAGCCAGCGCTGGCTCACGAACGGCATGCCGCAGCGTTGGGCCTCGGCCTCGATCGCCTCGCGGGCGGCGCGCTTGGTGCCGACGAACAGCACGCGGCCGCCGCTGGCGGCCATCTTGCCGACGTAGGAGCACGCGTCCTTCAGCAGCGGAAGGGTGCTCTCGAGGTTGATGATGTGGATCTTGTTGCGGCTGCCGAAGATGTATTCGTCCATCTTCGGGTTCCAGTAACGGGTACGGTGGCCAAAGTGGGCCCCCGCCTCCAGCAGCTGGCGCATGGTGACATTCGACATGTGAAACAACTCCTTGGGTTGGATCAGACCGCGCCGGAGTGAAGTACGGATGCACCCAAGGCCGGCGGCGGATGGTTTGCGCCCTGCCGGACTTCTGCAGGGTCGCTTCGTTGCCAAAAAAAGCGCGGCTTTATAGCATGCGCGGCTCGCTGTCTCAACCGCGCCAAGTCCGCTCGGCAGCGCGGAAATTCACCGGACAACGACCTCAAGATGGAATCCGAATCCCCCACTCGAATGGGCATCACGATCAAGACCCCGGAAGAGCGCCAGAAGATGCGCGAAGCCGGCCGCGCGGCCGCCCAGGTGCTCGAGATGATCGCACCGCACGTCAAGGCCGGCGTATCGACCGACGAACTCGACCGCATCTGCCACCAGTACATCGTCGGGGAACTCGGCTGCATTCCGGCCCCCCTGAACTACAAGGGTTTCCCGAAGTCGATCTGCACCTCGGTCAACCAGGTGGTGTGCCACGGCATCCCGAGCGCCAAGGTTCTCAAGCGCGGCGACATCATCAATATCGACATCACCGTCATCAAGGACGGCTGGCACGGCGACACCAGCCAGACCTTCTACATCGGTGAGCCCACCGTGCTGGCCCGGCGCCTGGTCGAGACCACGCGCGAAGCCATGGTCGCCGGCATCCGGTGCATCCGCCCCGGCGCGCGCCTGGGCGATCTGGGGAACGTGATCCAGAAGCACGCCGAAGGCCGCGGTTATTCGATCGTGCGGGAGTATTGCGGCCATGGCATCGGCCAGATCTTTCACGAAGAGCCGCAGGTCCTGCATTACGGCAAACCGGGAACCGGCATGGAGCTGCAGGCCGGTATGTGCTTCACGGTCGAGCCGATGCTCAACGCCGGCCGGCCGGACGTGAAGCTGCTGCCGGACGGCTGGACCGTGGTCACCAAGGACCATTCGCTGTCGGCGCAGTGGGAGCACACGGTGCTCGTGACGGAGGACGGCTTCGAGGTCCTGACCCTGCGTACGGACGAGACGATCTGAAAGCGGCGGTAGGCGGGAGGACACTCGCTACGCTCGCTTTAGGCGTTAGCGGAAGTGGGCGAGTATTCTTCCGTGGTGCTAACGCCTAACGTCTAACGCCTACCAACTGGTTCCCCGTGGGCGCCGAACTCGAACTCGCAGAAGACGATTCAGCCAGCGTGTTTTCAGCGCGCAAGGTGCGCGCGCGCCTGCGCGCCGACGCCGGCAAGCCGATCCCCGCCTTTCGCGCGACGCTGAGCTGGGGCCGCGAACGCCTGCTGAGCCTGTTCCACGACGGCCAGGCCGCCGAATCACTGGTTCGCGCTCGCGCACACCTGGTCGACGAGGTGCTGCGCGAGGCCTGGGCCCGGCACCTGCCGCAGGACGCCGCCGGTATCGCGCTGGTGGCGGTCGGCGGCTACGGCCGCGGCGAGCTGTTGCCGGCGTCGGACATCGACATCCTGCTGCTGCACGACGGCACCAGCCTGGAGCGTCTACGGCGTCCGCTCGAGGAGCTCACCGCCTTCTTCTGGGACATCGGCCTGGAAGTGGGCAGCAGCGTGCGTTCGCTCGACGAGTGCGTGTCGGAAGCGGCCAAGGACATCACGGTCATCACCAACCTGATGGAAGCGCGCTTCCTGACCGGCGACGAAGCGCTGTTCGGCGCGATGCAGCAGCGTCTGACGCCCGCGCGGGTGTGGCCGGTGGCCGAGTTCTTCCGCGCCAAGAAGGCCGAACAGGTCGCGCGGTATCGCAAGTACGACGACACCGGCTACAAGCTCGAGCCCAACATCAAGGAATCGCCGGGCGGCCTGCGCGACATCCACATGATCGGTTGGGTCGCCAAGCGCCACTTCGGTGCGAGCACGCTGGCCGAGCTGCGCGACCACGGGTTCCTGACCAAGCAGGAGTGCGACGAGCTGTTCGCCGGCCAGGACTTCCTGTGGCGCGTGCGCTTTGCGCTACACATGATCACCGGGCGCCGCGAGGACCGCCTGCTGTTCGACCATCAGGTGAAGGTGGCGAGCCTGTTCGGATACGTGAACAACGATCCGCACAACAAGAACCAGGCGGTCGAGCAGTTCATGCAGCTGTACTACCGCACCATCAAGTCGCTGAGCTGCCTCAACGACATGCTGTTGCAGCTGTTCGAGGAAGCGATCCTGCATCCGCTGCCGGATGCCGAGGTCAAGGTCATCAACTCGCGCTTCCAGATCCGCAACGGCTACATGGAAGCGCGCAACGACGACGTCTTCCGCAAGGATCCCAAGGCGCTGATCGAGATCTTCCTGCTGATGCAGCAGCATCGCGGCCTCGAAGGCATCCGCGCGCAGACCGTGCGCATGATCCTGCGCGATTCACGGCTGATGACCGACGAGGTGCGCAACGACGTGCGCGCGCGCAGCCTGTTCATCGAGATGTTCCGCGAACGTCGCGGCCTCACGCGCAACCTGCGCCGCATGAACCGCTACGGCGTGCTGGGCCGTTATCTGCCGGCCTTCGGCAAGATCGTGGGGTTGATGCAGTACGACCTGTTCCACACGCTGACCGTCGACGAACACACGCTGTACGTGGTGCGCAACCTGCGGCGCTTCGCGATGGATCGCTTCCGCCACGAGATGCCGTTCTGCAGCCAGCTGATGGACAAGATCGGCAAGCAGGACGTGCTCTACCTCGCCGGCTTCTTCCACGACATGGCCAAGGGCCGTGGCGGCGATCACTCCGAGATCGGCGCCGACGAGTCGCGCCGGTTCTGCCTCGATCACGGCCTGTCGCACGCCGATGCCGAACTCGTGGCGTGGCTGGTGAAGAACCACCTGGTGATGTCGCTCACCGCGCAGCGCGCCGATATCAGCGATCCGCAGATCGTGGCCGAGTTCACCCGCAAGGTCGGCGACGGCACGCACCTGGACTACCTGTTCCTGATGACGGTCGCCGACATCCGCGCGACCAACCCGGCGCTGTGGAATTCCTGGCGAGAATCGCTGCTGCTCGATCTCTACAAGTCGACGCGTCGCACGCTCGAGCGCGGCGTCGAGAATCCGCTTCGCCAGGAAGAGATGGTCGACGAGACCCAGTCCGAGGCGATGGCCATCCTGTCCGCGAGCGGCCTGGACGTGGCCGCCGCCGACGCGACGTGGTCCCGGTTCGGCGACGAATACTTCCTGCGCCATTCGCCCGAGGAGCTGGCCTGGCATCTGCCGGCGATCCTGCGTGCGACCGACGAGGATCTGCCCCTGGTGCTGGTCGCCAACGTCGGCGGTCGTGGCACGACGGTGTTCGTCTACATGCGGGACCGCGATCACCTGTTCGCGCTGTCCACCGGCGTGCTCGCGCGGCTGGGCCTGAACATCCTGGACGCACGCATCCACACCTCGGCCGACGGCTTCGTGCTCGACTCCTACGTGGTGATGGAAGGCGACGGCTCGCCGATCCAGAGCCCGCACCGGCTCGAGGAGATCGGCCAGCAGCTGCGCAAGGTGCTGGCGGATCCCGCGGTCTCCAACATCGAGATCAACCGGCGCATCCCGCACCGCCTGAAGCACTTCAATACGCCCACGACGGTCTACTTCAGCCGGGACGAGGCGCGCGGCCGCACGATCCTGGAACTGGTGACAGCCGACCAGCCGGGCCTGCTGTCGATGATCGGCCGCGCCTTTCACAAGCGCGGCATCCTGCTCGACGCCGCCAAGATCGGCACCATCGGCGAGCGCGCCGAGGACGTCTTTTTCATCACCGATTCCGACCATCGGCAGATCACCGACGAAACCACGCTGGAAGAGCTGCGCGAGGTCCTGACGCGCACGCTCGATCGCAGCGAGAATTGATCCATTACGGGGCCGACAGGCTCCCGCTTGAAAGTAATTCAATGAACGACCTCAAAGCCCTGATCGAATCCGCGTGGGAAAACCGCGCCAACCTGGACCGCAACGACTCGCACGTGCGCGGCGCCGTGCACGGCGCCATCGAGCTGCTCGACCGCGGCGCGGCGCGCGTCGCCGAGCCCGGCCCGGACGGCTGGACCGTTAACCAGTGGCTGAAGAAGGCGGTGCTGCTGTTCTTCCGCTTTCACGACAACGTTCCCATCGCGATGGGCCAGCTCTCGGGCTGGGACAAGGTGCCGCTGAAGTTCGACGGCTGGAGCGCCGAGCGCTTCGCGCAGCAGAACGCACGCGTGGTGCCACCCGCGGCGGTGCGCAAGGGCGCGTACATCGCCCCGGGCGCCGTGCTGATGCCGAGCTACGTCAACATCGGGGCCTACGTCGGCGGCGGAACGATGGTCGACACCTGGGCCACCGTCGGCTCCTGCGCGCAGATCGGCGAGAACGTCCACCTTTCCGGCGGCGTCGGCATCGGCGGCGTGCTCGAGCCGATCCAGGCCGGTCCGGTGGTGATCGAGGACAACTGCTTCATCGGCGCCCGTTCGGAAGTCGTCGAAGGCGTGGTCGTCGAAAAAGGAAGCGTGATCTCGATGGGCGTGTTCATCGGCCAGTCGACGCCGATCTACGACCGCGAGAGTGGCCAGATCTCCTACGGCCGCGTGCCCGCCTACAGCGTCGTCGTCGCCGGCTCGCTGCCCAGGGACAACGGCCGCTACAACCTCAACTGCGCCGTGATCGTGAAGCGCGTGGACGAAAAGACGCGCGGCAAGGTCGGCATCAACGAGCTGCTGCGCGACCTCTGAACTTGAACGCGGAATCCCCGTCGTCGGTCCTGGACCTGACCTGCGCGCTGATCGCACGGCGCTCGAATACGCCCGATGACGCCGGCTGCTGCGAGGTCCTGGCCTCGCGCCTGCGACCGCTGGGCTTTTCGATCGAGTACCTCGATGCCGAGGGCGTGACCAACCTGTGGGCCACGCGCGGCAGCGGTCGGCCGCTGACGATCCTGGCCGGACACACCGACATCGTGCCGACCGGTCCGCTCGAGCAATGGTCTTCGGACCCGTTCGTTCCGAGCGTGCGGGACGGCGTGCTGTACGGACGCGGCGCTGCCGACATGAAGTCCGGTCTCGCTGCGATGACCTGCGCGGTCGAACGCCTGCTCCGGTCGGGATTCGATCTCCCCGGCACCCTCGCCTTCCTGGTCACCAGCGACGAGGAGGGTATGGCGACCTGGGGGACGCAGCACGCGGTAAAGCTGCTGCAGGCTCGCGGCCTGGTGCCCGACTACGCGGTCGTCGGCGAAGCCTCGTCGAGCGAACGGCTGGGCGATCGCATCGTGGTCGGCCGTCGCGGCTCGCTCGGCTGCAACCTGCGCGTGATCGGCAAGCAGGCCCACGTTGCCTATCCGCACAAGGGCGACAACGCCGTGCATCGCCTCGTGCCGGCGCTGGCCGAGCTGGTCGCCACGCGCTGGGACGAAGGCAACGCGCACTTCCCGCCGACCTCGTTCCAGGTCTCGAACTTTCGCGCCGGCACCGGCGCGAGCAACGTGATCCCGGGCGCGGCCGAGGCGGTGTTCAACTTCCGCTACTCGACCGAGTCGCGCGCCGAGGACCTCAAGGCCCGCGTTCACGCGGTGCTCGACCGCTGGTGTCCGCAGTACGAGGCGGACTGGTGGCACACGGGGCAGCCTTTTCTGACGCGCCCCGGCCGCCTGATCGAGGCGGCGCGCGCCGCCATCGGCGAGGTCACCGGGATCACCGAGCCGGAGCTGTTCACCGGCGGTGGAACCTCGGATGCGCGGTTCCTCGCGCCCTGGGGCGCGGAAGTCGTCGAGATCGGTCCGATCAACGACAGCATCCACAAGATCGACGAGCACGTGCGCGTCGCCGATCTCGAACCGCTGTCCCGGATCTACGAGGCGACGCTGCGCGACATCGCCGCGCGCTGAATTGGACGCCCTCTTGCACGCTCCCGGCGCGTTCGCGCCCGCCTTCGGACTGCGCCATCCGGGCCTGCAGGCGACGCTGGCCAGCCGGCGACCCGCCAAGCGCGCCTGGCGTCGCCTCGGCATCGACCTGGACGCGATCTCGAGCGCGCATGTGCTCGACTGCCGCGGCGGCGTGCGCCTGACCGGCCGCTTCGCGCCGGCGCCCGCATCGATCGCCTCGCGCGGACTCGTGGTGCTGATCCACGGTTGGGAGGGCAGCCACGATTCGAGCTACGTGTATTCGATGGCCGCGCAGCTGCATCGGGCGGGCTACGCCACGTTCCGCCTGAATCTGCGCGACCACGGCGGCACGCACCATCTCAACGAGGCGATGTTCCATTCGGGGCGAATGGACGAAGTGCTGGACGCCGTGGGAGCGGCGCACGCGCTCGCTCCGGAAGGCCCGCTGCTCGTCATCGGCTTCTCGCTGGGCGGCAATTTCGCGCTGCGAGTCGGACTGCAGGGGCCGGCGCGCGGCGTGTACCCGCGCCTGGCCGTGGGCGTCTCGCCTTCGATCAATCCGGAGGCGACGTTGCACGGCATCGACGGCGGACCTGCGCTGTTCCGCTGGTACTTCATGGACAAGTGGCGACGCACGCTCGAGGCCAAGCGCAGCGCGTGGCCGCATTACGATTTCTCCGGGTTTCGCGGAGTACGCGGCTTCGTCGAGATGACGCGCCGGTTCGTCGCCGACTTCACCGAGTACGACAGCTACGAGGACTACCTGGCGCAGTACACGCTGTCGCCCGGGATGCTGATGCAGTCACCGACGCCGCTGGCGGTGATCACCGCGCGCGACGACTCGGTGATCCCGATACGCGACTTCGAAGGCCTCTGCGTCCGTGGCTCGATGCTCGCCTACGAGCTGACCGATCGCGGCGGGCATTGCGGCTTCATCGAGAACTGGCGTTTCGACTCCTGGGCCGAGCGTCGCGTGCTCGACCTGCTGGCGCGGGTCTAGGCCTCAGTTCTTGGCGCCGCTGGGCAGCCCCCGGCGCGAGGCGGCCGCCTTGTTGCCGCGCGGGCGCACGTACAGCACCAGGCTATGGCCGACGATGTCGTAGCCCTGTTTCTCGGCGATCTGGTGCTGCAGGCGTTCGATCTCGTCGCTGACGAATTCGACGACCTTGCCCGACTCGATGTCCACCATGTGGTCGTGGTGCTCGCCGCGATCCAGTTCGAACACCGCGTGACCGTCCTCGAAGTGGTGGCGCTTGACCAGTCCGGCCTGCTCGAACTGCGTCAGGACCCGGTAGACGGTGGCCAGGCCGATATCCTCGTCGTGCTGGATCAGATCCTTGTAGATGTCCTCGGCCGACAGGTGGCGAGTCGCGCTGTTCTCCAGGATTTCCAGGATCTTGAGGCGCGGCAGGGTGACTTTCAGGCCGGCGTTTCGCAGGTCGGTGGATTCCACGATGGAACTCTGCACGGGGATAAGGGTTTATTATCCGCGACCCCTTGCCCACTTCAACCCGAATGCGCGTCCTGCTGCTGTCCTTTCTGCTCGTCGGCCTGAGCGGCTGCCAGATCATCTACAAGCTCCCCACGCGCCAAGGCAATGTCATCGAACAGCGCGACCTCAACAAGCTCAAGCCGGGCATGACCCGCGAGCAGGTCAAGTTCGTGATGGGAACGCCGCTGGCCGCAACGCCGTTTCGCGACGATCGCTGGGACTACCTGGGCTACTACAAGTCGCCCCGTGGCGAGGTGACGCAGCGCACCGTGTCGGTCTACTTCGAAGGCAACCAGCTCGCCCGCCTCGAAGGCGCCGAAGACCAGCGAGACGCCAATGCCCTGTCGCGGCCGGACGCGGATGCAGTGATCAAGGCCGACAAGATCGACCGCGCCAACGCCGAGCGCAGCGCCGAGGACAACGACTCGGATATCGTCATCAACCCCGATACGCGCCGCCCTTGACGCGTCTCTGACCGGCGGCTCGTCGTCGCCGGTTCGCCTTCGGATCGGCGAGCAGTCCGCGGTAGATCTCGATCCGGTCGCCGTCGACCGCGACGTCGGACAGGCCGCGCAGGCGTCCGAATACGCCGATCTGAACGGGCGATTCGCCCGACGCTTCGAGCACCCAGGCCAGCCCGCTACGCGCGATGGCATCGCCCAGCGTCATCCCCGCTTCGCCTTCCAGGTGTTCTCGATGCTGCTGCGTCGGCGTGGCGAACACGATCTCCACGCGCATCGGCATCACGACGGCACCGCCCAGAGTCCGGCGAACCAGTCGAGCAGCCCGAGTCCGTGCAGCAGCACCACCACGAGCGCCAGCCGCGCCGGGTAGCGCAGGCAGAAGCGCCACGCGCCGTGCAGTCGCCGTTCGCGCGGTCCCCATACCGCGAGGCTCACGTCCCGCGGCAGGATGCGCGCCACGAAGACGCAGACCATCAGCCCGCCGATGGGCACGATCACGAAACTGGTCAGGAACTGCATCCAATCGAAGAAGTTCTGTCCGAACAGGCGCACCTCCGCCGTCACGCCGAACGACAGCAGGCTGCCGATGCCGAGGAACCACACCATCACCGCTGCGCCCATCGCCGCGAAGACGCGCGTCTGCCGATAGCGTTCCATCAGGTAGCGCGTGACCGGCTCCAGCAACGTCGCGGCCGCGAGCAAGGTGACCAGGAACAGCAGCAGATAGAACAGCACCGCCAGCGCCACGCCCGCGACCGAGTTGGGCAGCGCCTGCGGAAAGCTCTGGAAGATCAGCGCCAACCCGCTGGTGGGTTTCATGTCCGCCGCCATCAGCAACGACAGCAATCCGGCTCCGGCCAGGATGCCGAAGATGCAGTCGGCCGCGATCACCCACAGTCCGAGCCGCACCAGGGGAACGCTCGCCGGCAGGTAGGCTCCCAAGGTCATCATCACGCCCAATCCGAGCCCCAGCGTGAAGAAGGCCTGATACAGCGCCTCCACCACGCCGCGCCAACCCAGGCGCGAGAAATCCGGCGTGACCATGGCCCGTACCGCCTCCTCGGGTGCGCCGACGTAGAAGGCCAGCACCGCGAACGCCATCGTCAACAGGAACACCGCGGGAAGCATGCGGCGGGCGGCGCGTTCGATGCCGTCGCGAAAGCCGTAGGAGACCACGACCGTCACCACCACCATGAACAGCGTGTGCCACGCCAGGCTGCGTTCGGGGTCGCGCGCCAGTTTGAGAAAGATGCGCGATGCCTCGCTCGAATCACGCTCCGCGAGAAAACCGCCGGCGCCGCGGAACAGGTAGCCGAGGCTCCAGCCCGCGATCACGCTGTAGTACGACAGGATCATCACGGCGCCGATCACCGACAGCCGCCCGAGCCAGCTCCACGCACGGTTCGCGTTCGATGCCTGCGACAAGCGCGCGAATCCGGCGCCGAGTTCGTCGCGCATCCAGCGACCGAGCGCCCACTCCGCGACCAGGATCGGAAGCGCGACCAGCAGCAGGCACAGCAGGTACACCAGAAGAAACGCCACGCCGCCGTATTCGCTCATCAGGTACGGCACACGTGCGCTGTTGCCGATGCCGAGCGCTGCGCCCGAGGCGACGGCGAGGAACGCCGGTTGACTGGACCAGTAGCCGAAGCTGCTTTCGCGAATCTGCATGGCGCAGTGTAGGGGCGGATCCGGGAGGAGGACGCACCGCGCGGATCAGGCGCGCAACGCCAGTGCCGCCATACCCAGCAGCGCGGGCTGCGGATGCAGGATCCGATGAACCGGAACGGCGGCCAGATCCCGCGCAAATGGCGCCTTGTCCTCGAACCCTCGACGAAACGCAGCGGGATCTAGCGCGGGCCCCAGGCCGGAGATCACGCCTCCGATCAGCGACACGCCACCCCACGCACCGGCGCTCAGCACGAGGTTGCCCGCTACGCGGCCCAGCCACGTCGCAAAAGCCGACAACGTGGCCCGCGCCGCCGCATCGCCCTGCCGCCATCTGTCCAGAAGCGCGTCGACCGAATCCAGGGACTCGGAGGCGACGACCGCATGCAGTCGCAGCAGCCCCGAGCCGCACAACACATGCTCGATCGACACGCGTCCGGTTCGGCCCAGCTCGCCGCACCAGCGATGCTCGTCCTGCCTGACGCATGGAAGATCGGCATGCCCGGCTTCGGTATCGACGGTCTCGCCGCGCTCGGTCAGCAGCGCCGCGCCCAGACCGGTCCCGACGCCCAGCACCACACGATGTCCCGCGACCGACGGCAGATCGGGACCGAAAGCGCTCGCATCGCCGGGACGCAGGTGCGGCAGCGCCGCGGCGACCGCCGCCAGGTCGTTGGCCAGCAGGGCGCGACCCCCGCAGAGACGTCCGAGCGACTGCCGGTCGAGCACGAGCGGCGTGTTGGTCAGCGCGATCCAGGATCGATCGCCGTCGCGTCGAACGCGACCGGCGGCCGCCACGCCGATGGCGGCGGGATTCGCGCCTCCCGCGTCGGCCAGGTAGCGACGCGCCGCGACGTCGAAGCCTTCACTGGGGGTCGGCACGACCTGGACGTGCTCGAGCTCGATCGATTCCCGATCGCGCCGGCCGAGCGCGAAACGACAGTTCGTTCCTCCGACATCGGCGACCAGCACGCGGGCATCGGCTGCGGAATTCATTCGCGAACGCTGCACCATCCGCTGTCGACGAAGCAAGCCGCCGGCTGCGCTTCGTATACTTGCCCGCATGACCGCGTCGAATGGGCAGGGCTCAAGCAAGAAGAAGTCATCCAAGACCGAAGCCGACGACGGCGAGCACCGCTTCATCGCGGTCAATCGCCGCGCTCGACACGAGTACTTCATCGAGGACACGTACGAAGCCGGACTGGTGCTCGCCGGTTGGGAGGTCAAGAGCCTTCGCGACGGCCGCGCCCAAGTCACCGAGGCCTACGTGGTCATCCGCAACCGCGAGGCGTTCCTGATCGGCGCGCATTTCACGCCGCTCAAACAGGCTTCCACCCACGTCAATCCCGAGCCGACGCGGACGCGCAAGCTGCTGCTGCACGAGCGCCAACTCGCGCAGCTGATCGGCAAGGTGGAACGCGCGGGCTACACCATCGTGCCGCTCGACCTGCACTGGACCCGCGGGCGCGCGAAGCTGCAGATCGGTCTGGCCAAGGGCAAGAAGCAGCACGACAAGCGCGCCGACATCAAGGAAAAGGACTGGCAGCGCGAAAAGGGTCGCCTGATGCGGGCTCGCGGCTGACGCCAAGGGAACCTGCGGTTCACGTGGTAGTCTTACCGCCGTACGACGGGGCTGATCTGGGCTCGACGGTGACTGGAAGCCCGACGTGCATGCCGAGTTGCATAGCCACTCGTTAAACGCCGTGCAAACAAGCTAGTTGCGAACGACGCGAACTACGCCCTCGCCGCTTAACCCGGCGAGCGGTTGACCAGGTGGTGTTGATGCCCCTGAATCAACCGTCGACTCTCATCAACTAAGCTCGAAGCGCGCCCTTCGCCGAGAGACGAAAACCCCAAGGGGATAGGCGTTGGCGATCCCTGCCGGTCGGGAAGCCTGCGATGAAAACCAAAGACAGGCTAAGCATGTAGATCTTCGGCGTGGATGGTTGTCGGACGCGGGTTCGATTCCCGCCAGCTCCACCATTTATCTGTCCGCTGCAAGGCTGTAGCCGTGACGAGCAAGCCCGCAAAACTGCGGGCTTTTTCGTTGACGGTCCCACCGGCGCACATAAACGTGACGCTCTGGAACGAAATTCCCCCGATTTCATTGACCTGCTGACTATTCTTCAAGTAGTGTCTACCTGCGACATTTCGGGTCGACGCAGATCGGAACCTTGCCGGGGGGCAAGATGCTCCAGGAAGCAGCACCTCTCCAACATCTTCGTGCCGTGCGTGGCGCCCTTCTCCCGGCGTGGGTTCCGGCGAGGAACATGGGCGGCAGGCGGATCTCTGCTGCCCGATCTCGGCATCGCTCCGCAGATCCTGACGCGCCCTTCATCTGGGACGTGACCGGTCGGGATGGTCACGAGTACGACCGGTTCGACGACGCCGACAGCATCTACGTGCTCGGCACGGACTGCGGCGACGCGCCGTCCGGTGGCTGGAGACTTCGGCCCACCCATCGCGGGTCGATGCTCGGCGAAGTCTTCCCGCAGCTGCTGGCAGGGGCGCCCGCCCCCAACGATCCGAGCGTCTGGGAGATCAGTCGGTTCGTGATCAACCGGAGTCGGCGCAGTCGCGCTCGTCTCGAACCCAAGTGGAAGGTGCGTGCCGTCCTGCGCGAGGCCGTTCGATTCGGGATCGACAACCAGATATCGCGCTTCGTGTTCGTCGTCAGCCTCGCGGTCGAGCGACTCCTGGCCCATACCGGCCTGATCGTCCATCGGATCGCCGCTCCGACCCGGATCGGATGTTCGATGTCGGTGGCCTGCTGGATCGATCTGGACGCGCACACGCGCGCCCTCCTGCTCAAAGAAAAATGCACCGCATCGAACTGACGCACCAGTCGCGCCTGCCCGTCTCCCAGCTGTTCGAAGCGCTATCCGATCACAACCGGCTCGGGAAGGTGTTCGGCGCGCCGGTTCGACGGATCCGCGACGGCGACGCAGACCCCAACGGCGTGGGTTCGGTCCGCAAGATCGGCGTGGGTCCGGTGGGAATAGAAGAGACGGTGACGGCGCTGGAGCGCGATCGCTCGATCGACTACCGCATCACCCGTGGCGGGTTTCCGATCCGCGACCATCGTGGGCACATCGATTTCGCAGAATCCGGTGACGGAAGTCGCGTGACGTGGACGATCGAGTTCGGATCACATCTGCCCGGCGCGGGCGCGGTGCTCGCCTTCGTACTCGAACGTGCTATCCGCATGGGACTTCGTCGCGTCGGTTGAAACATCGCGACGCGGTTCGCAGTCGAGTGGAACCCGAGCAAATGTCCGACCTTGGAACTCGCGTGCGCGAGTGTTAGGTTCGCACGCATTCCAAAGACGGCGGACGGCTGGGGGCCTCTTGCTGACGAGTTCGTACGGACGATCCGACCGGGGAACGGTGCGCTCGCATAACGAGGACTCGTATCTCGACGATCCGGACAACCGACTGTGGGCGGTGGCCGACGGCATGGGCGGACACGAGGCAGGCGACATCGCCAGCCAGGCGATCGTGCGTCAACTGCGCGAGGTCGTCCGCACGCCCAATGCGGTCGACTACGTCGATCGCGTCGAGGATGCGTTGACGGCTGTCAATGCCGAACTGATCGGCTATGCGCAGGAGCATCGGCTGCAGATGGTCGGATCCACCGCTGTCGTGTTGGCCGATGCGGGTCACTACATGCTCGGCGCCTGGGCCGGTGACAGCCGCCTCTATCGTCTGAGCGCCAACGGTCTGCGTCAGCTGACCACCGACCACAACCAGGCTCGCGAAATGATGTCGACCGGGCAGTTCAGCGCCGCCGATCTGCAGAGCAACGCCCACGCCGGAGCGCTGGTGCGCGCCGTCGGCGCCGAGTCCAACCTCGTGGTGGAGTGGGTCGTCAGCGACGCTGCCGCCAACGACGTGTTCCTGCTCTGCTCGGACGGCATCACCAAGGAGATGTCCGACGCCGAGATCGCCGTTGCGCTCGGTGCTTCCACGCAGGTCAAGGAAATCGGGGACTCGCTGGTCGACACCTGCCTGGCACGCGGCGCGCGAGACAACATCACCGTGGTCGTCGTACGGGTCGAGGGCTGATCGAGGATGACCCAGATCCGCCAATGGCTGGACGACGTGCGACTCGGTCGCCTGAGCCTGGCCGACCTCGTCAGCCATCTCAATTCGCGCGGCCGGATCGAGGACGAAACGCACACGCGCGAGCTCGAGGATCTCGACGCGCTCCTGCGCGACAGCAAGATCGACCCGCGGCTCTTTCGCGCGGTGAAGACCAAGCTGTCGGAACTCCAGGGCAACACGATCACCCGGACGCGCACGCCGATCGTGCCGCCCGAGGACCGCACGGTCTTCATCCCGCCTTCGCAGCTGCCGCCGGTGTCGCCCAAGCCGCCGGCGCGGGACGACGACGATCCTGTGGGCGGGACCATCATCAGTCCGGTTTCGCTGGTTCCGCCGTCCAAGCCGCCCTCCCCAACCACGACGCAGACCGGCCCGCGGCCGCCTGCAACGCCGCCACCCGCGCCCAAGCCGCCGCAGAACTTCGACGCGACGATCATGGCGTCGTCGAACAAGCCCGCTGACGACGACGAGGACGAGGACGACGCCACCCGCATGCTGCCGCCCACCGCAGCGCGCGGGGCACCGCCGGTACCGCCACCGCGAACACCTGCCGCATCCCCGCCCGACGACGCGACGCAGATGTTCAATGCGCCCGAGTTCAGCGACGACGGCACGCGGTTGCTGCCGCAGGACAAGCGACCCAGCCCGACCCAGACTTCGGTCACCGGTTCGCGGACCGGATCGCACACGGGCTCGCGTACCGGGACGTCCACCGCTTCCGGGACCGGCACGAGCGGCACCAGCGGCGGCAGCGCCCGCGCCTGGCGCAAGCTTGCCGAAGCCGATGCGCCCGAGGAGAAGGTCGACGTCGGATCCCGCCTCAAGGATCGCTTCGTTCTCGAAAAGAAGATCGGCACCGGCGGCATGGGCGTGGTGTTCCTGGCGCTCGACGAACGCAAGGTCGAGGCGCGCGACCGAAATCCCCGGGTCGCGGTCAAGGTCCTGAACGATGAATTCCGCCAGCATCCCGATTCGCTGATCGCGCTGCAGCGTGAATCGCGCCGCTCGCAGCAGCTCGCGCACGACAACATCGTGCGCGTCTACGACTTCGACAAGGACGGCACGATCGTCTTCATGACGATGGAGTACGTCGACGGCGAGGATCTGAAGAACCTGATCCGCAGCCTCGACGGCAAGGGCATGCCGATCGAGGAGGCGTTCCCGATCATCGAAGGCATGGGCCGCGGCCTCGAGCGCGCGCACCGCGACGGCGTCGTGCACTCGGACTTCAAGCCCGGCAACGTGATGCTCACATCGTCGCGCGTGCCCAAGGTGTTCGACTTCGGCATCGCCCGTGCCGGCAAGGCGCGTACCGATGCGGTGGGCGAGCAGACGGTGTTCGATGCCGGCTCGCTCGGCGCGCTGACCCCGGCCTACGCCAGCCTCGAGATGCTGCAGGGCAAGGATCCGGAGCCGCAGGACGACCTGTACGCGCTGGCCTGCGTCGCCTACGAAATGCTCGGCGGCGGCCATCCGTTCAGCAAGATCAACGCCGAGCAGGCGATGAAGCAGGGGCTGGTGCCCAAGCGCATCCCCACGCTCAGCAAGCTGCAGTGGCGCACGCTGCAGCGCGGCCTCGCGTTCCGCCGGGAGGATCGCGTCGCCAGCGCCGGCGAGTTCGTCGAAGGACTGCGTCCGCGCACGAAACGCGAAAAGATGCTGCCGCTGATCGCCGCCGGTGCGGGCGGTGTCGTCGCCCTGATCCTGCTGGCCTGGCTGGTGATGACGCTGCTCTACGGCAGCAAGGTCTCCGGCGTCGAAAAGTGCATCGGCAACTCCGAGTGCGCCGATGCGGCGGTGCTGGTGCAGCGCCTGGAGAAACTCGATCCGGACGACCAGAAACGGATCCGCGAGGACCGGCGCGACGAGATCAAGGGCATCTTCTACGGCACCCTCGCCCGCTACTGGAAGCCCGACCAGGGGCGCTACGACTACGACAAGGCGCAGAAGGTCGTTGCGCTCGCGGTCGGCATGTACGGTTCCGATTCCGCCTGGGTCAATGAACTCGGCGTCGGACTCGAGGCAGATCGCAACACGCAGCTGTCGCGGCTCAACGACGAATTCAGCAAGCAGATCGATGCGGGCCTGTTCAAGAACGCCAAGGACGATGGCAAGGCCTTGCTCTCGGTGCTCGAAGCGGTCCGTGCGATCGATCCGACGCAGCCGCTGCTGAAGGACGGACGGATCGGCCAGGGCTTCGAACGCGGCGTCCGCGAGAGCCTGAACGATCCACAGCTCGACCCTTCCACGCAGATCGAGACGGCGCGTCAGCGCATCGAGCTCGCGCGGCCTTACCTCGCGGCCGCGACGCTCAAACCCCTCGAATCCGATCTGAAGGCCCGAGGCGAGCAGATCGCCTCGATGGCGGACGAAGAAAAGCGGCTGGCCGCGGCACGGGCGCAGCGCAAGCAGCGCATCGACGCGGTCGCCGCCCTGCTCAACGCCTCGACCGACACCCCCGACTGGCGCGCAAAGCTGCGCGATGCCTGGCTCAGCGCACGCGAGGCCGTCGGCGAGGACGACGCCGACCTGGGCAAGCTCGGCCAGTCGCTGTCGAGCATGCTGCTGGCGCAGTCGGTCACCAACCTGCGCGCCGACAATCTCGAAGCCGCCGCGGATTCCGCGCGCCTGGGTCTCGAACTGCTGCCGGACGACGATCGCCTGGATCGACAGCTGCGCGCCGTCAACTCCGCCAGTGAACGACGCATCGCCGAGGCCGCCACCGAGGCCGATCGCGTTCGCCTGAACCTGGCGCGCATCGATCAGCTGATCGCGCGCCCGGCGGCGACGACCGCCTGGATCGGCGACGTCGACAACGCGTTCAAGTCGGTCGCCGGAAAGACCGACGCGGGCAGCATCGCCAGCCGTCGCGAACAATTTGCGCAGACGCTGGATCGCCTGGTGTCGGAGACGATCGACAGCGGCGACTTCACGCGCGCCGAACCGCTGGCGGCGCGCGCCGCGGCGGTCGACGCGACCGACAAGCGACTGGCCGCGCTCCCGGCCAAGGTCGAGGACGGCCGGCGCAAGTCGCAGGCGGCGCAGATCGCCAAGCTCGACGACCTGATCAAGCAGAAAAGCTTCACACCCGAATGGCAGAAGGCGGTCGACAACGCGCTCGCTGCCACGCGCGGCATGACCGACCCCGCGTTGCCGCCGATGATCGAGTCGCTAGGCGCCGCGTATGCCGAACGCGTCGACAAGCTGGCGCAGGAGAAGAGCTACGCCGCCGCGCGACAGGTCGCCGACGCGGGCGCGCGTCGGGCGCCGCAATCCGCCGCGCTCAAGGCGGCCCGATCGCGCTTCGAGACGCTCGAGCTCCAGGACAGCGCGTCGCGCGAGCAGGAACAGAAGCAGTTCAAGATCCAGGAACTGGAGCGCACGATCGCGCTGAAGTCCGCTGCCGCCGAAGTGCCGGACGCGATCAACGCGTTGCAGCAGCTGCGCAAGCTCGATCCCGCGAACGCCTACGCCAACACCGAGGGACCCAAGCAGATCGCCGAGGGCGCGCTCAGGCAGGCCGAGCGGTTCGCCGCCAAGCCCGATTACGACAACGCGATCAAGTCGGTCGATCGCGGACTGTCGGTGCTGCGCACGTCGGCGCTGCTCGCGGCCCGCGGTCGTTATGAGGTCGCGGGCTGCGCGGCGGACCTGGATCGCGAATCGAAGCGACGCGGCTCCATCGTCGACACCCGTCGCAGCCAGTGCCTCGCGGTTCTGCAGAAGAGCGATCCGGCGCAATACGCGCGCTACCGCAATCTGGAAGGCGGGGCGGCTCCTGCTCCGACGCCGGCGCCGGCGCCGGCGCCGACGCCCACTCCCGCTCCGACGCCCACGCCC
>NZ_JAJFBP010000048.1 GCF_020697055.1 Panacagrimonas sp. | reverse complement strand
TGCGATTCGATGAACGTTGCGTTGATCAGCGTCGCGCTTTCGTCGGTCGAGATCAGGAACGTGCGCGAGCCGGGCGACTTGTCGACGCGGGTCTTGAAGTCCGCGATCTCTTCGGGCGTCTTGGGCACGTAGTCGCCCATCAGGGGGCGCATGTCGATGCCGAAGGGCGTGGCTTCCGCGTATCGCGCCTTTTCAGTGGCGATCGAAAGGATCTGATCGTGGTCGACGCCCGGCGACAAGTCGATGTCGCGGGTCATCTGCCAGACCTTGGCAAGCGTCTCGGGATTGTAGATGTCGCCGTTCTTCCGCTTGAGCATCACCGTGACGGTGAGCGGGTTGCCGAAGTTCGGGTGGTCTGCAAACACCTGCACGAACGGCTCGTCCTTGGGCAACAGGTCCGAGAAGATCGTTTGCAGCTTCACGTCCTTCAGGCCGATGGCGAAGAAGATCGTGATGACAGCGAATACAGCCCAGCTGAACATCCGGTTGCGGATGACCCAACGGGCAATGCGGAAGCGCAGTGAGTACATGGCGGTTTACCGTGTGGAAAGGAACGCGAAGCAGCCACAGGAGCGGAATGCCGCCCAGACCCTGGTCAAGCGTTTCATTAGTCTCCTCGTCCGTTTCGGCGCAATGCTGTCCGTAAACGTCAATGGGTGCGCGTCTGAAAGTGCGCGCTCTTTCCGCAGATTACAGGCCGGTGACTTCGAGCGAACACTACCCGAAGGGGTAGTGTTCAGCGAGTAGGGGCTAATCCTAACGAACGTCACACAATTTGGGGGCGCCAAAACCGCACTGCTGAAGCGCTTCCGGGCTGTGCCTGCGACGCGACTTCGGCGTCGTTTTTTTTATCCGCGAAATCGGATGTGACGCGACCACGCGCCCCTCGCAAAAAGGCCCGCGAGAGATTGGGTTCTCTCGCGAGCCCTCGACGAAGTGGTGGTGATGAGTGGAATCGAACCACCGACCTCAGCATTATGAGTGCCGCGCTCTAACCGTCTGAGCTACATCACCGTTGCGGAGCGGACCCCGCAGGGGCGCGGATTGTAGTGGACGCCCCGGCCAGCGTCACGCCTGGGACGGATCGTCCGCCGTCCAACCACATTTCCCCAATGAACGACATCGCCTATCGCTGGCGTCATCACCGGCTCGAACCCATCACCCACCCTCAAACGGTGCGGCTCGAGCAGTTGTGCGGCATCGACCGTCAGAAAGACGCGCTGCAACAAAATACCGACCAGTTCGTGCAGGGACGACCGGCCAACCACGCCCTGCTCACCGGCGCACGCGGTACCGGCAAATCCAGTCTGGTCAAGGCGATGTTGACCGCCTACCACGAGCAGGGGCTGCGGCTGGTCGAGGTACAGCCGCACGATCTGACCGATCTGCCCGACGTGACCGAGCCGCTGCGCGCACGGCGCAACGAGCGTTTCGTGCTGTACGTCGACGACTTCAGCGTCGCGGCCGGCGATACGCGCCTCACGGCGCTGAAGACCGCGCTCGACGGCGGCATCGAGGAGCCGCCGGACAACGTGTTGATCTACGCGACGTCGAACCGCCGACACCTGGTGCCGGAGCTGGCCAAGGAGAACCAGGCCTATCAATGGGACGACGGCGAGCTGCACCCGGGCGAGACCACCGAAGAGAAGATCTCGCTGTCCGAACGGTTCGGCTTGTGGCTGAGCTTCCTGCCCTTCACCCAGGACCAGTACCTGGAGTCCGTGCGGCTGCACCTGTCTACGCTGGGCCTGGATACCTGGACCTCGGAGATCGAGGTACACGCGCTGCGCTGGGCCTTGAATCGTGCGTCCCGATCAGGACGAGTGGCGCGCCAATTCGCACGCGACTGGGTCGGGCGGCATCCGGTCTGACCGGCCGCCGTGATCGTGCGGTGAGCTACTTGCCCAGCAGGCGTTCGACGACGCTGAGATAGTTCTTCATCGCCTGTTCGCCCTTGGTGCCCTTGAGCTTGGCCCACGCGTCGTACTTGGCGCGTCCCACCATGTCGAGCATGCCCGGCCGCGAACCTTTCACGTCGCCGTCGGTGGCCTGCTTGAACAGCGAATACAGCGCCAGCAGGTCCTCGTTGCTCGGACGCTTGGTCAGCGTCTTGACGTCCTTCTGGGCCTGCTCGAACTGCGCCTTGAGATCCGACATGGGGGCTCCGCGAACGATCGGGTGCGACGTTGTATCACGCAGCGACAAGCGCGACGAATCGGTTCAGAGACGCTCGAGCATGATGAATCGGAACGCGTGCGCATGGCGATCGTCGGCCGCGTGGTCTTCACTCCACACCTCACGAAACGCCCCGCGATCGAACGCCTCCAGGCGTACGTCATCGGCCGTCGGCGGTCCCACGTCGGCCAGCACTTCGGTCAGATAGATACGCCGCGCCAAAGGCAGCGTCTGGCGATACAGGTCGGCCCCGCCGATCACCATCAACTCGCCGCGTGGGTGAGCGGCGATCGCGGCCTCGACCGAATCGAACACGCGCGCGCCCTCGGCGCGAAACGCCGGATCACGCGTCACGACCCAGTTCTCGCGACCCGGCAGCGGACGTCCGATCGACTGCCACGTGCGACGTCCCATCAGGATCGTCTTGCCCATCGTGGTGCGTTTGAAGTGCGCCAGATCCGCCGGCAGGTGCCACGGCAGGTCCAGTCCCCGCCCGATCAGCCCGCTCCGGTCCATCGCGACGATCAGGCTCACGCTGGAGTCCGGCGTTGCAGCACCCGATGACGCGATCGAACTCATGCCGCCCGACCGGGCGGCACGATCGCGAGGGGCCCGAGGCAGCACACCCGAGCGGACATCGGCGGATTCATCACAGGGTCTTGCGACATCGGTACAGGTTACCGGGGACCAAGGCTCGATCGCTCACGGCGTACCGAACAGCAACGGATCGGCGCGCTCCACGGCCTGGGGCGTCAGCGTCCCGCTGGCCGCGTACAGCTGCAGCAGTCGCGTGAGCAGGTTGAGGCGCGACGCGTTGCGATTGCGTGCCGCGTTCACCACGCGCGACTTGGCGTCGAGCGTGTCGGTGATCGTGCGCGTTCCGGCGTCGTAGCCGGCCGCGACCGCTTTCTCCGCCAACGTCGCGGATTCGAGCGCGCGGGAGTACGCCGAGACTTCGGCGCGCGCGGTCTCCACCGCACGGAAATAGGTGCGCACGCTGCGCTCGGTTTCGAGCGCGATGCGTTCGGCCTCGGCCTCGGCCTCGCGCAGGCGCCCTTCGGCTTCCTGCACGCGGGCCCGGTTGTATCCGCCGGCATAGATCGGCACGGTCAGCTCCACGCCGATCGACATTTCGTCCTGACGCTGGCCCAGCGCGTACTCGGTCGAATCATTGCGGCCGGCGCGGGCGACCACGTCGGCACTGGGCAGCGCCTCGGCCTTGCGCGATTGCAGCGTGGTCCGCGCCAGCTCGATCTGGCGCTGCGCGATTCGTCGCGACGGATTGTTCTCGGTGGCCAGCTTCACCCACTCGTCCACCTGCGGCGGCGACAACGGCGGGATCGTGAGATCTTCGCGAAGCAGCGGCAGCGGTGATCGGTCATAGCCGGTCACCTCCTGCAGTGCGTCGCGGGCATCGTCCAGCGCCGAACGCTGCGAGAACAGCTGCGCCTGGGCCAGATCGTCCCGCGCCTGCGCTTCCTTCAGGTCGGTGCCGGGGACGAGTTCGACCTCGTAGCGCTTGCGCGTGTCGTCGAGCGCACGGGCGATGGCCTGCGATTCGCTCTCGGCCTGACGCACGCCATCTTCGGCCAGCATCGTGTCGAGATAGCGCTGGCTGACGCGCACCACGAACTGCGACATCCGGTCGTCGAGCGTGTCCTTGGCGATGGCATCGCGCAGGTCGGCGCGATCGCCTCGCGCACTCCAGTCCATTCGAAGAAGGGGCTGACGTCCCTGCAGATACGCCGACCACGACGGAAACGTGTCCTTTTCCGATCCGAAAGCGAACTGCGACTCGGTGTCGTTGTACATCCCCTGCCCTTCGATCCCCAGCGAAGGGCGCAGGCCGGCGCGTTCCTGTTCGCCGAGCTGCGCATCGGCCGAATATGCGGCGTTGGCCGAAATGAGAAACGGGTCCCGCTCCGCCGCCAGGCGCAGCGCCTCGGTGAGCGTCATCGCGTGCGCGCCAAAGGCGGCCGAGGCCAGCGCCGCGAACATCACCATGGAAACGTTTTTAGCGCGTGACATCGCATTCCTCGTTGAAGACTTCGCGCTGCACGCGCGCGATCAGTGCGTCGATCGCACCGAGATCGTTCGGATCCGACAGCGGCTTCCAGCCAAAGCCGTCCAGCAGCGCGATCAGGTGACGGCACATCAATCGATAGGGATCCGTGATCGTGATGTCGGCCATCAGGCCTTCGGCGTGGGCCAGCTGCTGGTGACCCCCGCAGAGCGCCCACACCCCCACCGCCAGTTCCTGCGCCGTCGCCCCGCCCGGCGGAAGATCGCCCGAGCGGCGCGCGTCCTCCACGATGCCCGAGACGATCTCCACCAGCGGATCGTTGGCCTCCAGGAAGTGCTGGCGCCGTTCCGCGGACGTGGCCTTCCACGACACCTCGCACAACGTGTACTGGGCGACCCGGAAGTAGTCCGGATGACGCCGCACGAAGACCAGGTCTTCCTTCGAATCGAAGTGCAGGTACAGCGTGCCCACCGCGTACTCGGCCTTCTCGGCGAGCCGGCTCATCTGCAGGTTCAGCAGCCCGTTGCTGCGCACCAGTTCCAGCGCGACGTTCAGGAACAGCTCTTCGCGTTCGTTGAACTCGCGCTGTCGGCGTTCTTTGGTTCCCATGGGGGCGCTAGTGTGCAGGATTGTGAATTCAATTCAAAACGTGGCCCTGCCTTCACGACTTGGCAGCACGCTCGATTCACGCAAGGGGCTCGCAACGGCAAACGTCCGCCGATCGCGCAACCATCTTCGTCAAGAAAACCCGATCTCCCTGACGCAAACTCGATCACCGTTGCATCCAGGAAGAGGAGAGCGAGAGATGGCCGCCAAGAAAACCAAGCAGGGCCTCAGCGTCGGGGTTTTCCAGATCGTCCCGGACCTGCAGCACGGCGATCCCGCCGTTGTCGCCAAGCGCGCCGAGGATCTCGGCTTCGGGTCCTACTGGGTGCCCGAACACACGGTGATCCCGGAAGGGTCGACCGATCTTTACCCGGGCAAGAAACCCGGGCAGCCATCCCCCGACTACCTGTTCAAGATGCCGGATCCGATGGTCGCGCTCGCGCGTGCGTCCGCCACGACACGCACGATCGGACTGGGCACCGGCGTGTCGCTGATTCCCGAACGCAGCCCGTTGCTCACCGCCAAGGAAGTGGCGAGCCTCGATCACTATTCGGGCGGGCGGATGCTGTTCGGCATCGGCGGAGGCTGGAACGAGGCCGAATGTCGTTTACTCGGAGGGGACTTCGCCCATCGCTGGACGCAGACCACGGAGTCCATCGCCGCGATGAAGAAGCTCTGGACCGGCGAATACGTCGAGCACCAGGGCAAGTACTACAACTTCCCGCGGGTGATCTGCCTGCCGCGTCCTGCGCGGCGCCCGCATCCGCCGATCCTGCTGGGCTCCGCGGGCTCGAACCTGGTGTTCAAGCGCACCGTGGAATGGGGCGATGGCTGGTTGCCGTTCACGGCCGATCTGCAGGCGATGGCCAACGGCCGGGCCGAGATCACGCGGCTGGCCAAGGCGGCCGGTCGCGATCCGGCCAGCATCGACGTCACGCTGTTCTCGCCGATCGGCTATTTCCGAACGGCGGCCGAAATGGCCGAGCTGGCCAAGACCGGCTCCGACGGCGCCGTGATCTGGCTGCAGGGAACCAGCGAAGCGGAAATCCTGACGGAGCTCGACGAGCTCGCGCGCGCCGTGTTCTGAAGCGCGCCGGGACCGACGGCTGGCGGTTCGGGAGGCGCGACGCGTGCGCGCGTGCGACGCCTACGCCGCGACCCCGTACAAGCCGATGATCCCGCAGACACAGGCCACCACGCGTCGCCGGATTTCGCGAGAAACCCGGGTGTGCCCTAACCGGCCACTCCACTGCGAGTTCTCGCTGCGAGTTGCGCCCCGTCACGCTCTCCGATCGGGATCGACGAAATCCGGTGACGTCCACGTGCTCGTCGAAACGCCGTCGTTCGTTCACTGACCTTGCGTGGGCACCGGCCGCGGGTGCGCCTTCAACCACTTCTCCGCCATGTCGATGCCGTCCTGGCGCACGTCACGCCGGATGCGATCCTGCAGTCGATCGAAATCCTGGCTGGCGCGCTTGGTGAGGGCGGGATCCCAGGTCCGTGCTTGTCCGATCCAGGCCCACATGAACGCCAGGTCCGGGCTCGGGTCGGGCCCCGACTCGTAGAGCGTCACCAGCAGGTGATACGCCTCCTGCACGTCGGCGATCGCGGCCGCTTCCCAGTGACGTGCCGCGCTCGACGAATCGCCGGCTTGCAGTGCTTCGTGCCCAGCGGCGATGTCCTGCAGCGGATCCGCAGCGGCGGGCAATGCCAGCAGGGCGACGAGGACGAGGGCGGCGATTCGGATCATGGGAAGAGCGTGAGGGTCCGGCGTCCCCCATCGTAGCGTCGAGTCGAACCGCGACCGTCGCGGACCGATCGGCTGGCGCGCGCCAACGACCGGTTATTTGCAGGTTGAGTTACGCCGTGAATAAACTTCACGAACGGTTTTGCGTTCATTGCGAAGCCGAACCCCAGGAACTGCGCAACGCGAAGCTCAGGTACGGCACGCCCAGCGAGGCGATGACGTCGGACCTCGCGCCCCGACGCATGTCACCCCTTTCCGGATGCCGGCAGCCCTTCCACCCGTTCACCGCCCCGCCCCATGACCCGACGAATGATCCTCATGCTGGCGCTGGTTGGCGTGGTGCTGGGCGCGGTATTCGGCATGAAGTGGTTCGGCAACAAGATGATGAACCAGTACGTCGACGCGATGCCGCTGCCGACGGTCACGATCACCGCGTTGCCCGCGCAGAACATGGACTGGCCCAACCAGCTCGAGTCCATCGGCAGTTTCGTGCCGGTCAACGGCACGGATGTCACCACCGAAGCGGGCGGCATCGTCACCGCGCTGCACTTCGAATCCGGCCAATCCGTGCAAAAAGGAGCGCCGCTGATCACGCTGGACGCCGCCGCCGAGCGCGCGGAGCTGCAGCGGCTCAAGGCGGTCGCCGAACTGTCGGCGCTCAACCGCACGCGCCGCGAGAAGCTCTTCAAGCTCGAGGCGATCGCCAAGTCGGATTACGACGCCGCGATCAGCGAGCTCACGGCCGCACGCGCGGCGGTCGATGCGCAGGCCGCGAAGCTCGCGCAGAAGGAGATCCGTGCTCCGTTCGCGGGGGAGCTCGGCATCCGACGCGTCAACGTCGGCCAGTACCTGACGGCCGGCGCTCCGATCGTGACGCTGCAGGCGCTCGATCCGATCGACGTCGACTTCTCGTTGCCGGAGCAGTACCTCGGGGCCGTCGAACCCGGCTTCGCGGTCAAGGCCCGCGTCGAAGCGCTTCCCGATCAGGACTTCGCGGGCCAGGTGCTGGCGGTCGAGCCCAGGGTCGATGCGGAAACCCGCAACTATCGACTGCGCGCGCGCCTGCCGAATCCCGATCGGCGACTGCGCCCGGGCCAGTTCGCGCGCATCCATCTGACGCTGCCCGGTGCACGTCGCGTCCTCGTGGTTCCGCGCACGGCGATCAACTACGACTCCTACGGCAGTTCGGTGTTCGTGGTGCAGAAGAAGGCCGTGGCCGCAGATGCGGATGCGGATGCGCCGAAATCAGAGGCCGCTGCCGGCGCGCCGGCAGGCCCGACGTCGGATCTCGAAACGATCCAGCGCTTCGTCAAGCTCGGCGATGCGCGCGGCGACTACGTCGCGGTGGTCGAGGGAATCAAGGAGAACGAGGTGGTCGCCACCAGCGGGCTGCTCAAGCTGCGCAACCAGCAGCCGGTGCTGATCGACGACAAGGCCGTGCCGAAGCTGAGCATGGATCCCAAGCCGGCCGAAGGTTGAGGCGCGGGCCCTGCTCCCATGAAGACTTTCACCGACATCTTCATCCAGCGACCGGTGCTGGCCAGCGTGGTCAGCCTGGTCATCCTGCTGCTCGGACTTCGCGCCGGATTCGATCTCAAGGTGCGCGAGTACCCGTTCCTCCAGAACGCGGAACTCACGGTGACCGTCGCCTATCCCGGCGCGGATCCCGAACTGATCGAAGGCTTCGTCACCACGCCGCTGGAGCGTGAGATCGCGACCGCCGACGGCATCGATTTCCTGACGTCGACGACGTTGCAGGGCGCCTCCACGATCACGGCGTTCCTGCGTCGCGACAAGGATCCGAACGAGGCCATGACCGACATCTCGGCCAAGGTCAACAAGCTGCGCAACCAGCTGCCCGAAGGCTCGGAAGATCCGATCATCCAGATCGCCGAGAGCGGCGCGACGGCGGCGATGTACCTCACGTTCTATTCGGACGTGCTCGACAAGAGCCAGATCACCGATTACCTGAACCGCATCGTCATCCCGCAGCTCGCCACCGTGCCGGGCATGCAGACCGCCGAGACGCAGGGCGCACGAACCTACGCGTTGCGGATCTGGCTCAAGACCGATCGCCTGGCCGCCCACAACCTCACCGCGAGCGAGGTCTACCAGCGCGTCCGCAACCAGAACGTGATGACCGCGGTCGGCGAGACCAATGGCAACTACGTGAAGATCGGCCTGTCGGCGCAGACCGATCTGCGCACGGTGGAGGAATTCCGCCAGATGATCATCAAGTCGGACGGCGATTCGGTCGTCCGGCTTTCCGATATCGCCACGGTGGCGCTCGGCTCCGAGACCTACGAAGGCGGGGCCGGATGGAATGGGTCGCCGGCGGTGTTCGTCGCCATCAAGATCCGTCCGGACGCCAACGTGCTCGACGTGACCCAGGCGGTCGTCGACCTGTGGCCCGGCATCAAGGGCGCTTTGCCCCAGGGGCTCGACGCCGAGATCGGCTACGACTCGACGATCTACATCCGCGAGGCGATCCGCGAGGTCATCACGACACTGGTCGAAGCGGTCTTCATCGTGATCGTCGTGATCTTCCTGTTCCTCGGGTCGATGCGGAACTCGCTGATCCCGGCCGTGACGGTGCCGCTGTCGCTGATCGGCGGACTGTTCCTGATGCTCGCGATGGGATTCACGATCAACCTGCTCACGCTGCTCGCGATGGTGCTGGCGATCGGCATGGTGGTGGACGACGCGATCATCGTGATGGAAAACGTCCACCGTCACATCGAAGAGGGCATGACGCCGATGGACGCGTCGATCCGCGGCGCACGGGAGCTGGTGAGTCCGGTGATCGCGATGACGATCACGCTGATGGCGGTCTACGCGCCCATCGGATTCCTCACCGGCGTCACCGGCGTTCTGTTCAAGGAATTCGCCTTCACGCTGGCCGGCAGCGTGCTGATCTCCGGCATCGTTGCGCTGACGCTGACGCCGATGATGTGCTCGCGCATCCTCAAGCCCACGCACGGCGTCGACGCCGAACCCAATCGGCTCGCCGATTGGCTCGACCGGCAGTTCGAGAACCTGCGCGGCGCGTTCAAGCGCAGGCTCCACGGCGCGCTCGACACGCGCCCGGTGATCCTGGTGTTCGGCGCCATCGCGCTGGTGTCGTGCTACTTCCTGTTCAAGTCCACGCCGGCCGAACTTGCGCCGAACGAGGATTTCGGCTTTGCGTTTTCGATCATCGAAAGCGACGGCTACGCCTCCCAGCAGTACCAGGACCAGTACTTCCAGCAGTCGCAGCAGATCGCGCTGAAACAGCCCGGCCTGGATCGCATCTTCACGTTCGCGATCAGCACCAACCAGGCGTTCATGGGCTTCGTGATGGAGCCGTGGACGACGCGCACGATCGCCACCAAGGACGCGATCGAGCAGATGAACGGGGAGATGGAGAAGATCCCCGGCATCCGCTGGATCGGCGTGCAGCCCCCGCCGCTGCCGACACCGGGCATGGGCTATCCGCTGGAGTTCGTCGTCAAGTCGACCGAAGACGCCGTGACCGTGGCCCGCGTGGGCGACGAGATCATCGCGCGCGCCCTGGCGACCAAGAAGTTCTTCCACGCCGCATCGCGCGTGCGCATCGACCGCCCCGAGGCGGTGCTCGACATCGACCGCGACAAGGCCGCGCTGATGGGAGTGGACATGTCGCAACTGTCGGCGGATCTCGGTGCGCTGCTGGCCGGCGGCGAGATCAACCGCTTTTCGTACGACAGCCGCTCCTACAAGGTGATCCAGCAGGTCGAACGCAGCGAACGCCTGAATCCCTCGCAGCTCGCCGGCTACTACACCCGGGCGCGCGACGGGACGCTGATTCCCGTCGACACGCTGGTGAAGATCACCAGCCGCGTGATGCCGCGCGCCATCGAACACGCGCAGCAGCTCAACTCGAGCACGATCGTCGCGGTGCCCCGCCCGGGCGTGACGCAGGGCGAAGCGCTGAAGATCTTCGACGACCTGTTCACCGAACTCGCACCGGCCAGCTTCCAGAAGGACTACGCCGGCGCCTCGCGCCAGTTCAAGCAGGAGGGATCCGCGCTGCTGGTGACGTTCGCGTTCGCGCTGATCGTGATCTACCTGGTGCTGGCCGCGCAGTTCGAATCGTTCCGCGATCCGCTGATCATCCTGGTGACCGTGCCGATGTCGATCTTCGGCGCGCTGCTGGTGATGAACATCCTGGCCATCACCAACGGCATGAAGCTGACCGATTTCCCGGGCATGACGCTGAACATCTACACCCAGGTCGGACTGATCACGCTGATCGGCGTGATCTCGAAGCACGGCATCCTGATCGTCGACTTCGCCAACCGGCTCCAGGAGCAGGGCCTGTCCAAGCGCGAGGCGGTCGAGGAGGCCACGTCCATCCGCCTGCGCCCGGTGCTGATGACCACGGCGGCGCTGGTGATCGCGATGGCGCCGCTGCTGATCGCCAGTGGTCCGGGCGCGGCGGCGCGATTCTCGATGGGCCTGGTGATCGCCGCCGGCATGACGCTGGGCACGCTGTTCACGCTGTACGTGCTGCCGGTGATCTATCTGTACCTCGGCCACGATCTGGGCAAGACACACGCGGCCGCTACGCCCCACCTGCCGCCGGCGGGCGCTGTCGCGAGCCAGGAATGAGGCGCGACCGGACCCGCGCGACGCGCCGGCCCGAAAATCAGACCGCCACTTCGCCCTTGATGTGGGGATGCGACTGGTAGTCCACCAGCTCGAAGTCGTCGATGGTGTAGGCGTCGATCGAAGGCGGCCGGCGCTTCAGCAGCATCTTCGGCAACGGATGCGGATCCCGCGTCAGCTGTAGCCGCACCTGCTCGAGATGGTTCGAGTAGATGTGGACGTCGCCGCCGGTCCAGACGAAGGTGCCGGGCTCCAGGTCGCATTGCTGCGCGAGCATCAGCAGCAGCAGCGCGTACGAGGCGATGTTGAAGGGCACCCCGAGAAAGACGTCGCACGATCGCTGGTAGAGCTGCAGGTGCAGCTTTCCGCCGATGACCGCCGTCTGGAACAGGCAGTGACACGGAGACAGCGCCATCTCCGGCAGCTCGCCGACGTTCCAGGCCGAAACGATCTGGCGTCGCGACGCCGGATTGCCCTTGATGGTGTCGATCAGCAGCTGGATCTGGTCGACGCTGTGGCCGTCGGCGGTCTGCCAGCGCCGCCACTGCTTGCCGTAGACCGGCCCCAGGTCGCCGTTGGCGTCGGCCCACTCGTCCCAGATGGAGACCTTGTTCTCCTTCAGGTAGGCGATGTTGGTCTCGCCTTTGAGGAACCAGAGGAGCTCGTGGATGATCGATCGAAGGTGCAGCTTCTTGGTCGTCAGCAACGGGAATCCGTGCGCGAGATCGAAACGCATCTGGTGACCGAACACCGCGATCGTCCCCACTCCGGTGCGATCGTTCTGGACCGATCCTTCATCCAGCACCCGCTGGATCAGCTGAAGGTACTGCCTCATCCCGACTCTCCTTCGCGAAGGCACTGGCGCATCGCGCGAATTTTCCGGGTTTGCGTCCGGACAAGCCAGTGCCGTTGCGGAATCTTTTTCAGCGACGCGGCCGGAAAAGCGATTTCAGCTCGCGCTCCATGCCGAGTTCGCGCGCGAATTCCCAGTGCGTCTTGTCCTCCGCGGGGATCCAGAAGCTCGGATCGGCGCCATGGGCCATCAGCAGCTTGAGCAGCTTTTTTCCGAATGCCTGCTCGGCGGCCGTCACCAGGTCGCCCTTGGCCAGCCGCAGTGCGCGGCTCAGCGGCGTCGATCCATTTCCGTCGACCGAATTCGCCGACCCGCCCGCGTCGAGGCGCGCCTTGACCTTCTTCAGATCGTTGAGCCAGATCGCCTCGAACATCGCGCGGTCGGCGGGCTGCGCGCGTCGTGCCAGATCGGCTTCGGAGCCGCCGAGCACCTTGGCCAGCGCCAGCGCCTGCGCCGGCTCCAGGCGGAACAGCCGCGAATGCAGGAAATGATCGAGCGGTGAACGCCCCGCCCCATCGGGCAGCGTCCGATCCAGCCCCTTGGCGAGCAGCCATTCCATCGTCCGCGGATTCGGCACCCCCGCGGCCACGTGCAGGGCGTTGCGACCGTCGGCGGTGCGCGCATCCAGCCTGGCGCCCCGCGCCACCAGCCATTCCAGCGCGTGCAGGTTGCCGATCGAAGCCGCTTCGTGGACCAGCGACCAGCCCGCGTCCGCGGTCGTGTCCGGCGCCAACCCGGCCGCAATCGAGGCTTCCAGCACGATGAAGGCGGACTGCGCCGCCAACGCGCGGTGCGCCGGCGTACGTCCTTGCCCATCGCGATACCGGAACTGCGCCGGCGTACTGCGCGCGAGCACCGCTTGCAGCAGCGCCGGATCGCCCGCCAGCGACGCCGGCTGCATGGCGCGCATCAACGCATCGTCGGGCAGCACCGCACCGGCATCGAGCAGGCGCTGCACCAGGCGGCCCTCGCCGCGCGCGAGCGGCTCGTCCAGCAGATTTCGCGACGGATTGACCGGATCTCGGGCCGACGCGCCGCGATCCAGCAGCAGCGACGCGACGTCGGTGCGGTGACGCAGCGTCGTCGGGTTCGCGTCGTAGGTGTCGGAGAACAACGCCACCATCAGCGGCGTCTGCTTCCAATCGTTCACCGCATTGGGATCGGCGCCCCGATCCAGCAGGAGGCGTATCGCGGAAAGTTCGTGCGCCCGGCGCACCACCAGGTGCAGCGGCGTATCGCCGCGATCGCCGCGAGACTTCAGATCCGCGCCTTGATCGATGGCGCGCGTCGCCGCCAGCGCATCCCCGGAGAGCAGTGCGCTCCAGAGCGATTCCGTCGAAGTGTTGCGTGGTTCACCCCGGGAAGCGCCGGAGACCACGCCGAGCGCCAGTGCCAGGATCAGGCAGCGCAACATCCGGCAGCCGCCGGGCGGTGGCTCATACCGCGAAGCTCTCCCCGCAGCCGCACTGCGCCTTCACATTCGGATTGAGGAACTTGAACGATTCGTTGAGCCCCTGCTTCTGCCAGTCGAGGATCATTCCCTCCAGCATCGGCAGGTACTCGGCTTTCACGACGAGCTTTGCGCCGTTGGATTCGAACACCTGGTCGTCCGCGCCGATCTCGTCGGCGTAGTCCATGGTGTACGCATAGCCCGAACAGCCGGATTTCTTGACGCCCACGCGCAATCCCAGCCCCTTGCCGCGCTTGGCGATCTGGGACTGGATGCGGGCGGCCGCGGAAGCTGAAAGTTGCAGGCTCATCTGGCGCAGGATGACTTGAGAATCCGGTGGAGTTCGCCCAGCAGATCCTGGGCCATGAGCCAACAGTGGGCACGATCCTGGGGAATTTCAAGCTCGGCGCGCAGTTCCGCGATCGGCGGATGCGCGCAGTCGGCGGCCGGGCGATCGACCAGCCAGTGCGCCAGCCAGGCTCCCGTGGCCACGGTGTAGGGACAACCGTGGGCCTGGAACGCCGCATCGACGATGCGTTCGCCGGCGGTCCGGACCTGCATGCGCAGGCGGAACGGCGCGGCCGGCGTTCCCACCTCGACCGCGTAGCCCTGCACGAGTCGCCCGGCGCGCGGCGTTTCGCGAAACAGTCGCCACACCACGGCGGGATAGCCCAGCGGGTTGTCCATCAGGCCAGGCGGTTCAGGCCGTTGTGCGCGGCCACGCGGTAGGCCTCCGCCATCGTCGGGTAGTTGAACGTGGTGTTGATGAAGTAGCGGATGCTGTTCAGGGCCGGGTCGGCCATCACGGTCTGGCCGATGTGCACGATCTCCGATGCGCGATCGCCGAAGCAGTGCACGCCCAGCACCTGGAGCGTCTGGGCGTGGAACAGCAGCTTGAGCATGCCCACGGTCTCGCCCGTCATCTGCGCGCGCGCCAGGCTCTTGAAGGCGGCATGACCGACTTCGTACGGAACGCGCCCGTCGTGCAGCTCGCGCTCGGTCCTTCCGACCGACGAGATCTCGGGGATCGTGTAGATGCCGCTCGGAATCATCTCCAGCGCCTGCGGCCGCACGCCCGGATCGAGCAGGTGCTGGACCGCGAAACGGCCCTGTACCGACGCCGCGCTCGCCAGCGCCGGCGGCCCGATCACGTCGCCGACCGCGTAGATGTGCGGCTGCGCGGTGCGATAGACCTGGTCCACCTCGATCTGCCCGCGCGAGTTCAGCGCGATGCCCAGCGCCTCGAGTCCCATGCCGTCGGAATTGCCGGTGCGGCCGTTGGCCCAGAGCAGCACGTCCGACTTGATCCGGCGACCCGACTTCAGGTGCAGCACGACGTCGCGCTCGCGCGGCTCGACCCGCTCGTAGGCTTCCTGGTGACGGATCAGGCAGCCCTGTTCGCGCAGGTGGTACGAGAGCGCTTCGGCGATCTCCTCGTCGAGAAAAGACAGAAGCCGGTCCTGCGTGTTGACCAGCGTCACCTTGGCGCCGAGGTTGATGAAGATCGACGCGTACTCGCAGCCGATGATGCCGGCGCCGAAGATCGTCACCGAGAACGGGTGCTGCGTGTGGCGCAGGATGCTGTCGCTGTCCTTGACGCGCGGATGCGAGAAATCCAGATCCGGCGGATGGTAGGGACGCGATCCCGAGGCGATGACGAAGTGCCCGGCCTTCAGCACCTCGGGCGTGGCGCTCTCGCCGACCACCTCCACGCGATGCGCATCGAGGAAGCGCGCGCTGCCTTCGAACATCGGCACGCGATTGCGCTCGTAGTAGCGCCGGCGACTGGCGATCTGCGACTCGACCACCTTGTCCGCGGTGGCCAGCAGCTGCGGGTACTGCGGCGGATTGGCCGTGTAGTAGTTGCGCGTGAGCGGGTTGTGGCGCAGATCGTTGAGCGTCTTCACCGCGTGGCGCAGCGCCTTGCTCGGGATCGTGCCCCAGTGCGTGCAGCCACCGCCGATCTCCACGCTGCGCTCGACAAGCGCCACGCGCAGGTGGTTCTTGGCGGCCATCATCGCGGCGCCCTCGCCCGCGGGCCCCGAACCGATCACGACGATGTCGAATTCCTGCATGGCGTCCTCGGCTAGTGTTCGGTGCTTCGCGGCGAGAGCGCACGCAGGCGGCGTATTTCCTCGACCACGCGGGCCGCGGCGCGATCGATCTCGCCTTCGGTGGTGCCGCGTCCCAGGGAAAAGCGCAGCGAGGCCTGTGCCAGTTCGTCGGCGCGACCCAGGGCCCGCAGCACGTAGGAGGCTTCGGCGGTCGCCGACGAGCAGGCGGATCCGCTCGAGACCGCGATGTCGAACAGCCCCGCGCGCAGCGACTCGCCTTCGACGCCTTCCACGCTGACGTTGAGGATGTGCGGCGCCGCGCGCTGCGGATCGCCGTTGCGCATCACGCCGGGTTCCGATTGCAGCCGCGACCAGAGCCGGTCCCGCAGGCCGGCCGTGCGCGTCGCGAAATCCTCGGGAATCGATCCGACCGCCGCGCCCAAACCCACGATCTGGTGCGTCGCAAGCGTGCCCGAGCGCATGCCCCACTCGTGGCCGCCGCCGTGCAGCTGCGGCGCAACGCGGGCCCGCGGCCTGCGCCGCACGAAAAGCGCACCGATACCCTGCGGCCCGCCGAGCTTGTGACCGGACAGGGACAGCAGGTCGACCGGGACGCCCGACAGGTCGATCGGAATCTTGCCGACCGCCTGCACCGCATCGACGTGCAGCATCACGCCGCGTGCGCGCAGCTCGCTCGCGAGCGCCGGGATGTCTGTGACATTGCCGATCTCGTTGTTGACCCACATCAGCGACACCAGCACGGTGTCCGGCGTGATCGCTTCGATCGCCTGCGCAGGTTCGATGCGGCCGATCCGATCGGGCTGGAGATAGGTGACGCGCACGCCGCGCTGCGCTTCCAGCCAGCGGCAGGAATCGAGCACGCAGCGGTGTTCGATTCGCGACGTCACGATGTGTGCGCGCGGACGCGCCTGGAATTCGATGGCGCCCTTGATCGCGAGGTTGTTGGACTCGGTGGCGCCGCTGGTCCAGACGATCTCGTCGGGCTGCGCGCCGATCCGCTTCGCGACCTGCCTGCGCGCGGCCTCCACGGCGGCCTGCGCCGCAAGGCCGGCCGCATGGGTCGACGCCGCGTTGCCGATGCCGCCGCCGGGTTCGAGCCACGGCCGCATGGCATCCCAGGCTTCGGGCGCCAGCGCAGTGGTGGCGGCGTGGTCCAGGTAGATCACGGGTCGCGGAATGTCGGAGAACGGGGAACGGAGAACGGGGTCGATAGTCTGAGGCATGCGACGCCTGGCTGCGGAGCCAGCGGGGCGCGATATCGGCGACCGGTGACGCTCCCAACCGGCGCTGCGTACACTTTTCCGCCTCGACGCGGCCATTCGCGTCACCTGGAGGTTCCCGTTTGAACATCACCATCTTCGGTTCCGGTTACGTGGGCCTGGTCACCGCCGCCTGCTTCGCCGACGCCGGCAACGACGTGCTGTGCGTGGACGTCGACGCCGCCAAGGTCGAACGGCTGCGCGGCGGCGAATGCCCGATCTACGAACCCGGCCTCGAAGAACTGCTGGTGTCGAACGCCAAGGCCGGTCGGCTGCGTTTCACGACCTCGGCCGCCGAAGGCGTCGCGCACGGGCTCTACCTCTTCATCGCGGTCGGCACGCCGCCCAACGAGGACGGCTCGGCCGACATGCAGTACGTCCTGGCCGTGGCCCGGTCGATCGGCCAGCACATGGACGAGTACCGCCTGGTGATCAGCAAGTCCACGGTGCCGGTCGGAACGGCCGATCGCGTGCGCGAGACCGTCGCCGCCGAGCTCGCCGCGCGTGGCCTGCAGGTGCCGTACGACGTGGTTTCCAATCCCGAGTTCCTGAAGGAAGGCGCGGCCGTCGCCGACTTCAACAAGCCAGATCGCGTGATCGTCGGCGTGTCGTCGGACAAGGCCGCCGAATACATGCACGCGCTGTACGCGCCGTTCAATCGCAACCACGACAAGATGATCGTGATGGACGTGCGCTCCTCGGAGCTGACCAAGTACGCGGCCAACGCGATGTTGGCCACCAAGATCAGCTTCATGAACGAGATGGCCAACCTGGCCGAAAAGCTCGGCGCCGACATCGAGAAGGTGCGCGTCGGCATCGGCTCGGATCCGCGCATCGGCTTCCACTTCATCTATCCGGGCTGCGGCTACGGCGGCTCCTGCTTCCCCAAGGACGTCAAGGCGCTCGTGCACACGGCTTCGACCGTGGGTTTCGAGGCGCGCCTGCTCGACAGCGTCGAGGGCGTGAACAAGCGCCAGAAGAACCGCCTGTTCGAGAAGATGAAGACGCACTTCGGCTCGCTGCAGGGCCGCACCATCGCGCTGTGGGGCCTGGCATTCAAACCGCGCACCGACGACATGCGCGAAGCGCCGTCACGCGACCTGATGGAAGCCGTGTGGGCGGCCGGCGGGAAGATCCGCGCCTACGATCCGGTGGCCATGCACGAGACCGAAAAGCTCTACGGCGAGCGCCCCGACCTGTATCTCGCCTCGAGTCCCGACGATGCCGCCAAGGGCGCCGACGGGCTGGCGGTGGTCACGGAGTGGCGCGTGTTCCAGTCGCCCAATTTCGAGCGCCTGGGCAAGCTGCTGAAGACGCCGGTGATCTTCGACGGCCGCAATCTCTACGAGCCGCGCTTCGTCGAGCAGGCCGGCATCGCGTACTACGCGATCGGACGCGGACGCGCCTGACATGGGCGCATCGGCGGTGCGCCTGGCGCTGGTGACCTGTCCGGTCGCGAGCGCCGAGACCCTGGCACACGCACTGGTCGAGGCCCGCGTCGCGGCCTGCGTGAACGTGCTGCCGTCGGTCACGTCGACCTATCGCTGGCAGGGTGAGGTCTCACGCGATACCGAAGCGCTGCTGCTGATCAAGACCACGGACGCCGCGTTCGATGCGCTGCGCCGCGAGGTCCTCGCCCACCATCCGTACGAACTGCCGGAAGTCATCGCGCTGGATGTCGCCGCCGGCCACGCGCCGTACCTGGAATGGATCGCCGCGTCCGTGGGCCCCCGGGACGCGAGCGAATGAAGCAGAAACAGCTCGCGCTGGTGATCGTGATCGCGTGTGTCGCCGGCATTTCGGGCTTCCTGGTGCAGCGCTGGGCGCTCGACGTCGAGACCGAGCGCCAGGTCGCGCCCGAGCTCGTGTTGCAGACCCTCGACGGCGGTCAGCTGCGGCTGTCGTCGCTGCGCGGCAAGCTGGTGCTGGTGAATTTCTGGGCGACGTGGTGCGCGCCGTGCCTCAACGAGATTCCCATGCTGGTCGCCGCGCAGAAGCGCTATCACGACCGCGGCCTGCAGATCCTCGGACCGGCGATGGATGACCCGGAACAGGTCAAGGCGATGCTGCCGCGCCTGCGCATCTCCTATCCCGTTCTGATCGGCGAGGACGACATCCCCAACGCGATGGACGCATTGGGTGACACGCTCGGCGCGCTGCCGTTTTCCGTACTGATATCGCCGGACGGGTATGTCGTGGAAAGAAAACACGGGGAATTCGACGCCGAAGACCTGGCCGAATTGATCGAGAAGCACCTGCCGGCGGGCAGGCCCAGCTAGGGCGCCACCCCGTCGGCGCCCGATCTGCAGCCAACAGCCGGCAAAGCGCTTCGATCCGCGTCCAAGTTCCTTTTCGGGCGCCCTTCGGGCAAAATCCCGGGACCGCCACGCCCCCCGGATCGCTCGCTTGAGCCATCTGCTGCTCCTGAACGGCCCCAACCTGAACCTGCTCGGCACCCGCGAGCCGGACGTCTACGGCGCCACCACGCTGGCGGAGATCGAGGCGGACATGGCGCAGCGCGCCCAGGCCCTCGGGCATCGCCTCATCGCGTTCCAGAGCAATCACGAGGGCGACCTCGTGGATCGGGTGCAGCAGGCGCGTGGCGACGTCGATTTCATCCTGTTCAATCCCGGCGCCTTCACGCATACCAGCGTGGCGCTGCGCGACGCGCTGCTCGGCGTCGCGATCCCGTTCATCGAGATCCATCTCTCGAACGTGTACCGCCGTGAACCGTTCCGGCACCACTCGTACTTCACCGACATCGCCGTGGGCGCGATCGTGGGCCTGGGCCCGATCGGCTATGGGCTGGCCCTGCACGCGGCGGATCAACACCTGACGAAAAAGGGGAACTAGCGGCAATGGACCTGCGCAAGATCAAGACGCTGATCGACCTCGTGGAGCAATCCGGAATCTCGGAACTGGAAGTCAAGGAAGGCGAGGAGTCGGTGCGCATCAGCCGCAACACCGGTCCCATCACGCAGTACCTTTCCGGACCGATGCCGGCGGGAATGATGATGCCCGCGCAGGCCGCGGCACCTGCTGCGGTTGCGGCCCCGGCACCCGCACCGGCCGCGCCCGCCGCCCCGGCCAAGCCGGCCGTCGACAACCGCCACATCGTGCGCGCACCGATGGTCGGCACGTTCTATCGCCAGCCCTCGCCGGGCGCCAAGCCCTTCGTCGAGGTCGGCCAGACGGTCAAGGTCGGCCAGACGCTCTGCATCATCGAGGCGATGAAGATGCTCAACCAGATCGAGTCCGACAAGGCGGGCGTCGTGGCCGAGGTTCTCGTCCAGAACGAGAACGCGGTCGAGTTCGACCAGCCCATGTTCATCATCGAGTAGCGGACCCGCTCGATGAGAGAGATCAAGAAGATCCTGATCGCCAATCGCGGCGAGATTGCGCTGCGCATCCTGCGCGCCTGCCGCGAGATGGGCATCAAGTCGGTGGCGGTGTATTCCCAGGCCGACCGCGACCTCAAGCACGTGCTGCTGGCGGACGAGGCCGTCTGCATCGGTCCACCGTCGGCGCAGAAGAGCTACCTCAACATGGCGGCGCTGATCAGCGCGGCAGAAGTCACGCAGGCCGATGCGATCCATCCGGGCTACGGCTTCCTGTCGGAAAACGCCGATTTCGCCGAGAGCGTGGAGCGCTCGGGCTTCATCTTCATCGGCCCGCGGTCCGAAACCATCCGCCTGATGGGGTCCAAGACCAACGCCAAAGCCGAGATGATCGCGGCTGGCGTGCCCTGCGTTCCCGGCTCCGATGGCGAGCTGCCGGAAGACGAGGCCGAGTGCCTGAAGATCGCCGAACAGGTGGGCTATCCGGTGCTGATCAAGGCCGCCTCCGGCGGCGGCGGTCGCGGCATGCAGGTGGTGCGCACGCCCGACGAGCTGATCGGCAAGATCCAGATCGCGCGCACTGAAGCGCTCAATGCGTTCAAGGACGCCTCGGTGTTCCTGGAGAAGTACCTGGAGACGCCGCGCCACGTCGAGGTGCAGGTGCTGGCCGACGGCCAGGGCAACGCGATCCATCTGGGCGAACGCGACTGCTCCATGCAGCGCCGCAACCAGAAGGTCATCGAGGAGTCCCCGGCCCCGGGGATCACCGACGAGCAGCGCGAGGAGATCGGCACGCTCTGCGTCGAGGCCTGCAAGCGCATCGGCTACCGCGGTGCCGGCACGTTCGAGTTCCTCTACGACGAGGGCAAGTTCTACTTCATCGAGATGAATACGCGCATCCAGGTGGAGCACCCGGTCACCGAGATGGTGACGGGCGTCGACCTGATCCGCGAGATGATCAAGATCGCCGACGGCCGCAAGCTCACCAAGAAGCAGGGCAACATCCGCCTGCGCGGCCACGCCATCGAGTGCCGCATCAACGCCGAGAACGCGCGCACCTTCATCCCCTCGCCCGGCGTGATCACCAAATACCACGCGCCCGGCGGCCCCGGCGTGCGCATGGATACGCACATCTACTCGGGCTACAAGGTGCCGCCGCATTACGACTCGATGGTCGGCAAGCTGATCTGCTGGGGCAACACGCGGGACTCCGCGATCGCCCGGATGAAAGGCGCGCTGTCGGAAATGATCATCGAAGGGATCGAGACCAACGTGCCGCTGCAGCAGCGGATCATGCGCGACGCGACCTTCGTCGATGGCCAGCACGACATCCACTACCTCGCCGGCATGCTGGACCGCTGGGCGCAGGAGAATTGAAGCGGGCGGTAGGGATCAGGCGGTAGGCGTTAGGCACGCCAGACGCAGCCCCCTGATCCCTAACGCCTAACGCCCACCGCTTACCGCCTACCGCCACCGCCTACCGCCCAAATGAAGCCCGTCTTCCT
This sequence comes from Panacagrimonas sp., assembly GCF_020697055.1. Lineage (GTDB taxonomy): Bacteria > Pseudomonadota > Gammaproteobacteria > Nevskiales > Nevskiaceae > Panacagrimonas. The sequence continues at coordinate 3,786 of NZ_JAJFBP010000048.1, read as the reverse complement.
CACCCAGTTCCTGATCGAAGAGATGCGCGAGCACGGCGAGCAGATGCCCGATCTGCGCCTGCTCATCGAAGTGGTGACGCGTGCCTGCAAGCGCATCTCCATCGCCATCGGCAAGGGCGCCCTTGGCGGTGTGCTGGGCGAAGCCGGCACAGGCAACGTGCAGGGCGAAGCGCAGAAGAAGCTCGACGTACTGTCCAACGACATCCTGCTGGAGGCCAACGAGTGGGGCGGACACCTCGCCGCGCTGGCCTCGGAGGAGATGGACGACGCGGTGATGATCCCCGAGCAGTACCCCAAGGGCGGCTATCTGTTGCTGTTCGATCCGCTCGACGGCTCGAGCAACATCGACGTCAACATCTCGGTCGGCACGATCTTCTCGGTGCTGCGCGCACCGCGCCGCCCGAAGGGCACGCTCGAGGAATCGTTCCTGCAGCCGGGCACGCAACAGGTCTGCGCGGGCTACGCGCTGTACGGTCCGAGCACGCAGCTGGTGCTGACGATCGGCACCGGCGTGCACGTGTTCACCCTGGATCGCGAGCTCGGCAGCTTCGTGCTCACGAAGCGCGACATGCGCATCCCCGAGGACACCCAGGAATTCTCGATCAACGCGTCGAACGCGCGGCACTGGGAAGCACCGGTGAAGCGCTACATCGACGAATGCCTGGCCGGCAAGGACGGTCCGCGCGGCAAGGACTTCAACATGCGCTGGGTCGCGTCGATGGTCTCCGACGTCCACCGCATCCTCACGCGCGGCGGCGTCTTCATGTACCCGCTGGACGCCAAGACCAAGGACAAGGGCGGCAAGCTGCGCCTGATGTACGAGGCCAACCCGATGAGCATGCTCATCGAACAGGCCGGCGGCGCGGCGAGCACCGGTCGCGAACGCATTCTCGGCATCAAGCCCTCGAAGCTGCACCAGCGCGTGCCGGTGATCATGGGCTCCAGGAACGAGGTCGAACGCGTCGTGTCGTATCACGGCGGCACCTGAGCGGGATTCCAGGAGCCGGGCAGACGGATTGCTGGTTGGCGCTACGCCTTTCCTCCTTCACGCGGTTGCGATAAATCTTTCGCGGCCCTCATCGGAGCGAGTTCCCATGCCGCGCAATGTTCTCTACGCCCAGTCCGGTGGCGTGACCGCGGTGATCAATGTCTCCGCGCAAGGCGTGATCGAGACCGCGCGCAAGCATCCGCAGCACTTCGGCAAGGTCTACGCGGGGCGCAACGGCATCATCGGCGCGCTGACCGAGGATCTGATCGACACGTCCCAGGAATCCGAAGCCGCCATCGCGGCCTTGCGCCACACGCCCGCCGGCGCGTTCGGGTCCTGCCGCCACAAGCTCAAGAGCCTCGACAAGAATCGCGCGGAGTACGAGCGCCTGATCGAGGTGTTCCGCGCCCACGACATCGGCACGTTCTTCTACAACGGCGGCGGCGACAGCGCCGATACCTGCCTCAAGGTCAGCCAGCTCGGCGAGACGCTCGGGTATCCGGTGCAGGCGATCCACGTGCCCAAGACGATGGACAACGACCTGCCGCTGACCGATTGCTGCCCTGGCTTTGGCTCGGTCGCCAAGTACACAGCGGTGTCGATCCGCGAGGCCGGGTTCGACGTCGCGAGCATGGCCAAGACGTCGACCAAGGTCTTCATCCTCGAGGTGATGGGCCGCCACGCGGGATGGACCGCGGCGTCGGGTGGCCTGGCTTGCGAGAAGGAGGGCGACGCGCCGCAGGTGATCCTGTTCCCCGAGATCGTGTTCGACGAGGACAAGTTCCTTGCCGCGGTCGACGCAAGCGTGAGGAAATTCGGGTCGTGCTCGATCGTCGCGAGCGAAGGCATCCGCACATCAACCGGCCAGTTCCTGTCCGAGGCCGGCGGGAAGGATGCGTTCGGCCACACGCAGCTGGGAGGACTGGCGCCGTTGCTCGCCAAGCTGGTCGGCGACAGGCTCAAGTACAAGCAGCACTACGCGGTCGCCGACTACCTGATGCGCGCTGCGCGCCACATCGCCAGCGCCACCGACGTCGAGCAGTCGTACGCGGTGGGCAGGGCGGCGGTGGAACTGGCCGTCGCCGGAAAATCCGGGGTGATGGTCACCATCGAGCGCCAGGCCGATTCACCGTACCGCTGGGTCACCGGCGAGGCGCCGCTGGCCCAGGTGGCCAATGTCGAACGCAAGATGCCGCGCGAGTTCATCACGCAGGACGGCTTTCACATCACCGATGCCTGCCGCCGCTACCTCGCGCCGCTGATCGCGGGAGAGGACTACCCGCCCTATCGCAACGGGCTGCCCGACTACGTGACGCTGAAGAACGCGCCGGTCCCGCGCAAACTGCCAGCGTTCACGATCGTCAAGTAGAGCCGCCGGATCGGCGGCTGGATCAGCCGTTGGTGCCGTAGATCTTGTGGCTGTGGTGGTCCTTGGGCTCCCACAGCGCGATGCCGCTTTCGATGTCGTGCGCCGGGATCAAGGTTTCGCCGCGCGAGCACGCATCGACGAACGCGGCTTCCAGCGTGCGCACCAGGGCGCGCGCGTTGCCATGCCACCGGCACTGGCGGATGCGTTCCCACGCATCGTCGTCCAGCCCGACCGGCGCCTTCCAGGTCGTCACGTTCGCGGACAGGCGCGCCAGCGTGGTCGCGGTCACCGCGATCATGTCTTCCTCGCGCTGCGCGAGCTCGGGCACCTGCAGCGTCGCGGCGCCCAGACGCGTGAACTCGTCGATGTTCACGGAGTCGAGCAGGTGCTGCCAGCTGCGGTTGGTGGCAAACAGCAGCGCGCAATCGAGGCGCTGCTTGGCCGCCGCACCGAACGGCAGGTACTGGCCGTTGTCGAGCGCCTCCATCAGCACTTCCATCACGGGCCCCATGACCCCGTGGCTCTCGTCGAGAAAGCACACGCCGTCACGCGCCTGCGTGAAGGCTCCGATGCGCGATCCCGCGCCGGGGAACGCGCCGGCGACGTGCCCACACAGCAAGGATTTCACCGACGACTTGTCGCCCGTGTTCTCCGCGGCGAGGTTCACCGACACGAAGCGGCCCTTGTTGCGGACCAGGAAGTAGTAATAGGCCAGCGAGGTCTTGCCGCTGCCCGGCCCGCCGAGCAGGTAGGCGCGATGGATCCCGTTCTCCGCGAACGCGCGCACGCGCGTCACCAGGGATTGAAGGCGCGGGCTGAAGACGTAGAAATTGCGCCAGCTCTGGTTCTCGACCTCGGTCGTCATCGGCATGCGGATGACGTTGTCCTCGCGCACCGGGCTCATGCGCTCGCCGAGCTGCGCCGACACGCCATCGAGGTCGGCGGCGAGCAGCAGGTGCATGCCGCCCAGGCGATGCTCGTTGGCGCGCCGTTCGAGCCAGCGGCCGTAGCTGAGCAGCTGCGACGGCTTCATCGCGACGATCAGCGTCAGCGAGCGGCCCTGCTTGCGCATCGCCAGCACGGCGTCGGCCAGCGGATCCAGCCGCGAGGGCTCGATGAAAAGCGACAGCACGAAGTCGCTCTCGATCGCCTCGCCCTCGAAGCCCACCGGCAGTCCGCGGAATTCGAAGCGTCGCCCCGCCGCGAGGTGGTGATGGAAAGCACCCACGCGCTGCTCGTCGCGCACCTGGGTGTCGCCGGCGTAGACGATCAGGTCCGGCGCCGGCAGGCGATCTGCGTTGGGGAAATTCGAACCCTTCTTCGGACCAAGCCGGAACATGCGTGCCCCCGTTTTATATGTCGCCACGCTACGCGGGCCGCACCTTAGCGCCCGCGTGTGCCCGATGAACAGCCGAGGCACTCCGATCGG
>NZ_JAJFBP010000020.1 GCF_020697055.1 Panacagrimonas sp. | reverse complement strand
ACCAGGTCCGGCAGGCCGTCGAAGTCGTCGGGGGTCACCGCGCCTTCGTAGACGTACACCGCCGACCCGGCACCGGTGCTGGTGTCGCCGCCGGCCACACCGGCGCAGCTCTCGTCGGCCAACAGCGCGTCGTCCACCGTGCCGCGCAGCGTGCCGGTCTCGGCGTTGTCGACCACGCGCATCACCGGCTTGAGGTTGTAGCAGCCGGTCGCGCCGCGCGCGGCGATCGACTTGCGCACGTCGAAGTCGACGGTGTACCGGCCGCGCTGGCCGGCGGCGATCGTGATGCCGCCCTTGACCTTGTACCCGCTGGTGGCGCCGCTCGGCACGATCAGCGGACGCTGCTCGGTCTCACCGGACAACACGATGTACGAGTCGTACGGCGGCGACGGCGAGTTGCACGAGGCATTGTTCTCGCCGGCCACGCGCAGGCGCACGTCGTCATAGACCCCCGGCGGCAGCTCCTGGCCCTGGATCAGGAATTCACTGTTGTCGCCCTGCACGGTCAGCAGATCCAGCCCGACCGGGTCGTCGAACTCGATGACGATCGGGTCGGCGCCCTCGCGGCGCAGCTCGATGCCGGTGAACGTGACGAAGACGTTTTCGGCACCGTCGATGGGGCCGTCGGAAATGCTCAGGTCGAGCGTGCCGTTGCCGCTGCTACCACCTCCGCCGCCACCGCAGCCCGCCAACGCGAGAAGGACGGCCGCGCCGAGAGCGGCTGCCCGCAAGGGGATCAATTTGTTCATCGGTGAATTCTCCTTTGATGGACGTCCATCCGCCTGTCTGCCGAAATCCCTGGCGGTGGGACCTATGTAGTGACGGGTCGGTGATCGACGAACGAATCCGACGTCGTTCGTTCGCGGCATCCGCTACCGGCCCGGCACAGTGCGCCGGGGTTTCTGAATCCTGGCTGAGCATCCGGGCGATGGATATCGACCGGTTGGACCTGAGTGCGGCGTCAGTCAGGCGGCCGAGGGGCGGCGGGATGCGCTTCGCTTTCCCGCCGTACCGGGGATGCGGGGGAAGCATTGGACTGGCGGCCGCCCGTCCCGCCAACGGACCGCCCCTACAACGCGCTGATCAGGTGCCCGCCGTCCACGACGATTTCCGACCCCGTCATGTGCGCTCCGGCCTTCGACGCCAGCAACAGCAACGCCCCGTCCAGGTTCTCGTACTGCCCGAACCGCCGCGTCGGAATCCGCTTGAGCATCGTCCCGCCGACGTCGCCCTCGAGCTCCTTGCGGTTCATCTCGGTGATGTAGTACCCCGGCGCGATGCTGTTCACCCGCACGTCGTAGCGGGCCAGTTCCAGCGCCATCGCCTGCGTCAGCTGCTTGAGGCCGCCCTTGGCCGCGATGTACGGCGTCAGCAGGTGGGTGACGCGGCTGCCCAGGATGCTGGTGATGTTGATGATGCTGCCGGGAGTCTTGGACTCCACCAGGCGCCGCGCGCTCTCCTGCATCACCGCCCACGCGCCCTTGAGGTTGGTGCCCACCACCCAGTCCCAATCCTCGTCGGTGTAGTCGAGCGGACGCTTGGTGCCGGACACGCCGGCGTTGTTGACGATCACGTCGAGCACGCCGCCCAGGCCCTTGGCCGCCTCGTCGATCGCGGCATTGATGCTGTTGCGATCGGCGACGTCCATCGACACCGCAACCGCCTTGGCGCCGAAATCGCGCTCGATGCCCTTGACCGCGTCGGCCAGCTTGTCGGCGCGGCGTGCGGCCAGCGCCACCGACGCACCGGCGCGCGCCAGCGTGCGCGCGAAGTGCAGCCCCAGTCCGCCGGAGGCGCCGGTGATCAGCGCGCGGTGGCCGGTGAGGTCGAAGAGAGACGAGAGATAGGCGTTGGTGTGAGGAAGGTCGGACATCGGGATCTCGGTGCTCGGTCGTTGAAGGTTCAAATCGGTAGGGCGGGAAAGCGGCCAAAGGCCGCGCATCCCGCCGAGGGGGGCGCATTCGGCGGGATGCGCGGCCGCTTTCCCGCCCTACCGGTGATGGGCGGGTGACATCAACGCCCGGTGAAATTCGGCGGTCGCTTGGCCAGGAACGCATCCACCGCCTCGGCGTGGTCCTGCGTCTCGTGCACCAGTGCCTGGTAGGCGGCCGACAGTTCCAGCACGTCGCTCAAGCGCTGCTGCTGGCCTTCGCGCAGCAGCCGCTTGGCCAGCCGCAACGAGCGCGCGGGGTTGACGACCACGCGCTTCGCCAGTGCCTGCGCCGCTTCCATCAGCTGGTCCGCCGGCACCACCTGCGACACCAGTCCCATCCGCAGCGCCGCATCGGCATCGATCGTGTCGCCGGTGAGGATCAGCTCCGCGGCATGGGCCAGCCCCACGGTGCGCGGCAGCACCCACGCGCCGCCGTCGCCCGGGATCAGGCCCATCTTGATGAAGCTCGACGCGAACTTGGTCCCTTGCGCCGCGATGCGCATGTCGCAGAGGCATGCGAGGTCCAGGCCCAGCCCGATCGCCGGGCCGTTGATCGCCGCGATCATCGGCAGCTCGCATTCCCACAACCGACGGATCACGCGCTGCACGCCGGCGCGGTAGTTGTTGCGCGTGGCGATCGGCGTATCGAGCCGTCCGATGCCGCTGCGCTCCTTCATGCCCTTCAAATTGCCGCCCGCCGAGAACGCCGTGCCGGCGCCGGTGAGCACGATGCAGCTGACCTGCGCATCGGCCTCGGCGCGATCGATCGCGCCGACGATGTCCTCGCAGTCCTGCGCGGTGCCGATCGCGTTGCGCGTGCCGGGGCTGTTGAGCGTCAGCGTGATGATGCGGCCGTCCTGCGCGGACAGGACGAAGGGGGCGCGGGAGTCGCTCATTGTTTTTTCCATGCGGGGAACGCCGGGATTGTACGGATGGGCGGTCGGGCACTCATTGCGCGGAGGTCGAGCGGGTTCTCGCGGCGGGATGCGCGGCCGCGTTGCGGCCGCTTTCTCGCCCTACGCCGCTATCATCGTTCCCTCATGCCCACCCCCTTCACCTTCGACCCCGTCGACCTCCCGCCCGGCATCCCGGCGTTCCGCGCCGAGATCCGCGAATGGCTGGCGCGCGAGATGCCGCGCGACTACCCGTCGCACCAGCGCGCCAACTGCTGGGCGGTGTACGACGCGGATTTCTCGCGACGCCTCGGTGCGCGCGGCTGGATCGGCATGGTGTGGCCCAAAACCTACGGCGGACACGAACGCAGCCCGATCGAGCGCTACGTGCTGATGGAAGAACTGCTCGCCGCCGGCGCGCCGGTGGGCGCGCACTGGATCGGCGATCGACAGACCGCGCCGGCGATCCTGCGCTACGGCACCGAGGCGCAGAAGCAGCGCTACGTGCCGGCGGTGGCGCGCGGCGAATGCTTCTGCTGCATCGGCATGTCCGAGCCCAACGCCGGTTCGGATCTGGCCAGCGTCAAGACGCGCGCCGAACGCCTGCCCGACGGCCGCTGGAAGATCAACGGCCAGAAGATCTGGACCACGCTGGCGCACAAGAGCCACCTGATCATCGTGCTCGCGCGCACCTCGCCGCAGGACGAGAAGAATCGTCACGCCGGCCTGTCGCAGTTCCTGCTGGAGTTCGGCACGCCGGGGATGCGCGTGCAGCCGATCACGGACCTGGTCGGCGAGCAGCACTTCAACGAGATCTTCTTCGAGGACTGCATCGTCGAGGCCGACGGCCTGCTCGGCACCGAGGGCGACGGCTGGAAGCAGGTCACCGCCGAGCTGTCGCTCGAACGCAGCGGCCCGGAGCGCTATCTCTCCAGCATGTCGCTGTTCCACGAGCTGCTGCGCAGGGTCGGACCGGATCCTGCGTCCGACGCCGTGCGCCAGGCGATCGGCCGTTTGAGCGCGGAGATCTGGACGCTGCGCCAGATGTCGCTGTCGGTCGCCGGACAGCTGGCGCGCGGCGAAGACCCCTACGTGCAGGCCGCGATCGTCAAGGACCTGGGCAACGTGTTCGAACAGGCGCTGCCGCCGCTGGTGCAGTCGCTGGCCGATGCCGGCGTGCGCCTCGAGCAGGACAGCGACTTCGTGCGCACGCTGGCGCTGCTGCTGCAGGTCTCGCCTTCGTTCTCGTTGCGCGGCGGCACGCGCGAGATCCTGCGCGGGATCATCGCGCGCGGCCTGGGATTGCGCTGATGGCCGACCTCGAACAACGCCAGATGCTCGCCGACACCGCGGACCGCCTGTTTGCGGATGCAACGAAGTCGGCCGAAACCGATGCCGCCGGCTTCGACGCGGCGCTGTGGGCGCAGGCCGTCGAGCTCGGCCTGCCCTCGCTGCTGGTGCCCGAAGGACTCGGCGGCGCCGGTGGCGATTGGGAGGACGCGTGCGTGGTGCTGCAGGCCGCGGGATTCCACGCGGTGCCGTTGCCGCTGGCCGAGCACCTGATCGCGGCGCAATTCGCGGCGGTGGCCGGCATCGACGTGCCGACCACGATGCTGAGTTTCGCCAGCGCGGTGGAAGGACGCTTTTCCGCCAGCCGGACCTTCGAAGGCCGGCTGCTCGGCGTCCCCTGGGGACGTCACGCCGGCGCGGTCGTCGCACTGCAGCCGGATCGGCCGGACGGCGTGCCGCTGCTGATCCGTCGCAGCGATGCGTTCGAGGTCGAGCCGCACGTCAACCCTGCCGGCGAGCCGCGCGACACGCTGGTCACGCGCGGCTCGCCGTTCCTGGTCGGACAACCGCGACCCGATGGCCTGTTGTTGCACGAACGCCTGGCCGTGGCGCGCTGCGCGCAGATTGCCGGTGCGCTGCGTGCGGCGTTGCAGCGCTCGGTCGAATACGCCGGCACGCGCAAGCAGTTCGGTCGCGCGATCGGCCAGTTCCAGGCGGTGCAGCAGCAGCTCGCTCAGTTCGGAACCGAAGTCGCCGCCGCCAGCGCCGCGGCCACCGCCGCCTGCCGCGCGATGGCGCGCCTGGGCAACGGCGTGACGGCCGCCGATGCGCGCTTCACCATCGGCGCCGCCAAGCTGCGCTGCAATCTGGCGATCGGCGTCGGCACCTCGACGGCGCACCAGGTGCACGCGGCGATCGGCTTCACCCGCGAATACGACCTGCGCCGTTCGACGCAGCGGCTGTGGAGCTGGCGCAGCGAAGGCGGCAACGATCGCGACTGGAGCGATCGCCTCGGCCGCCAGGTCTGCGCGCGTGGCGCCGAGCACTTCTGGTCGGACCTGACCGCGCGCGACGACGCCGCCTCGAGCCCTCGTGAATAGAACAAGAACCCTTCGCACCGTCGTGATCACCGGCGCCGCCGGCGTGCTCGGCCGCGCCGTCGCCAAGGCCTTCGCCGGCGAACGCCGGGTGCTGATCGACCTCGAACGCACCGCGCTGGAAAAGGCCTACGGCGCGGACTCCGAAACGCAGGTGCTGGTGCCGCTGGACCTGCTCGACGGACCCGCCACCGAGGTCGCGTTGGCGCCGCTGATCGCCGCGTCGTCGCACCTGGTGCTGTGCAACATCGCCGGCGGCTTCGTGATGGGCACCGACGTGCACGAGACCGCCGACGAGACCTGGTCGCGGATGTTCGACCTCAACCTGCACACGCTGACGCACGCGACACGCGCGGTCGTGCCGAAGATGATCGAACGCGGCTACGGCAAGGTGATCAACATCGCCGCCGCGTCGGCCACCACCGGCAAGGCGCAGATGGGTGCCTACGCCGCCGCCAAGAGCGGCGTGGCACGTCTGACCGAAGCGATGTCGCTCGAACTGCGCGGCCGCGGCATCAACGTCAACGCGGTGGCCCCGAGCATCATCGATACGCAGGCCAATCGCGCCGCGATGCCGGACGCCGATCCGACGCAGTGGGTGTCGCCGACGGACCTGGCGAACGTGATCCGGTTCCTGGCGTCGGATGAGGCGGTCGCGGTGCACGGCGCGGTGGTGCCGGTCGTCGGTCTCAGCTGATCCCTTCTCCTGCGTCCGGGAGAGGGTGGCGCGAAGCGCCGGGAGAGGACGCCTGGAGATGCAACACCCCCACCCCTGCCCTCTCCCGCGCGCGGGAGAGGGAAACATCACGCCGCCCAGCCTTTCCCCGCCTTCGCCCGCTCCACCAGCAACGGCGCCGGCGCCCACAACACGCCCTGCTCGGCCTCGTAACGTTTCACCGTCTCGAGCACGCGATCGAGTCCCTGCTGTTCGGCCCAGAACATCGGCCCGCCCTGGTGACGCGGGAAGCCATACCCGTAGAGATACGTCACATCGATGTCCGACGCGCGGATCGCGATGCCCTCGCCGAGGATCCTTGCGCCTTCGTTGGCCATGCTGGTCAGCACGCGCGTGACGATCTCCTCGTCGGTGACGGCGCGGCGCGTCACGCCGAGCTCGGCGGCGACCGACTCGATCAGCTTTTCGATCTCCGGATCCGGCGTCGCCTTGCGACCCTCGTAGCGGTAGTAGCCGGCGCCGGTCTTCTGCCCGAATCGTCCGAGCTCGCAGATCCGATCCGCCACCGGCGAATAGCGCAGCGACTTGTCGCGCGCGGCCTCGCGGCCCTTGCGTACGCGCCAGCCGACGTCGAGTCCGGCGAGATCGCGCATCAGATACAGCCCCATCGGAAAGCCGAAGCCCTGCAGCGCACGATCGATCTGCCACGGCGTTGCACCTTCCTCGAGCAGGAAATCGCACTCGCGTCCGTACACGTAGAGGATCCGATTGCCGATGAACCCGTGGCAGTTGCCGGCCAGCACCGGCACCTTGCCGATCGTCTTGGCCAGCTGCATCGCGCGCGCGATCGTCTCCGGGCTCGTGGCCTCCCCGCGCACGTTCTCCTGCAGCTTCATCACGTTCGCCGGCGAGAAGAAATGTGTGCCGATCACGTCCTGCGGTCGATGCGTGGCGCTGGCGATCGCATCGACGTCCAGCGTGGAGGTGTTGGACGCCAGCAGCGCGCCCGGCTTCATCACGCGGTCGAGCGTGCGAAAGACCTCGTGCTTGACCGCGAGATCCTCGAACACCGCCTCGACCACGACGTCGGCGTGGCCGATGTCCTCGTAGCGCGTGGCCGTGGTGATCAGCTCGAGCGCGGCATCGGCGCGCGCCTGCGGCATCGAGCCGCGCGCAACCGAGGTGGCGTAGTTGTCGCGCACGCGCGCCATGCCGGCGTCGAGCGCGGGCTGCGAGGCGTCGAGGATCTGCACCGGGATACCGGCGTTGGCGAAGCACATCGCGATGCCGCCGCCCATCGTGCCCGCGCCGATCACCGCGGCGCTGCTGATCGATCGCGGCTTGAGGTCGTCGGGCAGCCCGGGAATCTTGGCGGCCTCGCGCTCGGCGAAGAACGCGTAGCGCAGCGCCTTGGACTGCGGACTGTTGCGCAGCTCGACGAACAGGTCACGCTCCACCGCGGAGCCTTCGTCGAACGTTGGCTTGAAGCACGCCGCTTCCACGCACTCGACGATGCGCAGCTCGGCGATGCGCCCTGCCCACTTCCTGGCGTTCTGCTCGCGCACCTGCGCGAACAGCGCGCGGTCGACGCCGCGCACCTTGTCGGTCAGATCGCGTGCGCGCGGATGCGGACCGCCGGTCGCGGCACGCGCGCGCGCGAAGGCGACGGCCGCGGCGGAGAGATCCTGTCCGGTCACCTGCTGCACCAGTCCGAGCTTCAGCGCCTCGTCCGCGCCCAGCGGCTTGCCCGACAGGATCATCTCGAGCGCCTTGGACGGGCCCACGATGCGCGGTAGTCGCTGCGTGCCGCCGGCGCCGGGCAGCAGGCCGAGATTCACTTCCGGCAACCCGAGCTTCGTGCCCGCGAGTGCCACGCGGTAGTGGCAGGCCAGTGCGAACTCCAGGCCGCCACCCAGCGCCGTGCCGTGCAGCGCGGCGACCACCGGCTTGGCCGAGCCTTCGAGCGCGTCGATGACGTCCGGGAAATGCGGCGGCGGCAGCGTCTGTCCGAACTCGCGGATGTCCGCGCCGGCGATGAACGTGCGACCGCCGCCGATCAGCACGATCGCGTTGACCGACGCATCGCCGTTGGCCCTGTGCAGGCCGTCGACGATGCCGCTGCGCACCGCGTGCGAGGCGGCGTTGACCGGCGGGTTGTCGATGGTGAGGACGGCGACGTCGCCGTCGGTGCGGTAGTGAACCTGGGCAGCCATGGTGTCTCCGAAACTCCTGCTGACGGTTAGGGCGGGAAAGCGAAGCGCATCCCGCCGATCTTGGCGTACCGCGGCCGGCAAGCCGGCCGCTTTCCCGCCCTACTGCTTGGCCTTGATCAACGCCTCGCGGACGAACTGCAGCCGATCGTTGCCGAAATACATGTCGATGCCGCCCACGAACATCGTCGGCGAGCCGAAGCCGCCGCGCGCGATCAGTTCGTCGGTGTGGTGGCGCAGCCGATCCTTGACCGCCTGCGTGTTGATGCCGGCCATCACGCGGTCGGGATCCACGCCGGCCTGACGGCAGATCGCGACCAGCACGCTGTCGGTCGAGATGTCCTCGTCGCGCGCCCAATACGCCTCGAAGGCGGCGCGCGCGAAACGCGTCATCGGCGCGTCGTCGTCGCCGGCGTCCTCGAGCAGCACGATGCAGGCGCGCATCGCCTTGACGCTGTTGATCGGGAAGATCGACGGCGGGAAGCGGATGTCGAGCCCGGCGTGGCGCGCCCAGTCGCCCAGATCCTTGACCAGGTACTGGTGCTTGCCGCGCGATCCGGACTTGCGGAACTCGTACACGCTCGGATTGACGGTGTTGAAGATGCCGCCGACCAGGATCGGCTTCCACTGGATCTTCACGCCCAGCTCGCGCGCGATCGGCTGCACGTTGTGGAACGCCAGGTAGGTCCAGGGGCTGGAGATATCGAAGTAGAACTCGAGCACGTTCATGCATCCATGGAAGGGACCGAAGTCCTATTGTCCGCTATCGTCGCCACTCCGAAAGAGAACCCCGTAGCCCGGCCGCCGTCCGGGAATAGAACACCCCCGGGACTGCGCCCGGGCTACATATCCACGAGTCGCCGCGCTTGTCCGGCATCCTGCGCGACCAGAAAGAGAGGAGAGAAGGACCAGAACATGGACCGCGAGCCCATCGTACAAACGCCATCGGCCTACGCCTTTCCGCTGCTGATCAAGCAACTCCTGACAACCGCGCACGCGCGCGGCATCCGGCGCGAGATCGTCTACCGCGACAAAATGCGGATGAGCTACGGCCAGTTCATGAAGCGCATCGCGCGCCTGGCCAACGTGCTGGTCGGCTGCGGCGTGCAGCCGGGCCAGACGGTGGCGGTGATGGACTGGGACAGCCATCGCTACCTGGAGGCCTACTTCGCGATCCCGTCGCTGGGCTGCGTGATCCAGACGGTGAACATCCGCCTGTCGCCCGAGCAGATCCTCTACACGCTCAACCACGCGCAGGCGCGCGTCGTGATCGTGCACGCGGACATGCTGGAGATGCTCGAAGCCGTGGCCGACAAGCTCGAGACCGCCACCACGTTCATCCTGATCGACGAGCACGGCGTCCATCCCAAGAGCCGCTTCACCTTCGACGGCGAGTACGAGGCGCTGATGGAGAAGGCCTCGGACGTATACGACTTCCCCGACTTCGACGAGAACCTCCAGGCCACGACCTTCTACACCACCGGCACCACCGGCCTGCCGAAGGGCGTGTACTACAGCCATCGCCAGATCGTGCTGCACGCGATGGGCCTGCTCGCAACGTTCGGTACCGCGCCGGCCAACGGCCGCGTGCACGAGGACGACGTGTACATGCCGATCACGCCGATGTTCCACGCGCACGCCTGGGGCTGGCCGTACGCGGCGACGCTGCTGGGCATGAAGCAGGTGTATCCCGGCCGCTACACGCCCGAGGAAGTGATCCAGTGGTTCCGCAACGAGCACGTCACGCTGACGCACTGCGTGCCGACGTTGCTGCACATGGTGCTGACGCACCCCGAGAGCCGGAACATCGATTTCACCGGACGCAAATTCCTGATCGGCGGCGGCGCGCTGCCCGGCGGCCTGTGCAAGCTCGCGCTCGAGCGCGGCATCGATATCCTCACCGGCTACGGCATGTCCGAGACCGGCCCGATCGCGACGGTCAACCACATGACCGCCGAGGAGATGAAGCTGCCGATCGAGGAGCAGGTGCCGCTGCGCCAGCGCGCGGGACGACCGGCGCTGCTGTGCGACGTGCGCACCGTCGACCCCGACATGAAGACCGCGCCGCGCGACGGCGAGACGCTCGGCGAAGTGGTGTTCCGCTCGCCGTGGCTGACGCAGGGCTATCACCGCCGTCCCGAGGCCTCGGAAGAACTGTGGGAAGGCGGCTGGCTGCACTCCAACGACCTGGGCAAGTTCTTTCCCGACGCGACGCTGCGCATCTGCGATCGCGTCAAGGACGTCATCAAAACCGGCGGCGAGTGGGTGTCGTCGCTGGATCTCGAAAGCCTGGTGTCGCGTCACCCCGCGGTCAGCGAAGTCGCGGCGATCGCGGTCAAGGACGACAAGTGGGGCGAGCGGCCGATGGTGCTGATCGTGCTCAAGCCCGATTTCGTCGGACAGGTCAGCGATCAGGACATCCGCAAGCACCTGCTGGCCTTCGTCGAGAGCAAGCAGATCTCGAAGTACGCGGTGCCGGACCGCGTGGTGTTCGTCGAGGCGATCGAGAAGACCAGCGTGGGCAAGCTGGACAAGAAGGTGTTGCGGCAGAAGTACGACGCGTGATGACCCCTGTCCCGCTTGCGGGAGAGGGGTAGGGAGAGGGTCTTGCCACCCGAACGCCCTCTCCCGGCGCTTCGCGCCACCCTCTCCCGCACCGGGAGAGGGGAAAAGCTACACGCTGGGCATCTCGCTGAATCCCCCGTACCGCCCGCGAAAGAACAGCAGCGGCGAGCGTTCCGGCGAAAACACGTCGAGGTCGATCACGCGCGCGAGCACCACGGTGTGATCGCCGGCGTCGTGTTCGGTCTCGAACTCGCACTCGACGAAACCGAGCACGTCGTCGAGCACCGGCGTGCCCGCGGGGCTGGTCGACCAGCCGAATTGCGCAAACTTGTCGCCGCCCGACTTGGCGAAGGCCATGCACAGGCCGTACTGGTCGGCGCCCAGGATGTTGATGCCGAACTTCTTTGCGTCGCGCAGCAGCGGCCAGGTCTTGCTGGTGCGCGACGGGCTGATCGATACCAGCGGCGGTGACAGCGACACCGACACGAACGACTGCGCCGAGAAACCCACGGGGCGGCCCTCGCTGAGGCCGGTCACGATGACCACGCCCGTGCAGAACTGGCCCATCGCGTTGCGGAACTGGCGATCGTCGAAGGTGACGTGCATTGCGGTCGGTCGCGTGTCGAAGGTGGTCGGGAGAGGATCGCGGGATCTTCTCACGGTCTCCTCGCGCGAACGAGTCAGGTGTCGCCCTTTGCCTCTATCTGCCGCGCCGCTTGCGCGCGCTTGCCGGTGCCCGCGCTTCCCGTTCGCTGCGCGCCTCGCGCGAGAAGGCCACGCTGACGCCGCGCGCGTCCACGTCCTCGCCGCAGGCCGTGCACTGGTGCTTCACGCGCGTCACGCCGCCGCAGTCCCGGTGCGTGATCTTCACCGGCGCGGGGCCGGGCAGCTTGTTCCAGCGATCGCCCCATTCGCGCAGCGCGGTGACGACAGGCCACAGCGCGATGCCCTTCTCGGTGAGGTGGTACTCGTGCCGCACCGGGCGCTCCTGGTAGGCGCGCATCTCGACGATGCCGGACTCGACCAGCGCGCGCAGCCGCACGCTCAACAGGTGCGGCGAGGCCTCGGTGTAGGCCTGGAACTCGTCGAAACGGCGGCTGCCAAGGAACAGCTCGCGCAGCAGCATCAGCGTCCACGGGTCACCGATCAGGTGCACCGTGCGCGCCACCGAACAGGTCTGTCGGCCGATACCTTCGAGGGACATGGTGGTGTCACTTCATAATTTGAAGTAACTTACCCGAACCCGGCCGCCTTGTCGCGGCCAATCGACCAAGGAGTTTCAGATGGGCCAGCCAACCGCAGTGGTGTTCGGAGTGGGAACGGAGCGCGGCATCGGCGGCGCCGTGAGCAAGCGCTTCGCGCGCGAGGGCTATCACGTGCTCGTCGCGGGCCGCACGCCGGCCAAGATCGACGAGGTGGTCAAGGCCATCAACGCCGAGGGCAAGGGCAGCGCCGAATCGCTGCCCACCGATGTGACCAACGAAGCCTCGGTGATCGCCGCGTTCGATCGCGCGATGAATCCGGGCGGCGGACGCGAGCCGGCCGACGTGGTGATCTCCAACGCCGGCAACAACGCGATCATCGATTTCACCCAGCTCACCGCCGCGCAGTTCGAGGATTTCTGGCGCGTCGGATGCTTCTCGGGATTTCTGGTGGGACGCGAAGCCGCGCGCCGGCTCGTGCCGCTGGGCCGCGGTACCGTGATCTTCACCGGCGCCTCGGGAAGCATGCGCGGCAAGCCGGGCTTCGCGCACTTCGCCGCCGCAAAGGCCGGGCTGCGGATGATCTCGCAGGCGATGGCGCGCGAGTACGGACCCAAGGGCATCCACGTCGCGCACGTGGTGGTCGACGGCGGCATCGACGGCGATCGCCTGCGCACGTTCGTGCCGCAAATGGTCGAACGCCTGGGCCCCGAAGGCCTGCTCGGACCCGAGGCGATCGTCGACAACTACTGGATGCTGCACAAGCAGCCGAAGTCGGCGTGGACGCAGGAGCTGGATGTGCGTCCGTACAAGGAAAACTGGTAACGCGCTCCATGGCGGGATGTGCAGAGCATCCCGCCGCAATTTGGACGAGACATCTCCATGCACGTCAGCGGCAACATCGAATTCACCATCACCGAGCAATCGGCCGACAAGGTCGTCGGCGAGATGCCGGTGCAGGCCGGCATCCTCAATCCGTTCGGCACCGCGCATGCCGGCGCCACGCTCTGGTTCGCCGATGTCTGCGCCACGACGCTCGCCTTCGGCGGCGCGAAGATGAGCGAAGGCGTCGCCGGCTTTCCGCTGGCGATCAGCCTCGACGCCAAGCTGCTCGGCAACCAGAAGAGCGGCATGTTTCGCGCCACGTCGGTCTACGTAAAGAAGGGCAAGCGGCTGAGCGTGGTGCGCACGACGGTCACCGGCGACGACGGACGGCTGATCGCGGACGTGACGACGAGCCACGTGCCGGCGTGATGTCGCTCGGGATGGCATCTCTCGCGTAGGGGGGTGTCGGCTTCGGCGGGATGCGCGTTCGCTGGCGCGACCGCTTACCCGCCCTACCGGAAGTGCCGGGCCGTACACTAAGCGCGCCCCCCCCGACCTCCGGTTCGACGCCGCGCCCGCATGCTGGACGTACTCCTCAAGGCCGCACTGGCCTATCTGCTGGGCAACGTCATGGGGGGACACCTGGTCGGCAAGCTTCGCGGCGTCGATCTGGGCCGTGTCGGCAGCGGCAACATCGGCGCGACCAACGCGCTGCGCACGCAAGGCACCGGCTTCGCACTACTGGTGCTGGCCATCGACGTCGGCAAGGGCGTGCTCGGCGCACTGGCGATCCCCGCGCTGCCGATCTCCTTCGGCACGCCGGCGCTGGATCGCGAATCCCTCGGCTACGTCTGCGGCGCCGCGGTGACGGTGGGCCACTGCTATCCGGCGCTGTGGAAATTTCGCGGCGGCAAGGGCGTGGCCACGCTGGCCGGCGTGTACGGCGCGCTGCTGCCGTTCGCGCTGCCCTGGATGCTGCTGGCCTTCGTGCTGGTGGTGATGCTCAGCGGCTACGTGAGCCTCGCCACGCTGTTCGCGGCCGCCGTGGCCGGCCTGTATGTCGCCTGTTTCGATGCTCGCGGCGCGCTGTCCGCCGCCGGTGCGTTCACCGCCTTCATGGCGGCGCTGGTGGTGTTCAAGCACCGTGAGAACATCGGCCGCCTGGTGGCCGGCAATGAAAGCCGCTTCGAGAAACTGCGCGTGATCGGACGATGGCTCGACCGTTAGTCGAAGAGGATCTGTTGCTGCTGGTGGACGCCCTGGCGCCCGGCGAGTGGCAGTCGGGTGAAGCGCTGGCGGCTGCGGCAGGCATGA
Organism: Panacagrimonas sp.; assembly: GCF_020697055.1. Lineage (GTDB taxonomy): Bacteria > Pseudomonadota > Gammaproteobacteria > Nevskiales > Nevskiaceae > Panacagrimonas. Next base: position 65,749 of record NZ_JAJFBP010000020.1, on the reverse strand, counting down.
CCCGCGCAGGGCTGGCCAAGCGCGTCGCGCACCTGCGCGAGTGGGGTCTGCCCATCGAGTCCAAGTTCGGACAGGGCTATCGCCTGGCGCGACCGCTCGAACGCCTCGACGAGCAGCGCCTGCGCGACGCGGTGCCGCACGACCTGCGGGTCGACGTGCTGCCGCTGGTGGACTCGACCAATCGCGTCGTGATGGACGCCGACCCGGCCGACGATCCGCAGGCGGTGCTGGCCGAGCACCAGACCGCGGGGCGCGGCCGACGCGGGCGCGACTGGCGCTCGCCGTTCGGCGCCAACCTCTATCTGTCGACGGCCTGGACGTTCCCGATGTGGCCGCAGCAGCTGCCGGCGCTGTCGCTCTCCGTCGGCGTGGTCTGCGCCCGCGCGCTGCACGCCAGCGGCGTCGACGGCATCCGCCTCAAGTGGCCCAACGACCTGTGGGTGGCCGAGCGCAAGCTCGGCGGGATCCTGATCGAGCAGCGCGGCGAGTCCAGCGGCACCTGCCGCGTCATCGTCGGCGTGGGCATCAACGTGTCGATGGACAAGTCGCAGGCCGGCGGCATCGATCAGCCATGGATCACCGTCGACGAAGCGCTGCAGCGCGCCGGGCGTCCGCCGGTGTCGCGCAATCACCTTGCGGCCGAATTGCTGCACGGCCTGCACGAGTGCCTGTCGCGCTACACGGTCAAGGGTTTCGAGCCGTATCGTGACGAGTGGCTCGGGCTCGACGCGCTGCGCGACCGCGAAGTGCACGTGCCGGACACCGACCCGAAAGTGCGCGGCATCGGCCGCGGCATCGACGCCAACGGGGCGTTCCTGATCGAGACCCCACAAGGCGTCAAAGCGTTGTTCGGCGGCGACGTCTCGCTCAGAGCGGTCAAGTGACCGCAGGCGCGCCGATGTTGCTGCTGGACGTCGGCAACACCCGGCTCAAGTGGGCGCTCGCACAGGACGGCACGATGGGCGCCGACGGCGCGATCGTCCACGAGGGCAAGCCCGCCGAGGCGCTCGCGCACCTGGATCTCGACGACGAGCCCGCGTCGATCCGCATCGTCAGCGTCGCCGGTCCCGTGCACGAACTGGCGCTCGACAAGACCTGCCTGGCGCGCTGGCATCGCGCGCCGATCCACGCGCGATCCGAAGCCGAGCGCGACGGCCTGCGCAACGGTTACGCGCAGCCGCAGCGTCTGGGGGCCGACCGCTGGATCGCGATGCTCGCCGCATGGCAGCTCGCCCATCGCGGCGCGTTCGTCGTGGTCGATGCGGGCACCGCGCTGACGGTCGATGTGGTCGACGCACGCGGCCAGCACCTGGGCGGCATCATCGCGGCCGGTCTGCAGACGTCGGAAAAAGCGGTGCTCGGCGCCACGCGATTCCCGACACGCGACACGCCGCTGGTCGATCACGCCGGACTGGGCCTGGATACCGAAGCCTGCGTTCGACAGGGCGCGATGCTGTCGGTGATCGGGGCGGTGGAGCGGGCGACGGCGGTGGCGCCGCCGAATTCGCTGCGCGTGCTGACCGGTGGGGATGCAGCGCGTCTGCGACCGCATCTGGTCGGCCAGTGGTCGCTGCGTCCGCAGCTGGTGCTGGAAGGCCTGCAAGTCGCATAGGGCGGGAAAGCGGCCGGGTTCATCGGCCGCGCATCCCGACGGACACCCAGCGTCGATTGCGTCACAGCCCGTGACGTTCGGACTCGATTACGATCGGCCGGCCTGCGCACGGATCACGTCGACCAAACGACCAGCATGGGAGCGAGCCCGTCAGATGTTCGGAGTGCGTCGCGCCATTGGCGTCTCGGACGGGTGCGCTTCGACGAAGCCAGCTACGGGCTGCACGTCGACGGTCGCGTGGTCGAAATCGAGCGCAAACCGCTCGACGTCCTGCAGGTTCTCCTGGCTGCGAAATGATCGACGCACACGCATGAGCACTCTCAGCCGACGCGAACTGCTGATCGGACTTGTTTCCGCCTGGGCTGGCTCGGGCTGCTCGTCCCAATCGCCGGGCGATGACCTATCGGTCTCGCCCGGCGACGAGCCCTTCCCTTCCTCCACCGCGCAACGCCAGGACGCCTTCCTCAACTGGTCGCAGGAACTCGACTTCCCGAACCTGCGCGCGTTCACGCCACAGACCGAGAACGATCTGGTCGACGTCGCGAACTGGTGCGCACGCAACAATTTCGCGTTGCGCCCGCGCGGCGCGATGCACAACTGGTCGCCGCTGGCGCTGAGCGAGAGCACGACGCCGGACACGCCGCTGGTGCTGGCGGACATGCTCACGCATCTGAACCGGATCGAGCTCACCGAGATCGCCGGCATTCCGGCGGTGCGTGCGCAGGCTGGCGCGACGCTCGAATCGATCATGGGCTTCATCGGCGCACGCGGCTTCGGGCTCACCTCGACGCCGGTGCTGGGCAACATCTCGATCGGGGGTGCGCTGGCGATCGATGGTCACGGCTGCGCGGCGCCAGCCGTCGGCGAGGTGCGCGTGGCCGGACAGACGTACGGCTCGCTCAGCAATCGCGTGCTGATGCTCACGGCGATCGTCTGGGACGAGACCACGAACGCCTACGCGCCGCGCACGTTCGCGCGCAGCGATCCGGAGATCGGCGCGCTGCTGGTGTCGCTGGGTCGCGCGCTGATCAGCGAGGTCACGCTGGCGATCGAGCCGGAGCAGAAACTGCGCTGCATGAGCTACATCGACATTCCGGTCAGCGAGATGTTCGGCGCACCGGGAACCGCTGGGCGCAGCCTGGCGAGCTTCGTCGACAGCGCCGGCCGGCTCGAAGCGATCTGGTATCCGTTCACCGACAACCCGTGGCTGAAGGTGTGGAGCGTGAGTCCGGCCAAGCCGCCGTCGGCACGCGTCGTGACGCAGCCCTACAACTATCCGTTCACCGACAGCTTCCCCACGGAGGTCGTGGAGCTGGCGGAGCAGGCGGTCACCGGCCTGCCGCCGGCCGGACTGCTGGTCGGCCCCGCTTCCTACGCGGTGACCGCCGCCGGCCTGCTGGCGACGCTGGCGCTCGATCTCTGGGGCGCATCGAAGGACCTGCTGCTGTGGCTGCGGCCGGAAACCCTGCGCGTCCACCACGGCAGCTTCGTGGCGATCACGCGGCGCGACCAGGTGCAGCGCGTGGTCAGCGACTTCATCGCCAAGTACCGCGAGCTGCGCGATGCCTGCGCGGCGCGCGGCGAGGTTCCGATGAACATGCCGATCGAGATCCGCGTGACCGGTCTCGACCGTCCCGAAGACTGCGGCATCGCCGGCGCGCAGCCGGCGCTGCTCTCCGCCATCGCACCCGTCGCCGAGCGACCGGACTGGGACACGGCGGTCTGGCTGAGCGCGGCCACGTTGCCCGGCACGCCGGGCCATCACGCGTTCAAGCGCGACCTGGAGCAGTGGGCCTTCTCCCATTTCAGCGGCGACTACGCGCTGCTGCGCCCCGAATGGTCCAAGGGCTGGGCCTACACCGCGGACCGGGCCTGGGCCGATGCGGACGTCCTCGACCGGATCATTCCGCAGAGCTTCGGGGCGTCGTGGAACGCGGCGATCGAGACGCTGGATGCGCTGGATCCCCGCGGCATCTACCGGCACGAGTTCAGCGCGCGGTTGCTGAAGCCGACCTGACCCGCCCGTGCGCCGGATCCCGGAGCGCGGCATCCTGCCGGCGTGATTCCCGACCTCTTCTGGATCCGCGGCATCGAGCCGGCCGGCCTGGCCATCCTGCCGCGGCCGCGCGCGGGTGAATGGCTCGCCTCGGAGATGCGTGGCCTGGCCGCCGCGGGGATCGACACGCTCGTGTCGCTGCTGACCTCGGACGAAGTGCGCGACCTGGGCCTGCAGGACGAGGCGGCGCAGTGCGAGCGCGCAGGTCTGCGCTTTCGATCGTTTCCGATCGTCGATCGCAGCGTGCCGACGTCCGCGACCTTGCTGCGGATGCTGGTCGGTGAACTAACGGACGAGATCGCGTCGGGTCGAAAGGTCGGCATCCACTGCCGCATGGGCATCGGCCGCTCGGGCCTGGTCGCCGCGTGCGTGATGGCCCGGCTCGGTGTGCCGCGCGATCAGCTGTTTCCGATGCTCAGCAAGGCGCGGCGACTCGACGTTCCCGATACGCCGGAACAGGTGCGCTGGGTCTTGCAGTATTTGGAAATCCGGTAGGGCGGGAAAGCGAAGCGCATCCCGTCGCGATGAAGTACCACGGCGGGATGCGAGGCCGAAAAAGCCGGCCGCTTTCCTGCCCTACCGGATGGGCGCAAAGCGGAAAGCGACATCTCGTTGCTCCGGATCACGTCTTCAACGCCCGCAGCGCCGCTTCGAAATACACGACGTACGCATTGCCCGGATCCTCGACGAACGAGCGGCCCAGGCAGATCGCGCCGCGTCCCGGCAGGCGTGCCTTGGCGCCGGGCATCAGCGGAAATTCCTCGCCGGTTCGCTCGTCGCGCACCCAGCAGCCGTTGCGGCTGACGTCGTGTGCCATCCACAGTCCGCTTTCGATCGCGATCGTCAGGTGCTTGGTGGAGATGCGCGGCTCGGGATCCGGAACCTGCAGCGAACAACTGGCCGAGCGTCCGATCACGAACACGTCACCGCCGGGTGCGACGTCCATGCGCTTGCCGCGATGCCACAGCGCGAGCGGCCCGGCGCGCAGCGGCAAGGCGTCGGTCCCGGTGGTCTTGGGCGGCACGTAGGTGACGGTGGCCGAGTGGTCGCGCCACGACAGCGTCCACACCTCCATCGGACCGTAGCCCTTGATGTGGCGCGACGAAAACAGCGAGGCCTCCTTGCGCAGGTCGGCCGGCAGCATCTGCACGAGCTCGACCGGCAGGAAGATCCGGCCGGGCGCGTCCTCGGTGAGCTTGTGCAGTCGCGCGGCGAGATTCATCGCCTGCCCGTAGGCATCGGGATGACCCATGCTCTCGACGAACTCCACCGGCCCTTCGCACAGCCCCGAGTAGAGCTGCAAGCCGAGCGCGTCGGCGCGCCGCTGCATCGCGACCGCGGATTCGGCGGCCAGCGCCGCGCCGTGATCGGTGCCTTCGAACGTGGCGATCAGGTCGTCGCCGTAGGATTTCAGGAACGTGCAGCCGTTGGCGCGTGCGATCGCCGCCAGATCCTGCAGCAGTTCCCGGATGCGCCGGCTGGCCTCGGCCTCGCCCACCTCCGCGCGCAACGCCACCGAGCCGGCGATGTCGACGATCAGGACGGTGCAATGGCGGACGCTCGGCGTCATGGCGCCCTCATGGGCGATAAGGCAAAGGCGATCGTGGCATAGCGTTCACCCTCCAACCACCGGAACTGTGACGGGGCCCGCAGGCGCGCGTCGCGGGCGGCGCCCTACTCCCGGGAGTGGGGCGCACCCGGATGGATTGGCCGATCGTGGCCGTGTTACCCAGCGATCGAACAAGGAGCGAACGCGCAATGAGCGAAGAGGACAACGGGACGACGACCATCTGGAGAAGCAGCGGCGGCAAGCCCGAGCTGATCGCACGCCTCACGGGCCTGCCCCATCCGATTCCGGGGATCGGTTTTCGCGTCCCCCTCGACGAGCACGGCGATGGCGTCTGCATCGGCTACGAGTACGAGGGGCCCGACCGCGATGCGGCGATCATCGAGGTCAAGCTGCTGGTCAGCGCGACGCTGGCCGCCGCGCGCAAGTGGCGCATCTGATCCGGGGTTAGGCTAAGCGCCCCCTCGCCGATTCCCGACCCCGACGATGACCGACGCCCCGCACAACCCCGACGACTACGTTCCGCCCAAGGTCTGGACCTGGGAGCAGGGACACGGCGGCCAGTTCGCCAGCATCAACCGCCCGATCGCCGGGCCCACCCACGACAAGGAACTGCAGGTCGGCAAGCACCCGCTGCAGCTCTATTCGCTGGGCACGCCCAACGGCGTGAAAGTCACGATCCTGCTCGAAGAGCTGCTGGCGCTGGGACACAAGGGCGCGGAGTACGACGCCTGGCTGGTCAACATCTTCAACGGCGACCAGTTCTCCAGCGGCTACGTGAAGATCAACCCGAACTCGAAGATCCCGGTGATGGTCGACCAGAGCGCGCCGGGCAAGCCGGTGCGCATCTTCGAATCCGGTTCGATCCTGCTGTACCTCGCAACGAAGTTCGACGCGTTCCTGCCCAAGGACGTTGGCGCGCGCACCGAGGCGCTGAACTGGCTGTTCTGGCAGATGGGCGCGGCGCCGTACCTGGGCGGCGGCTTCGGCCATTTCTATGCGTATGCGCCGAGCAAGATGAAGTATCCGATCGACCGTTTCGCGATGGAGACCAAGCGCCAGCTCGACGTGCTGAACCGGCACCTGGCGGAAAACGAGTACATGGCCGGCAACGAGTACTCGATCGCGGACATGGCGATCTGTCCGTGGTACGGCGCGCTGGTGCAGGGCGTGATCTACGGTGCGGCCGAGTTCCTGGCGGTGCACGAGTACACGCACGTGATCCGCTGGACGAACCAGATCAACGCGCGTCCCGCCGCCAAGCGCGGCCGGATGGTGAACCGCACGTGGGGCGAGCCGTCGGAGCAGCTGCACGAGCGGCACGACGCGAGCGATTTCGAGCTGAAGACGCAGGACAAGATCGCGCCCGAAACGAAGTAGCCGGGTTGAACGGTAGGGCGGGAAAGCGGCCGCGCATTCCGCCGGGAATACCAGACACGGCGGGATGCGCTTCGCTTTCCCGTCCTACCTTCGCTGCGTCAGAACGAATCCCCCGGCACGCGCACGACGCCTTCCATCAACACGCGCGCCGAGCGCGACATGATGGCTTTCTTCACCATCCACTGGCCGTCGACCCGCTCGGCCGCCGCGCCGACGCGCAGCGTGCCGGAGGGATGACCGAAGCGAACGGCTTCGCGCGGTCCGCCGCCGGCGGCGAGATTCACCAGCGTCCCGGGAATCGCCGCCGCGGTGCCGATGGCCACCGCGGCGGTGCCCATCATCGCGTGGTGCAGCTTGCCCATCGACAGCGCACGCACGTTCAGATCGATGTCGCCGGCTTTGATCTGCTTGCCGCTGGACGACACGTAGTCCGCGGGCTTGGAAACAAATGCGACCTTTGGCGTGTGCTGCCGATTGGCGGCTTCCGCCGCCGTCTTGATCAGGCCCATGCGCAGCGCGCCGGCGACGCGGAGGGTTTCGAACTTCGCCAACGCCTCGGGCTTGGTGTTGATCGCCTCGCGCAATTCGGTGCCGGTGTAGCCGATGTCCGCTGCGTTCACGAAGATCGTCGGGATTCCCGCGGTGATCATCGTCGCCTTGATGGTTCCGATTCCCGGCACCTCGAGGTCATCCACCAGGTTTCCGGTCGGAAACATCGAGCCGCCGTCTTCGCCGTCGTCAGAAGGATCCAGGAACTCGAGCACGATCTCGGCCGCCGGGAAGGTCACGCCGTCGAGTTCGAAATCACCGGTTTCCTGCACCTGCCCGTTGCTGATCGGCACGTGCGCGATGATGGTTTTCCTGATGTTCGCCTGCCAGATGCGGACGACGCAGGTTCCGTTCGCCGGCACGCGCGCGGGATCCATCAGTCCGGCGTGGATGGCGAACGCACCCGCTGCAGTGGAGAGATTCCCGCAGTTGCCGCTCCAGTCGACGAAGGCCTTGTCGATGGAGACCTGGCCGTAGAGATAGTCGACATCGTGATCCGGCTGCGTGCTCTTGGAGAGCATCACGCACTTGGACGTGCTGGAGGTGGCGCCGCCCATGCCGTCGATATGCGCGGCATACGGGTCGGGGCTGCCGATCACGCGCATCAGCAGCTTGTCGCGTGCCTCGCCGGGCTTCTGGCAGCGTTCCGGCAGATCGGTGAGCTTGAAGAACACGCCCTTGCTGGTGCCGCCGCGCATGTAGGTCGCGGGGATCCGGATCTGCGAAACGTGAGCCACGTCGATGTTTCCTTTGTTCAAGGCGCGCATTGTCCGACAGACGCGGGTCAGACGCGATGTCGACGCCCGTATCGAGACAGCCAGGCCGCGCCGAATGCAGACGCCACCGACAGGCTGGCCCAGAGACCCCACACCAGCCAGAATCGGACCGGGGATTGCGCGAGCCGATGATGCACGCGCATGGGACGCCCGATCGAAATTTCTCCGCTGATCCAGGCCACCGCACAGATTCCGGCGAAGAAGCAGGCGACCGCGGCGAGGGTGAAGATCACCGTCGTCGACGCCCGCGCATCGGCGTGCATCCGCGCAATCCGAAAAGACGCCGTGAGCCCCTTTCCCTCGCGCGAGACCTGCCGATGAAACGAGCCGTAGTGGTGCTGCTGTTGCTGTTCAGCGCCTGCGCCGCGGCGCAGCCGGGCGAGCGCTGGCGTTTCACGCACGCGATGTCCATGACCGGCCCCTGGCCGGTGCCGGCGCCCGATCGCAGCGGACTGCAGGGTCGCGGCCTGGAGTTCGCGCCCGGCGATCTGCGCGGCGCCGATCCTTTCGCCTGTGCTCCGGCGCGCGTGGAACTTCTCGACAAGGTGCCGTCCGAAGGCCTGTTCGAAGGAACGCTCCCCGCGCCCGCCGACGAGGCGGCACGCAAGCTGGGCCTGGGCGCGCCGCCCTACACGGTCCGGCGCGTGACCTGCCCCAACGCCGGATTCGACTTCGTCCGCGCCGATGGCGACACGCTGCTGGTGGTCCTCGACGAGCGCATCTGGACGCTGTCCAGAGCGCCGGGCACGCGCGCGGCGGCCGGCTCGCCCGAGGCCACGGTGCAGGCATTGCTCGAATCGCACTTTGCTGGCGACCGGGGGTTTGCGCCCGCGTCGCTGGCGCCCAAGACGCAATGGCTGTCCGCGTCCATGAACGCGGCGATCAAGACCTACTTCGCTCGACCCCGGCCGAAGGACGAGGTACCGCCCATCGACGGCGATGCCTTCACCGATTCGCAGGAAGGGCCCACGCGGTTCGCGGTGGGTGCGGCCACGGTCAGCAAGGATCACGCCGAACTCGAGGTGCGATTCGCCGACGGCTGGGTCGAGAAACGGCTGAAATATCGGCTGGTACGCGAGCGCGCGGGTTGGCGCGTGGACGATGTGCGTGGTGAAGCGCCGGACGACCGCGGCTTGCGCCAGATCCTCGAGAACGACTGAAAGCCCATGCGCTCGGACCGGAGTCGTTCTGGCTGCTCGTCTATGGCCTCGCGTGGCTCGTCTCGCGTTTCAACATCCCGGCCACCGAGGTCGGCAATGCCTGGATGGGACGGATGGGCTTGTGGATGTTTCCGCTGGTCGCGGTGCCGCTGTCGTTCTGGCTGGTTTTCGCCGTGTTGCCGACGCACGGGCAAGGCCGCCTCGTGCTGTGGACGCGCCTGTGGTTCGCCTCGTTGATCGGACTCAACGCCGCGATGATGCCGATCTTCGGCACGATCGACTACCACGACAGCCGCAATTCCGGATCGGCGAACGACATCTTCATCGGCGCGCTGTTCGGCACGTGGTGTTGCTCTGCTCGGTGCCCCAATCCCGCGTCCGCGTTTTTGAAGGAGACTGCTCGAATGCGATCCAGTAGGCGTCGGCGTGGCCGGGTTCACCCTGGCGGACGAGCGTGAAACGCCGCGCGCCGCGGAGGACCTGGGTGCGCGGGCGATGCAACTGCGCGACGGCAATGGCCGCATCACCGATCCGCTGGTGTGGTCCTGGCTCAAGGAGATGAGCCTCCACCACTGGCGTTGCTGGGGCTCGCAGGCGACCGGCGGCGGCGAAGGGGCGGACATCGTGCGTCACATCTATGCGCGAAGAAGGCGTTCGAACAGGCCGAGCAGGTCAGCGCGCGGGTAGCCGGCATCCGGTAGCCCGGACGCAGTCGGGAAGCGCGCGTCTCCGCGAGCAACGATCGCCCTAGTCGGGACTGATGATGATGGACGGGCCGTCGCTCTCGGCCGGCGGCCACACGGGAACCGTCGGGCCGTGCGGCGTGCCGAGCTTGAAACTCGACAGCGTCGCGCGCCAGACCGGCTCGATCGCCGAGGCGAGTTGCGTCGGCGCGCTGAGCGAGACGTTGATCAGCCGGCCGCCGTCCTCGGCGAAGGCGAAGCGCACGCGCATCGGGCCGTAGTCGCTCGGCTGCTCGGACTCGCCGACGATCGCCGGCAATTCGCCCAGAAACGCCTCGCCGAAGCTCTGCGGCGCGAGGCCATGCTCGCCCAACAGGTAGCGCGCCCAGTCGCTGAGCGTGCCCTCCTCGTATCCCGGACGCGCGGCCGCGCTCCACACGATCACCGCGTGTGGCGCGGTCACCAGCGTCAGCGGCACGAGGAAGGCCGGGTTGTCGAATTCGAGCGTCTCGTCCGGCAGCGGGTGCGAAACCCAGTCCGCCGGCAGGTCGACGACGAAATCGAGCGAAGCGATCCGCGCCGGCACGTCCCGCGGCTGAAGATCCAGCGTGTCGCTCATCGGCTCATCTCCTGAGTAGTCCGCGCCGAGGGGTCGCCGCGTCGAGCAATTCGTCGGTGCGGCGATGGCGTCCCGTCGACCCCTGGGGCGGATCGATGCCGGCCGCGAGCACCGCGGCGATCGCCCCGTTGCGATCGCGCCACGCGAGCCCCGACGCCGCCAGGTGCAGCACGGTGCTGCCCTTGGCGGTGCGCGGCACCGCGGCGCCGTCGGCCTTCAGCAGACGACCCAGCTCGACGAGGTCGGCCGACCCGATCGCCGCCTTGTACGCCTCGATCCCGGCGCCGGCGACGGAGGTCACGGACAAGCTGGACGACAGCGGCAGAACGGACGCCGACGCCCGGAATCGGTCACTGGCCGTCGGGAATCTCCGGCTCGACCAGCTGCGCGAGCAGGGTCAGCGACTCCTGCCAGCCGAGGTAGCACATCTCCGTCGGGATCACGTCCGGGATCCCTTCCTGCACGATCGAGATCTCGGTGCCGCTCATGACCGGCCGGAGATCGACCGTCACCTGCATCTCGCCCGGCAGGTTCGGATCGTCGAAGCGATCGTTGTACCGCAGGCGCTGGTTCGGAACGAGCTCGATGTAGGTGCCGCCGAAGCTGTGGCTGCTGCCGGTGCCGAAGTTGGTGAAGGACATCCGGTAGGTGCCGCCGACCCGCGCGTCGAGGTGATGCACGGTCCCGGTGAAGCCGTGCGGCGGTAGCCATTTGCACTTCGCCGCCGGGTCGAGGAACGCGCGGTAGACGCGATCGGGCGGTGCCTTGAGGACGCGGTGGAAGCGAACGGTGCCCGGCATGTCAGGATCTCCCGCGATCAGGTCTTGGGGGCCTTGGGCTCGTAGGCGACCACGTCGCCGCCGCCTTTCTTCCACGCACCGAATCCTCCGGCGACGTGGCAGACCTTGGGCAGCCCCATCTCCTGCAACGTCGCGGTCGACAGCGCCGAACGCAGGCCGCCGGCGCAGAACAAAACGAACGTCTTGTCCTCGCCGAACACCGGCTTGTAGTACGGGCTCTCGGGATCCACCCAGAACTCGAGCATGCCGCGCGGCGCGTGAAACGCGCCCGGAATGGCGCCGTCGCGCTCGAGTTCACGCGGGTCGCGGATGTCGACGAACAGCACGTCGGGCCTGCCGAGCTGCGCCTTGGCCTCTTCGAGGCTCAGCGTGCGGATCTTTGCGTTGGCGGCTTCGACCATCGCCTTGACGCCGAGCTTGAGGGTCATCGACAGGCTCCGCGTCAGTTGGCCGGGGGCTGGGCTGCAGGCCCGGCGACAGCCATGGCCTTCTGGTATGCCGGACGTTTGCCGATGCGCTCGGCATAGGCCTTCACGTGGGGCAGATCGTCGGAAGCGCGACCGCCGAACAGCGGCAGCTCCGCCACGATGAACATCGTCATGATGTCGGCGCAGGTGAACTCGGGGCCTGCGAGGTACGGCGAGGCGGCCAGACGCTGATCGAGATAGCGGTAGTACGCATCCTCGCGACGCTGGATCAGCGTGCGCATGCGGTCGCTGTTGGGCGAGGCGACGGTGAGATCCGACAACGCGTGCTTGCCGAAGAACAATCCCAGCACGTTGTTGTTGAAGTGCATCCAGTAGAGGTAGTCCTCGTAGTTCGGCTGCGACGGACCCACCGTGAATTTTCCACCGGCGTGGCGGTGGCAGATGTGCTCGAGGATCACCGCCGACTCGGCGTACATCCTGCCGTCGTCCTCGATCACCGGCGCGGTCGCGGCCGGATGCAGCGCGAGGAACTCCGGCGGCGCCAGGCGGTTCTCGCCGCGGTGATACCACTTGAGCTTGTAGGGGAGTCCGAGCTCCTCCATCAGCCAGACGATGCGATCGGACTGCGAGATGCCGAGGTGGTGGATCGTGATCATCGTGTCTCCTTCCTATTCCAATCGTAATCGGGCTTGCCCTACTGGCGGGATTTCAGACCGCGAGCTCTCCGGTCTTGAGCCAGTGCGCGCACTCGGGTCCGAGCTCCTTGACCGCGCGCGCCTCGTACTCGGCGCACTCCTCGGCGGTGAGCGTGTCGCACCAGCGACCGTTGACGCCCTTGTGCACGAAGGTTTCGGCGCCGCCGTCCCAGAACGCGCCGCCCAGCGGCGTGCTCTTGGTCGCGTTCTTCTTCATCCACTCGAACGAGCACTGCTCGACCATCTGGTCCCAGTTGGATTCATCGATGGTGGCGCCGATGAACTTGCCGATCCGGCGCATCTGACCCGGCATGTCGCGCTTCATTTCGGCGAAATGGATCATCAGCACGTTGGGCAGGTGCCGGATCGCCCACCACGTGCGCACGTTTTCCCAGAACGGCCAGAACGGATGGCCGTCGCCGTCCATCCACTCGCGCCAGCATTCGCGCACGGTGGCCGCCGGCTTGCCGATCGGCGGGCCGACCCGTCCGGGCGTGTCGTTGAGCGCCTGGTACCACAGGTCGTTGGCGTTGACGTGGTGGTTGTAGAGGCTCCACACCACGTCGCGACCGTCGCGGCCGATGTAGATGTATTTGGCCTTCGGGGAGAACACCAGCGCGTCCACCGGCAGGTGCGTCTTCAGGAAACGCCGATGCGTCTGCGCCTCCACCACCGGCAGCTTCACCGCCTTGGGCGGCACGCGGATGTCGAGCCACGGCGACATCTCGGCCACGGCCCGGTCCTTGTCCGGTCCGAACAGCAGCTGCGCGACGATCTGCTGCGTCCAGGTCGTGCCGGACTTGGCCCAGGTGGCGATGACGATGTCGTCGTCGCGAAACTTGAAGTCGTTCCAGATCGTGGAGTCGAAGTGATGACTCTGCATCTCCCGGGTTTTCTGCGGCCATGCGATCGCTTGTGCCATCGGAATCTCCCCCCCTCTGTTTGGAACCGCCGTATCAAGCTGCTTTGTTGGACTCCAGGAAGTCTTGCGCGAAGCGCTGCAGGACGCCACCGGCGCGATAGATCGAGACCTCTTCGTCGGAGTCGAGGCGGCAGGTCATCGGCACCTCGACCACCTCGCCGTTCTTGCGTCGAACCACCAGCGTCAGCGTCGTGCGCGGCGCCAGCCGCCCCATCACGTCGTAGGTCTCGGTACCGTCGATGCCCAGCGTCAGGCGGGTGGTGCCGGGCTTGAACTCCAGCGGCAGCACGCCCATGCCGATCAGGTTGGTGCGGTGGATGCGCTCGAAGCCTTCGGCCGCGATCACCTCGACCCCGGCCAGTCGCACGCCCTTGGCCGCCCAGTCGCGCGACGAGCCCTGACCGTAGTCGGCGCCCGCCACGATGATCAGCGGCTGCTTGCGGTTCATGTAGGTCTCGATGGCTTCCCACATGCGCATGACCTTGCCGTCCGGCTCCACGCGCGCCAGCGATCCTTTCTTGACCTTGCCTTCCACCACCGCCATCTCGTTGACCAGCTGCGGGTTGGCGAAGGTCGCGCGCTGCGCGGTCAGGTGATCGCCGCGGTGCGTTGCGTAGCTGTTGAAGTCCTCTTCCGGCAGACCCATCTTGTGCAGGTACTCGCCCGCGGCGCTGTCCATCAGGATCGCGTTGGACGGGGACAGGTGATCGGTCGTGATGTTGTCCGGCAGCACCGCCAGCGGTCGCAGGTCCTTCAACGTGCGTTCGCCGGCCAGCGCGCCTTCCCAGTACGGCGGACGGCGGATGTAGGTGGACTTCGGACGCCAGTCGTACAGCGGCTTGATCGATTTGTCCTCGACGATCTTGAACGTGAACATCGGGTCGTAGACCTTGCGGAACTGCTCGGGCTTGACGCTCCGGGCGATGACCGCGTCGATCTCCTCGTCGGTCGGCCAGATGTCCTTGAGCGTGACCGGTTGGCCGTGCTGGTCGATGCCCAGCGCATCCTTCTCGATGTCGAAGCGCACCGTCCCGGCGATCGCGTAGGCCACGACGAGCGGCGGCGACGCGAGGAAGGCCTGCTTGGCGTACGGATGGATGCGGCCGTCGAAGTTGCGGTTGCCGGAGAGCACGGCGGTCGCATACAGGTCGCGATCGATGATCTCCTGCTGGATCTTCGGGTCGAGCGCGCCGGACATGCCGTTGCAGGTGGTGCAGGCGAACGCGACGATGCCGAAGCCGAGCTGCTCGAGTTCGGACAGCAGCTTGGCTTCTTCCAGATAGAGCTGGACCGCCTTGGATCCCGGCGCCAGCGAGCTCTTGACCCAGGGCTTGCGCGTCAGGCCCTTGGCGTTGGCGTTGCGCGCGATCAGGCCCGCGGCGATCACGTTGCGCGGGTTCGAGGTGTTCGTGCACGAGGTGATCGCGGCGATGATCACCGCGCCGTCCGGCATCCGGCCGTCGGCCGGCAGCTCCCACGGCGCGGCGATGCCGCGCTCGGCCAGCGCCGAGGTCGGCAGGCGCTTGTGCGGGTTCGACGGCCCGGCCATGTTGCGCACCACCGTCGACAGGTCGAAGTGCAGCGTGCGCTCGTACTCGGCGGTCTGGAGCGCCTCGGCCCACAGGCCGGTGGTCTTCGCATAGGTCTCGACCAGCTTGACCTGCGCGGCCTCGCGGCCGGTCAAGGTCAGATAGTCGAGCGTGTTCTGGTCGATGAAGAACATCGCGGCGGTCGCGCCGTACTCGGGTGCCATGTTCGAGATCGTCGCGCGATCGCCGAGCGTCAGCGCCGCGGCGCCTTCGCCACGGAATTCGAGGTAATGGCCGACGACCTTTTCCTTGCGCAGGAACTCGGTCAGCGCCAGCACCACGTCGGTCGCGGTGATGCCGGGCTGCGGCCTGCCCGAGAGCTCGACGCAGGTGATGTCCGGCAGGCGCATCCACGACGCGCGGCCCAGCATCACGTTCTCGGCCTCGAGGCCGCCGACGCCGATGGCGATCACGCCGAGCGCATCGACGTGCGGCGTGTGCGAGTCGGTGCCCACGCAGGTGTCGGGGAACGCGACACCGTCCTGCGTGTAGATCACCGGGCTCATCCGCTCCAGGTTGATCTGATGCATGATCCCGTTGCCCGCCGGAATCACTTCGACGTTCTTGAAGGCCTTCTTGGTCCAGTCGATGAAATGGAAGCGATCCTCGTTGCGGCGATCCTCCACCGCGCGGTTCTTGGCAAACGCATCCTTCTCGAAGCCCGCGTGTTCGACCGCGAGCGAGTGGTCCACGATCAGCTGCACCGGCACCACCGGATTGACCTGGGCCGGATCACCGCCCTGGTCGGCGATCGCGTCGCGCAGTCCCGCCAGATCCACCAGCGCGGTCTGGCCCAGGATGTCGTGGCACACCACGCGCACCGGGAACCACGGGAAATCCAGCTCGCGCTTGCGCCCGATCAGCTGAGCGAGATAGGCGTCGATCTTTTCGGGCTCGCCCTTGCGCACCAGATTCTCGGCATGGACGCGGGCGGTGTACGGCAGCTTGTCGTAGGCGCCGGGCTGGATCGCGTCGACGGCTTCACGCGCGTCGAAGTAATCGAGCGGGGTACCCGGAAGTTTTTTTCGGTGTGCGGTGTTCATTGGGTTCTCTAAAAGCGGCCAAGCCACCGAACACGCCGAAGGCACCGAAAAACCATTTTTGCTGTTTCGGCGTCTACGGTGTGTTCGGTGGCCAATTTTTTACTTGCGATCCTTGATCGGCACGAACTTCTGATCCTCAGGTCCTGTGTAGTTGGCTGAGGGTCGGATGATCTTGCCGTCGATGCGCTGTTCGATGATGTGCGCGCTCCAGCCGGCGGTGCGCGCCATCACGAAGAGCGGCGTGAACATGTCGGTGGGCACGCCCATCATGTGGTAGCTCACCGCGCTGAACCAGTCGAGGTTCGGAAACATCTTCTTGATGTCCCACATCACCGTCTCGAGACGATCGGCGATGTCGTACATCTTCATGTTCTTCTGCTCGGACGACAGCTCCTTGGCGACCTGCTTGATCACCTTGTGGCGCGGATCGGACACCGTGTAGACCGGGTGGCCGAAGCCGATCACGACCTCCTTCTTCTCGACGCGCGCCTTGATGTCGGCCTCGGCCTCGTCGGGCGTGTCGTAACGCTGCTGGATCTCGAACGCGACCTCGTTGGCGCCGCCGTGCTTGAAGCCGCGCAGCGCGCCGATGCCGCCGCAGATCGCGGAGTAGATGTCGGAACCGGTGCCGGCGATGACGCGCGAGGTGAACGTGGAGGCGTTGAACTCGTGCTCGGCGTACAGGATCAGCGACGTGTTCATCGCCTTGGCCCAGGACTCGCGCGGCTTCTCCTGGTGCAGCAGGTGCAGGAAGTGCGCGCCGATCGAGTCGTCGTCGGTCTCGACGTCGATGACGTTGCCGTTGTAGGCGAAGTGGTACCAGTACAGCAGCATCGAGCCGAGCGAGGCGAGCAGCTTGTCGGCGATGTCGCGCGCGCCGGCGTGGTTGTGATCGTCCTTCTCGGGCTTCACGCAGCCGAGCACCGAGACGCCCGTACGCATCACGTCCATCGGATGCGCCGACGGCGGCAGCTGCTCGAGCGCGGTCTTCACCGCGGCCGGCAGTCCGCGCAGCGCCTTGAGCCTGGTCTTGTAGCCGGCGAGCTCGGCCGACGTCGGCAGCTTGCCGTGCACCAGCAGGTGCGCGATCTCCTCGAATTCGCAGGTGTGCGCGAGGTCGAGGATGTCGTAGCCGCGATAGTGCAGGTCGCTGCCGCTGCGGCCGACGGTGCACAGCGCGGTGTTGCCGGCGGCCGTGCCGGACAGGGCGACGGATTTCTTGGCCTTGAAGCCGGGGGCGGGCGCGGTTTCGCTCATGTTCTCTCCTGGAGTCGTCGGGCGTTTTTCGATCTTGGGGACACTATTTCTTCTTGGCGGCGAACAGCGCGTCGAGCTTGTTCTCGAAGGCGTGGTAGCCGATGCGGTCGTACAGCTCCACGCGGGTCTGCATCAGGTCGATCACATCCTTCTGGTGACCGTTGGCGCGGATCGAGGTGTAGACCGCCTCGGCCGCCTTGTTCGCGGCGCGGAACGCCGAGAGCGGATAGAGCTGGATGCTCACGCCCACCGAGGCCAGCTCGTCGCGCGTGAACAAGGGCGTGGCCCCGAACTCGGTGATGTTGGCCAGCACCGGCACCTTCACCGCGTCGACGAAGCGCTTGTACGTCGGCAGATCGTAGGCGGCCTCGGCAAAGATGCCGTCGGCGCCGGCCTCGACGCAGGCGATCGAGCGCTCGATCGCGGCATCGACGCCTTCGGCCTGGATCGCGTCGGTTCGCGCGATCAGGAAGAACTGGGCATCGGTCCTGGCGTCGGCGGCGGCCTTCACGCGATCGACCATCTCGTCCCGGGTGACGATCTCCTTGCCCGGACGATGACCGCAGCGTTTGGCGCCGACCTGGTCCTCGATGTGGCAGGCGGCGGCGCCGGCCTTGATCAGGCTCTTGATCGTGCGCTCGATGTTGAAGGCGCTGGGTCCGAAGCCGGTGTCGATGTCGACCAGCAGCGGCAGGTCGCAGACATCGGTGATGCGGCGCGTGTCGGTGAGCACGTCGTCCATCGTGTTGATGCCCAGGTCCGGCAGGCCCAGCGATCCGGCCGCGACACCCCCGCCGGACAGGTACAGCGCGCGAAAGCCGGCGCGCTTGGCCAGGTGCGCGTGGTTGGCGTTGATCGCGCCGATGACCTGCAGCGGCTTTTCCTCGGCAAGGGCGGCGCGGAATCGCGCGCCGGCGGATGCGCTCATGCGGACTCTCCAGATATTGGAATGGGCGGGTGGGTGGACCCGCGGGCTGAAACGCCTGCCCGTCTTGGCTCAAGGCGCATGCCAGGACTCGGGATGATACCGCTGCCCACGGCCGGGCCGGGCCCACACGCTCTCCCCGATCCTTCAGATGCAGGCCTTCGGGAACGGTCGACCGGCTTGCCGACCGCTGCGCGCCTGACCGGGTCGCCGCTCGCCGTCATGTTTCATTCTGTTCCGTTCACGTTTCATAATCGGCCCCATGAAACGTCGCAGCACGAACCCGGCCTCCGACGCCGGGGACCCCCCCCGCTTCTACCGGCCGGTCATCTGGACCGTCAGCGTGACGCGCCTGTCGCGACTGCTGCACGACATCACGCCCGAGTTCGACACGCGCGCGCGCATCGAGAACATCCACCTGGGCTTCGAGGAAGCGGTCACGACGCTGCGCGGGCGCCTGCAGCACGAGCACTGCGACGTGCTGATCGCGGCCGGCTCCAACGGCGCCTACCTGAAGAACCGGCTCGACACGCCGGTGGTGCTGGTGCGACCCGATGGCTTCGACCTGATGGCCGCGCTGGCGCAGGCGCACCGCGTGTCGCCGCAGATCGGCGTGCTCACGCACCAGACCGAGGTGCCGGCCTTCGACGATTTCCAGAAGCGCTTCGGCCTGGACATCGCGCAGCGCGCGTTCGTCACCGCCGAGGACGCGCGTGTGCAGGTGCGCGAACTGGTGGCGCACGGCTGCAAGGCGATCGTCGGGACGGGGCTGGCGGCGGATCTGGCCGAACAGGCCGGCGTCGCGGGGATCCTGCTGTATTCGGCCGACACGATCCGGCAGGCGTTCGAGAGCGCGCTGGAGATCGCGCGGGCCGTGGGCAGCGCCGCCGACACGCAGGCACCGGGCCGCCGGGCCGGCGGTCGCGGCATCGGGGCGCGCTACGCGCTCGACGACCTGGTCGGCGACAGCGAACCGATGCGCCAGATGCGCCGCACGATGCTGTCGTTCGCACCATCGGACCGCACCGTGCTCGTGACCGGCGAGACCGGCACCGGCAAGGAGCTGGTCGCGCAGGCGCTGCACGCCGCGAGTCCGCGCCGCAAGGGTCCGTTCGTGGCGGTGAACTGCGGCGCGATCGCCGAGTCGCTGCTCGAATCCGAACTGTTCGGCTACGAGGAAGGCGCGTTCACCGGCTCGCGCCGCGGCGGTCGCACCGGCCTGATCGAGACGGCCCACGGTGGCACGCTGTTCCTCGACGAGATCGGCGAGATGCCGCTGCCGCTGCAGACGCGCCTGCTGCGCGCGCTCGAGGAGCGCGAGGTACTGCGCGTGGGCGCATCGCGACCGGTGCCGATCGACGTGCGCGTGATCGCCGCCACGCACGGCGATCTCGAACAGATGACCGCGGCCGGGCGCTTTCGGCGCGACCTCTACTACCGGCTCAACGTGCTGCGCCTGAACCTGCCGGCGCTGGCCGGTCGCGGCGCGGACATCGAACAGCTCGCGGCGCATTTTCTGGCGAGCGCGCTCGGCAAGGGCGCGGCGGGGTTCGACGAATCCGCGCTGCGCGTGCTGCGCGCCCATCCCTGGCCCGGCAACGTGCGCGAGCTGCGCAACCTGGTCGAACGCGTGGCGGTGTACTGCGAGGATCGCCGCGCTCCGATCGACACCGCGCTGCTGCGCCGCGCCGCGCCGGAACTGTTCGGGATGTCGGCGAGCGTCTCCACGCCGCCGTCGCCGCCGACGCGTGCGCGGCGCGGGCGCACCGACGCCGCCGATCTGCAGCGCGCGCTGGAACGCGCCGGCGGCGATCGACGGATCGCGGCGCAACTGCTCGGCATCTCGCGCACGACGCTGTGGCGCCGGCTGGCCGCGCTCGGGCGCTAAGCTGCGGCGCGTTGGTCGCCCAACGCCTTCGAGGAATGTCCATGCCGCTGCATCCGCAGGTGCAGGCCCTGCTCAAGCAGATCGCCGATTCCGGTGCCAAGCCCTATCACCAGGTCAGCGTCGACGAGGCGCGTCGCGCGTTCGCCACGCGCGCGATGCTGCCGCCCAGCGCGGTGGCGGTGGCCAAGGTCGAGGATCGGTTCATCGCCGGACCCGACGGCAACCGCATCGGCCTGCGGATCTATACGCCGCTCGGGACCGGACCCTTCGCGCTGCTGGTGTACTTCCACGGCGGCGGCTGGGTCGTCGGCAACCTGGATTCGCACGACAGCGTCGCCCGCGAGCTCTGCGGCCGCGCGAACCTGGTGGTGGTGTCGGTGGACTATCGGCTCGCGCCCGAACATCGCTTCCCCGCGGCGGTCGACGATTGCCTCGCCGCCACCCGCTGGGCGGCCGAACACGCCGCATCGCTCGACGCCGACGCGGCGCGCCTGGCCGTCGGCGGCGACAGCGCCGGCGGCAATCTGGCGGCGGCGGTGGCGCTGCAACTGCGCGACGAAGGCGCTCCCGCGATCGCCGCGCAGCTGCTGGTCTATCCGGCCGTGCGCATCGACGGAACGGTCACGCCGTCGATGATCGACAACGCCGTGGGCTTCGGCCTGCAGCGCGCGGACATGGACTGGTTCTGCGCGCACTACCTGCCGTCGCCGCAGGCCGGTCTGGATTGGCGGGCCTCGCCGATGCTGGCGCCGAGCCTTTCGAACCTGCCGCCCGCGCTGGTTCAGACCTGCGAATTCGATCCGCTGCGCGACGAAGGCGAGGCGTACGCGCAAGCGCTGCGCGCGGCCGGCGTCGACGTCGTCGCCACGCGCTACGACGGCAGCATCCACGCGGCCTGGGGTCTGTTCACGGTGCTCGAGCCCGGTCGACGCATGGTCGACGAAGCGGTGGGCTGGCTGCGCGAGCGGTTGCGTACCACCTAGTCGAATGGGGGCGCGGCGATCAGGTGCCCGATCCAACGCAGGGCAGTAAGCTCGACCACCCGTCTGCACCGCATCAGATCACCAGGAGATTTCCATGCCGCTGCATCCCCATGTCGAAGGACTGCTGAACCAGATGGTCGCCGCCGGAGGCAAGCCGTTCCATGCGATGTCGCCGCAGGAATGTCGCCAGGTGTTCGGCGGATTGCTCGCCTCGCTGCCGCCGAGCCAGGCCAAGCTTGCCAACGTCGCCGATCGCGAGGTCCCGGGCCCCGCAGGTCCGATCGCGACCCGCGTGTACACGCCGGAGGGCAAGGGCCCGTTTCCGGTGCTGGTCTTCTTCCACGGCGGCGGCTGGGTCATCGGGGATCTGGCTTCGCACGACAGCGTGTGCCGCGAACTCAGCGGCGGCGTCGGCGCGGTCGTGGTCTCGGTGGCGTATCGCCTGGCCCCGGAACACAAGTTCCCGGCCGCACCCGACGACTGCCTCGCCGTGACGCGCTGGGTGGTTCAGAACGCCGGCCAGATCAACGCCGATGCCAAGCGCGTGGCGGTCGGTGGCGACAGCGCCGGCGGCAATCTCGCGGCGGTGGTGACGCAGCAGCTGCGTGACCAGGACAAGATCAGGCTCGCCGCGCAGCTGCTGATCTATCCGGTGGCGCGCCTCGATGGTGTGGCCAGCAAGTCGCTGGTCGAGAACGCCGAGGGCTACCTGCTGCAGCGCGCCGACATGGACTGGTTCCGCAATCACTACCTGCGTTCCGACGCCGACGGCACCGACGTCCGCGTCTCGCCGATCCTGGCCAAGGATCTGTCCGGCCTGCCGCCGGCGCTGGTGCAGACCTGCGAATTCGATCCGCTGCGCGACGAGGGAGAGGACTACGGCAAAGCGCTCAAGGCCGCGGGCGTGCCGACCGTGATCTCGCGCTACGACGGTTCGATCCACGCCGCCTTCAGCTTCTTCACCGTGATGGAGCCGGGTCGACGCATGGTCGACGAGGCGATCCGCTGGCTGAAGGAAACGCTGCGAGGCTGACGAGCCCGATCCGGCCGATCCACGCGGATCGGCCGGATCGTTTCGCTCATGGACGGATCCGACAGCGCGGCGCAGAACAACGGCCAGTGGCAGCGCGGTGACGCGCGAGCCAACGGCCTGAAGCTGCACTGGGAAGCACTGGGGCCCGAGCGCGGTGCGCCGCTGCTGCTGGTGATGGGCCTGGGCTGCCAGCTGATCCAGTGGCCCGAACCGTTGTGCCGCGACCTGGCCGCCCGCGGTTTCCGCGTGATCCGTTTCGACAATCGCGACGCGGGCCTGTCCGACGAGGCCGAACGCGGGATCCGCTTCAACCTGCGCCGCGACTTCCTGCGCATCCGGCTGGGGCTGCGCCCCGGACCGGCCAACTACCTGTTGCACGACATGGCGGCCGACACCGTCGGCCTGATGGATGCGCTGGGCATCGATCACGCGCACCTGGTCGGCGTCTCGATGGGCGGAATGATTTCGCAGATCGCGGCGGGCGCGTTTCCCGACCGCGTGCGCTCGCTGTGCTCGATCATGTCGAGCACCAACCATCCGTGGCTGCGCCAGACGCGCCTGGACCTGCTGCTGCGCATGGCCACGTCGCCGCCCAACCTGCTGCGCGACACGATCGTGGCGCGCCAGACCGAGACGTTCGGGCTGATCGGCAGCCCCGGATTTCCGACGCCGGAGATCGAGCGGCGCGACTTCGCAGGTCGCGCGTTCGATCGATCGTTCCGGCCGGGCGGAACGCTGCGCCAGATGCACGCGATCGTGGCCACCGGCAGCTTCGAGCCGCTGCTGAAGAACGTGCGCGCGCCCACGCAGATCATCCACGGCACCAACGACCCGCTGGTGCGACCGGCCTGCGGCCGTCGCTGTGCGGCGCTGATCCGCGATGCGCGGCTCGAGCTGATCGAGGGCATGGCGCACGACTGCCCGATCGCGCTGATGCCGCGCTGGGCCGAGCTGATCGCCGACAACGCGGGACGCGCAGCCTGAACGGGCCCGCGCCAATGCGCGGTCTGGGAATTGCCGCCGCGTTCCTGCTGCTCGGACTCGCCGCTTGTCGCGAATCGAACGACCGCGCGATCACCGGCTACGTCGAGGCGATCTATCTGCGCCCGGCTGCCGCCAGCGGCGGGCGCATCACCGCGTTGGCGGTCGATCGTGGCGACACGGTGCGCCAGGGACAGCCGCTGTTCGCGCTCGATGCGGATCGCGAACAGGCCGCGGTCGACGAGGCCCGGCATCGGCTCGACGCGCAGTCGGCGCGGCTGGCCGATCTGGAAAAAGGGCGACGGCCGCAGGAGATCGCCGTGATCCGCGCGCAGCTCCAGCAGGCCCAGGCGCAGCGAAAGCTGTCGGCCGCGACCGCGCGGCGACAGTCCGAGCTCGCGCAGCGCCAGCTCGTGAGCGCCGATGCGCTGGATACCGCACGTACGGCGCAGTCGCGCGACGAGGCGCGCGTGGCCGAGCTCGAGCGCGCGCTCGAGGTCGCCGAACTCGCCGGCCGCAGCGATGCGCTCGAAGCCGCGCGACAGGACGTCGCCACGGCGCGCGCGCTGCTCGACCAGGCGCGCTGGGCGCTCGAACAGAAATCGGTGGCCGCGCCGGCGGCCGGTTCGATCGAGGACGTCTATTTCCGCGTCGGCGAGTGGGTCGGCAGCGGCGTGCCGGTGCTGGCGCTGCTGCCGCCGCCCAACAAGCGCCTGCGCTTCTTCATCCCGCAATCGCAGCTCGCCGGGTTCGCGATCGGCGCGCGCGTGCTCGCGCGTTGCGACGGCTGCGGCGAACCGGTCGCGGCGACGGTGCGTTTCGTCGCGGCGCAGGCGGAGTTCGCGCCGCCCGTGCTGTTCGATCGTCGTCAGCGCGACCGCCTGGTGTATCGGGTCGAAGCGCTGCCTTCCGCGGAAGACGCCGTGCGACTGCATCCGGGCCAGCCCGTCGACATCGGACGGGTGGCGGGCGATGGCGGCTGAAGCCGTCATCGAAGTCGAGGGCCTGGCCAAATCGTTCGGCGGTCGGCGCGCCGTGGAAGGCCTCGACCTGCGCGTGCGGCGCGGCGAGATCTTCGGATTTCTCGGCCCCAACGGCAGCGGCAAGACCACGTCGATCCGGATGCTGTGCGGCCTGCTGACGCCGGACCAGGGCCGCGGCACCTGCCTGGGCCGCGACCTGCTGACCGACTCGCGCGCGATCCGCCGCGAGGTCGGCTACATGACGCAGCGCTTCGGCTGGTACGAGGACCTGAGCGTGCGCGAGAACCTCGAGTTCGTCGCGCGCATGTACGAGGTCCGCGAGCGCCAACGCATCGTCGATCGCACGATCGAGGAACTGGGACTGACGCAGCGCCAGCATCAGCTCGTTGGCGGCCTGTCGGGCGGATGGAAGCAGCGCCTGGCGCTCGCCGCCTGCCTGATGCACGAACCCAGACTGCTGCTGCTCGACGAGCCCACCGCCGGCGTCGACCCGCGCGCGCGGCGCGAATTCTGGGACCAGATCATCCGCCTCGCCGCCTCGGGCGTGACGGTGCTGGTCAGCACGCATTACATGGACGAGGCCGAGCGCTGCACGCGGCTGGGCTACATCGCCTACGGCAAGATGCTGGCGCAGGGCACGGGCACCGAGCTGCTCGAGCGTTTCGGCGTGAACAGACTCGAGGACGTGTTCATCGAGGTGATGAAAGGCCTCAAGGACCTTCGATGAGCCTGTGGTCCTGGGCGCGATTCCTGGCGATCGTCCGCAAGGAGCTGATCCAGCTCAAACGCGATCGGCTGACCTTCGCGATGATGATCGGCGTGCCGCTGCTGCAGCTCACGCTGTTCGGCTATGCGATCAACAACGATCCCAAGCATCTGCCGACCGCGGTGGTGGACGCCGATCGCACCGAGATCTCGCGCAGCCTCGTGGCTGCGGTGCAGAACTCGGGCTATTTCCACGTGGTGTGGACCGGCGAGCGACTGGCCGACGCCGATCGCCTGATCGCGCGCGGACAAGTGCAGTTCCTGGTTCACGTTCCCGCCGGCTTCACGCGCGCGCTGGTGCGCGGCGAACATCCCGCGCTACTGGTTGAAGCCGATGCGAGCGATCCGGCCGCCTCGAGCAACGCGGTGGCGGCGGTCATGCAGCTGCCGAAAACGGCGCTGCGCGACGATCTGACCGGACCGCTCGCCGCGTCGGCGCCGGCGACCGAGGCGTTCGAATTGCGCGTGCATCGGCGCTACAACCCCGAAGGCACCAGCGCCTACAACATCGTGCCGGGACTGATGGGCGTGATCCTGACGATGACGATGATCATGATGACCGCGCTGGCGGTTACGCGCGAAACCGAGCGCGGCACGATGGAGAACCTGCTGGCGACGCCGGTACGGCCGCTCGAGGTGATGCTCGGCAAGATCCTGCCGTACGTGGCCATCGGCAACGTGCAGGTCGGCGTGATCCTGCTCGCGGCGGCGTTCCTGTTCGAGGTGCCGATGGTCGGCAGCCTGCCGTTGCTGCTGTTGCTCACGCAGGCGTTCATCCTGGCCAACCTCGCGGTCGGCATCACGATCTCGACCACCGCGCGCAACCAGATGCAGGCGATGCAGATGACGCTGTTCTTCTTCCTGCCGTCGATCCTGCTGTCGGGCTTCATGTTCCCGTTTCGCGGCATGCCGGTCTGGGCGCAGACGATCGGCGAGGTGCTGCCGCTGACGCACTTCCTGCGCGTGGTGCGCGGCATCCTGCTCAAGGGCAACGGTGCGCTCGACGTCTGGCCGCACCTGTGGCCGCTGCTGGTATTCATTGCCGCGGTGCTGGCGCTGGGGCTGACGCGGTTTCGACGGACGCTTGATTGAACGCAACGACGTAGCCCGGGCTACGGGCTTTACGTCGATCTCGCCGCCAACGCTTCCAGCTCGTCGAGTCCTTCACCCAGGTAATCGAGCACGCGCTGCACGTGCGGCAGCGTGCGCCGGCACGCGATCACGCCGAAGTCGATGCGATCCTCGAGACTCGTCAGCGAGATGTTCAGCGCCATGCCGTCGACGACGACCGAAACCGGGTACATGCCGTCGACGCGGCAGCCCATCCAGTACAGGTTCGATCGCGGCCCGGGCACGTGCGAGATGACGAGGTTGAACGCCAACCGCCCGCCCTTGGGATTGGTGAGCATGTTGAGCAGGCCGGGCGCCATCAACGTCGCGCCATAGCCGAGGATCTCGCCGGCCTTCATTTTGATGAAGCGCTGCTTGTTGTGTTCCACCGACGCCACGATGCAGTTCAATCGCTCGAGCGGATCGTCCAGGTGCGTGCCCAGGTTGACCAGCATGAAACCGATCTGGTTGCCGGTCTCGCTGCGATCGCGGCGCGTGGACATCGGCACGCCGGCGATCAGCGGCTTGTCGGGCAGCGCATTGAGATCGGACAGGTAGCGACGCAGCGCGTGGCTGCACATCGCCAGCACCATGTCGTTGACGGTGCCGCCCAGCACCTTGCCCGCGGCCTTGGCGCGGGGCAGCGAGTAGCTCTGCGCGGCATAGCGGCGCGAGGCGCTGATGCCGCGATTGAGGATCGACGGGGGCGCGGCATTGCCCGAGACGAAATCGGGATGTTTCTGCTTGGCCTCGCGCATCGACTGGCGCAGCTCGCGCGCGACGGTCGGAACGCTGTCGAACGCGTGACGAAACCGCGAAGCCAGTCGCGCGACACCGGTCACCGGCGCGGTCAGCAGGTTGGCCTGGCGCTCGCGGCGTCCCTGCGGCGGCACCGCCCACGGCGGCGGCAGGATGTCGTGAGGATCGCCGGACATCGAGCGCAACGTCAGCCGCGTGCCGGCGATGCCGTCGGCCACGGCGTGATGCACTTTCGAGTAGGTCGCGATGCGACCGCCTTCGACGCCCTCGATGATGTAGGTACGCCACAACGGGTACGCGCGATCCAGGTGACTGGCGTGCATGCGCGACACCATCGACAGCAGATCGCGGATCCGCCCGGGCCGCGGCAGCGACAGGTGGATCACGTGCTGCTCGATGTCGAATTCGGGATCCTCGACCCAGTACGCCGCACCCAGGCTGCTTTCCAGGCGCTGGTTGAACGGCGGCAGCGGCGCGGCGTACGAACGCAGCCGTTCGACCAGCTTCTGGACGAAGTCGTCCGGCGCATCGGCCGGCGGCGTGAGCAGGTTCAGATAGGCAACGTGCAGCGGCTGATTGCGCTTCTCCAGGTAGATGAATCCCAGGTCCAGCGCGGTGAGGCGTTTCATTGCGGCTCCGTCGACCAGCGTACGCACGTTGGCATTAGCGAATGCCGTGCCATTGTCCCCGTCCGCTCGCGACATGCCAACGACGGTTTCGTTACGCCCCCATGCAGCGAGGCCCGATCGAATGACCGGGCCTCGTCCGACTGCGCAACGTTGCAAGGGTTCAGGGCACGATCGGCATCACCAGCGGCGCGCCGACGTCGTCGACGAACACTTTCAGAACCTGGAACTGCTTGGGCAGCAGCAGGCCGGTGGCGAACGCATGGTTGGTGACGAACACGTTGCCGTTGCCGTCGAACGCCAGATTGGCCGGCGCGTCGAACGGCTTGGTCAGCGACAGCAGCGGGTTCTTGATGCGCGCCGCCTCGCTGCCGTCGGGATTGAGGATCGAGATGCCGGAGCTGCCGGGCAGCGCGAGCGTGACGTACAGCTTGCCGCTGGCGCCGAAGGCGATGCCGTCGGGTCCTTCGGCCAGGATGTAGTTGTGGAACGTCTGCAGGTCGGCGGCCTGCGGCGCATCGATCAGCGGTAGTGTGTAGACGCGACCGATGCCGAGCAGGTCGTTGGTCACCGTCAGGAACAGCTTCGAACCATCGGGCGATACGCGCAGTCCGTTGACGCCGATGTAGGGCCCGAACAGGCGGTAGTCGTGGAACCACACCTGCGCCGGACCACCGCCGGGCGGGATGCGGAAGATCGTCGCCTGCATCGAGTCGCTCACGTACAGGTTGCCGGCCGCGTCGAACGCCAGGTCGTTGGGCAGCGGCGGCGTGATCCCGGGGCTGGTCGTGCACTGCGCCTGCGGGCCGTCGGTCGGCAGGCAGGGGTTGAGGTCGGGAATCGGCGGGCCGTACGACGCCTGCATCCCGTTCGCCAGATCCAGGCGATACGGACCGATCTGCGTGTTGAGCACGTACAGCCGGCCGAGGCCGTCGAACGCGATGCACGAGTTGGCGTGCTCGGCGCCGAAGACCTGCTCGCCCTGCGTCAGGAAGGTGCGCGTGAGGGCGCCGCTGGCGGCACTGAATTCCCACACGCGTGACGCCTGGTTGTTGATCGCGGTGCCGAGCGTGGCGGGGCCGGCGACGTAGACGCGATCGCCACGCACGGCGATGCCTTCGGGAAATCCCGGCGCAGGCACCTGGGCCAGCACGCTCACGTCGCCGAACTTCGCGGCGTGCGCGACACCGCAGACAGCGGTGGCGGCGAGAAGGGCAGCGCGGAAAAGCGGGGTCGCGATTCTCATGTTCGATCTCCGAAGGCGTTGACGTGTGGCGAGTCGGCGGCAGCGTAGCGGCGCGCGATGTCGTCCCCGCTTCAGAAAACGGAAATGAGATGTCAGGCGCGTTGCACCGGCACGCCGGCCGCCGTCCCGCGCTACACGCGGGTCAGCAGCGCGTCGGGAAGGAAGCTCGCGACGTTGAAGCTCACCAGCGCGGGCGCTCGATCCGCAGAGAAAACGAATTCGCTGAGCGAGCCGTTGTAGATCGCGTGCATCAGCGCTCCGATCGCGGCGTCCGGCAGCCCGAGCACCTCCGCCATCACCGAGGCGATCACGCCGCCCGAGGTCACCGCGATGATCGACTGGCCCGGCAGATCGGACTCGCGGGTCGCGCGCTGCAGCCACCGTGCGACCGTCTTGCGGAAGGCGCCGGGCGACGGCACGCCGGGAATGTCGACCTGCGCGTGCGCCCAGGCGTCGATCTCCTGCGCGTAGTAGCGCGCCGCGTCCTTGCCGCGTACCGCGCCTTCACCCCGCAGCTGGATTCCGCGGCGCGCCTCGGCCGACGCCAGGATCTGCTGGCCCTCGGCGAATTCATCGAGCGTGGATTCGGCCGCGCCCTGCCAGTCGATGCCCAGCGGGCCGAGGCTGTGGCGTGCCGTGAGGCGATGGCGATCGCGCGGACCGATCCAGACGCGATCGAATCGCCGGCCGCGTTCGAGCAGGTGCGCGCCCACGCGCTCCGACTGTTCGCGTCCGCGATCCGAGAGGGAGTCGTAGCGATCCGCACCGAACGATGCCTGGCCGTGTCGCAACAGAATCAGCGTGCTCATCTTGCTTTGCCTGGTTGGCACTCGCGGGTTAGGTTTCGGCACCGATTCTCGCCGCCCTTTTCCGCTACATGCGACTTTTCAACGGCCTTCGAGCCGGCGCCGCAGGTACCGCGCTGCGCCTGATTCTCGTCCTGCTCTTCGGGACCACACCGCATTTGACGGCGGCCGAGGCGCCTGCGACCGCACCGGCCGCGCCGGCACGCACACCGTTGCTCGCCTTCGGCGCCCAAGCGCCCGACATCGCGGGCCTGGTGCTCAACGGCGCGCCCGGGACCAAGCTTTCGCAGTATCGCGGTCGCGTGGTCGCGGTGGACTTCTGGGCGACGTGGTGCACGCCGTGTCTGCAGTCGATTCCCGAGCTCGATCGCGTGCGCACCGAGATCGCCGAGGCCGGATTCGGCGATCGGTTCGAGATCGTCAGCGTCAACGTCGACGACGACATTCCCAAGGCCCGCCGCTTCCTCGAGAAACATCCGGTGGGCTACCCGGTGATCGGCGATCCGATCGGCATCGCGATGCAGCTCTACGGTCCGTGGAAACTCCCGGCGACCTTCCTGCTGACGCCGGAAGGCAAGGTGCACATGATCTGGCTCGGCTATGCCGACTACTTCCCGGCCGACATCAAGAAGCTCGCGCTGGAGATGCTGCGCGCCCAGCCCCCGCCTGCAACGTCGCCCTGAGGCGCGCTACCAGCGCAGCAGCGCCGATCCCCAGGTCATTCCCCCGCCCACCGCTTCGAGCATCACGAGGTGGCCGGGCTGGATGCGGCCGTCGCGTACCGCAACGTCGAGCGCCAGCGGCACCGACGCCGCCGAGGTGTTGCCTTGATGCTCGAGCGTGGTCACCACGCGTTCGGGCGGCAGCCCGAGCTTCTGCGCGGTGGCCACGATGATCCGGATGTTGGCCTGGTGCGGTACCAGCCAGTCGATGTCGGTCCCCTTGATCCCGTTGTGCTCGAGCGTCTCGCGGCAGACCTGATCGAGCGCGCGCACCGCGAAGCGAAACACGGCCTGCCCGTCCATCTTCACGAACGGATGGCCCACCTGCTCGCCGCCATGGACCGTCCCCGGCACGCACAGGATGTCGCCCTGGTCGCCTTCGGCGTGCAGATGCGTGGACAGGATGCCGGGCTTGTCCGACGTCTTGAGCACCACGGCGCCGGCACCGTCGCCGAACAGCACGCAGGTGCGCCGATCGTTCCAGTCCAGCAGGCGCGAGAAGACTTCGGCACCGACCACCAGCGCGCACTTGTGCTGGCCGCTGGCGACGAACTTGTCGGCCACCGCCAGGGCATAGACGAACCCGGTGCAGACCGCCTGCACGTCGAACGCCGCGCCGCGCTTGACCCCGAGCTTGCGCTGCAGGATGCAGGCGGTGGACGGAAACACGATATCGGGCGTGGTCGTGGCCACGACGATCAGGTCGACGTCGGCGGCGGTGACCCCGGCCATCTCCATGGCGCGCAGCGAGGCCTGCACCGCCAGGTCCGAGGTCTGCTCGCCCGGCGCGGCCACCCGCCGGCTGCGAATGCCGGTGCGCTGGAAGATCCACTCGTCCGAGGTCTCGATCCGGCTTTCCAGATCCTGGTTGTGGATGATCCGGGACGGCAGGTAGCTGCCGACGCCGGCGATGCGCGAATGGGTCATGGGATATCTGGCGTACCGGGAACGACGGGGGCGTACGGCCTATAGTGTCGGGCATCCCGCCTGCTTCGGACACTCTGGGCCCATGCGATCTTTCGTTCGGCTGCTCGTGACGGCCCTCGCAATGTGGACAGCGGCGCTGTCCGCGGCCGATGTTCCGCCGGCGGGAACGATCCAGCAGGACGGCACGACGCTGGCGTGGAAACCGGCCGCAGCCCCGTTTCCGCCCGGAATGGAAACGGTGGTTCTCGAAGGGGATCCGCGCACGGGCGAGATCTTCACGCTGCGCTTGCGCGCACCCGCGGGCGCGCGACTGGCGCCCCACGTCCACCCGCTTCCCGAGCGCGTGACCGTCATCCAGGGTGCGATCGGCGTGGGTTTCGGAACCGCGTATGACCAAACCCGCATGCGCGTCTTCCGCGCCGGCGACTACTACGTGAATCCGCCGGGTGCGCCGCATTTCGTCGGGTTCATCGAGGACTCCGTGCTGCAGGTCACGGGGCGCGGTCCCTGGGGCGTCGAGTGGGTCTCGCCTTAGTCGACCTCCGGTTCAAGAATCCCCGTCTTTTGTCGTAATCTCGTTACCTCATCCAGACTTCCAAGCCGTCCCGCGATCGATCGATGGCCATCAATCCGCAAAGCTCCAATCCAACCCAGACGGTTTTCCTCGGGGGCTTGGCGCGCCGATTGGTCGCGGACAACCTGATCTCGGAAGACCAGGCGCGCGAGATGCAGACGCGCGCGATCCGGACCGGCTCACCGCTGGTGACGGTGCTGGTCGAAGGAAAAACCATTCCGGCGCTGCGCCTGGCGGAAGCGGCGAGCCAGGAGTTCGGCGTTCCGCTGCTGGACCTGGGAGCGTTCAGCCTCGATGCCCAGCTGATGGGCGAGGTCGGCGAGAAGCTGCTGCGCAAGTGCCATGCGATGCCGCTGTTCAAGCGCGGCCGCAAGCTGTTTCTCGGCGTGTCGGATCCGACCAACCTGCAGGCGCTGGACGAGATCAAGTTCGCTACCGGTCTGACCACCGAGGCGATCCTGGTCGAGGAAGACAAGCTCACCAAGACGATCGATACGGCCGTCTCGCAGATGGAGAGCGCGGCACTCAGCATCGGGTCGGAAGAGGAACTCGCCAACCTCGAGATCATCGATACCGATGCCGAGGGTGGTGGGGACGTCACCAAGAGCGACGCCGACGACGCCCCGATCGTCAAATTCGTCAACAAGTTGATGGTGGATGCCATCAACCAGGGCGCTTCGGACATCCACTTCGAGCCCTACGAAAAGATCTTCCGCATCCGGTATCGCAAGGACGGCGAGCTCAAGATCATTGCGAGCCCGCCGCAGCAGCTCGCGGTCCGCATCTGCGCACGCGTCAAGGTCATGAGCCGGCTGGACCTGGCCGAACGGCGCGTCCCGCAGGACGGACGCATCAAGCTGCAGATCTCGCGCAACAAGGCGATCGATTTTCGCGTCAGCACCTGTCCCACGCTGTGGGGCGAGAAGATCGTCTGCCGAATCCTCGATCCTTCGAGCGCCAAACTGGGCATCGACGCGCTCGGCTACGAGCCCGAGCAGAAGGAGGCGTATCTCGCCGCGCTGGACAAGCCCCAGGGCATGATCCTGGTCACCGGGCCCACGGGTTCCGGCAAGACCGTGTCGCTGTATACCGGCCTCAACATCCTCAATACCGAGGACATCAACATCTCGACGGCCGAGGATCCGGCGGAAATCAACCTGCCGGGCATCAACCAGGTCAACGTCAACCCGCGTGTCGGACTCACCTTCGCCGCGGCGCTCAAGGCCTTCCTGCGCCAGGACCCGGACGTGATCATGGTCGGTGAGATCCGCGATCTGGAAACCGCCGAGATCGCGATCAAGGCGGCGCAGACCGGACACCTGGTGCTGTCGACGCTGCACACCAACGATGCGCCGCAAACCATCGTGCGACTGATGAACATGGGCGTGCCGGCCTACAACCTGGCCTCGACGCTGACCCTGATCATTGCGCAGCGTCTGGCGCGCCGGCTGTGCTCATTGTGCAAGAAGCCGGCCGACATTCCGCGCCCCGAGCTCATCAAGGAAGGATTCAAGCCGGAGGAGGTCGACGCGCCCGGCTTCCGGATCTTCAAGGCGGTGGGCTGCGATCAGTGCGATCGCGGATACAAGGGCCGTACCGGCATCTACGAGGTCATGGTGTTCTCCGAGGCCATGGGCCGGATCATCATGGAAGGCGGAAGTGCTATGGAACTGGCTGACCAGGCGCACAAAGAAGGCGTCAAAGACCTGCGCGCTTCGGCCCTGGTCAAGGTGAAGAACGGGCTCATCGATCTGCTCGAAGCCAACCGTGCGACGACTGCCGATTGAGCTTCGCGGGCCGTTCGTGTAGATGAGACGGCGGGGAATACGCGCCGGCTCCCCCTTCTAAGGGGCCGGCAAGCAATCAGGGAATCGCGTTATGGCGCAGGCCGCGGTCGTTAAGGAATACAGCTTCCAATGGGAGGGGACCGATCGTAAGGGTACCCGCGTAAAGGGGGTCACCCAGGGACCGAACGAAAACGCCGTGCGCATGAACCTGCGCCGGCAGGGCGTCAACCCGATCCGGGTGCGGCGCAACATCGAACTCTTCAAGACCAAGAAGAGCATCAAGTCCGCTGATATCGCCATCTTCAGCCGCCAGCTGGCCACCATGATGGCGGCGGGCGTCCCGATGGTGCAGTCACTCGAGATCGTCGGCCGTGGCCACGACAACCCGTCGATGAGCGAGCTCATCCTCGGCATCAAGACCAATATCGAGTCGGGCCGCAGCCTTGCCGAGTCGCTCGCGCAATACCCGCTTTACTTCGACGACCTCTTCGTCCACCTGGTCGACGCGGGCGAACGCTCGGGAACGCTGGAAACGCTCCTCGACAAGATCGCCACGTACAAGGAGAAGACCGAGAAGATCAAGAAGAAGGTCAAGAAGGCGCTGGTCTATCCGAGCGCAGTGCTGGTGGTCGCCTTCATCGTCACCGGCATCATGCTGTACTTCGTCGTGCCGCAGTTTCAGGCGTTGTTCGAGGGCTTCGGCGCCGACCTGCCGGCTTTCACGAAAATGGTCGTCGCCCTGTCCGACTTTGTCCGCGAGTACTGGTGGCTGATGATCCTGATCGTCGGCGGCACCTTCTTCGCGTTCTTCTTCTTCAAGAAACGCTCGCTCAAGATGCGGCGCGCGCTGGATCGCATCGGACTGAAATTTCCGGTCGTGGGCGAGATCCTCTACAAGTCCGCCGTCGCACGCTTCGCACGCACGCTGTCCACAATGTTCGCCGCGGGCGTTCCGCTGGTCGAAGCGCTGGTCTCGGTCGCCAAGGCGTCGGGCAACATCGTGTTCGAGGATGCGATCAACGTGATGCGCGACCAGGTGGCGGCAGGCCAGCAGCTGCAGCTGGCGATGCAGCAGTCGAACCTGTTCCCGAACATGGCGGTGCAGATGGTGGCGATCGGCGAGGAATCGGGCTCGCTCGACCAGATGTGCGCCAAGGTCGCCGAATTCTACGAAGAAGAAGTCGACAAC
This sequence comes from Panacagrimonas sp., assembly GCF_020697055.1. GTDB lineage: Bacteria > Pseudomonadota > Gammaproteobacteria > Nevskiales > Nevskiaceae > Panacagrimonas. The sequence continues at coordinate 31,309 of NZ_JAJFBP010000020.1, read as the reverse complement.
CTGGTCGAGGCCCTCACCAGCCTTCTCGAACCGATGATCATGTCGGTCCTCGGGGTACTGGTCGGCGGCCTCGTGGTGGCCATGTACCTCCCGATCTTCAAGCTCGGTCAGGCGATCTGAGCGCGCGCTCCACCCGCGCTCGGATCGCGGTTTGATCATCACTCTCAACGCCGTATCCGCTGACGTGGATACGGCGTCCTTCCGTTCATGCTCGAACTCCTCGAATCCAGTCCGACGGTCCTGACCGTCAGCGTCGCCCTGCTCGGCCTGTGCGTGGGCAGCTTCCTCAACGTCGTCGCCTACCGCCTGCCCAAGATGATCGAGCAGGACTTCCGGCGTGAGGCGCGGGAGTTCCTGCGCCTGCCGTCGCGACCCGAACGTACGCCCGTCAGCCTGTCTTCTCCGCCGTCGACCTGCCCGTCCTGCCGCGCCCGCATCAAGCCCTGGCACAACCTGCCGGTGGTTGGCTGGCTGGTGCTGCGCGGGCGCTGCGCCGGCTGCGGCGCCGGGATCTCCATTCAATACCCGGTCGTCGAACTGCTGACCGGCGTGCTGTCGGTCGCATGCGCCTGGCGCTTCGGCTTCTCGCCGCAGCTCGCCGCCGCGTTGGTGCTGTCCTGGGCGCTGGTCGCGCTCACCGTCACCGACCTGCGCACGATGTACCTGCCCGACAGCATCACGCTGCCCTTGCTGTGGCTGGGCCTGGCGCTGAGCCTCGTGCCGCTGTTCGCGGATGCGGGCTCGGCGATCGTCGGCGCCATCGTCGGCTACGGGCTGCTGTGGTCGATCTACTGGGCTTTCAAGCTCGCCACCGGCAGGGAAGGCATGGGCTACGGCGACTTCAAGCTGATGGGCGCGCTCGGCGCATGGTTCGGTTGGCAGTCGTTGCCGCAGATCGTGCTGCTGTCGGCGCTGGTCGGCGCCATCGTCGGCATTTCGTTGATGGTGGCGCGCAAGGCCGAGTGGTCGTCGCGCATTCCCTTTGGACCCTACATCGCCGGTGCGGGATGGATCGCGCTGATCTGGGGCGACCAGATCAATCGAACGTACCTGGGCATCAGCGGAATCGGTCCGGCGGGCTGATCGACGATGGCGCGCTACACCGTCGGTCTCACCGGAGGAATCGCCAGCGGCAAGTCGCTCGTCAGCGCGCAGTTCCGCGCGCTCGGCGTGCCGGTGCTCGACGCCGACCAGGTGTCGCGCTGGGTGGTGGAACCCGGGCGCCCCGCGCTGGCCGAGATCGCGTTGCGCTTCGGCCCCGAGGTGCTGCTCGACGACGGCCAGCTCGATCGTCGTCGCATGCGCGAGATCGTGTTCGCCGACCCGGGCGCCCGGCTAGAACTCGAGCGCATCACGCACCCGCGCATCCGCGCGCACATCCGCGAATGGCTCGATGCGCAGCAGGCGCCGTATTGCATCCTGGAGAACGCGATCCTGTTCGAATCCGGCATGGACGCGCTGGTCGATCGCGTGGTGGTGGTCGACGTCCCCGAAGCGCTGCAGCGCGCGCGCCTGGTCGATCGGGACGGCATCGATCCGGTGCTGGTCGAACGCATGCTGGCGGCCCAGAGCTCGCGCGAACTGCGTCGATCGCGCGCCGACGACATCATCGAAAACACCGGAACGATCGAACAAACCGCCGAATCGGTCCGTCGCCTGCACGAGTCCTACCTGACGCGCGCGACGGCAGCGCGCGGCGCCAGCGGCACGACCACGGGCTGAAGATCGGCACCGACAAATTGCCCCGCCCAGTGCGCTGGTTCACAATCCAGCCACTTTTGCCGGACCGTTTTTGGCGTGAGCCCAGGGCTGGATGCGATCGTCTTCGAACAGCCGCTCAACGAGCGGATCAGAACTTTCCTGCGTCTGGAGTTCCTGTTCGGACAATACGAACACCACAGAGCCGATCCCAGCCCGCTGGGGACGCGCGCGCGGCTGCATGCCCTGCTCGACATTCTCACGGTGCTCGGCCGCTCGGATCTCAAGAAGGACATCCTCAAGGATCTGAACGATCAGCACGCCGTCCTGATGCGCCTGGCCAATCGCCCGGGCGTCGACAATGCGCGCCTGCAAGCGGTCCTCGGAGAGATCACGACGTCGGTCAATGGTCTGCAGCAGCAGGCGACTCAGTTCGCGTCCACGGCCCTGCGCGACAACGAGTTCCTGATGTCGATCCACAACCGCAGCTCGATCCCGGGCGGCACCTGTGCGTTCGACCTGCCGGCCTACCACCATTGGCTGGCGCAGCCGGCCGAGAAGCAGCAGCGCGATCTCGACGCCTGGTTCGGGGATCTGGTGCCGTTTGCGCAGGCGATCCTGCTGGACCTGCGACTGCTGCGCGGCAGCGTGCCGGTCACCGATGCGGTCGCCCCGGGCGGGACGTACGTGCACGCACCGCAGAGCGCGTGCAGCCTGCTGCGCGTGTTCGTGCCGCGCGAGGAAGCGGTCTATCCGGAGATCAGTGCCGGCAGCCACCGCTTCACGCTGCGTTTCATGCAGCTGCGCGACATCAACCAGCGCGCCTCGCAGGCGCACCGGGACATCGCGTTCAAGCTGCAGTGCTGCGCGTTTTGAAACAGGGCTTGTTGCCAGTGGTCAGTCGCCAGCCGTCACGAAGCGACCACTGACCACGGGTCACCGCTTCTCAGACCTCGACCATCTGGAAATCGGACTTGGCCGCGCCGCAGTCCGGGCAGGTCCACGAGTCCGGGATGTCCTCCCAGCGGGTGCCGGGCTTGATGCCTTCTTCGGGGAGGCCCTTGGCCTCGTCGTACTCGAAATCGCATACCAGGCAACGCCACTTCTTCATCTCGGACCTCGGTCGGGCAATCGGGCGGATCTTGGTTTGGTTCACAACCCCGGATACGCACACGACGACCGGGCAGAACGGCCGCGAATTCTACACCGCGATACCCGGGCCAGCCGTGGCCTGGATCGCGGACAAAAAAGAACCGGGTCGGCAAGCCGAACCCGGTCAGGGGGGAGAGACGGTTCGCGGGCTCTCGGGCCGCTTGACGGGCTGCCAGGGGCAACGCGTCGCGATTGGGGTGAAGCCTTACAGCGTCGCCGCCAGAGGAAAGGTGACCACCAGGAGCAGCCCTGCGAGCATCCAGCGCAGAACCGTCGTGCGGTGATTCCTGCGATGGCCTCTCATGGCGTTCGGGTCTCCTGTGAAGCCCTTGCAACCCTGCGCGATGGAAACATCCTGCGCGTCGTCCGCAAGGATTTGGGCGCATCGCCGATGAAAGCGCGGTTCGAACCGATGGCAGTGCAAATGGCCCGCATGCGGCCCCAGTCGTCGGTGAAAACGTACCGTTCAGATCGTCTTCGACCGCGATCGGCGCCATGACGCTGGGACGAACGGCGGGCTAAACTTCCGCCGCTTTTCTCCACCCCTTTCCCGATGAAATCCCAACTGCAGGCGCTGCTGGAACAGGCGCTCGCTTCGCTGTCCGCTTCGCTCGGCCGCGACGTTCCGTTTCCGGCCGGCCTGCAGATCGACGCCGCCAAGGATCCGCGCCACGGCGATTTCGCGACCAACCTTGCGCTGATCGCCGCCAAGGGCCTGGGACAGCCGCCGCGTGCGGTGGCCCAGGCGCTGCTGGAGCATCTGCCCGCGTCGAGCCTGATCGCGAAGGCTGAGATCGCCGGCCCGGGCTTCATCAACTTCTTCCTCGCCCCGGGCGCATTCCAGTCGGTGGTGAGCCGGGTGCTCGAGCAGGGCGCCGATTACGGCTGCGATCGCAGCGGTGCGCTCGGCAAGGTCATGGTCGAGTTCGTGTCGGCCAATCCGACGGGCCCGATGCACGTGGGGCATGGACGCGGCGCCGCCTACGGCGATTCGCTGGCGAGCATCCTGGCCGTCACCGGCTGGACCGTGCACCGCGAGTACTACATCAACGACGCCGGCCGCCAGGTCGACATCCTCACGGTCAGCGTGTGGATCCGCTACCTGCAGGCGCGCGGCGTCGAACTGCCGTTCCCGCAGCGCGGATACCCGGCCGACTACATCCGCCTCACCGCCGACCGGCTCGTACGGGAGCACGGGGACGCGCTCCGGCGCGATGCGACTTCGCTCGTCGCCACGCTGCAGGCCGAACCTCCCGCTGCCGGCGATGTGGACGACAAGACCAAGGCGGCGATCAAGGCGCGGCAGGAAAGCGCCATGGACGAACTGATCGAGCAGTCCCGCGCGGCGCTCGGCACCGACTACGCGGTCGTGCGAAGCGCTGCGCTCGCCGACCAGCTCGCCGCCATTCGCGCCACGCTTGACGCCTTCGGCGTGCGTTTCGACCAGTGGTACTCGGAACAGTCGCTGGTCGATTCGGGATTCGCCAGGACCGCGATCGATCGCCTGCGCACGGCCGGCCACGTGTATGAACAGGACGGCGCGACGTGGCTTCGCACCACGACGTTCGGCGACGAGAAGGACCGCGTCCTGTTCAAGGCCGACGGCGCCGCGACCTACTTCGCCAACGATCTGGCCTACCACGTCGACAAGCTGGATCGGGGTTATCCGGTGCTGCTCGACGTCTGGGGAGCCGACCACCACGGCTACATCGCGCGCGTGCGCGCCGCGATCGAAGCGCTGACCGGGCGCAAGGACGCGCTGCGCGTGCAGCTGATGCAGTTCGTGACCCTGTCCTCGGGCCGCATGGGCAAGCGCAGCGGCAACTTCGTCACGTTGCAGGACCTGATCAGCGAGGCCGGCAAGGACGCGACGCGCTTCTTCTATCTGCTGCGTTCACATGACCAGCACCTGGAATTCGACATCGAGCTCGCGCGTTCGCAGAGCAACGACAACCCGGTCTTCTACGTGCAGTACGCGCACGCGCGCATCTGCTCGGTGTTCCGCCAGGCGGCGGAGCGCGGCCAATCGTTCGATATCGGCGCGCTGGCCGGCAGCCTGCACCGTCTGGTCGAGCCGCAGGAAAAACTGCTGCTCACGCTGATGCAGAAATATCCCGAGACGCTGAACGCCGCGGCACGCCAGTACGCGCCGCATCTGCTCGCGTTCTACCTGCGCGAGCTCGCCGACGCCCTGCACAGCTGTTACAACGCGCACAAGTTCCTGGTCGACGACGCCGAGCTGCAGAGCGCACGTCTCGGACTGGTCGCCGCCACGCGTCAGGTCCTGGCGAACGGACTGGGCCTGCTCGGTGTCTCTGCACCCGAGAGCATGTAGATCCACAACGATCCGAGTACGCGCGTGACCACCCTGTCCCCATCCTCGACACCGTCGAGGGCCCTCTCCTCTCCCGCTGGGCGGGCGAGGGACGTTTGCCTCGCTCCGCGAGATCCGGACTGATGGGCCGCGACTACGCCGCACGCAATCGACGCCCGGCCGCCCGCGCTGCCGGCCTGCCCGGCTGGGTGTGGCTCGTCGCAGGCCTGTCGATGGGGCTCGTGGTGGCCTGCATCGTCTACATCGGCCGGCCGGCGCAGCCGATGCCGATGGCGCCTGCAGGCGGCGCGGGCGGCGTCGCGAGCGCGAACAAGGCGCGGGAAAAGGTCGAGATCCCTCCAGTGGAAGAGCCGCGTTTCGATTTCTACACGCTGCTCGAAAAAGAGCAGATGGTCGTACCGGGCGAATCCCGTCCGAGACCGCCGACCAAGACGCCGGCGCGTCCGATCGCACCGACCGCCGCCGCGACGACCTCGACACCAGCCGCGATCTCCCCTGCGCCCGGCATGCCGTCCACGCCTGCAGCGTCGGCCGGCGGCACGCGCTATCTCATCCTGGCCGGGTCGTTCCGCGACGCGGCGAACGCCGAGGCGCATCGGGCCAAGCTCGCGCTGGCCGGCGTCGAGGCGCGTATCGAAAGCGTCCGCACCCAGGACGGCGACACGCTGCAGCGCGTGCGCATCGGGCCCACCGCGTCCGAGGACCAGGCGCAGAGCGTGGCGGCCCGCCTCAAGTCCCAGGGCTTCGAGAGTCGCGTGGTGAAGATGCCCTGATCGGGCGACCGGGAGGCGCGGCACGATGCAGCTGAGCGCGTGCGGACTTCGTCGAAGGCCTTGGCTGGCGGGATCCTTCGCCATCGCGCTCCTGTCGTCCGTTTCGTTACCGGCGACGGCCGCCGAAACCCCTGCGGTCACGCGGATCGAGCGCGGCAACCTGGCGCTCGAGGGCGTGCCCGAGATTCCGCAGGACCTGGCCGAGCGCATGCGCGCCTATCAGGCCACCCGCGGCGCCTCGCTCGAAGGCTGGACCGCGGATGGCGCGGCCCTGATCACGACGCGTTTCGGCGAGACCGCGCAGGTCCATCGCGTCGCGCTGCCGGGGGGCGCGCGCACGCAGCTCACGTTCCATGTCGAACCGGTGCTCGAGGCGCGTCCGGCGCCGACCGGCCGCGGCTACGTGTTCGCCAAGGACCAGGGCGGCGACGAGTTCTACCAGCTGTGGCACGACGACGGCGTTGGCACGGTCACGCGGCTCACCGAAGGCCGCGCACGCAACACCGATCCGGTCTGGTCGAATCGTGGCGACCGGATCGCGTTTTCGAGCACGAGGCGCAACGGCCGTGATACCGACGTCCACGTCGTCGATCTGGCGACACGCCGGTCGCACTCGCTGATCGAGCGTGACGGAACGTGGACGCCGCTCGACTGGTCCCCGGACGATCGATGGGTGCTCGCGCAGAAGTACATCTCGATCAACCAGAGCGAGTTGTGGTTGCTGCCCACCGCGCCTTCCGGCGAGGCCCGTCGTTTTCATCCCTCCGATCATGCGATCGCGTTTGGCCCGGCGCGCTTCTCGCGCGACGGTCGCGGCCTCTACTACGTCTCCGACGAGCATGCCGATGTCCGACGCCTGCGCTACGAGCAGCTCGACGGGAGCGGCGCGCGCGTGCTCGGCCAGACGCTGCCCTGGGACGTCAAACAAATTGCGTTGTCGCCCGCGGGCGCCTACCTGGCGTACGTCACCAACGTCGACGGCTTTTCCGATCTGCGCGTGATCGACCTGCGACGCGATCGCCGCGTCGCGCTTCCAGCGCTGCCGCGCGGGGTGATCGACGATCTGAATTTCGACCGGACCGGCCGCGAGCTCGGGTTCGTGCTGAACAACGCGCGACATTCGAGCGACGTGTATTCGATCCGGCTCTCCCAGCGAAGCCTTCGACGCTGGACGTCGAGCGAGACCGGAGGGCTGGATGCCAGCGGCTTCGTCGAACCCGAGCTCGTGCACTTCGACAGCTTCGACGGCCGCTCCATCCCGGCTTTCTATTACCGCGCCCCGCATCCGGGGCCGCGACCGGTCCTGATCCAGATCCACGGTGGGCCCGAGGCGCAGGCCTTGCCGCTGTTCTCGCCGATCACCGAGTTTCATCTGCGTGAACTCGGGATCTCGGTGCTGGTTCCGAACGTGCGCGGCTCCGATGGTTACGGCAAGACCTACCTGCAGCTCGACAACGCCGAGAAGCGCGAGGACTCGGTGCGCGACATCGGCGCCCTGCTGGACTGGATCGCGCACCGGCCCGGCGAGCTCGACGCGTCCCGCGTGGCGGTGGCCGGCGGCAGCTATGGCGGCTACATGACGCTGGCCTCGATGGCGCACTTCGACGATCGCCTGCGGTGCGGCATCGACACCGTCGGCATCAGCAACTTCGTGACGTTCCTGACCCAGACGCAGGAATACCGCCGCGATCTGCGCCGCGCCGAGTACGGCGACGAGCGCGATCCGGCCATGCGCGCCGTGCTCGAGCGCATCTCTCCGACCACCAACGCGCACCGCATCGCCAAGCCGCTGTTCGTGATCCAGGGCGCCAACGATCCGCGCGTTCCGGCTACCGAGGCCGAGCAGATCGTGGAGACGGTGCGCGCGCAGGGAGGCCGGGTCTGGTATTTGCTCGCCAAGGACGAGGGCCACGGCTTCCGCAAGAAGCCGAATCGCGATTTGGCCACGGCCGCCAGCGCGCTATTCTTGCGCCAATGCCTGGGGACTGAGGCGGACGACTGAGGCGCTGAACGCCAGGGTCGATTGTTCCGCCGGTTGACGCGGAGGGACCCATGGATGCCGTACTCGACTGGAAGCAGGGGCGGTTTCGTCACGGAAGCCTGACGTTCGAGGCTCCCGACGGCGCCAGCTGGAACCTGGGCCACGGCGCGCCGCAAGCGCGCATCCGGCTGCATCGCAAGCGCAGCCTCTGGCGGATGCTGCTGCACCCCGACCTGCAGTTCGGAGAGGCCTACGTCGAAGGCGCCTGGGACCCGCTCGGCTGCACGCTCGAGCAGGTGCTCGAGGCCGCGGTGGCGATGACCGACTCGGACGCCGTTTCGGCCCGCTGGCGCGTGCTTTCACGGGCCGCCGAACGCATCGCGGAACTCAACGACGCCTGGATCGCGGCGCGCCGGATCCGGCATCACTACGACGTCGACTCGGACCTGTACGCGACGTTCCTCGACCGCGACCTGCACTACTCCTGTGCCTACTTCGCCGACCCGACGATGGATCTCGAAGCGGCGCAGCAGGCCAAGTGCGCGCTGATCGCCGCCAAGCTCGATCTGCGACCCAACGCGCGCGTGCTCGACATCGGCTGCGGCTGGGGCAGCCTTGCGCTGTACCTGGCGGAGAAGCACGGCGCGCGCGTCACCGCCATCACGCTGTCGCCGGGACAGTTCGAGGTTGCCCGGCGACGCGCGGCGGAGCGCGGCCTGACCGATCGCGTCGAATTCCGGCTGCAGGACTATCGCCTGACCGAGGGTCGCTTCGACGCGATCGTCAGCGTGGGCATGTTCGAACACGTGGGACGTCCGCAGTACCCGCGCTTCTTCGAGACGATGCGCGAGCGGCTCGCGCACGGCGGGACCGCGCTGCTGCACACCATCGGTCGCAACGGCCCGCCGGCACCGACCAACGCCTGGATCCGCCGCCACATCTTCCCCGGGGGCTACATTCCCGCGGCCTCGGAAGTGCTCGAAGCGCTCGAGCCCAGCGGACTACGACTGACCGATTTCGAGATCTGGCGGCTGCACTACGCGCTGACGCTCGCCGAATGGAACCGCCGTTTCCAGGCACGGCGCTCCGAATTCGCGCAACGACTGGGGGAACGCTTCTGTCGCATCTGGGAGTTCTATCTGCAGGGCTCGGAAGCGAGCTTCCGCCAGGGTGGTCTGGTGGTGTTCCAGCTGCAGATGGGCCGGGAGATCAACCGGCTGCCGATGACGCGCGACTATCTCTATCGCTGAGCGCGCCGCTGGGGCCCAGCCCCGAGCCTTCGCCGGGCAAGACGTGCCACTGGCACGTCTTGAAATCCCCGGCTCAGTCGCGCACCACGCGGAATCCGACGATCTTCAGCGTCGCATTGGGCGAACTGGCGGTGCGGTCGGCCGAACGCAGATTGCGCGTCGCATCGCTCCATGAGCCGCCGCGGATGACCCGGCGCGCGCAATTGGCCGGGTTCGACGGCGAGCCGTCAGACGCGGCCTGCCGATAGCTCTGGTAGCAGTCCAGCGTCCACTCCCAGACGTTGCCGGCGACGTCGAACAGACCGAACGGGTTGGCGCGGTAGCTGCCCACCGGTGCGGTCAGCGGATTGCCGTCGTCGCAGGGGAACGTGTTCCAGTCGGGGTTCTGCTTCTTGGCCTGGCGATCCGCCACGTTGGCGAACAGGCAGGCCTGCGAGCCGTCCTCGCCCCAGGGATAGGTGCTGCGCGACCCCGCCCGCATCATGTATTCGAACTCGGCCTCGCTCGGCAGGCGATAGCGCTTGCCGGACTCGCGCGAAAGCCAGCTCGCGTAACGCTGCGCGTCGTTCCAGCTGACGTTGATCACCGGTCGACGACCGCGACCCCAACCGGCGTCGCGCGGCGTGCCGTTGCAGCCGCCGCCGCTCACGCACCCGGCCCAGTCGTCGAACGTGACTTCGTAGCGTCCGGCATAGAACGCACCGATGCCGATCTGGCGAAGGGGCTTTTCGTCGGCCTCGCCGGTCCCTGCGACGTCACCCATCTCGAGCGAACCGCCAGGGACCTTGACCATCTCCGGGCAGGCCGGGCAATCACGAAAACCGCCCGACAGCGTCTTGGGTTGCGGCGCCGGTCGGGGAACCGGAGCGGTTTCAGGCTTCGGCTGCGGCGGCGCTTCGGCGACCGGAGGCGACGGCACGGGGACCGGAACGGGTGCGGCGCGTTCGGGGACCGGCGGCGGCGTGGGCACCGGCTTGGGCGTGGGCTTGGGCTGCAAGGCCGCGATGCGGATGTCCGCGGTCGCCGCGAGCGCGCTATCCGGAAAGGCTTTCTTGAACGCCTTCCAGCCTTCCAGCGAATCGCTGGACTTCGCCGCTTCGAAGGCTTCGCGCTCCGCTACGGCCTTGGGATCTTCACGCGGCGGCTCGGGCACCGGCACGGGTACGGGCGCCGGCTCGATCGATGCGGGCGGCGTCACCGGCGTCGCCACCGTCGATTCGGCCGGCGGGGCCGGCCACAACTGGGCGCGCAGGCCTTCGGGAAGCGCCGCGCGAACGCCTTCGGGCACCTGGTCGCGCGCCACATAGGCCACGGCGATCACGGATACGAGCAGCCCCAGGATCGGCAGCAGCTTGCCGCTCCCGCTCCCGCTCTTCGGCGCCGGCGCCGCGGCGGCGGGCTGCGGCGGGAACATCACGGTTGCGTCCTGCACCGGCACCGGCATCGTCGGCGTCGTCGTGTGTCGACCGGTGATCGGGCCCGTGGTGGGTCCGGTGAGCGGGTCGGTCAGCGGTCCGGTCTGGATCGACGGACGCGTCGCGGGATGGCCGACCACCGTGTCGGTCGGCTCCGAGAGCAGGCGCGTCGCCAGCTGCTGTGTATCGCGCACAGGGACCGTGGGCGAGATCGTGCGCGTCGTCGGCCCGGGGCGCGTGAACGGCTCGGTCGATACGCCGTGCTGTTCGAGGCGCGCGAGCGTGTGCTCGGGCAGCGTCAGCTTGCCGTCGAGCGCACGCCGGAACTCGGCCACGGTCTGCGGTCGGCTGCGGCCGGCGAGCTCGAGTCCCCAATCGATCGCCGACAGGAACGCCCGGCCGTAGCCCGGCGTATCCATCAGCCGCGACGACGCGGGCGACAGCGGATCGACCGCGCCGTTGGAGAGCTGCATCGAACGCAGCGACGCCTCGATCGGCGCCTCACCCGTCACGCAGTGGTAGAGCACCGCCGCCAGGCCGTAGACGTCGGTGTGCGCACCGTGAAGATTGTCGCGCGTGGCGCGTCCGTACTGCTCCAGCGCCGCATACCCCGGGGTGTACGCGACCAGCTCGCTGTGGCGCGTGTATTCCTGGACGTCGTCGACCGCCTGCGCGCGCGCCGCGCCGAAATCGATCAACACCGGCCCGCCCTCGTCCGGCACCATCACGTTGTCCGGCTTCAGGTCGCGATGGAGGATGCCTTTGGCGTGCGCGTGGATCAGGCCGTCGAGGATGGGCAGCATCAGCCGCCGCGCGCGTTCCTCGCCCATCGCGCCGTCGCGCTTGAGGATGGCCTTGAGCGTCTCGCCCTTGAGGAAGGGCATGATGTAGTACGCGGTCCCGTTGCGCTGGAACACGCGGTGGATCTTGATGACGTTCGGATGATCGAACCGCATCAACGATTCGGCTTCCTGGAAGAAGCCCTTCAGCGCCATCTGGAAGGCTTGCTCCCCGCCCTCGACATCGGGCGAGAGCATGACCGTGTGCCCGTCCGGACGCGTCGCCAGGCCGCGCGGGAAGTACTCCTTGATCGCGACCAGTCGCAACGGCGAGCCGGTCCCGCTGCCCGCCTCCCACTCGCGGAACTCCTCGGCGAGATACGTGACGCCGAACCCGCCGCGTCCGAGCCGTCGCACGACACGGAAGTTGTCGATCCAGGTGCCGTCGGCAAGGACGCTGGGCGCGCTCATCCCAGGAAGTGCCCCGTGATCATTTCTTCACGAGTTCGAAGTGCACCGTGAATCGTCCCTGCACGTCGTCGGCAAAGGGACGGCCGAGGCACATGCGCCCGTTCCCCACGAGCTTGAGCTCGTCGCCGAGCAGTCCGATCTGGTTCGAATTGTTGTTGAAGCGCACCCACGTCCCGTTGCGACTGGTGTCCTGCAGGATCCAGGCGCCGTTGCGGCACAGGACCTTGAGATGGCGCGATGACACGCGTTGCTCGTCGTCGTCGATGCGCAGCTCGTTGTTGCGGTCGCGCCCCACCATCAGCGCCGGCGTGCTCGGCGTCAGGCGCATCACGCGGCCGGCGTGCGTAAGCGCCAGCGCCGCCGCCTGAATGGCCTGCGTCGTCGGCAGCGCGAAGCGCGTCGGCACCATGGTGACCGCTTCGTCCCAGTCGAGCGTGTGCACGTCGACCGCACCGACTCCCTTGATGGGCCGCACGCCGTAGGGCCGAGCGCGGTCACGCAGATCGGGCCGCAGGGCTTGGACGGTGTCGATCGCCAGGAAGATGTAGCCGGCCAGGTCCGGCACCAGCTTGTGCAGGCGCGCCGCAAGATTCACCGGCATGCCCGCGACATCGGGCCGCCCGAGCACTTCGCGAAACTCCACCACGCCCGCATCGACGCCCACGTACAGCTTGCGTCCCGCGCCGCGGGCGGCGAGCTGGCACTCGATCGCGGCATTGGCGGCATCGTCCACGCAGGTCCCGGCACGATCGAACACCGCGAGCACGTCGTCGCCATCCGATTTCAGGACCTCGCCTCCGTTGCGATAGACGATATCGGTCAATGCCTGGAGCAAAGGGTCCAGGATGGCGTCCGCCTGCCGATCCCCGACGCTGTTGCGCAGCTCGGTGGCGGCAGCGATATCCGCGAACATCACGGCCGCGGAACGGAGCTCGCTCATGGACTCCTCACACTATGGATGGCTGCATCCTATCTGCCCCGGGCACGGAAACCCACCCACCCGTCCCGCGACCCTGCGATCCAGGTCTCAGGCAGTATCGAACCCGTAGTAATCACGCAATACCCCATACAACTCGGGATGATGGCGCGACAGTTCCATCCCGCGCTGAAAGAACGCTTCGCTGACCACGCCGAAGAATTCGGCGGGGCTCTCGCCACCATACGGATCCAGCACCGGTGGTCGTCGCTGTCGTCGCAACCGGGCGAACTCCGAGCGCAGCACGTCCGACCAACGCGCGTAGTCGGCCATCCGCGGGGCGCCTTCGCCCGCCGCGCTCTCGTCGTCGAGCTGATGCGCGAACTCGTGCACGACCACGTTCACCTCGTCGCCGTCGAGCGCGGCCTCCACATCGGGCCAGGAAAGAATCACGCGATCTCCGTGCCAGGACTCGCCGATGCGCTCCTGCGGTTCGTCCGGCACCAGTCCGAACTCGTCGGGCTCGGTGACCGGCACCAGGAACGGGCCGGGATACACCAGGATCTGGCGCAGCGCCGGAAACAGGGCGGCATCCGGTCGCAGGATCATCAGGCAGGCCATTCCCGCGATCAGCGCGCGCATCTCGTCGGTGACTTCAATGCCGGCGCAGCCGACGAAGCGCTTCTGCTTCAGAAAGCGTTCGACACGGTCGTGGAACAGCGTGCGCTGCTCGGCGGACAGCCGCGCGACCTGCGGCAGTCGATCGTCGAGCAGGTCCTTCCACTCGAGCGGAGAACCGCGCGCCGCGTCGTCCGCCGCGCCGCCATCGGGCCGGGCCCGCCGGAACACGGCGCGACCGATCAGGAACAGCGCGATGCCGAGGGCGACCCAGGCCTCGAGGGCCCCGAACTCCGGCAGTGTCATGCCGGCAGAAGGTCGCCCTCGGTCGACTTCAGACCGCGGCCGGGGCCAGCGGATCGGGGCCGAATCGGTTCGGCCCGTCGGTGCCCTTCAGGCAGCCGCATTCGATCAGGATCCAGAGCGCACCCAAGAACGGGATCAGGATCACCAGACAAAACAAGCCGCTCTTGTCGCGATCGTGCCAGCGCCGGATCAGGACACAGAAGTAGGGATAGAGGGCCGCCAGGGCATAGATGAATCCGAGGATACCGCCCGTACCGAGTATCCCGTCGACGATCGCAATCGCGATGGCGCCCGCGATGTACAAGAGGACGAACGCCCAGAACTGCGCCCGATTCACCCGCCCCTTCCAGTTCAGCAGGAACTCCTTGGTCAGAACCTTGCCGAAATCCATTGTGGTCATCTCCCTGTTCGCGCGTGCGCGCGGCCCGAGCATAGCCGCAGCCTCGACACGCGCGCGACCCGTCCGCGTGACCTGGAGCGCAGATCAGAGTCCGCGCAGGTTGGCGAATCCGAGCACCAGGCGTTTGACTCCGGCGTCGCGAAACTTGACCTCGATCTGTGCACGATCTCCGTCGCCATCGAAGCTCAGGATCGTTCCTTCACCGAACTTGGGATGCTCGACGCGCTGGCCCAGGCGAAAGCCGCCGGGCCCCAGGCCGCCGGATGATGCGGCGATCGAGCGTGGAAGGGGCCGCGCCGCACCGGGCGCGCCACCCGACCCGTATCCACCATAACCGCCGCGATAGGACGACTGCGGCTCACGCGATCCGAAGCCGGGCCGCAGGATGCCCGCGCGCGGTCGCGTCTCGACCACGCATTCGGACGGCACTTCCTTGAGGAACATCGATGGCGCGCCGATCTGCTCGACGCCGTGCACGCGCCGGATCTCGGCGTAGCTGAGGTACAGCTTGCGCCGCGCCCGCGTGATGCCGACGTAGAACAGCCGTCGCTCCTCCTCGAGATTGCCTTCATCCACCGCGCGCATCGAGGGGAACAGACCGTTCTCCACGCCGACGATGAAGACCACCGGAAATTCGAGTCCCTTGGCCGCATGCAGCGTCATCAGCTGCACGCAGTCCTCGCCGGGACCGGCCTGCTCCTCGCCGGACTCGAGCGCCGCGTGCGTCAGGAACGCGGTCAGCGGATCGAGCACGGGCTCGTCCGGATTCTCGGAGGCCGCGGCTGCGCGTGCCGCGGGGTCGGTCTCGAAGCTGCGTGCCGCGCTGATCAGCTCGTCGAGGTTCTCGAGCCGCGCCTCGGCCTGCTCGCCCTTCTCTTTCCGGTAGTGCTCGCGCAATCCCGTGCGTGCGATCACCAGTTCGGTGACCTTGGACAGCTCCATATCGCGCGTCTCGTGTTGCAGATCGTCGATGAGCTTGAGGAACTGCGTGACGTTGCCGGCGGATCGTCCGAGCTGCGCCGCCGCATTCTTGGCCGCCATCCACAGCGACACGGAACTGGCACGCGCGATCTCGCGCAGCCGTTCCATCGAGGTGGCGCCGATGCCGCGCGCCGGCGTGTTCACCGCGCGCTCGAAGCTGGTGTCGTCGTCGCGGTTGTGGAGCAGGCGCAGGTAGGCGAGCGCGTCCTTGATCTCCTGCCGTTCGAAGAACCGCAGACCGCCGTAGATTCGATACGGGATGCGCGCGCGGATCAGGATCTCTTCCAGCACGCGCGACTGCGCGTTGGATCGATACAGGATCGCGAGGTCCGAGTGTCGCGAGCGACCCTCGATGTGCTCGCGCATCCGGTTGGCGACGAACTCGGCCTCGTCGTATTCGTTGAACGCGGCATAGAGCTGGATCTGCTCGCCTTCGCCGCTGTCCGTCCAGAGGTTCTTGCCGAGGCGATTGGTGTTCTTCGCGATGAGTCCGTTGGCAGCCTTGAGAATCGTGCCGGTGGAGCGGTAGTTCTGCTCCAGGCGCACGACCTCGGTGCCCGGGAAATCCTTTTCCAGGCGCACCATGTTCTCGACCCGCGCGCCGCGCCAGGAATAGATGCTCTGGTCGTCGTCGCCGACGGCGAACATCGTCCCTTGATCGCCGGCCAGCACCTTCAGCCACAGGTACTGCAGCGTGTTGGTGTCCTGGAATTCGTCGACCAGGATGTGGCGGAAGCGCCGGCGGTAGTGCGCCTGGATCTCCGGCACATCGCGGCTCAACTCGAACGCGCGCAACAGCAGTTCGGCGAAATCGACCATGCCCGACTGCGCGCACGCCTGCTCGTAGGCGGTGTAGATGCGCACGTACTGGCGCTGTGTGAAGTCGCCCAGGTCGGCCAGGTGCTGCGGACGCCGCGCCTCTTCCTTCTGGGCGTTGATCCAGCCCGTCACCATCTTGGGCGGCCACTGCTCGTCTGACAGATCGAGCGAACGGATCACGCGCTTGACCAGGCGCACCTGGTCGTCGGCATCGAGTATCTGGAAGTTCTGCGCCAGGCCCGCCTCCTTCCAGTGCAGGCGCAGCATGCGATGCGCGATGCCGTGGAACGTGCCCACCCACATCGAGCGGATGGGCACGTTGATGAGCTGCTCGATGCGCCCACGCATCTCGCTGGCCGCCTTGTTGGTGAAGGTCACCGCGAGAATCGACAGCGGCGAGACGCCTTCGACCGCGATCAGCCAGGCGATGCGATGCACGAGTACGCGCGTCTTGCCGCTGCCGGCGCCTGCGAGCACCAGCCGATGCTCCGGCGGCGCGGTGACCGCTTCCTTCTGCGCGGGATTGAGCGAGGCGACGAGGGGCGTGATGTCCGCGAGAGGCTGCATCGCGGGATTTTACGCGGTCGACCGGCCCGGCTGGCGAACTTTCAGAGCTGAAAAGCCGTCACCGCCAAGGCGCAAAGGAAAAGAAAGGGCGCAGAGGAAAAACCAATAAAACTTTGCGTCCTCGTTTTCACCTTTGCGCCTTTGCGATGACGGCTTTTGCCGTTCGAACCTATGGCCTCGGCAGAATCCCGCGATCGATGAAGTTCTGCAGCCAGTAGCAGAACATCTCCTCGGTGTCGCACACCTCGGTGAATCCCGCCTGGCGCAGCTTGATCGCGCTGACGAACGCCGGTGGCGGTGGCGTGGTGGCGCCGTAGGCGAAGCAGAAATCGGCGTAGTGATGCGACTCGCCGACCAGTTCCGACATCTTCACCGGCCGCAGCTTGTTCTTCCTGACGATGCCGTCCCAGACGCCGGCCTTGGCCGGCAGGTACTCGGCCATCGAGCGCGGTTTGTCGGGACCGACCGTCACGCCCAGCACCTTGGCCATTGCCGGCCACAGGTTGCGCCATTCGAAGACGTCGCCGTTGGTGCAGTTGAAATGCTGCCCCGCCGCCGCCGGACTGGTGGCGCACCAGGTGAAGATGCGCGCGAGCAGGCGCGAGTCGACCGCTTCCCAGACGTAGCTGATGCCGCCCGGAAATCCGAACGGCTCGCCTTCCTCGCGCGTGATCGCGGCGTAGGCTCCGATGATCGGCGCGAGGTTCATCGCCACGCCGTAGGCCGATCCGATGATCAGCTGCGGACGAAGGATCGAATAGTCGAAGCCGGCCTTCTTCGCCATATTCGTCAGGTAGTCCTCCTGCAGCCAGTAGAAATTGGCGTGCTGGTCGCGTGCCGCGCGCTCACGCGCGGGGATCGGCATCGGGTGCAGGTGGATGCCGTAGGCCTTGGTACCCTGCAGCAGGCTGAAGTGCTTCAGTCCCTTGGCCGCGGCCATCAGCGGCTCGAGGAAGTTCTTCAGCATCGCCAGGTTGGTTTCCATCTGGTCCTTGTCGGACCAGCCGGCGATCAGACCCGGCTTTTCGAACAGCGCGGCGTAGACGACGTGGCTGACGTCGGTGAGTTTCGAAAGCGCAGTGCGCGTGGCCGCTGCGTCCTGCAGATCCACCGCGAGGTGTTCGAACGGCTTGGGATTGGCGATCTCGGGCTTGCGACGCGACAACGCGACCACGTCCCAGCCCTGCGCGAGGAATTCCTCCACCGCCGCCGCTCCGACGACACCGCTGGCGCCGGCGATCAGAACCTTCCTGTTGTTGGCCATACGCTTCTCCGCTCGTGCGTGCCTTGGATCGATCGAACGTACACGAGCCTTTGCACGCGAACCATCCCGGGCAATCCCGTGGCCGGACACGCTGAAACGGCGAAGCCCCGCGTCAGCGGGGCTCCGTCGTACTGCATCGCGGCACTCGCAACGCTGCCGTCTACTCCTCCGCACCCTCGTCCGTCGTCTCTTCCGGCTCGTCGTCGCCACCGCCATCGGCGATGGGCGTCGTGCGCAGAACACGCTCGTTGCCGGTGGCCTCGAAGCTGCCGCCGCCCGACAGCGCCGACGCCTGCAGGTCGGCCAGCAGCGATCCGCCACGCGACTTGCGACGCTGTTCGTGGTGCGCCAGGCCCGTACCCGCCGGGATCAGACGACCGACGATCACGTTCTCCTTCAGACCACGGAGCTCGTCACGCGAGCCGCGCACCGAAGCCTCGGTGAGCACGCGCGTGGTCTCCTGGAACGACGCGGCCGAAATGAAGCTCTCGGTCGACAGCGAGGCCTTCGTGATGCCCAGCAGCTGGCGCTCGAAATTCGCGGCGCGATG
This sequence comes from Panacagrimonas sp., assembly GCF_020697055.1. Taxonomy (GTDB): domain Bacteria; phylum Pseudomonadota; class Gammaproteobacteria; order Nevskiales; family Nevskiaceae; genus Panacagrimonas. The sequence goes on along the minus strand of NZ_JAJFBP010000020.1, from coordinate 13,034 downwards.
CTTCTCGGCCTTGAGCTTCCGGTTCTCGGCCAGCACGTGGAAGATCTCGGCCTGCTCGCCCTGGAGGAAGCGCGAGTCGCCAGCTTCCGAGATCTCGACCTTGCGCAGCATCTGACGAATGATCGTTTCGATGTGCTTGTCGTTGATCTTCACGCCCTGCAGGCGATACACGTCCTGGATTTCCTTCACCAGGTAGTTCGCCAGCGCGGTGACGCCCTGCAGACGCAGGATGTCGTGCGGGCTCGGCTCGCCGTCCGAGATGATTTCGCCCTTCTCGACGTGCTCGCCTTCGAACACGCGGATCTGGACCCACTTGTGAACCAGGGTCTCGACCTCGTTGCCGTCGGCTTCGACGATCTTGATGCGCTGCTTGCCCTTGGTCGCGGTACCGAACTTGATCGTGCCGCTGGCCTCGGCCAGGACCGCAGGCTCCTTGGGCTTGCGCGCCTCGAACAGGTCGGCCACACGCGGCAGACCGCCGGTGATGTCGCGGGTCTTCGAGGATTCCTGCGGGATACGCGCGATGACGTCGCCGACCTTCACCTCGGCCTCGTCCTCGACGCTGATGACCGCCTTGGGCGGCAGCGAGTACTCGGCGGGAATGTCGGTGCCCGGGAAGCTCAGCTGCTTGCCCTTGACGTCCACCAGCATCAGCTTCGGACGCAGGTCCTTGCCGGCGCTACCGCGCGACTTCGGTTCGGTGATCACCAGATTGGTCACGCCCGTGATGGGATCGTTTTCCTTGGTGACCGTGACGCCTTCCTCGAAGTCCTGGAACTTCACGAAACCCGCGAGCTCCGTGACGATCGGGTGCATATGCGGATCCCACTTGGCCAGACGCTGGCCGGCCGCGACCGGGTCACCGTCCTTGCACAGGATCGTGGCGCCGTACGGGATCTTGTAGCGCTCACGCTCGCGGCCGTCGGCCGCCAGCACGCCGATTTCACCCGAACGCGACACGGCGACCAGCAGGTTGTCCTTGTTGGTGACCGTCTTGAGGTTGTGCACGCGCGCCGTACCAGCCGCACGCGCATCGACGCCGTCGCTCGACACCGCACGCGAGGCGGCGCCACCGACGTGGAACGTACGCATGGTGAGCTGGGTACCCGGCTCGCCGATCGACTGCGCGGCGATGACGCCCACCGCTTCGCCGATGTTCACGCGGTGACCGCGCGCAAGGTCGCGGCCGTAGCAGCTGCCGCAGATGCCGAACGGCAGCTCGCAGGTGATGGGCGAACGCACCCACACCTCGTCGACCGAGTTGCGTTCGAGAATGTCGGCGGCGGCCTCGTCGATGATGGTGCCGGCCTCGATGATGACCTCGTCGGTGGCCGGACGGTGCACGTCGCGGAGCACCACGCGGCCCAGAACGCGGTCGCGCAGCGCCTCGAGGATGTCGCCACCCTCCACGATCGGCATGATCAGCAAGCCCTGGTCGGTGCCGCAGTCCTGCGCGGTCACCACCACGTCCTGCGCCACGTCGACCAGACGACGGGTCAGATAGCCCGAGTTCGCGGTCTTCAGCGCGGTGTCGGCCAGACCTTTTCGGGCGCCGTGTGTCGAAATGAAGTACTGCAGGACGTTGAGGCCTTCGCGGAAGTTCGCGGTGATGGGCGTTTCGATGATCGAGCCGTCGGGCTTGGCCATCAGGCCGCGCATACCGGCGAGCTGACGGATCTGCGCCTGCGAACCACGCGCGCCGGAGTCGGCCATCATGAACACCGAGTTGAAACTCGGCTGCTCGGCGTCCTTGCCGTCAAGGGTTACGACCTTCTCCTTGCCGATGCGCTTCATCATCGCCTTGGAGATGTCGTCGTTCGCGCGCGACCAGTGGTCGACCACGCGGTTGTAGCGTTCCTGCTGCGTGGTCAGGCCCTCGGTGTACTCGCGGGCCACTTCCTTTACCTTGGCTTCGGCGGCCTCGAGGATCGTCTTCTTTTCCTCGGGGATCATGATGTCGTCGAGGCAGAAGCTGATGCCTGCCTTGGTCGACATGCGGAAGCCGGTGTACATGATCTGGTCGGCGAACACGACCGTGTCCTTGGTGCCGCAGATGCGATAGACACGGTTGAGGACGCGCGACACTTCCTTCTTGGTCAGCGTCTTGTTGATCACCGAGAACGGGATCTTGGCCGGCAGGATCTCCGACATCAGCGCGCGGCCGGTCGTGGTCTCCACCAGGTGGTAGATCTCGTTGCCGCTGTCGTCGATGTCCTTCAGGCGCACCTTGATCTTGGCCTGCAGGTCGAGCACGCCGGTCTCGTACGCACGGTGCACTTCGGCCACGTCGGACAGGACCATGCCCTCGCCCTTGGCGGCGACGCGCTCGCGCGTCATCCAGTACAGACCGAGCACGACGTCCTGCGACGGCACGATGATCGGATCACCCGAGGCGGGCGACAGGATGTTGTTCGACGCCATCATCAGCACGCGCGCTTCGAGCTGTGCTTCCAGCGACAGCGGCACGTGCACGGCCATCTGGTCGCCGTCGAAGTCGGCGTTGAACGCGGTGCAGACCAGCGGATGCAGGTTGATCGCCTTGCCTTCGATCAGCAGCGGCTCGAAGGCCTGGATGCCGAGGCGGTGCAGCGTGGGCGCGCGGTTCAGCAGAACCGGATGCTCCTTGATGCACTCTTCCAGGCAGTCCCACACCACGCCTTCCTCGCGCTCCACCATCTTCTTCGCAGCCTTGATGGTGGTGGCGTGCCCCTTGCGCTGCAGCAGCGAGAAGACGAAGGGCTTGAACAGCTCCAGTGCCATCTTCTTGGGCAGACCGCACTGGTGCAGCTTGAGCGTCGGGCCGACCACGATGACCGAACGACCCGAGTAGTCGACGCGCTTGCCGAGCAGGTTCTGGCGGAAGCGACCCTGCTTGCCCTTGATCATGTCGGCGAGCGACTTGAGCGGGCGCTTGTTGGTGCCGGTGATCGCACGGCCGCGGCGGCCGTTGTCGATCAGCGCGTCCACCGACTCCTGCAACATGCGCTTTTCGTTGCGCACGATGATGTCGGGCGCAGTCAGCTCAAGCAGGCGCTTGAGGCGGTTGTTGCGGTTGATGACGCGGCGATACAGATCGTTGAGATCCGACGTCGCGAAGCGGCCGCCGTCGAGCGGCACCAGCGGACGCAGATCCGGCGGCAGCACCGGCAGGACCGTCATCACCATCCACTCGGGCTTGTTGCCCGAGGCGATGAAGTACTCGATCAGCTTGAGGCGCTTGCCCAGCTTCTTGATCTTGGTTTCGGAGTTGGTGCCGGCGAGCTCCTCGCGAAGCTTCAGCGTCTCCTTCTGCAGATCGATGGCCTTGAGCAGGTCGTGCACGGCCTCGGCGCCCATGCGGGCATCGAACTCGTCACCGTACTTCTCGACGGCGTCGAGGTAGTCCTCTTCGGTGAGCAGCTTGCCCTTCTCGAGCGGGGTCAGGCCCGGGTCGACGACGATGTGGGCTTCGAAGTACAGCACGCGCTCGATGGCGCGCAGCGGCATGTCGAGCAGCAGGCCGATACGGCTCGGGAGCGACTTCAGGAACCAGATGTGCGCGACCGGCGACGCCAGGTCGATGTGACCCATGCGCTCGCGGCGCACCTTGGCCACGGTGACTTCCACGCCGCACTTCTCGCACACGACGCCGCGGTGCTTGAGGCGCTTGTACTTGCCGCACAGGCACTCGTAGTCCTTGATGGGCCCGAAGATCTTGGCGCAGAACAGGCCATCCCGCTCCGGCTTGAACGTGCGGTAGTTGATCGTCTCCGGCTTCTTGACCTCACCGTAGGACCACGAACGGATCACTTCGGGCGAAGACAGCCCGATCTTGATCGCGTCGAAATCCTCGTATTCCTCGGTCGGACGCAGAAGATTGAATAGCTCTTTCATGGTGACTCCAAAATTCGGTTTGCTACTTCGGGCTGGCTCAGTTCCGCAGGACGCTGATCGTCCTTATGGGTTCTGCTCCAGCTCGATGTTCAGACCGATCGAGCGGATTTCCTTGACCAGTACGTTGAACGACTCGGGCATACCGGCGGACATGCGGTGGTCGCCGTCGACGATCGACTTGTACATGCGCGTGCGGCCGTTGGTGTCGTCGGACTTCACGGTCAGCATTTCCTGCAGCGTGTAGGCCGACCCGTACGCCTCGAGCGCCCAGACTTCCATCTCGCCGAAACGCTGGCCGCCGAACTGCGCCTTGCCTCCCAGCGGCTGCTGGGTGACGAGCGAATACGGCCCGGTCGAACGCGCGTGCATCTTGTCGTCGACGAGGTGGTTGAGCTTGAGCATGTACATGTAGCCCACGGTGATCGGGCGCGAGAACTGCTCGCCGGTGCGGCCGTCGAACAGCACGGCCTGGCCGGTCCGCGGCAGGCCCGCGAGCTCGAGCAGATCCTTGATCTCCTCTTCCGCCGCGCCGTCGAACACCGGCGTGGCGATGGGCAGACCGGCCGTCAGGTTGCGCGCGAGGGTCATGATCTCCGCGTCGCTGAACTCGGTGAGCTTTTCCTTCTTCGCGCTCTTGCCGACGTAGATCTTCTCGAGGAACTTGCGCAGTTCACCGACTGCCTTCTGCTGGCGCACCATCTCGTCGATCTTGTTGCCGATGCCCTTGGCAGCCCAGCCGAGGTGAACCTCGAGCAGCTGGCCGATGTTCATGCGCGAAGGCACGCCCAGCGGATTGAGCACGATGTCGACGGGGGTGCCGTCTTCCATGTGCGGCATGTCCTCGACCGGGACGATCTGCGAGATCACGCCCTTGTTGCCGTGGCGGCCGGCCATCTTGTCGCCCGGCTGGATGCGGCGCTTCACGGCCAGATACACCTTGACCATCTTGAGCACGCCGGGCGACAGCTCGTCACCGGCGGTGATCTTTCGCTTCTTGGACTCGAAACGCTGGTCGAAGTAGGCGCGCTGGTCCTTGAGCTGCTTGGCCGCGGCCTCGAGCTGGTTCTGCGCGTCCTCGTCCTGCAGGCGGATCTCGAACCACTTCTCGCGCTCGACCGAATCCAGGTATTCGGCGTCCAGCTTCGAGCCCTTCTTCAGCTTGTTGGGGCCGCCGTCGGCGTTCTTGCCGAGCAGCAGGCGGCGCAGACGCGAGTAGATGTCGTCCTCGAAGATGCGCTGCTGGTCGTTGAGGTCCTTGCGGACCGCGGCGAGCTCGGATTCCTCGATCGACAGCGCGCGCTTGTCCTTCTTGACGCCTTCGCGCGTGAACACGCGCACGTCGATGACGGTGCCGTCCATGCCGGCCGGGACGCGCAGGGACGTGTCCTTCACGTCGCTGGCCTTCTCGCCGAAGATCGCGCGGAGGAGCTTTTCTTCCGGCGTGAGCTGGGTTTCGCCCTTCGGGGTCACCTTGCCGCACAGCAGGTCGCCGGCTTTGACTTCGGCGCCGATGAAGACGATGCCGCTCTCGTCGAGCTTGCGCAGCGCCGTCTCGTTCACGTTCGGGATGTCCGCCGTGATCTCCTCGGGGCCCAGCTTGGTCTCGCGCGCGACGCAGGTGAGCTCTTCGATGTGGATCGTGGTGAAGCGATCCTCTTCGACCACGCGCTCCGAGATCAGGATCGAATCCTCGAAGTTGTAGCCGTTCCAGGGCATGAACGAGATCAGCATGTTCTGGCCCAGGGCCAGTTCGCCCAGGTCGGTCGAAGGACCGTCGGCCAGCACGTCGCCGCGAGCGACCTTGTCGCCCGGCCGCACCAGCGGCTTCTGGTTGATGCAGGTGTTCTGGTTCGAACGCGTGTACTTGACCAGGTTGTAGATGTCGACGCCCGCCTCACCGGCGGTGGTCTCGTCGTCGTTGACGCGCACGACCACGCGCGAGGCGTCGACCTTGTCGACCACGCCGCCGCGGCGAGCGGTGATGGCGTTGCCCGAGTCGATCGCCACGCGACGCTCGATGCCGGTGCCGACCAGCGGCTTTTCGCTGCGCAGCGTCGGGACGGCCTGGCGCTGCATGTTCGAGCCCATCAGCGCGCGGTTGGCGTCGTCGTGCTCGAGGAACGGAATCAGCGCGGCAGCGACCGACACGATCTGGCGCGGCGACACGTCCATGTACTGGATGCGGTCGGGCGTCATCATCGTGAACTCGTTCTGGAAGCGAACCGACACGAGTTCGCTCTTGAACTTGTTCTTGGCGTCGAGCTCCGAGTTCGCCTGGGCGATCACGTAGCGGCCTTCTTCGATCGCCGACAGATATTCGATGTCATCGGTCACGCGGCCTTCGGTGACCTTGCGGTACGGCGTCTCGAGGAAGCCGTAGTCGTTGGTGCGCGCGTAGCAGGCCAGCGAGTTGATCAGACCGATGTTCGGGCCTTCCGGCGTCTCGATCGGGCACACGCGACCGTAGTGCGTCGGGTGCACGTCACGGACTTCGAAGCCCGCGCGCTCGCGCGTCAGACCACCGGGTCCCAGCGCCGAGACGCGACGCTTGTGCGTCACTTCCGACAGCGGGTTGTTCTGGTCCATGAACTGCGACAGCTGCGACGAACCGAAGAACTCCTTGATCGCGGCGCCGACCGGCTTGGCGTTGATCAGGTCCTGCGGCGTGAGGTTCTCGGCCTCGGCCAGCGCGAGGCGCTCGCGCACCGCGCGCTCGACGCGCACCAGGCCGGTGCGGAACACGTTCTCGGTCATCTCGCCCACCGCGCGGATGCGGCGGTTGCCGAGGTGGTCGATGTCGTCGGTCTGATCCTCGCCGTTGCGGATGGCGATGATCTGCTTCATCACGGCGGTGATGTCGTCGTTGTTCAGCACGCCGGGGCCGGTGATCGCGTCACGGCGCAGGCGGCGGTTGAACTTCATGCGGCCGACCGCCGACAGGTCGTACTTCTCCGGCGCGAAGAACAGGCCGGCGAACAGCGTCTCGGCGGCGTCCTTCGTGGGCGGTTCGCCCGGACGCATCATGCGGTAGATCTCGACCAGCGCCTCGAGGCGCGTGCGCGTCGGATCGATGTTCAGCGTCGTGGAGACGTACGGTCCCTTGTCCACGTCGTTGACGTACAGCGTGGGCAGATCCTTGATCCCGGCGGTGCGGAACTTGGGCAGGTCCGCTTCCTTGATCTCGGAGTTGGCCACGGCGATCACTTCGCCGGTGTCCTTGTTGACGATGTCGCGCGCCACGATGCGTCCGACGATGTAGCTGTCGGGCACTTCCAGCGTCTTCACGGCCGCGTCGCGGATCTGCTTGATGTGGCGCGCCGTGATCGGACGGCCGGCCTCGACGATCAGCTTGCTGCCAGCCTTGATGTCGAACTGCGCCTTCTCACCCCGCAGACGCTCGGGCACCACGTCCCACAGCGCACCTTCGGTCTGCAGCTGGAACGTGTTGATCTCGTGAAACATCTCCAGCATCTGCTCGTTGTTGAAGTTCAACGCGCGGAGCAGGATCGTCGCCGGCAGCTTGCGACGGCGGTCGATGCGGACGAACAGGTTGTCCTTCGGGTCGAACTCGAAGTCCAGCCAGGAGCCGCGATACGGAATGATGCGGGCGCTGTAGAGCAGCTTGCCCGAGCTATGGGTCTTGCCCTTGTCGTGATCGAAGAACACGCCGGGCGAGCGGTGCAGCTGGGAGACGACGACGCGCTCGGTGCCGTTGATGATGAACGTGCCGTGGTCGGTCATCAGCGGGATCTCGCCGAGATAGACCTCCTGCTCGCGTACGTCCTTGACCTTCTTTTCCTTGGACTCGCGATCGAAGATCACCAGGCGGACCGTGACCTTCAGCGGCGCGGCGTAGGTCATGCCGCGCACGCGGCACTCCACTTCCTCGAACACCGGCTCGTCCAGGCGGTACTTCACGAACTCCAGGGCCGCGGCGCCGTTGTACGACACCATCGGGAAAACCGACTTGAACGCGGCTTGCAGTCCGACCTCGCGGCGCTTGGCCTGGGTCATTTCGGCCTGCAGGAACTCGCGATAGGAGTCGATCTGCGTGGCCAGCAGATAAGGGATTTCGCGCGTCTCCGGCAGCTTGGAGAAATCCTTGCGGATGCGCTTCTTCTCGGTGAACGAGTAAGACATTCGTGACCTCTTCAGTCGAACTACGACAACAACAGACGGCGGCGCTGTTTAGACGCCCCGGAACCCATGGGTTTGGCATTCAGGCCAAACCGATGCATTCCGACTTCCCGTACAACGGCGACAGGCCGGGGGCGCACGAGGCGCCCCCAGCCTTCGCTCAAAACCGAAACTGAAACCGCGCCGACAAGGTTTACTTGACGTCGACCTTGGCGCCTGCGGCTTCCAGCTTCTTCTTCATTTCCTCGGCGGTCTTCTTGTCGACGCCGTCCTTCACTTCCTTCGGCGCGCCTTCGACCAGATCCTTGGCTTCCTTCAGGCCCAGGCCGGTGAGCTCGCGCACCACCTTGATGACCTCGACCTTCTTCTCGCCGAACGCGGTGAGGACGACCGTGAACTCGGTCTTCTCTTCGACGGCGGCGGCAGCGGCACCACCACCGGCGGCCGGCGCGGCGACGGCCACGGCGGCAGCGGCGGAAACGCCGAACTTCTCTTCCATCATCTTGACCAGCTCGACGATGTCCATGACGGACTTGGCGGCGATCGCGTCAAGAATTTCCTGATTGCTGAGCGACATGTTCTGACTCCTGAAACTTGATTAAGTGTGGTGAATCGCTGTTTGCGAAAGCGTGATTGCGGATGTCTTAGGCGGCTTCGGCCTGCTTGTCGGCGACGGCCTTGACCGTGCGCACGAACTTCGCGGTGGGCTCGTTGACGGTGCGCACGAACTTCTCGATGGGGGCCTTCATGACGCCCATGAGCATGGCGATGGCCTGCTCCTTGGTCGGCAGAGAAGCCAGACGCTCGATGTCCTTGGGCCCGTAAAGAGTCCCGCCGACCGCGACCGCCTTGACCACCAGCGCCTCGTTCTCCTTGGCGAAGTCCTTGATGACGCGACCCACCGCACCCGGATCCTCGAGAGAGAAACCGAGCACGAGCGGACCGGTCAGCGCAGGACCCAGGCACTCGAACTCCGTGCCGGCCACGGCCCGCTTCGCCAGCGTGTTCTTCACCACGTGCAGATAGATCCCGTTTTTGCGGGCTCGATCACGCAGGATGTCGAACTTGCCGGCGCTCAGACCACGGTACTCGGCCGCGACGGCCGAGAGCGCCTTGGACGCAACTTCGTTGACTTCCGCAACCAGGGCTTTCTTGTCTTCCAACCTCAATGCCATAAGACTGCTCCTGGTGCTGCTGTTGACGAACGGAACCTCTTCTTGCGAAGACGTTCCACCTCACGGTTTCGCCGGAAGCCAACGACGACGACTGCTTTCGGTTACACCGTCTGCGCGAGCGGCTGGACGAGCCCTTTAAGCCTTGCGGCACTTGCGGTCTTCGACGACGTGGGCCCTCGCGGGCCCCACACTTCGAAACTTTCAGCCGGGACCCAACGGGCCCCGTCCTTTGACTATTCCGGCAGCGACGCCACGTCGACGCGGATGCCGGGACCCATCGTGGTCGAGAGCGTCACCTTCTTGATGAAGATGCCCTTCGACGACGCGGGCTTCTGCTTGCGGATGTCGCGCATCACGGCCAGCAGGTTGTCGAGAATCTTGTCCTTCTCGAACGAGGCCGAGCCGATCGAGCAATGCACGATGCCGGCCTTGTCGGTGCGGAACTTGGCCATACCGGCCTTGGCGTTCTTGACCGCCTCGGCGATGTTCGGCGTCACGGTGCCGGTCTTGGGGTTCGGCATCAGACCACGCGGACCGAGCAGCTGGCCGAGCTGGCCGACGACGCGCATCGCATCGGGCGACGCGATCACGACCTGGTAGTCGAGCTCGCCCGCCTTCATCTTGGCGGCCAGGTCGTCCATGCCCACGGCGTCGGCGCCGGCGGCGGTCGCTTCTGCGGCCTTCGCACCCTGCGTGAACACCGCGACCTTCACCGACTTGCCGTTGCCATGCGGCAGCACGGTCGAGCCGCGCACGTTCTGGTCGGACTTCTTCGCGTCGATGCCAAGGTTGATCGACATGTCGACCGATTCCTTGAACTTGGCGGTCGCGCTGGCCTTGAGCAGGTCGAGCGCTTCGGTAAGGGCGTAGGTCTTGCCCTGCTCAACCTTGAACGCCTTCTGGCGCTTGCTCAGCTTGATCTTGGCGGCTTTCTTTTCCTGGGCCATGTCACTTCACCCCTTCGACGTCGATGCCCATCGAACGCGCACTGCCGGCGATGATGCGCACGGCGGCGTCCATGTCGGCGGCATTGAGGTCCGCCATCTTGACCTTCGCGATCTCCTCGAGCTGGGCGCGCTTGAGCTTGCCCACCTTGACCGTGTGCGGGGTCTTGGAACCGGACTCGACGCCCGCGGCCTTCTTGATCAGATAGGTCGCCGGCGGCGTCTTCATGATGAAGGTGAAGCTCTTGTCCGAGTACACCGTGATGACCACGGGAATCGGCATGCCGGGCTCCAGCTTCTGGGTCGCTGCATTGAACTCCTTGCAGAAACCCATGATGTTCACGCCCTGCTGGCCCAGTGCGGGACCGATCGGGGGTGAGGGATTGGCCTTGCCAGCTGGGATCTGCAGCTTGACGTAGCCTTGGACTTTCTTGGCCATGGTTTACTCCTGGTGGGTGATAGCGCCTTTCGGCTCCCCGGGGTGTTTAGGCGTTAGGCGTTGGGCGTTAGGAGAAGCACTGCCGTTCCTAACGCTTAACGCCTAACGCCCGCCTTTCAGGCCTTCTCGACCTGACTAAATTCCAGCTCGACCGGCGTCGACCGACCGAAGATCAGAACCGCGACACGCAGGCGGTTCTTCTCGTAATTGACTTCCTCGACCACGCCCGAGAAATCGGCGAACGGTCCGTCGATGACGCGGATGCCTTCGCCAGGCTCGTACAGCGTCTTGGGCTTGGGCTTCTCGACCGCCTCTTCGACGCGGTTGAGGATGGCGTTGGCTTCCTTCTCGGAGATCGGCGCCGGCTTGTCCGGCGTGCCGCCGATGAAGCCCAGCACCTTGGGCGTGGACTTGACGAGGTGCCACGTGTCCTCGTTCATCTCCATGTTCACCAGCACGTAACCGGGGAAGAACTTCCGCTCGGTCATGCGCTTGACGCCGTCACGGATCTCGACCACTTCCTCGGTCGGCACCAGGATCTCGCCGAACTGCTCCTGCAGGCCGGCGCGATTGATGCGCTCGACCAGCGCCTTCTTGACGCTGTTCTCGTACTGCGAATAGGCGTGCACCACGTACCAGCGCATCGTCATGTTGGTCCTCAGCCCCGACCGGTGAGCAGCTTGACGCCCCACAGCAGGAGCGAGTCCAGACCCCAGAGCAGCAGGGCCGTGATCAGCACGACGACCGCGATCATCAGCGTGGCCTGCACGCTTTCCTGCCGGCTCGGCCAGACGACTTTCCGCAATTCGGTGCGCGCGCCGACGATGTAGCCCCAGACGGAGCGACCCAGTTCGGTACGGTAGGCCAGCGCCAGCGCTACGCCGGTGCCGACCAGCAGGCCGAGCACCCGCACGAGCACGTTGACGTCGCCCGCGAAGTAATAGAACGAGCCGAGCGCGCCGACGAGCAGCAGCACCGCCGCCGCGAGCAGCAGGCTGTCGTAGCGCGGCGATTGAGTGACTTCGGTCTGGGATTCCATCAATACGGCCAACGCGCAGTACGCAATCCCGAAGGGCAGGCTTTTATGGCAGGGGCGGAGGGTCTCGAACCCCCAGCCTTCGGTTTTGGAGACCGACGCTCTACCAATTGAGCTACGCCCCTAGCGATATGTCTGGACTACGCGACACAAAAGGGGCGCGGATTGTACGGGGATCACTTTCAAGCTCCGTCGCGGGCGACCCCGCGACGGAGTCCATCAAGGGTCAAGCCAGGATCTTGGTGACCACGCCGGCGCCGACGGTACGACCGCCCTCGCGGATGGCGAAGCGGACCTGCTCCTCCATCGCGATCGGGTTGATCAGCTCCACCGTCACCTTGACGTTGTCGCCCGGCATCACCATCTCGGTGCCCGGCTGCAGTTCCACATTGCCCGTCACGTCCGTCGTGCGGAAATAGAACTGCGGACGATACCCCTTGAAGAACGGCGTGTGACGACCGCCCTCCTCCTTGGTCAGCACGTACACCTCACCTTCGAACTTGGTGTGCGGCGTGATCGAACCGGGCTTGCACAGCACCTGGCCACGCTCGATGTCTTCCTTCTTCGTGCCACGCAGCAACAGACCCACGTTGTCGCCCGCCTGGCCCTGGTCCAGCAGCTTGCGGAACATCTCGACGCCCGTGATCGTCGTCACCGCCGTCGGGCGAATGCCCACGATCTCGACGTTCTCGCCCACCTTCACGATGCCGCGCTCGATACGGCCCGTGGCCACCGTGCCGCGACCCGAAATCGAGAACACGTCCTCCACCGGCAGCAGGAACGGCTTGTCGGTCTCGCGCGCCGGCTCGGGAATGAACGTGTCCAACGCCGTATACAGCTCCTCGACCTTGGACACCCAGTCCTTGTCACCGGCAATGGCCTTGGTCGCCGAGCCGCGGATCACCGGGGTGTCATCGCCCGGAAAACCGTACTTGTTCAGCAGATCGCGCACTTCCATCTCGACCAGGTCGAGCAGCTCGGCGTCCTCCACCAGATCGCACTTGTTCAGCCACACCACGATCTTGGGAACGTTCACCTGCTTGGCCAGCAGCACGTGCTCACGCGTCTGCGGCATCGGACCGTCCACCGCCGACACCACCAGGATCGCGCCGTCCATCTGCGCAGCGCCCGTGATCATGTTCTTCACATAGTCGGCGTGCCCAGGGCAGTCGACGTGCGCGTAGTGACGCGTGTCGGTCTCGTACTCCACGTGCGACGTCGCAATCGTCAGGATCTTGGTGCTGTCACGACGACCCTGCGACTCGGAGGCCTTGGCCACCTCGTCATACGCCACGTACTTGGTCTTGCCGTACTTGTCCGACGAAATCTTCGTCAAAGCCGCCGTCGTCGTCGTCTTGCCATGGTCCACGTGACCAATCGTCCCCACGTTCACATGCGGCTTGACGCGCTCGAATTTTTCCTTGGCCATG
>NZ_JAJFBP010000019.1 GCF_020697055.1 Panacagrimonas sp. | reverse complement strand
GAAGCGCCATCCGCTCCCGCCGATGTCCCGCGATCCTCGTTCGAATCTCCACCGCCTGCGGCTCGATGACGGCCGCGACCTGGCCTGGGAGGTGTGGGGAAATCCGGCCGGTGTCCCGACCTATTTCTTCCACGGCTTTCCTTCGAGCGGCGCGCTCGCCGGCGTGGTGGAAGTCCCCGCGCGCGATGCCGGCCTGTGCCTGATCGCGCCCGACCGGCCCGGCTTCGGGCACTCGAGTCCCGCAGCGGGCCGACGCATCCTCGACTGGCCGACCGATGTCGAGGCGCTCGCCGATCATCTGGGCCATTTGCGATTCGATCTGATCGGGGTTTCCTGCGGCGGTCCCTATGCGCTGGCCTGCGCGCTGCGCCTGCCGGATCGCGTGCGCCGGGTGGCGTTGGTGGCCGGCATGGGCCCGATGGACGTGCCTGCACTGCGCAAGACCCAGCTGCCGTTCCTCAAGCTGCTCTTCGGCTTGGCGCGCCGAGCGCCCTGGCTGGCTGCGCCGCTGCTGCTGCCCGACCGGAGCCTGGCGCGCCTGGATCCCGCCCGGGTGGCGCGCATGCTGGCCGGCCTGCTGGCAGGGCCGGACCGTGCGCTGCTGGCGCGCGATCCGGAGGTCGCACGGCGTTTCGGCGCCAGCATGGCGGGGGCGTATCGCCAGGGCGTGGGCGCCGCGCTGCAGGAGGCCGCGCTGATCGCGGGCCCGCGGGGGTTCGATCTGCGCGACATCGCGGTTCCCGTGTCCCTGCACCAGCCGTTGCAGGACCGTCACGTGCCGCCGGCGATGGCCGAGCAGATGGTGGCGCGGCTGCCGCACGCAAACCTGCGGCGCTACGCGGACGAAGGCCACTTGTCCGTGCTGGTCAACCGCTTCGACGAGATCGCGCAGGACCTTCGCGCCCCGGCCCAGACCGAAACGCGACGGTTTCCGAACGACTCGACGCAGGGCGGGACCTAGCCTGATCGCATCGGAATTCATCACCCACCGCTGCGAGGCCCCCCATCATGGACATCGACGTCTTCTCCTCTTCCGAACTGCCAACCGTGTTCGGCGTGCTGCGCTCGGCGCTGAACGCCGCGGGGCCGCTGGATGCCCGCGAGCGCGACTTCATCGAAACCTTCGCGCGCATCGCCGGCGCGGCCGCACCGGCGCAAGATCCGGCGCCGCTGGCGGCCGAAGACGTCTGGCTCGAGGGTGAACATCCACGCAAGCGTCTGCTGCAGCTGTCGGCGCTGGCGGTGCTGCTGAACCGTCCGCTGCGCCCGGCCTCGGTGCAATTTCTCCGGGATCTGGGTCGGCGGCTCGAGGTGCACGACGGCGTGCTCGACGTGGTCGCCGCGCTGTCGCGCGGTCAGCGCCGCAAGGTGCGCCTGCTGGCGGCGCGTCGCGCGTTCGGCGGCATTCTGGGCGAGGCCTACCGGGCCGAGGGCGTGCTGGGCATCGCGCGCTTCATGGCCGCGTTGCTGTTCAAGCGCGCGGTCAACCGCGATCGCTACTGGGACTACAAGCGCCTGGGCCTGCTACCCGACGGCACGCTCGGCCGCGAGTACTGGCGGCACATGACGTCGCTAGGCTTCGGTCATCCGGGCGAGCCGGGCGGCATCGCCCACTCCGGCGCCTTCCACGATGTGGGTCACGTGCTCACGGGTTACGACACGACGCCGGCCGGCGAGATCCTGCAGGGCAGCTTCCAGGGCGGCAGCCGCCGCGACGACGGCTTCCTCTTCATCCAGTTCGTGATCCTGCAGTTCCACCACGGCGTGACGATCACGCCGGTCGCGCCCGGGGAGTTCGACCTGTTCGAGCCGCGCAAGGTGCTGTGGGCGATCCACCGCGGCGCGAGCTGCAAGGTGGACATCACGCACCAGTGGGATTTCTGGCCGTGGATGAAGCTGTCGGTGGAAGAGACGCGGGCGCGGTTCGGGTTGTTGCCGGCGTAGCGACGGTCCACGGCGGGATGCGCTTCGCTTTCTCGCCCTACCGGTTCGACGACACTTCCCGCGGGATGCGCTCGGTGGTCCCGCCCGACGACTGGCCACGCCTCCGGAGGAGGGCGGGACCACCGAGCGCATCCCGCCGCGCCGCCGCCTCGTCAGACCGGCAGGTGTCGTTGCAGGAACCCGATCACGCCCTGGTTGAACGCATCGTTGCGATCGCCGGCCACCATGTGGCCGGCATCCGCGACGTCGAACACTTCGAGGTGCGGGACGTGGTGGCGGAATTCGGCGATGCCGTTCTCGCCGACGATGTCGCTCTGCATGCCGCGCACCAGCAGCGTCGGGATGTGCACGCCGGCGCAGGCCGCGATCATCTGGTCGGCGAAGCGCGGCGGTTCGGGACCGTCGCCGCGCTTGAGTTCGGGCTGCTCGAACATGCGCGGATCCCAGTGCCAGTAGAGCCGCCCGTCGTCGCGCCGGCGCAGGTTCTTCATCAGGCCGCTGACGTCCTTGGGCCGCGGCCGGTGCGGGTAGTAGCGCGACACCGCGTCGGCCGCTTCGTCGAGCGTGGCAAAGCCTTCCGGGTTGGCGCGCATGAACGCGCCGATCTTGTTGGCGCCCTCGGCTTCGATGCGCGGCACCACGTCGACCATCACCAGCGCACGCGCAATCGGCTTGGGGCTGTTGCCCACCGCGACGATCGACGTCGCGCCGCCCATCGAGGCGCCGACCAGCGCCGGCGGCGCGGGCAGGGTGTCGATCACGCCGCGCAGGTCGGCGGCGAGCGTCGCCAGTCGATAGTCCGCGTCCGGCGCCCAGCCGCTGTCGCCGTGACCGCGCGAATCCAGGTTGATCACGTGGTAGCCGTGCGCGACCAGCGCGCGCATCGCGGTGCCCCAGGAATGGCGCGTCTGTCCGCCGCCGTGCAGCAGGATCACCGCGGGGTGCGACGGGTCGCCGCCGATGTCGGCGACCAGCGGCACGCCGCCGACGCCGGTGTAGGTGCGAAGGGCGAACGGTTCGGACATCAGGCGGAATTCACCAGGTGCAATTGATCAGGCGGCGCGACGGCCGGCCTGCTCCAGCAGTTCGCGGCACTCGCCGACCATGCGCTCGATCAGCTCGGCACAGGTCGGAATGTCGTCGATCAGGCCCACGCTCTGTCCGGCCCAGATCAGACCCTTGGTCGCGTCGCCCGTCTCCAGCGCCTCGCGGCCCTTGGCGCCCGAGACCAGGTGCTGGATGTCCTTGAACTCGCAGCCGCCGGGACGGTTCTCGATGGCGACGACTTCCTCCGACACCACCGTCTTGAGCACGCGACCGGTGTTGTGCAGCGTGCGGAAGATCAGCGTGGTGTCGCGCTCGGACGCCTTGACCAGCAGCTGCTTGATGTCGTCGTGGATCGGCGCCTCTTGGGTGGCGCAGAAGCGCGTGCCCATGTTCACGCCCTCGATGCCCAGCGCGAACGCCGCGGCCATCGTCGCGCCATCGGCGATGCCGCCCGAGGCGATCAGCGGGATCTTGACCTTCTTGGCCGCGATGGCGAACAGCATCAGGCAGCCGATCTGGTCCTCGCCCGGGTGGCCCGCGCATTCCATTCCGTCGATCGAGATCGCATCGACGCCGTTGCGCTCGGCGCTGAGCGCGTGGCGCACCGCGGTGCACTTGTGGACGATCTTCACACCCCGTGCCTTGGCCTTGGCGATGAACTCCTTGGGGTTGTTGCCGGCGGTCTCGAGCACCTTGATGCCGTTGTCGAGCGCAGCGTCCAGGTAGGCCTCGTACGGCGGCGGCTTGGCGGTGGGCAGGATCGTGAGGTTCACGCCGAACGGCTTGTCGGTCATGCCGCGGCAGCGCTCGATCTCCTTGACCAGGTGCTCGGGCGTGGGCTGGGTGAGCGCGGTGAGGATGCCGAAGCCGCCGGCGTTGGAGACCGCGGAGGCGAGTTCGGCGCGGCCGACCCACATCATGCCGCCCTGGACGATGGGGTACTTCGTGCCGAGCATTTCGGTAATGCGGGTTTTCATCTGGCGATCGTCCGGGTTCGGGCAAGGGGAAAGTGGCGATTGTAGCCAGCGCCGGCTGCCGGACCCCGTGCGATAGTCGGGCACCATGGTCGACCCGCTCCGCTTCCGCATCGCGCGTTGGGTCATCCGCCACCGGGTCCTGGTGGCCGCGCTGTTCGCGATCGTGACCGGCGCCTTCGCGGCCGGACTGCCGCACGTCGAGATCCGCACGATCTTTTCCGACCTGCTACCGCGTGACGATCCGTTCGTCGAGACCTATCGCGACCACCCGAACTTCGGCAACCCGCTGACGATCAGCGTGATGATCAAGCGCAAGTCTGGAGACATCTACAACGCCGACACGCTCGCCAAGGTCTGGGACGTGACGCGTGACATCGACCTGGCGCCCGGGGTCGACCACGACCAGATCCTGTCGATCACCACCGAGAAGGCGCGCTACGTCGAGGCCACGCCCGCCGGGCTGGACATGCGGCCGTTGATGGACGATCGGCCGCCCGTGCATCCGGCCGACATCGCGGACTTTCGCCAACGCGTGGAGAAGTCGCCCAACACGCGCGTGTACCTGATCTCGCGCGACAACAGCGCCACGCTGGTCAACGCGACGTTCATCGAGCGCAAGCTCGACTACGGCGAAGTGTTCGCTTTCGTCCGCGACCTGGCGGATCGCCATCGCGATGCCGACCACGATCTCTACATCGCCGGTCAGCCGATGCTCACCGGCTGGGTCTATCACCTGCAGCGGCAGACCTATTCGATCTTCTTCGTCACGCTCGGCGCGCTGACGCTCGCGCTGATGGTCTACATGCGCAACGTCGCCGGCATGGTCACGCCGATCGTCTGCAGCCTGACCGCCGCGGTGTGGGGCTTCGGACTCGCCGGCTGGCTGCGCCAGCCGATCGAGCCGCTGTTGATGATCGTGCCGCTGCTGCTGATGGCGCGATCGTTCTCGCACTGCGTGCAGTACACCGAGCGCTACTACGAGGTGCTGCACCACCTGGGAGATCGTCGCAAGGCCGCCGAGATCACGATGGGGATCATGATGGCGCCGTCGATCCTGGGCATTCTCACCGACGTGTTCGGCATCGTGTTCATCGCCGTGGCGCCGATCCCGACGATGGTGCGCCACGCGATCTTCTGCGGCTTCTGGGCGCTATGGATCATCCCGACCGGCGTGTTCCTGATCTCGATCCTGCTGTCGTGGTTGCCGGTGCCCAGGAACCTCGACGAGATCGTCGGCGGCCTGCAGCGCGAGCGCGGCGTTCACCTGCTGCAGAAGCGGGTGCTCGGCGGCATCGCCTCGCTCAGCCAGGGACCGCGCGCGCGGATCACCGGCGCGGTGGTGCTGCTTATCGCGGCCGGCGCGGTCTGGACCGCATCGCTGATCAAGATCGGCAACCCGGTGGAGGGCAGCAATCTCTTGTGGCCGGATTCGGACTTCAACACCGCGGTGCGCGCCATAAACTCGCATTTTCCCGGCACGAACACGCTGGAGATCGTCATGGAGGCGCGCAAGATCGATATCGACACGCGCACCACGCGCGATCCCGACGTCGTCGCCACCGCGATGCGCATCCAGGACCTGGTCGAACGCGATCCGGTGCTGCCGCCGCGCCAGACGCTGTCGTTCCCCGACTACATGATGGAAGGCAATCGGCTGTTCGCCGGCGGCAGCCCCAAGTGGATGCCGCTGGACATGAACCCCGAGGCCACCGCCGCCGCGGCGATCGCGATCACGCACGGCACCAGCCCGGTCAACTTCAGCCACATCATCGACTTCGAACAGCAGGACTCGACGATCTCGCTGTGGTACCGCGACAACAAGCAGGAGACGGTCGACGCCGCGCTGGCCAGCGCGCGGCGCGCGGTCGCCGAGGTCGGCGCCGACCATCCGGCCTTCCGCATCCGGCTGGCCACCGGCTTCATCGCGCTGCAGCAGGCGATGAACGTGGTGGTCGACCGCTACCAGTGGCTGATCCTGGCGCTGGTCAACGTCGCGGTGCTGGTGGTGTCGACCTATGCGTACCGCTCGGTGGTCGCGGCACTGATCCTGCTGATGCCGGTGAACCTGTCGAATTTCATGCTGCTGTCGGCGATGTACCTGCTCGGAATCGGTCTCGACATCAACGCGGTGATCGTGGCGGTGATCGGCGTGGGGGTGGGGATCGATTACGGCATCTACCTGCTGTCGCGCATCTGCGAGGAATTCAACGCCAACGACCAGGATTGGGGGCGCACGCTGCGCGCCGCGCTGACCACCACCGGCAAGGCGATCCTGTTCACCGCCACGATCATGCTGGTCGGCATCCTGCCCTGGTATTTCCTGTCGGATCTCAAGTTCATGGCCGACATGGGCCTGCTGCTGGTCGCGGTGATGCTGATCAACATGCTGCTGTCGCTGATCGTGCTGCCGCTGCTGGTGTGGTTCGTCCGGCCGGCGTTCGCGGCGCGCGAGGACCTGATTGTTGGAGAGCACGTGGATCTGGAGCAGTTCGTCAGGCGGTAGGCGGTAGGTGCGAACGTTGCGCCTAACGCTCAACGCCTACCGCCTGCTTTGCTAGAATTCCGCGTCCCAATTCCCCCCGACTGCCATGCCTGACGCCGGCTCGACGCGTTTCATTTTCGTAACCGGGGGCGTGGTCTCCTCGCTGGGCAAGGGCATCGCCGCAGCGAGCCTGGCCGCGATCCTCGAATCGCGCGGGCTCAAGGTCCGCATGATCAAGCTCGATCCGTACATCAACGTGGATGCGGGCACGATGAGCCCGTTCCAGCACGGCGAGGTGTTCGTCACCGAGGACGGCGCGGAAACCGACCTGGACCTGGGCCACTACGAGCGCTACCTGCGCGGCAAGACCAACCGCCACTCGAACGTCACCACCGGCCAGATCTACCGCAACGTGCTCGACAAGGAGCGCCGCGGCGACTACCTGGGCCGCACGGTGCAGGTCATTCCGCACATCACCGACGAGATCCACGCGCGCATCAAGCGCGGCGCCGAGGGCGCCGACATCTGCATGGTCGAGATCGGCGGCACGGTCGGCGACATCGAGTCGCTGCCGTTCCTCGAAGCCATCCGCCAGATGGGTCACGAGCTCGGTCGTCGCAACGCGCTGTACATGCACCTGACGCTGGTGCCGTTCATCAAGGCCGGCGGCGAGCTCAAGACCAAGCCGACGCAGCACTCGGTCAAGGAACTGCGCGGCATCGGCATCCAGCCCGACGTGCTGCTGTGCCGATCGGAGCGGCCGCTGCCGGATTCCGAGAAGCGCAAGATCGCGCTGTTCACCAACGTGTCCTACAACGCGGTGATCTCGGCCATCGACCTGGACGACATCTACAAGATCCCGGGCTGGCTGCATCAGCAGGGCCTGGACGAGCAGGTCGTGCAGCATTTCGGCCTGGACGTGCGTCGCGCCGACCTGTCGAGCTGGGAGCGCGTGGTCGAAGCGCGCGATCAGATGGACGCCGAGGTGCAGGTGGCGATGGTCGGCAAGTACGTCGATCTCACCGACGCCTACAAGAGCATCAACGAGGCGCTCTACCACGCCGGCCTGCACACGCACACGCGCGTGAAGATCCGCTACATCGAGTCCGAGACGCTGGAGAGCCAGGGCGTGCGCGTGCTGCAGGGCGCCGACTGCATCCTGGTGCCGGGCGGCTTCGGCGAGCGCGGCATCGAGGGCAAGATCCTGGCCGCGAAATACGCGCGCGAGAACCGCATTCCCTACCTGGGCATCTGCCTGGGCATGCAGGTGGCGGTGATCGACTACGCGCGCAGCGTCTGCGGCCTGGCGAGCGCCCATTCGACCGAGTTCAACCCGCATTCGCCGCACCCGGTGATCGCGCTGGTGACCGAGTGGATCGACACCAGCGGTCGCGTCGAGAAGCGCACGGCCGACTCCGACTTGGGCGGCACGATGCGCCTGGGCGTGCAGCGCTGCCGTCTGCGCGCCGGGGCACGCGTGCGGGCGATGTACAACTCCGAGACGATCAGCGAGCGCCATCGCCATCGCTACGAGTTCAACAACAACTACCGCGACCCACTGACGCAGAAGGGTTTGTTGCTGGCCGGCGTGTCGGAGGACGAGGAGCTGGTCGAGATCGTCGAGATCCCGGATCACCCGTGGTTCGTCGGCGTGCAGTTCCATCCTGAATTCACGTCGACCCCGCGCGACGGCCACCCGTTGTTCGAAGGCTTCGTGAAGGCGGCGCGCGAGCATCACCTCGCGCACGCGGAGACCGCGGCCAAGGCGGGCAACCCGGTGGTCACGGCGCCGGCGGCGGCCAACGCGTAGCGGTTTTCCACGGGCCTATACTCGTCGGGCATCCACCGACGGGGGCAGGCCATGGGCACGATCGACTGGCGGATCAAGGGCACCGAGTTCGGCGCCTGCAACTGCGACTGGGGCTGCCCCTGCCAGTTCAATGCGCTGCCGTCGAAGGGCCATTGCACCGGCGGCATGGCGATGCACATCGACGAAGGCTGGTTCGGCGATATACGCCTCGACGGCCTGGTCTGGGGCTTCTGCGGTGAGTGGCCGGGGCCGATCCACGAGGGCAACGGCAAGCTGCTCGTCTACATCGACCAGGGTGCCAACGAGGCGCAGCGCAAGGCCCTGATCGAGATCGGCCACGGCAAGCACTCGGACGAGGGCACGCTGCTGCAGATCTTCAACGCGATGACGCCGACCAAGCTCGATCCGGTCATCGCCCCGATCGAATACGAATGCGATCCGGTGCGGCGCGTCGCGCGGCTTCGCGTGCCGGGCGTGATGGAGATCGACGGCGAGCCGATCCGCAATCCGATCACCGGCGCCGAGCACCGCGCCCGCGTCGATCTTCCAGGCGGCATGGAATTCCGCAGCGCCGAGTTCGGCAGCAGCAACAGCCGCTCGACGATGCTGAAGGCGCTGAATGTCCCGGCCGGCCACGCGCAGTTCGCCGCTGTGCACTGGGGTCCGGGCGGCATCATCGAATAGAGCGCGACCGCGCACGTGATGCGCACGTCGCCGGCGAATCCTCCGCACCCGCTCGAACGGCTGGCGGTCCGGCCGCGATTGATGGTCGGCGCGGGCCTGCTGATCGCCACCGTCTTGTGCTGGACCTGGATCGTGCCGATGGCGCGCGACATGTACGGGGACATGCGCGGTGCGTCGGCGTGGATGATGCGCAGCGGGCCCTGGGACGTCGCGCACGCCGCGATGATGTTCGCGATGTGGCTGGCGATGATGGTCGGGATGATGCTGCCGTCGGCCGTGCCCGCCGCGCTGGTGTACCTCGCAGCGGTGCGCAACGGTCCGACGCCGCACCACGCCGTCGCACGCACCTACGCTTTCGCCGGGGGTTACCTGCTGGCGTGGGCGCTGTTCAGCGCGATCGCCACCGCGCTGCAATGGGCCGCATCGAGCCTCGGTGCGCTGACGCCGATGATGCAGGCGAGCCATGCGTCGATCACCGCAGTGCTGATGATCGCCGCAGGCCTGTACCAGTGGACGCCGTGGAAGCAGGCCTGCCTGACGCGCTGCCGTTCGCCGATGAGCTGGTTGCCGCGCCACTGGAAACCGGGCGCCTGGGGCGCGCTGCGCATGGGCGGCGCGTACGGCCTCTACTGCCTCGGCTGCTGCGCGCTGCTGATGCTGCTGCTGTTCGCCGGCGGCGTGATGAGCCTGGCGTGCATCGGCGCGATCACGATCCTCGTGCTCGTCGAGAAGCTGGCGCCCTTCGGTCGAGCGAGCGGGCGCGCGGCAGGGCTGCTGCTGATCACCGGCGGTTGCGCGCTTTGGCTGACGCACCCCGCGTAGCCCGGGCGAAGCCCGAGGTCGTCGCGATGACGGAAAAACGACCCCGGGCTGCGCCCGGGGTACGGGATCGCGTCAGAACAAATCGGCCTTGTCGCCCGACTTGCCGCCGTCCGCCGGCTTGGCGGCGCGCGCGGGGATCCAGTCGCCCGTGATCATCTGGTCGTAGCTCATGCCCGGGCCGACCATCGGGTAGACCGAGGCCATCGGATCGATGATCACTTCGAGGAACGCCGGGCCTTCGAACTCGACGAATTCCTTGACCACGCGCGCGAGGTCTTCCTTGTTCTCGACGCGCTTGGCGAACGCGAAGCCGTCGGCTTCGGCGGCCTTGATGAAGTCCTTGCGGTGCAGGCTCTTGTCCGAACCGGCGTAGCGCGAGGAGAAGAACAGGCGCTGCCACTGCTTGACCATGCCGTCGCCGAAGTTGTTCAGCACGACGATCTTGACCGGCAGGTTGTAGGTGGTGGCGGTCTCGAGCTCGCCCAGGTTCATGCGGATCGAGGCGTCGCCGTCGATGTCGATGACCACGCGATCCTTGCGCGCGAACGCCGCGCCGATGGCGGCGGGCAATCCAAAGCCCATCGTGCCCATCGAACCCGACGTGAGCCACAGCCGCGGCTCCTTGAAGTCGAAGTACTGCGCCGCCCACATCTGGTGCTGGCCCACGCCGGTGGCGACCACCGCGGTGCCCTGCGTGAGGCGGTTGATCTCTTCGCACACCGCATGCGGCTGGATGTACGTGCCGCCGCGCTCGTAGTTCATCGCGTGGTCGACCTTGAGCCGGGCGATGTGCGCGTGCCAGGCCGAGTAGTCCGGCTTGAAGCCGTGGTCCGCGGCGAACACGCGCAGCGCGTCGAGCGCCTGGCGCAGGTCGCCCACGTGGAACCAGTCGGCGCGCTTGACCTTGCCGATCTCGGCCGGATCCACGTCCAGGTGCGCGATCGCCCGCGCCTTGGGCGCGAACTTGCCCGGCACGCCGGCGACGCGATCGTCGAAGCGCGCGCCCACCGCGACGAGGAAGTCGCAGTCCTCGACCGCGTAGTTGGCGAACGCGGTGCCGTGCATGCCCAGCATCTGCAGCGAGCGCGCGGCGGTGGTGTCGTAGGCGCCGATGCCCATCAGCGTGGTCGTCACCGGGATCCCGAACGCATCGGCAAAGGCGCGCAGTTCGGACGCGGCCTGACCGTTGATCACGCCGCCACCGGCATAGATCAGCGGGCGCTGCGCCTGGCGCAGCAGTTCGAGGAACTGGCCGGCGCCGGCCGGCCCCAGCTTGTTGCTCGACACCTGGCGCAGGCGCGCGCGGTAGCCCGGGATCGGCAGCTGTCCGGAGCCGGCGAACTTGCCCGACCAGTTCTGCACGTCCTTGGGGATGTCCACGACCACCGGACCGGGACGGCCGCTGCGGGCGATCTCGAACGCGGTGCGCAGCGTGGCCTCGAGCAGCGAGGCGTCGGTCACCAGGAACACGTGCTTGGCGGCCGAACCCATGATCGTGCTGATCGGCGCTTCCTGGAATCCGTCGGATCCGATCGCAGGCACCGGCACCTGGCCGCAGATCACCACGATGGGGATCGAATCGGCCATGCAGTCGCGCACCGGCGTGACGGTGTTGGTGGCGCCCGGACCGGACGTCACCAGGCACACGCCGACCTTGCCCGAAGCGCGTGCGTAGCCGGCCGCCATGAAGCCGGCGGCCTGCTCGTTGGCCGGGACGATCAGCGGCATCGGCTCGACGCCGGCGGCGTTGCGGTGCTTCTCGTTGAAGCGGAACACCGCGTCGTAGGTCGGCAGGATCGCGCCGCCCGAGTAGCCGAAAATGACGTCGACGCCTTCGTCGGCCAGCACCTGGACGACCGTGTCCGCCCCGGTGAGGGTGGTTCCGGTCAGGGGGTGATACGGCGAGGGAGCGGGAGCAGTCATGGGTCGGGTGCAGCGTCGGCGGGACGGAAAAGACGCGCATTTAAGCACCCGCACGCCCAAACCGGAACCGCCGATGCGCCGAGCGGAGCCGGCGCGGGCGTGAAGCCCGGCGTGCGAAGTGCCCGGCCCCTACCAGTTCGGCAGGTTGCCCACGGCCGGCGACGCCTTTAAAGTCGCGCCCCCGCGTTTCCCCCTATGTGCAAGGCGTCGCACCGTGCGCCACATCATCTCCATCCTGCTGCAGAACGAAGCCGGCGCCCTGGCGCGCGTGGCCAACATGTTCGCGGCCCGCGGCTACAACATCGATTCCCTTTCGGTGGCGCCGACGCACGACGCCACGGTCTCGCGGCTGACGCTGGTCACGCGCGGCTCGGACGCGGTCATCAACCAGATCGTCCAGCAGACCCGCAAGCTGATCGACGTCGTGGAGATCGAGGACCTGGCCGCCAGCGACCACCTCGAGTGCGAGCTGGTGATGCTCAAGGTCGAGGCCCGCAACGGCACCGCGCGTGCGGTGGTCGACTGCGCCCGCCGCCACCGCGCCACGATCCTCGACGAGTCCGAGAGCACCCGGATGATCCAGCTCGCCGGGTCGAGCCACGAGATCGACGCGTTCGTCGCCGAGATCTCGCGCGTGGCCAAGGTGCTGGAACTGGTGCGCAGCGGCGTGGCGGCGTTGTCGCGTGGGCACCAGGTCATGAGTCTGCCTGCATAAATCCGGGGCTCGGGACTCGGGACTCGGGACTCGGAAACGATCCCGCCCGCGACGACCGAGTCCCGAGTCCCCAGTCCCGAGTCCCGGAGTTTCAGATGAGCATCAAGGTTTACTACGACAAAGACGCCGACCTCTCGATCATCCAGTCGAAGAAGGTCGCCATCGTCGGCTACGGCTCGCAGGGCCACGCCCACGCGCTGAACCTCAAGGACAGCGGCGTCGACGTCGTGGTGGCGCTGCGTCCGGGTTCGGCGACCGCCAAGAAGGTCGAAGCGGGCGGACTCAAGGTCAAGAGCGTGCCGGACGCCTGCGCCTGGGCCGACCTGATCATGATCCTGACGCCGGACGAGTTTCAGTCCGAGCTCTACAAGAACGAGATCGAGCCGAACATCAAGAAGGGCGCGACGCTGGCGTTCGCGCACGGCTTCGCGATCCACTTCAACCAGGTCGTGCCGCGTGCCGACCTCGACGTGATCATGATCGCGCCCAAGGCGCCGGGTCACACGGTGCGCAACGAATTCACCCGCGGCGGCGGCATTCCCGACCTGATCGCGGTGTTCCAGGACGTCAGCGGCAGCGCCAAGCAGCTCGCGCTGTCCTATGCCGCTGCGATCGGCGGCGGTCGCTCCGGCATCATCGAGACCTCGTTCAAGGACGAATGCGAGACCGATCTGTTCGGTGAGCAGGCCGTGCTCTGCGGCGGCACCGTCGAGCTGGTCAAGGCCGGTTTCGAGACGCTGGTGGAAGCGGGCTACGAGCCCGAGCTGGCCTACTTCGAGTGCCTGCACGAGCTCAAGCTGATCGTCGACCTGATGTACGAGGGCGGCATCGCGACGATGAACTACTCGATCTCGAACAACGCCGAATACGGCGAATACACCACCGGGCCCAAGGTCATCAACGCCGAGTCGCGCAAGGCGATGAAGCAGGCGCTGCTCGACATCCAGACCGGCAAGTACGCCAAGGCCTTCGTCGCCGAGGGCAAGTCGGGCTATCCGGAGATGACCGCGATGCGCCGCAACAACGCCGCGCACCCGATCGAGGTCGTCGGCGGCCAGCTGCGCGCGATGATGCCGTGGATCGGCAAGAACAAGCTGGTCGACAAGTCGAAGAACTGAGGCGACGGTAGGCGTTAGGACGCTCGCTTCGCTCGCTTTAGGCGTCAGGAACGCGCGTGATCGCGTTGCCTGACCGCCCAACGCCCAACGCCTAACGCCCGCTTTTCCGTGCTCCGCCCCTACGAACCGCTGCTGAGCATCGTCCCCGAAGGCTGGGGCGTGATCGGCGCGCTCGGCGGCACCGCCGTGTTGATGCTGGCCGGCGGTGCGGTGCTGGCGCCGGCGATGATCGCGGCGGCGCTGATGCCCGCCGCGGCGCGTTTCTGGGCCGATCCGCGCAGCGGCATCGCGTGCAAGCCGCGCGGCGTGCTCGCGCCGCTCGACGGCACCGTGATCCATCGTCGCGAGTGCCACGACCCGATCCTGGGTCGCGAGGCGATCCGCATCGTCGTGCGCACGCGTTTCTGGGGGCCGTATTGCCTGCGTGCTCCGATCGCCGGCGACGTGATGCCGCTGCCGCCTGGCGTTCACGCACCGGGTGTCTCGCGCATCCGCGCCGAGGACGGACAGGATCTGCTGATCCGCGTCACGCGCGGATCGCTTCTCGGTTCGCGGCCGGTGATGGTCGGTGTCGGTGAACGCGTGGGGCAGGGGCGTCGCTGTGGCCTGCGTCGACTGGCCCGCGAGATCGAATTGATCGTGCCCGCCGGTTGGCGCGTGGATGCACAGCTCGGCCAGCGCGTAAGATCGGGCCAGACGTTGCTGGCCACGATGCTGCGCAAGAGCTGACGGAGCATGGACGACAAACCCGTTTCCCCCGCTGCCCGGCGCCGCGGCATCTACCTGCTTCCCAACCTGTTCACCACCGCCACGCTGTTCGGCGGCTTCTACGCCATCGTGATGGCGATGAACGGGCGCTTCGAAGCGGCCTGCGTCGGTGTTCTGGTCGCGATGATCGCCGACGGCCTGGACGGGCGCATTGCACGGCTCACGGGCACTTCGACCGATTTCGGCAAGGAATACGACTCGCTGTGCGACATGGTCGCCTTCGGCGTCGCGCCGGCGATCGTCATCTACGCGTTCAGCCTGCGCTACTTCGCCGACTACCCGTACTTCGGCGGCAAGGTCGGCTGGGTGATCGCCTTCACGTACTGCGCCTGCGCGGCGCTGCGCCTGGCGCGCTTCAACGTGCTCGCCGCCATTGCCGGGAGCAACAAGGATTTCTACGGCGTGCCGAGCCCCACCGCGGCGGGGGTCGTGACGTTCTTCGTGTGGAGCTGCGTCGACGACAGCCGCTCGCTGTTCGTGTGGATCGCCGGGCGCGTGCCGTTCGACGGCGACGACGTGCTGGTGGTGGCCGCGCCGCTGACCCTGCTGACGGCGCTGTCGATGGTGACCAGCATCCGCTACAACTCCTTCAAGAAGGTCGAAGGCGGTCCGGTGCGCTTCCTCACGTTCGCCACGGTGGTGGGATTGCTGGCGCTGGCCACGGTCGATCCGCCCCGGATCCTGTTCCTCGTGGCCTTCGGATACGTTCTGTCCGGGCCGATTTCCGCGCTGCTGCGACGCTCGCGCCGATCCAGCGCCGCCTGATCGATCGCGCGCCGCGCGATCGAGAACCCCGTCACGCCGCACCGCGCGCCGCGATGAAAAGCGCGTTGTCGAGGCGCGCGCCAGCGGCTAAATAAACGCACGTCCGCGCCAGCAGAGGCGACCACGCCCACGGTGACGGAGGTCGGGTCGATCGCGATCGCGTCACCCGGATCGGTCGGGGGAGCGCCAACATGCCGTATCTGATCGGGTGGTCCGCGTAATGGCTCCGCGTTCGCGCGGACGGCGCAAGACGGCGAAGGCGCCTTCGAAGAACAGCAAAGTGCGGATCCGCGGTGCGTTCGAGGAGCACGCCGACTTCCTCCCGGGCACCGGACTGCGCATCGAGCCGCGCGCCGTGTTGCGGCCCGGCACGACCGCGCGCGACGGCGTCGCCGAGCAGGAGCGCGAGTTCGCCGCCGATGACCTGGTGCGCGTCCACTTCGAGGACGACCTCGTGCTGTGGTTGCGCGCCGACGATCTTGCGCTCGACTACGGCCGACGCGAGGGCGCGCGCGACGGCGGCGGCGGCGCCTGGGTGATCACCGGCCCGACGCTCGCCGGTCGCGACCGCGGGCTGATGCGCGTCGGCATCAAGCTGCTGGAGTTCTTCGGCGTCGACCTGGCCGGCAAGGCCGCGGCCGCGCTCGGCGACAAGGGCGAACTGCGCCAGCTCGGCGGTCGTCAAGGCCTGTTCCGCGTGGCGCTGGATGCGCAACCGCTGAAGCTGGGCGCGGTGCAGGGCGGCGCGTTGCCGCCACAGGACGGGCCGATCCTGGTGTTCGTGCACGGCACCGCCTCGAGCATGACCGGCAGTTTCGGCGGGCTGTGGACGTCGGCGGCCGGACTGCAGGCGCGGCGCGACCTGTTCGAGCGCTATCGCGACCGGGCGTTCGCGTGGGAACACCGTTCGATGACGCGCACGCCGATCGACAACGCGCTGGAGCTGGCGCACGCGCTGCCCATCGGCGCCGACATCCACCTGGTGACGCACTCGCGTGGCGGTCTGGTGGGAGAGCTGCTGTGCCTGGGATCTCGCGAGCGCGCCGACGTGTTCGAGCAGAAGCTCGACGACGGCCGCGCGCTGATCGAGCGGATCTTCTCGCCCGATCCGGCGATGGCCACCGAGCTCGGACTGCCGCGCCTGAAAGGAGCCGGGGCCAACGCCCAGGCCGAGGTGCGCCGACGCCAGCTCGCGACGTTCCGCGAGCTGATCAAGACGCTCGACGCGCGGCGCCTGCGCGTGCGCCGTTTCGTGCGCGTGGCCTGCCCGGCGCGCGGCACCACGCTCGCGTCGGGGCGGCTCGATCGCTGGCTGTCGGTGGTGCAGATGCTGCTCGGGCGCAGCCTACCGGGCGTCGGCGTCGCGGCCGAACTGCTCGACTTCGTGCTCGCGGTGGTCAAGGAGCGCACCGATCCGCGCAGCCTGCCCGGACTCGAGTCGATGATGCCGGCCTCGCCGGTGGTGCGGCTGCTGAATGTTCCGCAGCTGCGCGTGGCCGCGGACCTGTCGGTGATCGCCGGCGATGTGCAGGGGGATTCGATCTGGTCGCGCTTGAAGCTGCTGGTGACCGACTGGTTCTATGGCGGCGAGCACGACCTGGTGGTCAACACGCCGTCGATGATCGGCGGCGCGCGCCGGGCGCCGGGAGGCGCGCGCTTCGAGCGCGACCAGGGTCCCGCCGTCACGCACTTCAACTATTTCCAGAACGAACGCACGGTGCGCCTGCTGGTGGGAGGGCTCACGCGCGCCGATGACGGTCTCGGCGGCTTTCGTCCGATCGAGACCGCCTCGCAGGTGATCGAGGACGCGCAGCGACCGATCGCGCGCGCCAAGGCGACGACACCCGCGCCCCCCGGGCCGCGGCCGACGGTGATCGTGCTGCCCGGCACGATGGGCAGCGCGTTGCGGATCGCGGACGAGGAGATCTGGCTGAGCTTTTCCCGGCTGATGTTCGGCGCGCTCGGGCGCATCGCCTACGGCCGCGGCGCGGAGCCCTTCGCGCTGCTCGATTCGTTCTACGGTCCGCTGGTCGAGCACCTGCGCCACAGCCACCGCGTCGAGGTCTTTGCCTACGACTGGCGCCACTCGGTGGAGCAGGCCGCGCGCCAGCTGGCCGATCGGCTCACGCCGCTGCTGGCCGATTGCGAGCGCAGCGGTCAGCCGCTGCGGATCGTCGCGCACTCGATGGGCGGCCTGGTGACGCGCGCGTTCATCGCCGCATTTCCAAAACTGTGGCGGCGAATCCAGGCGCTGCCCGGCAGCCGTTTCCTGATGCTGGGCACGCCCAATCGCGGTTCGTTCGAGGCGATGCGCTGGCTCACCGGATTCAATCCCACGCAGGCCAAGCTGATCCTGCTCGACCTCACGCGCGATCGCGACGAGCTGATCGACATCGTGCGGCGCTATCCGGGCCTGCTCGAGCTGCTGCCCAACGCCGATACGGACGGCATGGCCGAGGCCGCGACCTGGAAGCGCCTGCGCCAGCAGCTCGACGAATCCTGGCCGTTGCCGGCGGCCGCGCAGCTCACACAGGCGCGTCAGACCTGGAAGCTGATCGAAGCCTCGCCGATCGATCCGCAGCGCATGGTCTACGTCGCGGGCTGCCAGGACCGGACCGTCGTCGGCTACCGCGTGGTCGACGGCCGGCACGGCGGCAAGGCGTTGTCGTTCCTCGCCAGCCCCGACGGCGACGGCACCGTGCCGTGGGACTCGGGCCGGCTCGATGGCGTGGCGACGTACTACGTGCGCGACACCGGCCACGACGCGCTGTGCACGCAGACGCGCGCGTTCGCCGGATACGTCGACCTGTTGCAGACCGGCACGACGACGCGCCTGCCGACGGTGCCGCCGGTGGTCGCACGGGCCCCGGGCGAAGGCGACATTTTCGTGCTGCGCGAACGCCCGCCCGCGGATTCGATGCCGGGCGAGGCGGAGCTCGCGCTGCTCGGATTCTCGGGCCGGTCGCCGCGCGAGCGCGGCGCGACGTCGTCGATGAGCCTGCCGCCGCTGCGGATCTCGATCCGTCACGGCGACCTGGCCTACGCGCGACATCCGGTCGTCGTCGGTCATTACCAGGGCGATGCGATCGTGGCCGCGGAGAAGGCGCTCGATCGTCGGCTCGGCGGCCGGCTGTCGCGCCAGCAGAGCCTGGACCTGTATCCGGGCGCTGCGGGCACGCAGGCGGTGTTCGTGCAGACCGACGCGCGCGCCGCGCCGTCGGGTGCGGTCGTGGTGGGCCTGGGGCAGGTCGGATCGGTGTCGCCCGGCGGGCTCGAGCTCGCGATGCGCCAGGCGCTGCTGGCCTACGCCAGCCACGTCGCGGACGGCCCCGACGATCGTTTCGGTCCGGCCGACGCGACGCGCGTTGCACGCCTGTCGTGCCTGCTGGTCGCCACCGGCGCGGCCGGCGTGAGCCTGCGCGATTCGCTCGACGCGATGCTGCGCGGCGCGCTGGCCGCGAACCTGCAGCTGCAGGAGTCGGGGTTGTCGCACCGCGTGCTGATCGACGAGATCGAATTCGTCGAACTGATGGAGGACATCGCCATCGCCGCCGCCCGACAACTCGAGCTGTTGCTCGCCGAGGAGCCGCTGCGCAGCCAGGTGGAGTGGCGTCGGCGCTACGTCGAGCAGGGCGAAGGCGGTCTGCGCCGCGTGCGCTTCGATGCGGTCGATGGCTGGTGGCGGCGCATGGAGATCGCCTACGACGCGCGCATGCAGGCGATGCGCTTCATCCCGGTCACCGACCGGGCACGCGCCGAGGAGCACGTCGTCGCCGGACAGCTGCGCCTGGCCGACCAGTTCGTGCGCCGCGCCAGCGAGCACACGAGCCGCGACGCCGACGCGGCGCGCACGCTCTTCGAGATGCTGCTGCCCAACCGGCTGAAGGAGCTGTCGCCCGAACAGCGCGACGTCGTGCTGCTCGTCGATGCGGTGTCGGCGCGCTATCCGTGGGAGCTGCTGGAGGATCGGCGCTCCGCAACGCGGCGGCCGCCCGCGGTCGCGGCCGGCATGGTGCGCCAGCTGCGCACGCCGGTGTTCCGGTCGCAGCCGGCGCATCCGCAACGCGCGACCGCATTGGTAATCGGCAACCCGCGCGTGCGGTCGCAGGAGTTTCCCGATCTTCCCGGCGCAACCGCCGAGGCGCGCGCGGTGGCGCAGGTCCTGGGAGGGCGCGGCATGACGGTGACCGATGCGATCGGCCAGGACGCCGAACGCGTGCTCGGCGCGCTGCACCAGGACGGCTGGCGCGTGCTGCACCTGGCCGGGCACGGCGTGCACGAGTACCCGCTCCGGGCGCGCGACGACGCGACGCCGCAGAAAGTGTCCGGCATGGTCATCGGCGACGGCGTGTTCCTGACGCCCGGCGACGTGGCGCAGATGCGCGAAGTGCCCGAGCTGGTGTTCCTGAACTGCTGCCATCTGGGCAGCGTCGCTGCGGCGGCGGGCGAGGTGTCGGATCGCGTGGCGCTGGCGGCCAACCTGGCGGTGCAGTTCATCGAGATGGGCGTGCGCGCGGTGGTCGCGGCCGGCTGGGCGGTGGACGACGCGGCGGCGCGCGATTTCGCCGCGCACTTCTACGAACACATGTTGGCGGGCGAAGGCTTCGGCGATGCGATACGCAGCGCGCGCGAACACATCTGGGACCGCTATCCCGACGCCAATACCTGGGGCGCCTACCAGTGCTACGGCGAGCCGGCGTTCCGCTTGAACCCGTCGATCGACACCTACAGCCCGGCTGCGCCGGCGGCGTACCTGGCGCCGGCCGAACTGGTGGCCGACCTCGACAACCTGTGCAGCCGCGCGCGGATCGAAGCCCTCGAGGCGGCGGCGCCGTCGCGCGAGCGGCCCGAGCTCGGGGATCGTGTCGATACGCTGTTGCGGCGCGTGCCGGCGGATGCCGACTGGACGACGCGTGCGGACGTCGTCGCGGCGATGGCGGCGGTGCACCGCGCGTTCGCCGTCGAGCCCGAACGTGGGCGTAGGGCGGGAAAGCGGCCACGCCGCGGCCGCGCATCCCGTCGTGGGGATACGGGTTCCGGCGGGACGCGCCTTCGCTGACGCGATCGCTTTCCCGCCTTACCGGTGATCCGGGCGGGCGCCGCGGCCGGTCCGGGGATTTCCTCGCGCCGCTGCCTGAATTACACTGCCGCGCATGTTCGCCGTCGCCGCCCGCCCTGACACCGCCTTCCGCGCTCCCCGCGCGGCTGTGACGGCGCGCGCGAACCTGCTGGCGCTGCTGCTTCTGCCGTAAGGCAGACAACGACCACGGCCGCACGGGGCCTCTACCGTGACAACAAGCCAATCGATGTAACCCAGCCACCCCAGGCGACGTGCGCGACAATGCGCGCTCGCGTCCGGCGCATTTGCCGGAAAGGAAACTCGTCATGAGCATGCTCAAGAATCCCGAAGCCAAGTACCGGCAGTTCGCGCCAATCAACCTCAAGGACCGCACCTGGCCCGACAAGGTCATCACCAAGCCGCCGATCTGGTGCAGCGTCGACCTGCGCGACGGCAACCAGGCGCTGATCGAGCCGATGGATCGCACGCGCAAGCTGCGCATGTTCGAGATGCTCTGCCGCATCGGCTTCAAGGAGATCGAGGTCGGATTTCCGTCCGCCTCGCAGACCGACTTCGATTTCGTGCGCTGCCTGATCGAGGAAGACCGGATCCCCAAGGACGTGACGATCCAGGTGCTCACGCAGGCGCGCGAGCCGCTGATCCGGCGCACGTTCGAGTCGCTCGTCGGCGCGCGCCGGGCGATCGTGCACTACTACAACGCGGTGGCGCCGGTGATGCGCCGCGTCGTGTTCAACCTGTCGAAGGCCGAGGTCATCCAGCAGCTCGCGGTCGAGCACGCCGTGCTGATCCAGCAGCTCGCGCGCGAGCAGAAGGGCACCGAGTGGGTGTTCCAGTATTCGCCCGAGATGTTCTCCGGCGCCGAGCTGGATTTCTCGAAGGACATCGTCGATGCCGTCACGGAGGTCTGGGGCTCGACGAAGGCCAACCCCTGCATCATCAACCTGCCCAGCACCGTCGAACATTCCACGCCGAACATCTTCGCGGACATGATCGAGTGGATGCACCGCAACCTGAAACGTCGCGACGGCATCGTGCTCTCGGTGCATCCGCACAACGATCGCGGCACCGGCACCGCCGCCGGCGAGTTCGCGATGATGGCGGGCGTCGATCGCGTCGAAGGCTGTCTCTTCGGCAACGGTGAGCGCACCGGCAACGTCGACGTCGTCAACATCGCGCTCAACATGTATTCGCAGGGCGTGCATCCGGGCCTCGACTTCTCCGATATCGACGAAGTGCGACGCTCGGTGGAGTTCTGCAACCAGCTGCCGGTGCACCCGCGCCATCCGTACGTCGGCGATCTGGTGTTCACCTCGTTCTCGGGCTCGCACCAGGACGCGATCAAGAAGGCGTTCGGCGCGCGCAAGGAGACCGACATCTGGGAGATGCCCTACCTGCCGATCGATCCGCACGATCTCGGTCGCAGCTACGAGGCGGTGATCCGCGTGAACTCGCAGTCGGGCAAGGGCGGCATCTCGTACCTGCTCGAGGCCGAGTACGGCATCAACATGCCGCGACGCCTGCAGATCGAGTTCAGCCAGGTGGTGCAGGAAGTCACCGATGCCACCGGCAAGGAAGTCACCGCGCAGGACATCTGGAACATTTTCTCCGGCGAATACCTCGGCGCGGCGACGCCGTACGGCTACGTCGCGCACTTCCTGGTCGAGGATTCCACGCGTGACGAAGTGGAACTGACCACCGAGGTGACCAGGGACGGGGCCAAGCACAAGCTCACCGGTCGCGGCAACGGGCCGATCGATGCGTTCGTGCACGCGCTGGCCAAGCTCACCGGCGAGAGCATCGCCGTGGTCGACTACCACGAGCACGCGATCACCAAGGGTGCCGATGCCAAGGCCGTGACCTACATCGAGCTCAAGGTGGGTGACAGCGGCCGGCCGATCTTCGGCGTGGGCGTGGACTCGAACATCGTCACCGCCTCGCTGAAGGCGATCCTCTCGGGTCTGAACCGGGTGGCGCGCCAGCGTGCCAAGAGCGCCGCGCCTGCGCGTGCGGTGGCTTAAGCGCAAACCGTCCGCGACGCCGTCGACTTCGGCGGCGTCGCGGCCGACCGGCCTGCGCACCCCGCGCCTGCATCTTCGTCCGCTGACGGATGCGGACATCGAGCCGCTGCACGCGTTGTGGACGCAGCCCGCCGTGCGCAGATTCCTGTGGGACGACCACGTGTTGTCGCCGGAGCAGACGCGCGATCTGGTGCACCAGAACCAGGGCTGGTTCGAGCAGCACGGCTACGGCCTGTGGGCGGCGCACGACGGCGACGGCGCGCTGGTCGGCTTCTGCGGCTACGGATTCTTTCGCGACGAGCACGAGCTCGAACTGCTCTACGCAGTCGCCGAGGCGCAGTGGATGAAGGGCTACGCGCGCGAGATGGCCGAGGCACTGGTGGCCTACGGTTTCGACACGCTGCGGCTGGGCGAGATCCGCGCCAGCGTCGATGCGCCCAACAGCGCGTCCCAGCGCGTGCTCAAGCGGCTGGGTTTCCTGCCCGATACGCGGCGCCACGGCGCCGATCGCAAGCTCTTCTTCCGGCTGCCGCGTGCGCGGCGTGACGGCGACGGCGCGGATTGGGAAGCGGCATAGCGGCAACGCCATGGCGGTCCACCGGTAGAATCGCGCGATGCGCCATCCGCGACGACTCGACTATCTCCGTGCACTGGGCGTGCAGGTCTGGGTGCCGCGCGGATCCGACCGCGGGCGGGAAGACGTCGATGTCTCGCCACCGCGCAACGCCGTGGTCGCGGCGCCCGTCGCGGCGCCCGTCGCCGCAACCGTCGCGGCACCGCTTCCCGACGTCGTCGTCACCGTGCGTGAACGACCCCCGCCGCCGATCGACGTGCCGCAGGACTGGGACGGCCTGCGCGCGATGGTCAAGGACTGCACGCGCTGCCGGCTGTGCGAAACGCGCACGCAGACGGTGTTCGGCGTGGGGCCGTCCGAAGCGACGCTGATGATCGTCGGCGAGGGCCCCGGCGCCGACGAGGATGCGCAGGGCGAGCCCTTCGTCGGACGCGCGGGCAAGCTGCTCGACGAGATGCTCGCCGCGATCGGCCGATCGCGCCGCGAGAACACGTTCATCGCCAACGTCGTGAAATGCCGGCCGCCGGGCAACCGCGATCCGCAGGCGGACGAGGCCGAGGCCTGCCGGCCCTACCTCGAGCAGCAGGTCCGGCTGCTGAAGCCGCGCCTGATCGTCGCGCTCGGAAAGGTCGCGGCCAATCGCCTGCTGGCCACCAGCGATCAGCCGCTGTCGAAGATGCGCGGCCCGATGCATCACTACGGACCGGACCGCACGCCGCTGTTCATCACCTATCACCCCGCCTACCTGCTGCGCAGTCCGCGCGAGAAGGCGAAGTCGTGGGAGGACCTGAAGAAGGTGTGGCGGTTCCTCCAGCAGGAGGCCCCGGTCTGAACGCAGTGCTCGTAGCCCGGGCCAAGCCCGGGAGAACATCTCCACGGACCTTCCCGGGCTTCGCCCGGGCTACGGCTACGGCGAACGCGCGATGAATGCCGTGCCCCAACCCGCGTGGCGCCTGTCGCCGCTGCACGAATCGCAGCTCGGCGAAGTGCTCGACATCGAGCAGCGCGCCTACGCGTTCCCCTGGTCGGAAGGGATCTTTCGCGACTGCCTGAAAGCCGGCTATTCGGCCTGGGCGCTGCACGAGCGCGGGAGAACATCGCTGATCGCCTACGGGTTCATGACGATGGCGGTGGGCGAGGCGCACATCCTCAATCTCGCGGTCGATCCGTTGTGCCGTCGCCAGGGGATCGCGCGCTTCATGCTCGGCCACCTGCTGCAGACCGCGCGCGCGGCCAACAGCACGATCGTGCTGCTGGAGGTGCGCCGCTCGAACAAGGCCGCGATCCGGCTCTACCAGGGCGCGGGCTTCCAGCAGATCGGGACGCGCCGCGGCTATTACCCGGGGCACGAGCAACGCGAAGACGCCTTCGTTCTTGCGCTGGACCTCGAGTGAGGTTCGTCAGCCGACAGCAGCTCGCCTGGGCGACCTACGACTGGGCCAACTCGGCGTTCGCCACCACCGTGCTGGTGGGCCTGTTCCCGGTGCTGTTCAACAGCTACTACGCCGCGGGTGTCGATCCGGGCATGAGCACGTTCTACCTCGGCGCGTTCGGCAATTCGTTGTCGGCGATGGTGGTGATGGTGCTGGCACCGACGCTGGGCGTGATCGCGGACCGGCGCGGCTGGAAGAAGCCGCTGCTGGGCGCATTCACCGCGCTGGGCGTCGTCGGGACGACGGGCCTGTTCTTCGTCGGCGAAGGCCAGTGGGGTCTGGCGATCGGCCTGTTCTCGCTGGCGGCGGTGGGCTTCTTCGGCTCGCTGGGGTTCTACGACGCGCTGCTGGTCAACGTGGCCAGCCCCGGCGAGCGCGACCGCGTCTCGGCGTTCGGCTACGGCCTGGGCTATCTGGGCGGCGGCGTGCTGTTCGTCGTCAACGTCGCGATGGTGCTC
The DNA here is from genome assembly GCF_020697055.1 of Panacagrimonas sp. Lineage (GTDB taxonomy): Bacteria > Pseudomonadota > Gammaproteobacteria > Nevskiales > Nevskiaceae > Panacagrimonas. Next base: position 86,664 of record NZ_JAJFBP010000019.1, on the reverse strand, counting down.
AAGCCCGAAGCCTTCGGCATCGCCGACAAGGCCAGCGCCGCGAAGTGGGCGTTCGTCAGCGTCGCCGCGTGGTGGGTGCTGTTCTCGCTGCCGCTGTTCCTGTCGGTGCCCGAACCCAAGGCCGTGGGCGCCGATCACCCTGCGATGGGCTGGCGCGAGATCGGCCGGATGATCAAGCGCGTGCTCGGCATGAAGCCGGTGCTGATGTTCCTGCTCGCGTACTGGCTCTACATCGACGCGGTCGGCACCGTCGCGCAGATGGCGGTGGATTTCGGCATGAAGCTGGGATTCGCCTCGGATGCGCTGATCAAGGCGATCCTGATCGTGCAGTTCGTGTCGTTCCCCGCGGCGATCGCGTTCGGCTGGATCGGCGAGCGCTTCGGCACGCGCCGCGGCATCTACCTGGGCCTGGCCGTGTATGTCGGCGTGACGATCTGGGCGTGGTTCATGCAGACGGTGATGGACTTCTATCTGATGGCCGCGACGGTCGGGCTGGTGCAGGGCGGCGTGCAGTCGCTGTCGCGCAGCTATTTCGCCAGGCTGATTCCCGCGGAGTCGGCGGGCCAGTTCTTCGGCTTCTACAACATGCTCGGAAAATTCGCCGCGGTGCTCGGCCCGCTGGTCGTGGGCGTCACCGCGGCCGTCACCGGCAATCCGCGACTGGCGCTGTTCAGCCTGGTGTTCTTCTTCGTCGCGGGGGCGGTGCTGCTGTCGCGGGTCGACGAGCGGGCCACCATGCGCGAGAGCCTGCGCTAGCGGCTAGCGCGCGCTCGGTCGCCGGATCCGTTTGAGCGCCAGCGCGAAGTCGCGCTCGAGTGCGGCGCTGCTCTCGCCGGCGTAGCGCAGCCGCAGGTAGGCATCGAGCACGATGCCCAGCGGATCGGCCAGCTCGGGCTCGCGGCCGATCACGCGCTGGACGAAATCGCGCGGACCTTCGTCCGGTCGCTGCGCGTAGCCGAAGCGCGCCAGCCGACGCGTCGCGTCGCGCCACAGCAGCAGCGCGCGTTCGGTGATGCGCGGCGGCGAGGAACGGCGCATCGCGATCAGGCCGATCAGCGCCAGCGAACCGCAGACGCCGATCGTCAGCGCGAGCAGCATGCGCTGCGTATCGGCCAGCCCGAACAGTTCGAGGAAACGGGCCTGCATTTCGGGTCCGTATCCGAGCACCCATTCGTTCCAGCGCGCGTTGATCGCGTCCCACTGGTCCTCGAGCATGTAGCGCAGGCGCTGGAACTCATCCAGGCCTTCGCCGCGGCGGCTCAGGCTTTCCATCACCGCCAGCGTGCTCTGCTCGATCCGGCTGGGATGCACCATCGCGGTCGGGTCGATGCGGATCCATCCCCGGCCTTCGAGCCAGACCTCGTTCCACGCGTGCGCGTCGGACTGGCGCACGACGAAATAGTCGCCGAAGTCGTTGGCCTCCATGCCCTGGTAGCCGGTGACCACGCGCGCCGGGACGCCGGCCTCGCGCATCAGCACCGCGAAGGCGCTCGAGTAGTGCTCGCAGAAGCCGCGGCGCGTGTCGAACAGGAACTCGTCGGCGGCGTGGCGCCCGAGCCGCGGCGGTTCGAGCGTGTAGAAGAATGGCTCGTCGCGGAACATGCGCAGCGCGGCGTTGACGATCGCCTCGTCGTCCATTCCACCATCGCGCCACTGCAGGGCCAGCTCCGCGGTCCGCGGATTGGATTCTTCGGGGACGAACGTGGTGCGCTCACGATCCTCGTCGTCGAGCACGGGATCCAGCCGATAGCGCGGCGCCGATACGCCGCGGACCAGGCGTCGTTCGGTGATCAGCCGGTCGACCACCAGCGCGCCGCTGCGCTCGATCCGCGAGTCCGGCGGCAGCGCGCGTGGATCGGGCACGTCGAGCGCGAACAGCCAGCGGCTGCGCATCGGTTCGAGCGTGAGCTCGTAGCGGATGCGTACCGGGTCGATCGCCTCGACGGTGGGCGGCGATCGATCGAGCAGGTCGGCGGACGATTGCCTCCACGTGCGGCCATTGAAGTCGCTGAACACCGGTCCGCGCCAGTACTGCTGATCCTTGGACGGCGCCGGGCCCTCGAAGCGCACGCGGAACGCCACCTCGCTGGACAGCATCAGCTGCGAGATGTCGCCGGGCGACATCGAATCCGACAGCCCGGAACGCGGCGGGCCGGCGTCGTTGGGCAGGCCCCACAGCGGACCGGGAATGCGCGGGAACAGCACGAAGAACAGCAGCATCACCGGCAGCGCGTGCACGATCATGCGGCCGCCCATGTGCACCGACTGGCGCAGCGGCAGCGGCTCGCCGGGATGGTGCGCATCGACCAGCACGGCCGTGATCGCGATGACGCTGACGAACAGGTACGCGATCGTCCAGATCTCCTGCGAGTTCAGGAAGTGCGTGACCAGCAGGAAATACATCAGGAACATCACCACCATCACGTCGCGGCGCGAGCGCATCTCGGTGAGCTTGAGCGCGACCATCAGCACCAGCAGCGCGACGCCCGCGTTCTGCCCCGTGATGCGGCCGAACGAGGCGTACACGCCGACGAACGCGGCAATCGCCAGTGCCAGCTTCAGCGCCTGCGGCGGCAGCGCCCACTGGCGCGACGACGCAACCGCGCGCCACAGCACGATCAGCGCGATCGCCGCGCTCTCCCACAACGGCAGGCGCGGCAGGTGCGGCGCGGTCACCAGCATCAGCACCACGAGCAGTCGCAGCAGCGTGCGGTGGGGCAGGTAGTCGATCATTTCTCGCGGCCGAACAACGCCAGCGCCTTCAGGCATTCGAAGCGATGCATCTCGCCGAGCCCGGGCGCGAGGTTCACGCCGGGCAGTCGCAGGCCGTAGGCGCGGCCTTCGCCGTCGGCGTCGAGGATCCAGCGCGCCAACTGCGACAGCCGCGCCTCGATGTCCTGTCCCGGCGCCGAATCCCAGTTCAGCCACAGCGCCTGTTCGACGGTTTCGCTGAACAGCTTGACCATCGGCGTGCCCGACTTGGGCAGACTCTTCCAGTGGATGCTGCGCATCGCATCGCCGCGCTGGTAGTCGCGCAGCCCCGCGAACTCGTCCTGGCCGCTGCGTCCGGCGCCGGCGGTGCCGCCGCTTCCGGCGCTCAGCGGCGGCGGCACGCCCGGACGCGCGGGATGCGGGAACACCAGGCAGCGCATGTCCAGGTGCGCCCAGGTCCAGGCGTGGAACAGGCCCAGCGGAAACTCGGTGCTGATCTCGAAGATGCCGGCCTCGAGCCATCCGCGACGCGGCGCGATGCGCGACAGGTTGACGCTGGTGAAGCCCTGCGCCGGCACGTCGCTGGCCGGCTCGGCGTTGGTCTCGCGTGCCCAGCTCGCGGCGAGCGCGTAGCGCACGTGCGACGCCGCGTTGTCGACGACGATCTCGAAGTGCGCGGGTTCGCCGGCGTAGATGGGGCGCACGCGACCGGCACGCAGCTGCACGTGGACCAGGTTGGCGTGCGTGTGGTGCATGCACACCAGGCCGAGCCCCATCAGCAGGAAGCTCAGCGCGAACGCCATGCTGTTCGAGTAGTTCATCGCGCCCGCGAGCATCACGATGCACATCAGCGCGAATCCCCAGCCGAAGCGTGTCGGCACGATGTAGACGCGGTTGCGCGGCACCTCGATCGGCCCGGGACGTTTGTGGACGCGCGCCAGGACCCAGGCGTCGATGCGTTGGCGGAGCCAGCGCAGCGGGTGGAGGAACGGGAGAAGGGAGACGAGAGACGGGAGAAGAGCGGCCGCCGTGCCTCCCGTCTCCCGTCTCTCGTCTCCCGTCTCCCGTCTCACGGAATCGCCACCCCCACCAGGATCTCCTCGGCGGTCGGTGCGCCGCCGTCGGCCTCCGTGGCGGGCAGCAGGCGATGACCCACGCAGGCCACGAACACCGCCTGCACGTCCTCGGGAATCACCGCGCTGCGACCGTCGATCAGCGCGAACGCCTGCGCGGCGCGGCGCAGCGACAGCCCCGCGCGCGGCGACAGGCCCTGGCGCAGTCCGGCGTGCTCACGCGTGGCGCGCAGCAGCGCGAGGATGTAATCGATCAGCGCCGGTGCGGTCTTCACCTCGCGCGCCTGCGCCTGCAGATCGAGCAGTTCGGCCGGCCGCAGCGAAGGCGTGATCTCGGACAGCAGGTCGCGGCGGTCGCGTTCCATCAGCAGCGCGCGCTCGGCCACGATCGGCGGATAGCCCAGCGACAGGCGCATCAGGAAACGGTCGAGCTGCGACTCGGGCAGCGGGAACGTGCCGATCTGGTGCGCCGGGTTCTGCGTGGCGATCACGAAGAACGGCTCAGGCAGTCGGCGCGTCTCGCCCTCGGCGGTGACCTGGCGTTCCTCCATGGCTTCGAGCAGCGCGGACTGCGTCTTGGGGCTGGCGCGGTTGACCTCGTCGGCCAGCATGATCTGCGCGAACACCGGTCCCGGATGAAAGCGGAACGACGACGACGCCTGCTCGTAGATCGACACGCCGAGGATGTCCGCTGGCAGCAGGTCGGAGGTGAACTGCACGCGCTGGAAATCGAGCCCGAGCACGCGCGCCAGCGCCAGTGCCAGCGTGGTCTTGCCCACGCCCGGGATGTCTTCGATCAGCAGATGACCCCGTGCCACCAGGCAGGTCAGCGCCAGCTTCAGCTGCGCTTCCTTGCCGAGGATGATGGCGTTGAGCGCGGTCTGAGCGGCCTTGAGCGCAGCGTTCATTCAGTGGCGGATCTTCGGAACGAGGATGCGGCAGTGTAGCGGCAAGCCCTGCACGACCCTGATCGAACCGCCCCTGTCAATCCGAAGCCGTGCCTAGCCGTGTGCGATTGAAGGGGGCGCTGTGGATGGAGGACCATACCGTTCGTTCATCGACAGGCTCCGACGCTTGAAACGTCGACTTCGCGACACCCAGCAGGCACTCGCCCACGCGCAGGACTATCGGACCTGGCGCGAGGCCGCGGCGTCGCTGGATCGGCATGACGGGCTCGACGACTGGAAGGCCGACGAGACCTCCGATCTGTACGACTGGCGCCTGATCCGTTCGCGCCTGCGCCACATCCGCATCTGTCGCGAGGAAGGCGCGGTACTGCGACTGGCGCATCACCTGCGCCAGGGCCTGCACTGGAACCTGGGCAATGTCGGCAATCCGGAGATCTACGCGCACGCGCGCCTGGGAACCAAGCAGCTGATCGTCGACTACGTCGCCGAGGTCTGCTCGGCGCTCGAGGAACTGTGCGAGACCGACGATCCGTCGTTCGGCGCCGGAGAGAAACACAAGTTCTTCCAGGAGACGGCGCAGTCGTACGGCCGCTCCTCGCTGATGCTCTCGGGCGGCGCGACGCTGGGCCTGTTCCACGTCGGCGTGGTCAAGGCGCTGTTCCGCGAAAACGTCCTGCCGGTGGTGATGTCGGGTTCCAGCGCCGGCAGCATCGTCGCCGCCACGGTGGGCACGCGCGGTCCCGACGAGGTCGAGAGCCTGCTGGACCCGGAAAGCGCGTACTACCACTTCTGGCGCGTGCTCAATCCCAAGCAGATGTGGCGGCGGCGCGCGCTGATGGACCAGGGCCAGCTGCGGCGCGCCATCGCCAAGAACGTCAAGGACCTGTGTTTCGACGAGGCGTACAAGCTGTCGGGCCGCATCGTGAACATCACCGTCTCGCCGGCCGGCGCCAACCAGCCGCCGCGGCTGCTCAACTACCTGACGTTCCCGTACCTGTACCTGCGCGAGGCGGTGCTGGCCAGCTGCGCGGTGCCGATCCTGTTCCCGCCCGTGCTGCTGATGACGCGCGACGAGCTCAACGAGCGCACGCCGTGGATGCCGCTGCTGCGCTGGAACGACGGCTCGCTGAAATCGGATCTGCCGATGCTGCGGCTGCGTCGCCTGCACAACGTCAACCACTTCATCGTCAGCCAGACCAACCCGCACGTGATCCCGTTCCAGACGCGGCGCGAGCCCGGTGCGCGCGGCCTGGTGCACGGCGCCAAGATCTACGCGGGCGCAACGGTGCGTTCGCAGGCCAGCGGCCTGCTCAAGCTGGCGCGCCAGGTGCTGCCGATCCCGTCGATCGGACAGACGATCGACACGGCCACGAGCATCCTCGACCAGGACTATCGCGGGAACATCAACATCTTCCCGGAGGTGAGTCTCTGGCGTTACGCGAACGTGACCAAGAATCCCAAGCTCGCCGACGTGCAGCGCTTCATGTTCGAAGGCGAGCGCGCCGCGTGGCCGCGCATCGAGATGATCCGCATCCAGACGGCGATCGCGCAGACGCTCGATCGCTGCGTGCAGCGGCTCGAAGGCCGGAAAGTCGCTCCCCCGGCGCCGATCCAGCCGCGCAAGCCGGGATTGCGGGTGGTGCGGTCGTCGCAGAAGCCGGACGCGGCGTAACCCGCCGCAAAATCACAAGCCGTCAAAGCGCCGCGATCTTCTCGCTCTGCTCGCGCAATGCAGCCAGATCGCGCCGCTGCTTCTCCGCCAGATCGCGTGCCTGCTGCTGCACCGCCGCGGGCGCCTTGCCGAAGTTGGGATTGGCGATGCGCGTCTCGACCTTGCCCAGGTCCTCTTCGAGCTTGGTGATCTGGCGCGACAGGCGCGCGAGCTCGGCGTCCTTGTCGATCAGCCCGGCCATCGGCACCAGCAGGCGCATCGCGCCGAGCAGCGCGCTGGCCGATTGCGGCGGGGTCTCGCCGTCGTTCAGCACGCGCAACGACTCGACGCGCGCGAGGAACTCGATGCTGGCGCGCTGCTGGTCGACGCGCTCGAGGTCGGCGGCGCTCGCGTTCTGCACCAGCACCGGCAGCGCCTTGCCCGGCGAGATGTCCATTTCACCGCGGATCTGGCGCAGGCCGAGGATGAAGCCCTTGAGCCACTCGATGTCGGATTCGGCCGAGGCGTCGATCTTCTCCGGCTGCGCGACCGGGTAGCGCTGCAGCATCACGGTGTCGCCCTTGGCGCCCGCGAGCGGCGCGACGCGCTGCCACACCTCCTCGGTGATGAACGGCATCAGCGGATGCAGCAGGCGCAGCCAGGTCTCGAGCACGCGCACCAGCGTGCGACGGGTGCCGCGCTGCTGTTCGTCGCTGCCGTTCTGCAGCGCCGGCTTGGACAGTTCCAGGTACCAGTCGCAGTACTCGTTCCAGATGAACTGGTAGAGCGCGGTGCTGAGCAGGTCGAAGCGGTACGTGCGGAAATGTTCGGCGCACTCGGCCTCGAGTTTCTGCAGCGCCGAGACGATCCAGCGATCCGCCGTGGAGAGTTCGAAGGGCAGGGCGGCGTCGACGCCGCAGTCCTGGCCTTCGCAGTTCATCAGCACGTAGCGCGCGGCATTCCAGATCTTGTTGCAGAAGTTGCGATAGCCGGCGGCGCGCGCGGCGTCGAAACGGATGTCGCGGCCTTGCGTGGCCAGCGCGGCGAACGTGAAGCGCAGCGCATCGGAGCCCACCGCGTCGATGCCCCTCGGATAGTCCTTGCGCGTCTTGGCCTCGATCTTGGGCGCGGTCTCGGGCTTCATCAGGCCGGTGGTGCGCTTCTTCACCAGGTCTTCGAGCTGGATGCCGTCGACGACGTCGAGCGGATCCAGGATGTTGCCCTTGGACTTGGACATCTTGTTGCCTTCGGGGTCGCGCACCAGGCCGGTGATGTAGACCTCGCGGAACGGCACGTCGTCCATGAAGTACTGGCCCATCATCACCATGCGGGCCACCCAGAAGAAGATGATGTCGAAGCCGGTGACCAGCACGCTGCTCGGATAGAACTTCTTCAGCGCCGCATCGTCGTTGGGCCAGCCCAGCGTCGCCAGCGGCCAGATGTCGGACGAGAACCACGTGTCGAACACGTCGTCGTCCTGGCGCAGCGTGAGCTTGTGGCCGCCTTCCGACGGATGCAGATGCGGATGCTTGCGCCGCACCTCGTCCTCGCTGCGGCCCACGTACACATTGCCTTCGGCGTCGTACCACGCCGGGATGCGATGGCCCCACCAGAGCTGGCGCGAGATGCACCAGTCCTGGATGTTGTCGAGCACGAACGTGATGCGGCCGTCGGCGAACACGTCGAGCGCGGGCTTGATGATCTTCGTCCAGCCGCCGTCGGGCGTCTTGCGCGTGAGATCGACGAACCATTGGTCGGTGAGATAGGGCTCGAGCACGGCGCCGCTGCGATCGCCGCGCGGCACTTTCAGCTTGTGGTCCTCGATCTTCTCGACCAGGCCGAGCGCATCGAGATCGGCGACCACGCGCTTGCGCGCGACGTAGCGGTCGAGACCGCGATAGCGCTCCGGCACCGTGTCGTTGAGCGTCGCGGTCGGCGTCAGGATGTTGATCTGCGCCAGTCCGTGGCGCTGCCCGACCTGGTAGTCGTTGAAATCGTGCGCGGGCGTGATCTTCACCACGCCGGTGCCGAACTCGCGGTCGACGTAGTCGTCCGCGATCACCGGGATGTCGCGCTCGGCCAGCGGCAGACGCACGGTCTTGCCGATCAGGTGCCGGTAGCGCTCGTCTTCCGGATGCACCGCGACGGCGGTGTCGCCGAGCATCGTTTCGGGACGCGTGGTCGCGACCACGAGGTGACCGGAACCGTCGCTCAGCGGGTAGCGGAAGTGCCAGAGCTTGCCGTTCTCCTCCTCGTTGACCACCTCGAGATCGGAGATCGCGGTCTGCAGCACCGGGTCCCAGTTGACCAGGCGCTTGCCGCGGTAGATCAACCCCTTCTCGTGGAGCCGCACGAAGTGCTCGATGACCGCCTTTGAATAGCCCTCGTCCATCGTGAAGCGGTTGCGCGACCAGTCCACCGAGCTGCCGAGCCGGCGGATCTGCTGTTCGATGATCCCGCCCGAGTGCGCCTTCCACTCCCAGACCTTTTCGACGAACTTTTCGCGTCCGAGATCGTGACGCGCGACGCCTTCGAGCTTGAGGTTGCGCTCCACCACCATCTGCGTGGCGATGCCGGCGTGGTCGGTGCCCATCTGCCAGAGCGTGTCGCGACCGCTCATGCGCGCGTGGCGGATCAGCGCGTCCATGATCGTGTGCTGGAATGCGTGACCCATGTGCAGCGTGCCGGTCACGTTCGGCGGCGGGATCAGGATGCTGTACGGCTCCCCTTGGCCCGAGGGCGCGTAGCAGCCCTGATCCTCCCAGGTCGCGCGCCAGCGCGCCTCGATGGGTCCGGGTTCGAAGGTCTTGTCCATGAACGGTATTTCTCGCGAGGGCGCGCATTGTAGCGGCCCGGTCCGGCGCGCATCGACATCGCTCGCCCTGCAAGGTCTCGGGCGAATCGGCATACCCTTATATCGTTTCCGGCATTCGAAGCCGATCCGATTGAGGCATTCCGGACTGCGCCCATACACTGCCGGACCCCCATCAGAAGCAGGTGCCGGCGGCGGTCACGGAGCCGGTCAGAAGTCTCATGAACATGGAAAAGGCGTCCACTTTCGCTGGCCTCAACGAGGTCCAGATCGAGGCTCTCAACGAGCGCTACGCGCCGTTGAACTTCGAGCAGCGGCTGCGCCAGCTGTACCTGGATTTCGCGCCCGAAAAGGTGATGGTGACGTCCTCGTTCGCCGCCACGTCCGCCTACTTCCTGCACGTGATCTCGACCATCCGGCCCGAGCAGGTGGTCCACTTCATCGACACCGGGTATCACTTCCCGGAGACGCTGAATTACCGCCAGTACCTGATCGACCTGTTCCAGCTGCAGGTCGTCGACGTGAAGGCCGAGGACTGGAAGCACCAGTTCACGCAGCAGGAGCAGACGTATCTCAAGGACACCGACTTCTGCTGCTCGGTGAACAAGGTCGAGCCGCTCGAGGCGATCAAGCCCAATTATCACGTGTGGGTGTCGAGCCTGATGTCGTGGCAGACGGACCATCGCGCGGGCCTGCCGCTGTTCGAGATCCGCCGCGGCATGATCAAGTTCAACCCGATGATCGACGTCACGCGCGAAGAGCGCGACGCCTACATCCGCGAGCACCACCTGCCATTCCATCCGCTGGTGAACCGCGGCTACTCGTCGATCGGATGCACGCACTGCACGGTGCCGGGCGAAGGACGCGCCGGGCGCTGGGTCGGCAAGCCGAAGACGGAGTGCGGGCTGCACCTGTAGACGGATCGGGCCCCGGGCTTCGCCCGGACTGCACGTCAGCCCCGTAGCCCGGTGTTCACGGTTCGGTCGGCAACAGGTCCTTCAACGCCCGCCAGCCCCCATCGATGCTGGTCACCTGCAGATAGCCCATCTGCTTGAGCGCGTGCGCGGCCAGCGCCGAACGGAATCCGCCGCCGCAGTAGAGATACAGCGGCTGGCGCTTGTCGGGATGGCGCGCCTCGATGTCGCGCTCGATCACGCCCTTGCTCAGGTGCTCGGCGCCGATCACGTGACCCGCGGCGAATTCCGACTGCTCGCGCACGTCGATCAAGGCTGCCTGCGGTCGCGCCTCGAGTTCGCCGCGCACGTCGGCGGCGGGAATCTCGCGTACCTCGCGTCGCGCGGCGTCGACCAGGGCCAGGAATCCGGGCGAATGCTGCGGGTGCGCTGCGGCCATGGGGAACCTCCGGGGTGTAATCGTTCGTTTGCTGGATTTTAGCGACGCGGGCTGGGCAAGATGCCGCGCATAACGAGGGGGAGACCGTCTGGGATGGATTTGCGACGAAGCGGGACTGCGGCCTCACTGCTGTTCGCGATGGTCCTCGGTGGCGTGGCGCTGGCCCAGCAGTCTTCGGACCCGGTCACCAAGGCGATCGACTCCACCGTCGACACCAATCGCGCGGCCCGTGCCTCGCAAAGCAAGATCGATCAGCTCGACGACCAGACCCGGTCGATGCTCGAGCGCTATCGCAGCGCCAGCTGGCAGGCGCAGCAGCTGACCGTCTACGCCGACCAGCTCGGTGAGCTGGTTTCGGCGCAGGACGCCGAGAAGGCCTCCCTGCTGCGCCAGATCGACGAGATGGAGCGCACCGAGCGCGAACTGCTGCCGCTGATGATGCGCATGGTGCAGGGCCTCGAGCAGTTCATCGCATTGGACCTGCCGTTCCTGGCGACCGAACGAAAGGAGCGCCTGGCTTCGCTGAAGAAACTGATGGGCGATCCTTCGGCGACCAACACCGACAAGTTCAAACGCATCCTCGAGGCCTGGCAGATCGAAGCCGAGTACGGCCGTTCGCTCGCCAGCGAACGCGCCGAGGTCGAGGGCCGCACCGTCGACGTGCTGCGCGTCGGTCGCGTCGGCCTGTTCTACCTCTCCGCCGACGGCAAGCACGCCGGCACCTGGGACGCGTCGCAGAAGAAGTGGGTGGAGCTCGAGCATCGGCACGTGTCCGAGATCCGACATGGGTTGCGCATGGCGCGCGAAACGGCGGCGCCGGATCTGTTGCGACTTCCAATGCCGGCGGTGGCGGGGAGGTCGGCGCCATGAAAAGCATGGTCAAACGCAAAGGCGCAAAGGACGCAACGGTTTTCGATTGGATTTTCTTTGCGACCTTTGCGCCTTTGCGTTTGATGCTTTTGTTCGGGCTGGCGCTGTTCGCAACGGCGGCCAATGCCCAGTCGCCCTCCGCCAAAGGCATGGACGAGCTGCTCGAGCAGATCCAGCAGGGTTCCCAGGCGGCGGCCAAGCTCAACGCCGAGCGCGAGCAGCGCTTCCTGCGCAACAAGAACGAGCAGGCTGCGATGCTGGCCAAGGCCGAGGCGGATCACGCATCGGCCAACGCGCGGGCCAACCAGGCCAAGGCGCGCTTTGCCGCAGGGCAGACCGAGATCGCCGAGCTCAAGAAGCGCCTCACCGAGCGTGTGGGTGACGCGGGGCAGATGTATGCGGCGATCGCGCAATCGGCCGGCGAGTTTCGCGGCCAGGTCGCCGGGTCGCTGGCGACCGCGCAGTTCCCGGATCGCCTGGCATTTCTCGATCGTCTCGCCGCGGGCGGCGAGATCCCCGGCGTGCGCGACCTCGAGCAGATGTGGTTCCTGTACGCGCAGGAGGCGGCCGAGAGCGGCAAGGTCGCGCGCTTCGAGGCCGAGGTCGTCGATGCGCTGGGCGAACGCGAGAAAACGCAGGTCGTGCGCGTCGGCCTGTTCACCGCGCTCGATGCCGACGGATTCCTGGTGCTGCAGCCCGAGAGCGGGCGCCTGGCGCTGCTGCCGCGTCAGCCCGAAGGCCAGGCGCACCTGGCGCGGGATTTCGCCGAGGCCAGCGAGGGACTTCATCCGGTGCTGATCGATCCGTCGCGTGGCGATCTGCTGCGCCTGATGGGCGAACGGCCGACCGTGATGGAGCGGATCCACCAGGGCGGACTGGTCGGTTACGTGATCATCGCCATCGGCGTGATCGGCGCCGTGCTCGCGATCTGGCAGTTCCTGTATCTGCTGCTGGTGGGCGGACGCGTGCGTCGCCAGCTCGCCAACGTCACGCAGCCGCGCGATGACAATCCGCTGGGTCGCGTGCTCGGCAGCCTCAGGCACGACACCACGCAGGATCCGGAAGTGCTGGAGACGCGCCTGTCGGAAGCGGTGTTGCGCGAGACGCCCAAGCTCGAGCGCTTCCAGTCGCTGCTGCGGATGATCGTCGCGGCGGGTCCGCTGCTGGGGCTGCTGGGCACGGTGATCGGCATGATCATCACGTTCCAGGTGATCACCGAGGTCGGCGCCGGCGATCCCAAGCTGATGGCCGGCGGCATCTCGCAGGCGATGGTCGCAACGGTGCTCGGCCTGATCATCGCGATCCCCCTGCTGTTCGTGAACAGCTTCCTGATGTCGCGCTCGCGCACGCTGACGCAGATCCTCGACGAGCAGGCCGCGGGCCTGCTGGCGCAGCGGCTCGAGGCGCAGGGCGGCCGTCGTGCTTGAGACCTTCGTCGCCGCGGTCAGCGTCCAGTACGACACGCTGGGCGACTTCCTCGACGCCGGCGGCTGGGTCACGCGCTGGATCCTGGCCGCCTGCGCGGTGCTGATCACCGTGGCGCTCGAGCGCGCCTGGTACCTGTGGCGCATCTATCCGCGCATGCGCGCTTCGGCCCTGGCGCAGTGGAACGCGCGCGCCGAGCGTCACTCCTGGGCCGCGCAGCGCATCCGCACCGCGCTGATCTCGCAGCTGCGCGTGGGCCTCGAATCCGGGCTGCCCATCATCAAGGTGATGGTGCCGATGGCGCCGCTGCTGGGCCTGCTCGGCACGGTGATGGGCATGCTGCAGGTGTTCGACGCGATGGCGATGTCCAAAGGCGGCGATACCCGCGCGATGGCCGACGGCATCTCGCACGCGATGATCGCGACGATGACCGGACTGGTGGTGAGCGTGATCGGGCTGTTTTTCTCCAACCTGTTCGCGTCGCGCGTGCGCGTGGAGACCGAACGGCTCAATGACCTGATCGCGCCGGGGTAGGGCCATGAAAGACGTCACCGCAAAGGCGCAACGGGAAAAGAACGGACGCAAACGAACAATGATTTCTTTGCGTCCTCCTCTTTGGTTTTCTCTGCGCCTTTGCGGTGACGTCTTTTCAGGAATGTGCCGATGAAGTTCCGCCGCCACAACCCGCCGCCCGAAGACACCGGCATCGACCTGGCGCCGATGCTCGACTTCGTGATGAACCTGCTGATCTTCTTCATCATCGCGGCGGCGTTCGTGCAGGAATCCGGCATCCGCGTGAACAAGCCGACGGCCAAGACGGCGCAAGCCGAGGACAAGACCAGCATCTTCGTGGCGATCTCGGCGCAGAACGAGATCTGGATCAATCGCGAGCGCGTCGACATCCGCCGGCTGCGTACCGAGATCGAACGCATGCGCCGCGACAAACCCAAGGCCGTCGTCGTGATCCAGGCCGACCAGGACGCGCGCGCGGGGCTGATGGTCGAAGCGATGGACCAGGCGCGGCTGGCGGGCGTGCCGGACGTGTCGATCGCGGCGACGCCCAAATAGCCATGTCGAGCGCGACGCTGGGCGAGGATCGCGGCGGCGCGCGCTGGTTCGTGCTGCCGCTGCTGGGCCTGGTGCTGACGGCGCTGCTGTTCCTGCTGCTCGGCTGGATCATCCGCGGCCCCGACGGCGAGGGCCTGGGTCCGCAACGCATGATCGATGCGATCGACGTCGCGCGCGTCGAGCCCCCCTCGACGCCGCCGCCGGACCTGGCAAAGGCGCTGATGCAGGACGCCCCGCCTCCGCCGCCTGCCGCGCCGCCGGCGCTCGGTCGTCCCGATCTGCCGGCGCTCGACGTGCCGACGCTGTCGATCGATCCGGTCGAGGTCGGCAACATCGCGGTGCCCGTCGCGCTGGGTGCGACCGGCCTGTCGCTGGGCAAGGCCGGCGCGTTCGGCGGGTTCGGCAAGGGTCTCGGCGGTGGCGGAGGCGGCTCCGGCGGCGGTGGCGGGGGCGGCGGCGCGGGATGGAAGGGCAAGCCGCTGGTGCCGTTGTCGACCGCGCGACCGCAGATGCCGGACTGGGCGTGCAAGCAGAAGCTCAACGGCTGGGTCGAGGCGGTGTTCGTCGTGATGCCCAATGGCCGCGTCCAGGACATCAAGATCGTGGATGCCGATCCGCGCGGCGTATTCGAGGCCGCGGCGGTCGAAAGCATCAGCAACTGGATCTACGAGCCCACCGGCAAGGCCGCCGAGGTCAAGCAGCGCGTCCCGATGAATCACGAGGACTGCGTGTACAACTGGAGCCAGTAGCGATGCGGCGTCATGGCGCGCTCGTGGCTGCCGGCATGCTGGTCGCGCTGTCCGCACATGCGCAGCAGTACCGCAGCGAGGTGCGGGAGATCGCTCCGCCGCCTGCGCAGTCCCAGGCGCGGGATCCGGCGGTGCTGCTCAAGTCCACCACCGATCCCTACGAGCGCGCGATGCTGCTGCGCGATCTGGCGGCCACCGCAGTGGCGAAGAAGGACTACAAGGAAGCGCAGCGCCTGCTGCAGGAGGCGATCAGGCTCAACGCACTCTCGGGCCCGGCCGCCGAGATGATGAAGAAGGACCTCGCTGCGCTGACGTTGTCGACCGGATCGCTGAAGCAGCAGGTTCCGCAGCTCGAAGCGCTGGTGAAATCCGGCGCGGCCTCGCCCGAGATGCTGGTGGCGCTCGGCGCGGCCTACCTGGAGAACAAGCGCTACAAGGACGCGGTGCCGCTGCTGCAGAAGGGCATCGCCGCGACGCCCAAGCCCGATCCGACCTGGCGCCAGGCGCTCGTTGCGGCGCTGATCGGCGCGGGACAGGAGACCGAGGCGGCCAGGCTGCTCGAACAGAACCTGCGCGCCAACGTCGCGCAGCGCGACGCGTGGTTGCAGCTCTCGGCGCTGTATCTCAAGGGCGGCAACAAGGAACGCGCGCAGGCGTCGATGGAGATCGCCAGTCGCCTGGGCTATCTCACCCGCGTCGAGGATCGGATCCGCCTGGTGACGCTGACGGGTCAGATCGGCGCGCCGTTCGAAGCAGGTTCGGTGCTGCAAGGGTGGATGCAGGGCGGGCAGCTCGCCCGCAATGCCGAGAACCGCAAGCTGCTCGCCGCACTGTGGGTGCGCGCGCGCGAGCCACGCCTTGCGCTGGCGGTGATGGAGGAGATGGTCGCAGCCCAGCCGTCGCGTGCGCTGTACGAACAGATGGCGCAGCTGCAGCTCGAACGCGAGGACTATCCGAAGGCCGCGCAGTCGCTGGCGCAGGCGCTGCAGATGGGCGGCAAGACCGGGCCGCTGTTGCTGAACCTGGGTCTGGCGCGCTACCAGATGGCGGACGTCGACGGCGCGCTCGGCGCGTTCCGCGAGGCCGGAGAATTCGCGCCGCAGAAGAAGCTCGCCGGCGACTGGATCAAGTACCTCGAATCGGGCCGCGCGCGCGAACAGGCGCTGGCGGCCGCGGCGCAGGCGGCGCGCAAGGACGCCGACGTCGTCGCGCTGAGTGCGCGCCTGCTGGGGCAGGGTGTCGCGTTGCCGGCGGGCGGCGGGGAAGAACCGGCGCCGACCTCGTCGAGCGTCGCCGGCGCCGCGCCGGCGCCGGGCGCCGAGCTCACGCCGATCGGCGCCGAACGCGGCGGCAACGCGGCGGGAACGATTCCGCCGTGGACCGGTGGACTCACGCCGGCGCAGCGCCCCGCGGGCTTCGTGAAGGGCGGTCGGCTGGTCGACCCTTATCCCGCGGATCGCCCGCTGTTCACGATCACCGGCGCGAACGCGGCGGAGCACCGGTCGCGCTTGTCCAGCGGCCACCAGCAGCTGCTCGCGCGCTATCCCGGCTATCGGATCCCGGTGTACGCGACGCGTCGCGCCGTGGCGTACCCGCAGGCGATCTACGACGCCAGCCAGGCCAACATCGGTCGCGCCAAGCTCACCGGTTCGGATGCGCTCGCGGGCGCACGGCTCGGGTTTCCGTTTCCCAGGCCCGAATCGGGCGTGGAGATCCTGTGGAACCACCGCGTGCGCTATCGCGGCGACACCGCGGAATTGCAGAGCCGCCAGTTCGTGGTCGGCGCCGACGGCAAGCGCACGCTCGACGTGCGACTCAACGAGCGCGTGTACTTCCGCTACGGCAACATCGCCGATCCCGTCGACCTCACCTCGCAGAACATCCTGCTGTACTACCTGCTGCGCTTCACCGGCGTTCGCGATCAGAACGTCGTGGCGCTCGCGCACGAGACCGCCAATTCCGAGAAGGATGCGCGCGCGATCTGGGTGGGTCCGCCGGGCGCGGGCAAGCTGTTCCGCATTCCGCCGGTGGGCTACGACCAGCCGTTCCCCGCGACCGAAGGCCTGTATTTCGTCGACATGATCGACATGTACAACGGCGCCTTCGACCGCTACGTGTGGAAGCTCGTCGGCAAGCGCGAGATCTATCTGCCGTACAACGGGTATCGCATCTCCGACGGCAGCCGCCGCTACGAGCAGCTGCTGCAGCCGCGCTTCCTGGATCCGGACGCGACGCGCTACGAGCTGCACCGCGTCTGGGTGATCGAGGCCACGGAGCGCGGTGGCAAGAAGCACGCGTTCGGGCAACGCGTGTTCTACGTCGACGAGGATTCCTGGAACGTCGTGCTGGTCGAGAACCACGATCGCGCCGGCAAGCTGTGGCGTTTCCAGGAAGGCCACCTGGTCCCGCAGTACGAGGTGCAGGCGGCCAACTGCCAGCCCGTGATCACCTACGACCTGCTCGACGGGCGCTACTTCGCCAGTCGAATGGTCGCGCAGGAGCCGCCGGCGCGCTTCGACGTGCCGATGAGGAAGTCGGATTTCAATCCCGCGACGGTGCAGGCGCAGTACCTGCGATGAAGACGACGCCATCCGCGTAGGGCGGGAAAGCGAAGCCTATCCCGCGGTCTGTGCGCGCCAGGCTCGGCGGCGCGTATTACGAGCCGGCGCCCGACACCAGCTGCAGCGACGGCCGTACCTTGTTGTCCGACCACTCGCGCACGCAATCGCGCTGATCGTGCTTGGCGCGGTACAGCGCCACGTCGGCCTGGCCGACCATCGCTTCCATCGTCACCGCGTCGAGCGGCGTGGCGGTGGCCACGCCCACGCTGACGGTGATGCGCACCTTGCCCGGGATGTTCAGCGACTTGACCGCCTCGCGCAGATCCTCGGCACGCGACAGCGCGTTGGCGCGGTTGGTGTCGTAGAGGAAGATCGCGAACTCTTCGCCGCCCAGTCGGCCCGCCATGTCGAGCGGGCGCCGTGCGTGGTCGGCGACGATGCTCGACACCTGGCGCAGGCACTCGTCGCCCGCGAGGTGGCCGTAGACGTCGTTGAAGCGCTTGAAGTAGTCGATGTCCACGCCCAGCACCGCGACGCTGCGGCCCTCGCGTCGCGCCTGGCGGATCAGCTTGTCGCCGCGCGAGTAGAAGCTGCGATGGTTGTAGACGCTGGTCAGCGGATCGCGTTCGGACAGCGACTGCAGCAGCTGCGCGCGCAGCCACGAGATGCGCTGGGCGCGCTCCTGCATGTGGCAGCCGATGCTGCACAGCAGCGCCGTGCTGGTGACGAAGAAGGCAAAATCGAAGATCTGCGCGCTGCTGCGTTCGATCAGCATCAGCGCCACCGGTGCCATCGCCACGGTCAGCGAGGCCAGCACGTTGGCTTCCGACCAGACCAGCCCCAGCAGGAAGAAGTCGTAGAGCAGCTGCACGATCAGGAACTCGAACGGCACCACGGTGCCGCGCATGGCGGCCAGGCAGCTGAGCAGCAGCATGCCCGCGGTGTGGAACAGCGCGCCGATGCGCGCGACCGTCAGCGTGTAGCGCCAGGGTTCGCGCATGAACGTGGCGATGAACAGCGCCAGGTTTCCCGGCACCGCGAACACCGTCATCGTTCCCCAGATCACCGGGTCCACGAAATGACGCGTCGTCGCAAAGTCGTGGGCGAAGTAGATCGAATACAGGAACATGCCCAGGACCATGCCGATCCGCTGCAGCATCAGGACCGATTCGGCGCGATGGCGCAGGAACGCCGGCTCCAGATCGGTTCCGAACGACAGCGACAGACGCGGGCGCCCGCGCCCGCCACGACCTTCCAGCCGATCGAGTTCGGCCTGGACGCCGGTCGGTTCCAGCGTGTTGTCAGGAATCAGGTCGGGACGCATGCGGGAGAGCGCTCAAGATCTGTGCCGACCGAATCCGTTATCGAGGTTGAGGGATGGAATGCTGCGGTGACCGGTGGGCCCGTGTCTCGTACCGGCCATCACCCTATTCCTGGGTCGGCCGTCACAAACCGTTGATCCACTGGAGTCGGAGCCTATTGTGGCCGAGTCCGAGTCCGCCAGTACGGCGCTGCGGTCAAGCGTTTCGTCCGTGGGGTTTCGGGCTCCCCGGGTCGGCGCGGTCCCAGGGGTCGCGCCGGCAGGGGCGTCGATCTTCCATCGGCCTGCGGCCGGTGTCGTATGGAGGGTTCCGGGTGCGATGTCACGGCGTGTCGGATTCCGACGATGCCGGGCAGGGGTTCCGGCTTGTCGGTCCGTGATGGGGTTCACGGTTCCCGGGAATTTCAGCCGGCCCGCAGGGCCTGGGCCACCGGCAGCCGCGCCGCCCGGACCGCCGGAAACAGCCCTCCGATCAATCCGATGACGCACGCCCAGACGACGCCCCGGACCAGCAGGTCGGGGGTCACCCGGAACGCGAAGGCCACCTGGCTGAAGGTCTGGAAGTTGAGCGTGGAGACCGTGTAGCCGTTGAACACGGCGTAGGCGATCCCCGCGCCGAGCAGGGAGCCGAGCAGGGCCAGCAGCACGGCCTCGATCAGCACCGAGACGACGACCGGGATGGCGTTGAAGCCGATCGCGCGCAGCGTCGCGATCTCGGTGGTACGCACCGAGACCGCCGCGTACATGGTGTTGAGCGCGCCGAACACCGCGCCGATGGCCATGATCGCGGCGACCGAATAGCCCAGGATCGTGATGAATTTCTCCAGCGCGACCGAGCGCGAGGCGTAGTAGTCGGGTTCGCGCTGCACGCCCAGGTTCAATCGCGGATCGCCGCGGACCGCGTTCTTGAACGCCTCGAGCGTCGCCGGACGCGCGTCCTGCAGGTGCACGGTGGCGGTGGCGTAGAACGACGAGCGCAGCGCCTGGTTGAGACTCGCCAGGTCCACCCACAGCTCGGACTCGTGCACGTCGCCGCCGGTCTCGAACACCCCGACGATCGGCCAGGCGCCGTCGCGCACTTCGACGAGCCGGCCGATCTCGAGCCCCTGGTACTGGTCCTGCGCTCCGCGTCCGACCACGACCTCGCGCTTGCCCTCCTCGAACATGCGGCCGGCGACGATCCGCGCCTCCGGCCGCACCCGCAGCACATCGGGCGTGGTGCCGCGGACCACGACGTTGGCGCCCGTGTTGGCGCCGCGCTTCTTCACGTCGCTGAGGATGTAGCGCTCGCCGATCGCCAGCGGCTTGCCTTCGGCATCGCGCTTGATTCCGGGCAGGTCCCGCAGGATCGCCCAGTTCTGCAGGCTGAAGACGCTGGCGAGCTCGTCGTTGGAGCCGGCGCGCAGCACCAGCGCGCGATCGGCGCGACCGGTCGACGACAGCGTCTGCTTGAAGCCCTCCGCCATCGCCAGCAGCGCCACCAGCACGCCGACAACGCCGCCGATGCCGACGACGATCACCAGCGACGTGCCGAGCCGGCTCGGAATCGAGCGCAGGTTCATCAGCGTCACCGCGAGCACCTGTCGGAGCATGATGGTCCGGGCTCAGTGCGCCGCGAGTGCGTTGACGATGTCCAGGCGCATCGCGCGCAGCGCCGGCAGCGCGCCGACCAGCAGCGCCAGCAACGATGCGATCGCCATCGCGTGCAGCCAGGTCTGCGGTCGCAATTCCATTCCAGCGAAGCCGCCCGGCAAGTGGGGCGTCATCACCGGGATCAGGATCGCAGCCAGGCCCACGCCCAGGGCCGCCGAGACCAGGCACATCAGCGCCGACTCGGCGAGCACCAAGGTCAGCACCTGGCCGTCGCGAAAGCCGATGGTCTTGAGCACCGCGAGTTCGGGCACGCGGTCGCGCACGCTCTGCATCATCGTGTTGCCGGTGAGCATCAGCAGCGTGAACAGCACCGCGCCCATGATCGAGCTGATGATGAAACCGATGTCGCCGAGCTGCTTGATGAAGGCTTGGTTGAAGGCCTTTTCGGTCTGCGTCTTCACCGGGCTGGGCGAGTTGGCGAACATCGCATCGATGCGCGCCGCGACCTCGTTCATCTGCGATGGATCTTCGACCAGCGTGATGAACCAGCCGACCGTTCCCTTGCCGAACTTGCGCGCCTCGTCGAAGTAGTCGTGGTGGAACAGCATCATCTCCTGCTGCGCCCGCTCGGCCGCGGTGCGCGCATCGAAGATGCCGACCAGATCGAATTCCCAGGCGTTGGCGCCGTCGGCCTTGGGCCAGATGGTGGCCTGGATCGGGATGCGATCGCCGACTTTCCAGCCGAAGCGGTCGGCCAGCGTCTTGGCCACGATCGCACCGGTCTTGGTCTGGAGCATCGCCTGCTTCTGGTCAACGGGCAGCAGGATCTCGGGATAGAGCTCCAGGTAGGTGGCGACGTCCGCGGGAAACTGCGCGAAGAAATTGCGCTCGGTCTGGTACACCCCACCGAACCACGAAGCGTGCGTCACGCGATCCACGCCTTCGACGTTCTGGATCTGCTGGTAGTAGGAGTAGGGCAGCACCTGCGTCAGCGAGTACTTGCCGGTCGTGACCAGGCGGTCGGCGCCGGATTTCTCGGAGCCGCTGTTGATCGCGGTGTTGAATGCCTGCAGCAGCCCGAACAGCAGGAAGGCGACGACGATCGACAGGCCGGTGTAGATCGTGCGCGGCTTGCGC
Organism: Panacagrimonas sp.; assembly: GCF_020697055.1. Lineage (GTDB taxonomy): Bacteria > Pseudomonadota > Gammaproteobacteria > Nevskiales > Nevskiaceae > Panacagrimonas. The sequence continues at coordinate 65,431 of NZ_JAJFBP010000019.1, read as the reverse complement.
CGCCACAGCGCGCCCCACAGCAGCGGGAAGTACTTCACGCCCGGTGACCGTCGCGGCCCACGGCCTCGACCAGCTGGCCCTTGTCCAGGTGCAGTCGGTGCGTGGCGTAGTCGGCGGCCTTGGGATCGTGGGTGACCATCACGATCGTCTTGCCCAGGTCGGCGAGCTCGCGCAGGAAGCCCAGCACCTGGTCGGCGGTGTCGCGATCGAGGTCCCCGGTGGGTTCGTCGCACACGATCAGCTCGGGGTCGGCGACCAGCGCACGTGCGATCGCGACGCGCTGCTGCTGACCGCCGGAGAGTTCGCCCGGCTTGTGCCGCGCACGATCCGACAATCCCACGATCGCCAGCGCCGCCTCGACGTGACGTGCGCGCTGCGCCGCATTGAGGCGGGTGAGCAGCAGCGGCAACTCGACGTTCTTCGCGGCCGTGAGCACCGGCAGCAGGTGATAGAACTGGAAGATGAAGCCGACGTGGCGCGCCCGCCACGCGGCCAGGCCGCCCGAGCTGAGCGTCTCGAGACGCTGGCCGCAGACCGTGACCGATCCCGCGCTGGGCCGGTCGAGTCCGCCGATCAGATTGAGCAGCGTGGTCTTGCCCGAGCCCGACGGTCCCATCAGCGCGAGGAAATCGCCGCGTTCGACGTCGACGCTCAGGGAGTGCAGCACTTCAACGCGCTGGTGGCCGCGCACGTAATGCTTGGAGACGTTCTCCAGCCGGATGATCGGATCGTCGACGGGACGATCACTCATCGGCCGCAACGGTGATGCGCGTGCCGTCCTTCAACCGCTCGAGCTGGCTGGCGGCCAGCGTCTCGCCGCCGCGGAGTCCTTCGAGCACTTCGGTATCGGCGCCGGTGTCCTTGCCCAGCTTCACGGTGCGACGTTCGACGCGCTGATCGTCTCCGACCACGAACACGCTGCTGGTGCCGTCCTCGGTGCGGATCGCCGACTTGTTCACCAGCGCCGCGCCCGTGGGCGCGTCGTCGGCCGGCGCCTGGCCGGGCATCGGCATGAAGCTCACGCGCGCGCCCATGTCCGGCAGCACGCGCGGATCACGTAGCTCCAGCGCGATGCGCACCTTGACCGTGGCCTTGCTGCGGTCGGCGGTCGGAATCACCGCCACGACCTTCGATGGAATCTTCCACTCCGGATACGCGTTGAGCGTGCTCTGCGCCGGTTGTCCGGCATGCACGCGATTGATGAAGTTCTCGTTGACGTCGACCTCGACCTCGAGCGAGTCCATGTCCACCAGCGTGCCGATGCCCGTGCGCGTGCCGTCACCGCCGGCGGAAAGCGGCGAGATCATCTCCCCGGGCTGCGCGTTCTTGACGGTGATCACACCGGCGAACGGCGCGCGCACCACGGTGTCGTCGAGCTGCTGCTGCTGCACCGCGACGCTGCGCTCGGCCACGGTGACGTTGCGGCGTGTGCTCTCGATGCGGGCGCGCAAGGTGTCGCGATTGGCCTGCGCGTTGTCGAGCGCCGCCTGGCTGAGCAGCTTGCGACCGGCCAGTTCGCGGGTGCGCGACAGGTTGCGATCGGCCTCGACCAGCTGCACCTGCACTTCGGCGAGCTGCGAGCGCGCGGCGTCGAGCTGCGAGCGCGCCAGTTCGAGCTGCGCCTTCAGGTTGGAGTCGTCGATGCGTGCGAGCACCTGGCCTTCCTCGACGCGCGAGCCCTCCTCGATCAGCAGCTCCACCACCTTGCCGGTGACCTTGGACGAGACGGTGGCACGCCGTCGCGCCACGACGTAGCCGGAGGCATCGAGCACCGAGCCGGCCTCGGCGCCGGGCGTGCGCGCCACGACGGTGCGCACGCTCACGGTGCGGTCGCGCGTGGCCAGCACGATGGCCAGCGCCGCGATCAGCACGCCGGCGGCGATCAACAGCAGGTGGCGTCGGCGAGGGCCGCCCGGAGACGCATCCTCGGTGCCGCGTTCGATCTTCAGGCTGCCGAGCAGCGCGGACTTGTCGTCCTTCATTACGGCGACGGTGACGAAAGGGGAGAGGAAGCTAGCTTGGCAGCTTCCACGCGGCGCGTCAGTCGTCGAATTCGACCTGGAGTTCCTCGCCCGGATCGAGCCGGATGTCCGCGCCCTCGAAGAAGTCGATCACCTCGTCGTCGGCCGGCTCGATGCCATTCTCGAACTCGCCTTCGCAGGTGAAGGCCAGGGTGTAGTCGTCCGGCGGCATGTATTGGAATTCGAACGTACCGGCCGACACCGCACTGGTACGGACGATGTCCGCGACCGCGATCGGTTCGGCCTCGTTGCCATCCCGTTCGTCCGGCTCCACGCCGGTGCCGACGAAGGCGTAGACGCGCTTGGTGCCTTCGTCGCAGGCGGCATCGTCGAAGCGTGAAGCGGGGATGGTGCCGTTGATGCCGGCGGCGTCTTCGGTCTCCATCGCGCGGATCACGGGGTCCAGCGTGTATTCGCCTTCGCCGTTGTCCTGGCTCAGCGACAGCACCAGATCCAGCGCCACCACGACGCCGACGTCGTTGTCGTCGTTGTCCTCGAAGTCGAACGCGACCTCGGCATCACGGGTATCGGCGGTGGCCGAAGGTTCGATCAGCTCGTCGGGTTCGCCTTCGACCTGCACATCGCCCGCATCCTCGGCCAGGATCAGGCGCACGCCGGCGTATTCGCCGTTGTCGATCTTGGCGTCGGTGACCAGTTCCCGGGCGGTGTCCGGGCTGCCCGCTTGCGACTCGAACTCGCCGGTCGCGTTGCGCCGGACTTTTTCGAGGTCGCCGTCGATGCGTCGCAGGTCCACGCCTTCGACGCGCACGGTGACGTTCGATTCCTCCGGTGCCGGGCCGACCACCAGGTCGATGTCGAACTTGGATTCGCAACCGGCCAGCAGCGGCAGGGCGGCCAGGGTGGCCCACCAGGGGCGAGGTAGGAGGTACGTGCGCATCGGCCGAGTTTGGCAGGCCGCGTTTGACGTTGCATCGGTCGGCGGCGTCGGAGCCGCCGCCGGGTCAGGCGCGGTCGCGGGCCGAGGCGGCGTGCGCCTGCAGGCCTTCGGCATCGGCCAGGGTGCCGGCGATCGCGGCGAGCGTGCGCGCCCCTTCCGGGCTGCATTCGATCAGGCTGGTGCGCTTCTGGAACTCGTAGACGCCCAGCGGATTCGAAAAACGCGCGGCCCGCGAAGTCGGCAGCACGTGGTTGGGCCCGGCGCAGTAGTCGCCGAAGGCTTCCGGCGTGTGGCGGCCGAGGAACACCGCACCGGCGTGGCGCACGCGCGGCAGCAACGCCCGCGGCGCGTCGACGGCCAATTCGAGATGCTCGGGCGCGATGCGGTTGGAGACCTCGACCGCCTCCTCCAGCGAGCGCACCTGGATCAGCGCGCCGCGCGACCGGATCGACGCGCGCACGATCGCCGCGCGCGGCAGGTCCTTCACCCGTTCGTCCATCGCCTGCGCCACGCGCTCGAGGAACGCGGCGTCCGGCGAGATCAGGATCGACTGTGCGTCCTCGTCGTGCTCGGCCTGGCTGAACAGGTCCATCGCGATCCAGCGCGGGTCGCTGGCGCCATCCGAGATCACGACGATCTCCGAAGGCCCCGCGATCGAATCGATGCCGACCTGCCCGAACACGCGGCGCTTGGCGGCCGCCACGTAGGCGTTGCCGGGCCCGACGATCTTGTCGACCGCCGGCACGCACTGCGTGCCGTAAGCGAGCGCCGCCACCGCCTGCGCGCCGCCGATGCGGAATACGCGATCGACGCCGGCCAGGTGCGCGGCGCCCAGTACCGCCGCATTGGTCTCGCCGCCCGGCGTGGGCACCACCATCACGATCTCGGGAACACCGGCGACCTTGGCCGGCACCGCATTCATCAGCACCGACGACGGGTACGCCGCCTTGCCGCCCGGGACGTAGATGCCGACGCGATCGAGCGGCGTGATGCGCTGGCCGAGCCGATTGCCCAGTGCGTCGCCGAATTCGAACGGTTCCAGCGGCTGGCGCTCGGCGTAGGCGCGGATGCGCTCGTGCGCGCGCTGCAGCGCGGTCTGCAGCCCGGCGGGGAGGCTGTCCCAGGCGGTCGCCAGATCGCCGCGCGACAGTTCGAGCTGCCCGGCCGAGGTCCAGGCCGATCGATCGAAGTGGTTGGTGTGTTCGAGCAGCGCCGCGTCGCCGCGCGCACGCACGTCGGCGACGATGCGCTCGACCGCCTGCGTCACCGCCGGATCCTGCGTCGGTGCGCGATCGAGCAGATGCGCGAGCGCCGCGTCGAAGCCGGGATCGGCCGTGTCGAGCCGGTTCGTGTCCATGCGGGCTGCGCTCACGCCGCCTGGTCGAGCGTCTGCAGGCGTCCCAGCAGATCGCGCAGCGCCGCGTGCTTCATCTTCATCGAGGCCTTGTTGACCACCACGCGCGAACTGACCTGGCAGATCACCTCGGTCTCGACCAGGCCATTGGCCTTGAGCGTGTTGCCGGTGGCGACCAGGTCCACGATCAGGTCCGCCAGCCCGACCAGCGGCGCGAGTTCCATCGAGCCGTAGAGCTTGATGATCTCGACCTGTTCGCCGCGAGCGGCGAAGTAGCGCCGCGTGATCTCGGGGTACTTGGTGGCCACGCGCACGCGCCGGCGGATCGTCGCCGCACCCCCGGCGACCGCGAACGGCGAGCCCTTGACCGCCGCGATCGACAGCCGGCACTTGGCGATGTCCAGGTCCATCGGCTCGTACAGCGCCTCGCCGCCGTGCTCCATCAGCACGTCCTTGCCCACGATCCCCAGGTCCGCGGCGCCGTGCTCGACGTAGGTGGGCACGTCCGACGGCCGGATGATCAGGAAATGCAGGTTCGGATCGCGCGAAGGCACGCGCAGCAGGCGGTCGATGTCACCGGCCGGGGCCAGGCCCAGGCGGTCGAGCATCGGCAGGCTGTCTTCGAGGATGCGGCCCTTGGACAGGGCCAGCGTGAGCTGGGACATGGGTGTAGCGCGGCCAGAAAGGGCGCAATTCTACCCGTCCCCACCGGTGACCGGCCGAATGACCTACGTGTGAGGGTCCGGCGTTCCGTTCTCCCACGAAAAATGCCGGCCCGTTTCCGGGCCGGCATGAACGCTTCGTCTGCGTGCCGAATTTCAGCCGAGCGCGTCGCTACTCACATTCGGGGCCGTCGCAGATGCAGAGCTTGCATTCGGCGCCGCTCGCGCTGTCATCGTGCTTGGCCTGGACCTTGGTGAACCTGCCGGTGCCGGTCGCCGATGCCGTATTGAAGAACGAGGCCGTGCTGGGCACGTCATAGACCTGGCCCGTCGCGCCGTCGGTCTCGGTCATCTGTTCGGTCTGGGTGGGGATGTAGCACTTGCGGATGCTCTGGCTCGCGGACGCAGCGAGGGTACCGATGGCGAACGGCGACCCCGGAAGCAGCGCATCGGTGATGGTGACGTTGTCCAGGATCTCCGTTCCCGTATTGGTCACCTTGATGGTGGGGCAGACCTGGACGACGAGGCCGGCGTCGGTCTTGATCAGGCGCACGTCGGTGTCCGCGGGGCAGTCTTTCTCCACGACCAACTTCGGAGGTGGCAGGTCACAAGCAGAGGTGTGTTCCGGATCCGATGTGGCGGAATCGTCGATCTCGCCGGTGGTATGAGTTCCATAGGCCTTGATGGTGTTCTGGATGTTCGCGGTAAGGCCGGTACATTCCACCGTGGCGGTGGCCTGGGCACCCACGGCCAGTGAACTGACCCCCGGCACCGCCGTCTTGGTTCCCGGCACCAGCGTCACCGGTGCAACCGGTACTCCATTGACCGCGGTGAGACTGCACTGCTCGAAGCTGGTGGTGACTTCCTCCACGAGGAGGTTGGTCAGCGCGAAGTCACCGTTGTTGATCAGGGTGACCGTATTGATGGAGCGAACCTTGTCGCCTACGACGATTTGATCGGCGCAATCCTTCTGCACATCGATCCTGGCCTGGCCCGGGGTGTAGCAGAACGAGACGTGGCTCAGCCCGTAGTACCTGCCGTTGCTGGGATTGATCTGCGAATGCAGGTTCTCTCCCGAGTTCGCAGCGGGGGCGTACTTGAACTGGATGCCGACCGGTCCGCCCTTCACGAAGACACTCGAGACCGTGCCGCCGGTTGCACTCCAGTCGAATCCGGGGCCCAGCGGCAGCTGGTCGAGGGTCAACGTGACGGAGAATCCGCCGACGGTTTTCGTCCCGGCAACCACGGGATCGAATCGCACCTCGTTGCTGCCGGCCGGGCAGTTCTTGTTTCCGCTGTAGGGAATTTCGGTGACCGCCGCGCTCGCCTGGCCGCTGGCAAGCAGGGCGCCGGCCAACGCGGCCGTGCTCAGGAACGACAGCGCGATCGTGCGGACCCGGCGCAACAAAGCCGGCCGACTCGACTCCGGGGTAAAGGGCAAGGCGTGCATGTCTCTCTCCGATTGGTATGTGCGTCGAGTTCGCACGCCGATCGATCGATTCCGAGGTCGGATAGGGTGGGCAACTCGCCCGGCGAGGCTGCCCGGTCGGGCGGCCCATGGCTATCAACCACTGGATTGATGCCCGAGACGGGATTCACACCCTCGGGGCGCTGCAGCCGGCAGTTCTCAATGCAATCGTTGCCAGAGGAAGGTGTAGGCCAGCGCGCCCATGTACGCCTTTTGCCGATGGTTGGCCGCGCCGCCGTGCCCGCCTTCGATGTTCTCGTAATAGAGCGCCGGCTGGCCGTATTCGAGCAGCCGCGCCGTCATCTTGCGGGCGTGGCCCGGATGGACACGGTCGTCGCGGGTCGAGGTGGTCAGCAGGATGCGCGGGTAGCGGGTGCCGGGCTTCACGTTCTGGTACGGCGAATAGCGCGACAGGTAGGCCCACTGCGCCGCGTCGTCGGGATCGCCGTACTCGCTCATCCAGCTCGCGCCGGCCAGCAGTTGGTGGTAGCGGCGCATGTCGAGCAACGGCACCTGACAGACGACGGCGCCGAACAGTTCGGGATGCTGGGTCATCGCCACGCCGACGAGCAGCCCGCCGTTGCTGCCGCCCTGGATGCCCAGGTGCGCCGGCGTGGTGACGCCGCGCCTGATCAGGTCCTGCGCAACCGCGGCGAAGTCGTCATATGCGCGCTGGCGATGCTCGCGAACGGCCGCCTGGTGCCAGCCCGGACCGAACTCGCCGCCGCCGCGGATGTTGGCGAGCACGTAGGTGCCGCCACGCTCGAGCCAGGCCGCGCCGACCGCGGCGTAGTAGCCGGGCGTCAGCGAGACCTCGAATCCGCCGTATGCGTACAGCAGGGTCGGCTGCCTGCCGTCGGTCTTGCGACCCGTGCGACCGACCTCGAAGTAGGGCACGCGCGTTCCGTCGGCGGACACCGCCTCGTGCTGCGCGATCTCGAGGCCGCCGGCGTCGAAGAAGGCCGGCTGCTGCTTGAGCAGGCGGTGTTCGTCGTGGCCGAGCGTGCCGTCGAGCACGCGCGGCGGCACCGTGAAGCTCTGCACGTGGAGGTGGTACTGGTCGGACTCGTCGGGATTGAGCGCGCGTGCCTCGGCTTCTCCGGACTCGGGCACCGGCACCGTGCGCCGTGTCCATTGACCACGGTGATAGCGCAGCGCGGTGACACGGCCGCGCACGCGATCGAGCTGGTTGAGCAGCAGGCCGTTCTTCACCCGCGCGTAGCCGTCCAGCGAAACCTGCGACGTGGGCTCGAACAGCACCTGGAAGTCGCGGCGGCCCTCGATGAAGCCCACCAGCGGCATCGTGATCAGGCTGCCGGCCGCATAGCGGTGGCCCACGATGTTCCAGTCGCTGCGCAGGCGCAGCAGCAGCTGGTCGTGCAGAAGATCCAGATCGGCGTCGGCCGGCACCGGCAGCGGCGCGAGGTGATCGCCCGAGCGCAGGAAATACGCGTACTCGAAGAAGGTGATCGCGCGCTGGACGATTTCGCGCGGGTGATCGGACCCGTGGTAGATCGCAAACCCGACCGCGACATCGCTCTTCTGCGCCTCGTACACGGGCGATGCCGCCGCGATCGGCGTGCCGCGTCTCCACTCGCGCACGATGCGCGGATAGCCCGAGGTGGTGAGACTGTCCGGACCGGCATCGGTGGCCACGAGCAGATGATCCGCATCGCGCCACGCGACCTCGTGCTTGGCCTCGGGCAGGGAAAAGCCGCCGGTGACGAAGGCACGCGTACCGACGTCGAACTCGCGCACCACGTGCGCATCGGCGCCGCCACGCGAGAGCTTCAGCAGGCAGCGTCGATAGCGCGGATACAGGCAATCGGCGCCCTTCCACACCCAGTTCTCCTTCTCGCTCGCGGCCAGCGCATCGAGATCCAGCACCGTTTCCCAGGCCGGTGCGGCTTTGCGGAACTGTTCGGGCGTCGTGCGCCGCCAGATCCCACGACCGTGTTCGGCGTCGCGCCAGAAGTTGTAGAGCCAGCCGTGGCGAAGTTCGACATCCGGAATGCGCGCGTCCGAATCGTAGATCGCGAGCAGCCGATCGAACGTGTCCTTGAACCGTGGTTCCGACTCCAGTTCCTTCTGCGACACCGCGTTCTGCGCGCGAACCCAGTCGAGCGCGCGCGAGCCTTCGATCTCCTCGAGCCACAGGTACGGATCGTCCGCGGGCGAGGCCGGCGGTGCCGCGGCATGCGCGAGCAAGGGCAGGAGCGCAGCGAGGACGAGCCGTTTCATCGCGATTCCGTCGGGGGGCGGGATCGCAACGCTGGCGCGAGCGCGAGGCACCGTCAAATGGCATGCGGGTTCGGCAGGAAGGACGCCCGTGACGAATCGCGCTTTAATCGGTCGCGATGCAGTCGGGCGACTCGCTCGCCGCGTGTTCCACCGCAAAGGAGTAAAACCATGCAATCCCAGCCCGCGAATGCCGTTGCGCTGCGCGAACTCTTCGACGTGTATTACGCCGAGGGCCGGATCAACGAGATCGGCGAGGTGTTCTACGCCCCTGACGCCCTGCTACTGCCGCCCGATGCCGAGCCGGTGCGCGGGCGCGCCGCGATCGTCGACTTTCTCAAGGGACTGCGCGAGCAATCCGGCAAAGGCGTCTTCGGCGTGATGCGCACGGCGACCGAAGGCGGGCTCGCCTACATCGCAGGCACCGCCGCCTTTCCCGCACTGGGACTGGATTGCGTGACGCTCGAAACCTACGAGCGGCAGGCCGACGGTGCGTGGAAATGCGTCGTCGACATGTTCCACAGCCGGAAGCCGGCCGCGAGATGAACCGCGTCGCGCGCGTCGGCATCCGCGGCCATCGTTTCGACGACCTGTGCGTGCTGCTGGCCAAGGCGTCGCCCGCGCGCTCCGGCGACGGACTGGCGGGCATCGCGGCCGCGAGCGCCGAAGAACGCATGGCCGCGCGCTACGCACTGGCCGACGTGCCGCTGTCGGCGTTCCTGGACGAGCCGTTGATCGCACCGGAGACCGACGAGGTCACGCGGCTGATCCTGGATCGATTCGATCGCGCCGCCTTCGCGCCCGTTTCCGCGCTCACCGTCGGCGGGTTCCGCGACTGGCTGCTCTCGGACGCGGTGGACGCTGCGGCGTTGGCGGGGCTCTCCCCGGGCTTGATGCCCGAAATGGTTGCGGCGGTCAGCAAGCTGATGCGCAACCAGGACCTGGTTCTGGCAGCGCGCAAGCGGCGCGTCGAGACGCGCTTTCGCAACACGCTGGGCGGATCTGGCGTGCTCGCCGTACGCCTGCAGCCGAACCATCCGACCGACGATGCGCGTGGCATCGCGGTGTCGATCCTCGATGGCCTGCTGCTGGGCTGCGGCGACGCCTGCATCGGCATCAATCCGGCGAGCGACGAGCCGGCGCTGCTCGAGCGCCTGTGGCGACTGCTCGACGAGCTGATCGCCCGCTTCGGGATTCCGACGCAGTCCTGCGTGCTCACCCACGTCACGCGCCAGATCGCGGCGATCGAAGCGGGACTGCCGCTGGACCTGGTGTTCCAGTCGATCGGTGGGACCGAGGCGCTCAACCGCAGCTTCGGCATCGACCTGGCGATGCTGCGCGAAGCGCACGACGCCGCGCGATCGCTGCGACGGGGGACTCTCGGCGAGCACGTGATGTATTTCGAGACCGGGCAGGGCAGCGCGCTGTCGGCCGACGCGCACCACGGCGTCGATCAGCAGACGCTCGAAGCGCGGGCGTACGCGGTGGCGCGCGAGTTCGAGCCTCTGCTGGTGAACACGGTGGTCGGCTTCATCGGGCCCGAATATCTCTACGACGGCAAGCAGATCCTGCGCGCGGCGCTCGAGGATCACTTCTGCGGCAAGCTGCTGGGCCTGCCGATGGGCGTGGACGTCTGCTACACCAACCACGCCGAAGCCGACCAGGACGACATGGACACGACCCTCACGATGCTCGGCGCCGCCGGTGTGAACTACGTGATGGGGGTGCCCGGCGCCGACGACGTGATGCTCAACTACCAGTCGACCAGTTTTCACGACGCGTTGTACCTGCGGCGCACGCTCGGTCTGCGCTGCGCACCCGAGTTCGAGGGCTGGCTGCGCGATCAGCACATCGTCGACGAGGCCGGCGTGCCGATCGAGGATGCGCGCGTGGAAGCGCTGGCCGACCTGCGCGACTTCGTCGAAAGGGCCCGGACATGAGCCCGCGCGACGAGCGTCCGGGCGAGGTGATGCGCTCGCTCAAGCCGTTGACGCCGGCGCGCGTGGCGCTGGGTCGCAGCGGCGTGAGCCAGTCCACGTCGGACGTGCTGTCGTTCGGCCTGGCGCATGCGCAGGCGCGCGATGCGGTGCACGCGGCGCTCGATCTGCCGGCGCTGCGGGATGCGCTGGGTCGGGCGGGTCGCGACGCGATCGAAGTCGCCAGCGCCGCTGCGGATCGCGCGGCGTACCTGGCGCGGCCCGACTGGGGACGACGGCTCGACCCGGCGTCGCGTAATCGATTGAACGGCGCCGCGTGCGATTTGCTGATCGTGCTCGGCGACGGCCTGTCGGCGACAGCGGTGCAGCGCCACGCCCCGGCGTTGCTGGCCGCGCTTCTGCCGCGCGTCTCGCATCTGGCACCCGGTCCGCTGGTGATCGCCACGCAGGCGCGCGTGGCGCTGGCCGACGAGATCGGCGAATGCCTGGGCGCGAAGTTCGCACTGATGCTGATCGGCGAGCGGCCGGGACTGTCGTCGCCGGACAGCCTGGGCGCCTACCTGACGGCGCGTCCCCGGCGCGGCCGCAACGATGCCGAACGCAACTGCGTCTCCAACATCCACGGCGCGGGATTGGGCTACGAGCAGGCAGCGGCGCAGATCGCCGCGTTGATCGAGGCGGGCCTCGCGGCAGGCGTCACGGGCGTCGCGCTGAACGCGAAAGCGCTGAACCCAACGTAGCCCGGGCGCAGTCCGGGAAGCGGTTTGGGGGCGTCCCCGGGCTTCGCCCGGGCTATGAGATCTACTGAATGAGCTTGCCGACGCGCTTTATCCGAGCGCCCAGCGCCACGAGTTTTCCTTCGATGTCCTCGTAGCCGCGATCCATGTGGTAGATGCGGTCGATGAACGTCTCGCCGTCGGCGGCGAGCGCGGCGATCACCAGGCTGGCCGACGCACGCAGGTCGGTGGCCATGATCGGCGCGGCGGCCAGGCGCTCCTTGCCGGTGATGATCGCGGTGTTGCCCTCGATGCGGATGTCGGCGCCAAGGCGCATCAGTTCGACCGCGTGCATGAAGCGGTTTTCGAAGATCGTTTCGCGGATCGTGCCCACGCCTTCGGCCAGGCAGTTCATCGCCATGATCTGGGCCTGCATGTCGGTGGGAAATCCCGGGTGCGGCATCGTGTGGATGTTCACCGCCTTGGGACGCTGACCCTGCATGTCGACTTCGACGAAGTCGGTGCCGGTGGAGACTTTCGCACCGGCCTGCTGCAGCTTGACCAGCACCGCGTCGAGCATCGACGGATCGGTGCGGTTGACGCGCACCTTGCCGCGCGTGGCAGCCGCGGCCACCAGGAAGGTCCCGGTCTCGATGCGATCGGCGATCACCGCGTGCTTTGCTGCGTGCAGGTCCTTCACGCCGCGGATGCGGATCGTCGTCGTGCCTTCGCCCTCGATCCTGGCGCCCATCGCGCGCAGGCAGCGTGCGAGATCCACGACCTCGGGTTCGCGCGCCGCGTTCTCCAGCACCGAATCACCCTCGGCCAGCACCGCGGCCATCATCAGATTCTCGGTGCCGGTGACGGTTACCGTGTCGAACACGATGTGCGCGCCCCTGAGCTTCGATGCGCGCGCGTGGATGAACCCGCCTTCGAGCTTGATTTCCGCGCCCATGGCCTCGAGGCCCATCAGGTGCAGATTCACCGGACGCGCGCCGATGGCGCAGCCGCCGGGCAGCGACACGTGCGCCTCGCCGCGCTTGGCCACCAGCGGGCCGAGCACCAGGATCGAGGCGCGCATCGTGCGCACCAGTTCGTAGGGCGCAACGCAGGTGGTGATCGGTTTGGCGTCGATCACCCACTCGTGCTCGGCCGGGTGCTGCACGTCGACGCCCATCTGCGTCAGCAGCTTGTTGGTGGTGCCGATGTCCCAGAGCCTGGGCACGTTGGTGACGTGCAGCGGTTCGTCGCTGAGCAGCGCGGCGCACAGGATCGGCAGCGCCGCGTTCTTGGCGCCGGAAGCGTCGATGGCGCCCTTGAGCGGGCCGTTGCCCTCGATGATGAATTTGTCCATGGAGCGTTCGGTTCGGCTTTCGTCGGATCAGACGACGGCGCGCAGTGTGCCGATCGCCGGTGGCGCCCGTGGGGCGCCGTCGTGCAATTAGGGTGCAGCGCGCGTCGTCAGCTGCAGCGCGTGGATCTCGCCGCCCATGCGGTCGCCCAGCGTGGCGTAGACCATGCGGTGCTGCGCGACCGGCATCTTGCCGGCGAAGGCCGCGCAGATCACTTCGGCTTCGAAATGGCGGCCGTCGTCGCCGGTGACGCGCACTTGCGCGCCCGGCAGGCCGGCCTGGATCAGCTGCTGGATCTCTTCCTTGGTCATCGGAAACGGTGGGATACGGCGGTCACGGGGGGGCGAATTGTGGGCGAGGCGCCGCGCCGGCGACAGTGGCGCCATCGACAGTGCACAACCCGGCTCAGGGCCGCAGGCGATACCCGCGATGGAGCAGGACCAGGCAGACCGCCGAGGCCACGGCGAAGAACCCGGCCGACCAGCTCAGGCTCATCCACACCGGGACGTCGGCCTTGCCGAAGAAGCCGTAGCGAAAGCCGTCGATCATGTAGAAGAACGGATTCAGATGCGATACCTGGTTCCACAGCGGCGGCAGCGAATGCACCGAATAGAACACGCCGGACAGGAACGACAGCGGCGTGATGAAGAAGTTGGTGAAGGACGCGATGTGGTCGAACTTTTGCGCCACGATCGCGGCGATCAGCCCGAGCACCGCCAGGCTGCCGCCGGCGAACAGGAAGTGCGCGATCAGCGCAACCGGCGCGTTCAGCGGCAGATGCACGAACGGATAGGTCACCACCAGCATCGCCACCAGCACCAGCGTCACTCGGAACAGCGCCGCCAGCACGTACGCGCAGAACCATTCGATCGCCCCCAGCGGCGACATCATCAGGAAGACGATGTTGCCCATCATCTTGCTCTGGATCAGCGAGGAGCTGGTGTTGGCGAACGCGTTCTGGATCACCGACATCATGATCAGCCCCGGCAGCAGGAATTGCGTGTAGCTGACGCCCTCGTAGGCCGAAGGCCGATCGCCCAGCGCCTGGGAAAACACCAGCAGGTACAGCAGGGCCATGATCACCGGCGCCGTCACGGTCTGCGCCAGCACCGAGGTGAAGCGCATCACCTCTTTTTTCAGCAGCGTGCGGAAGCCCAGCAGCGGCGTCGGGGGCGCAGGTTCCGGCATCACGTCGGCGTCGTTCCTCACATCCAGTACTTGATCGCCGCCGCGCCGGCTTCCTTGACCCGATCCAGCAGCGGCCGATCCTTCCACTGTTCGAGCGTGACCTCGGTGGACTTCGACACGTCGCGTTCAAACAACTCTTCCATCTCGTGGCCGAACTCCCGGCCGATGATGATCGCGTTGGCTTCGTCGTTGTGGATCAGGCTGCGGAAGTCGAGATTGCTCGAGCCGACCGTCGACCACACGCCGTCGACCACCGCGGTCTTGGCATGGATCATCACCGGGTCGTATTCGTACAGCTTGATGCCGGCTTCGAGCATCCGGTCGTAGTAGTGGCGCGCGGCCAGCGGCAGCAGCTTGGTGTCGGATCGAGCGGGCACGACGATGCGCACGTCGACGCCGCGCTTGGCGGCCTTGCCCAGCAGCTTGACCAGCTCGTCGCTGGGCGCGAAGTAGGCCTGCGTGATCCAGATGCGGCGCTGGGCTTCGCGGATCGCCGAAATGTAGGAGGCGTAGATCGGACTCGATCGCTTGCGCTTGCCGAGCAGCTTGTGCACGAGTTCCTGCGGCACGCCCAGGGCCAGTCCCAGGAAGTCCTCGCCCTCGGTGCCGATCACCCGCACCAGGCTGTGGCCGACGGCGGACGTGGGCGGCAGGTAGTCGGCCGACAGCTCGAGCTTCTTGCCTCCGGTTTCCTCCCAGTTGCGCACGAATTCGCGCTGGAAGTCGGCCACCGCAGGGCCCTCGACGCGGATGTGCGTGTCGCGCCAGCCCAGGCGCGCGGTTTTCGTCTCCTTCTTGCCGCCGCCCTTGGAACCGCCCGAACCGCCCACGGAAGAGGCTTCCGCCCCGGACTTGGACGCACCCGACGACGAGCCCGATCCTCCGTCGCCGGACGTGGAGCCGGACGACGACGACATGTACTCGTCCATGATGTTGACGCCGCCGGTGAAGGCGACCTTGCCGTCGACCACCAGCATCTTGCGATGACTGCGACGGTTGAGCCGCCACACGCGCGGCTCCTCGAGCGGATTGACGCTGTTGATCTCCTCGATCTCGACGCCCTGCTTGCGCAGCTCCTCGCGGAACTGGGCACCGGCGCCGAGCGAGCCGACGCCATCGAACATCAGTCGCACCTTGACGCCGGCGCGGGCGCGATCGGCGAGCGCATCGGCGTACTGCTTGCCGATGTGCTCGTCGGTGAGAATGTAGACCTCGAGGTGGACGTGGTGCTTGGCGGCGCGGATCGCCTCGAGCTGCGCGGCGTGCGTGGCCGGCCCGTCGACCAGCAGATGCACGGTGTTGCCGGCCTGGATCGGTTTGCGGGTGATCGCGGATTCGATCGCCCCCACGCGGCGCGCGAACGCCAGCTGCCCGGGATCGTCACCGACCGCGGCACGCAGCGCCTCGTCGGCCGAGGGCGGCTCGCACCCCGGCGCGACCGTGTGGATCCACTCGATCCCTTCGGTGGGAATGCTGTCCGCGGTCGGCAGCGTGCTGCAGCCGGCCGTCAGCAGCGCCGTCAGCAGCAGTGCCCGCACGGGTCTTCGCGCGCTAGCTGGTGAGTTCGACAAAGATGTCCTCCAGATCAGGCTCGCGCGTGTGGACGTCCTCGATCGCGACACCCGCGCGGCGCAGCTTCTCGAACACGCCGGCGATCGGATGGCGCGCCGTCTCCAGGCGCAACTCCACGGTGCCCGGCGACTGGCTCGCAACCAGCGGCCGCAGCTCCTCGGGCAGTTCGGCGCCCTCGGCGAGCTTCAGCCGCAGGAAGCGGAACGGGTGGCGCGACAGCAGCTGCGAGGTCGTCTCCAGCGCCTTGACCTCGCCATGGTCGATGATCGCGATGCGTTCGCACATCTCCTGGGCTTCCTCGAGGTAGTGCGTGGTCAGCACCACCGTCGTGCCCTGCGCGTGGAGGTCGCGCATGAACGACCACAGCGCGCGGCGCAATTCGACGTCGACGCCGGCGGTCGGCTCGTCCAGGATCACCACCGGCGGGCGATGCACCAATGCCTGCGCGATCAGCACACGTCGTTTCATGCCGCCGGACAGCGCGCGCATCGAGGTCGTGCGCTTGTCGGTCAGTTCCAGGCGCTCGAGCATCTCGTCGATCCACGGCCAGGACTCGCGCCCGCAGCCGTAGTAGCCGGCCTGGATGCGCAGCACCTCGACCACCTTGAAGAACGGATCGAACACGAGTTCCTGCGGCACCACCCCGAGCAGGCGCCGGGCGGTGCGGAAATCGCGGACGGTGTCCTGGCCCAGCACCAGCACGCGGCCACGGTCCAGCCGCGTGAGCCCCGCGATGATGTTGATCAGCGTCGACTTGCCGGCGCCGTTGGGGCCGAGCAGTCCGAAGAACTCGCCGCGGCGGATCGAGAAGGAGACGCCCTTCAACGCCTGAACCGGGCCGTAGGACTTGGCCACGCCGTCGATCAGCAGCGCTTCCGGACTCGGAGTTGTCATGGACCGGTCGATTATACGGAGCGCGCGGTGCGGGGCCGCCTGGAGGGTGCGCGCTACCTAGCCAAGTCCACCTCGCCGCGGGCGCGGCTCGCGCGCGCGTGAGCGACGTCACGCAGATGGACGAAACGGCCCGATCCACTGTGATGCCGATCAAATTGCACGCGTGAATCGCACTGCGCGTTCACGCACCATTCGCAGGTCCTGCATGAAGGCCGAACTACAGGCCAGGCAAGGATGAGGTCACATGATCGGGGTGAGCGACAACGAATACAGAGACGGCGAGGACGCGTACGTGGCCGGGCTGCTGCTGCGCATCGCGCGGCGCGAGCGCGGCGCGATGGAACAGTTCTACGCGGTCTACCAGGAACCGGTGTATCGGCTGGCGCTGGTGCGCCTGGGCCATCCGGCGAGCGCGGCGCAGGTGCTGCAGGCCCTGATGCTGCAGATCTGGACCGGGATGCAGGTCTGGCGGCCGGGGAACCGCCCCCGCGCCTGGATCCTGCGACTGGTGGCTCGCGCCTCGCAAAGCCTCGCGGCCGACGCAGACGACGCCACGATCGATCCGTCGACGCAGGCGATCGTGCCGGCCCCGGCGCGGACAGGGATGGTCGAGAACCTGCACACGGCGCTGCGGCGCCTGCCGGACCGGTATCGCACGGTGCTGCACCTGGCCTACTTCGAACACCTCGACGATGGCGAGATCGCGCACGTCCTGGACCTGGCTGAAACGGCGGTCGGATGGAACCGTCGACAGGGCCGCGATGCCTTGTCCGCGATGCTGGGCGGCAACGGCGAGACCGACGCGCGGGCGCGCGACCTCTTCCTCGACGCCTGGATGCGGCGAGAGCTGCGGACCGCGCCGGATCCTGCGCCCTGCGATTTCGGCCTGGATCGACTGAAAGTCGAGATGCGGGGGGCCGAGCGCGACCGCTGGCGCCGCCGGATGTCGCGGCGCTGGGTTCGCCGGCCGATCGGCCGCGTGTGCCGCTGGGTCGGGTGGGGCGCGCCGGCGCGCGACGAAGCGGCGGTCGGCTGATCGAATCGCTTCGACGCGGTCCTGACGCGCGGCCCGCCGCGCTTACCATCGCGACATGAGCACCGCCCTGGTCTGGTTCCGTCGCGACCTGCGCCTGGCCGACAACCCGGCCCTGGCCGCCGCGACCGACCGTCACGAACGCGTGGTCTGCGTCTACGTTCACGACCCGGATGCCGAAGCCCCGTGGGCGCCGGGCGGCGCCAGCCGCTGGTGGTTGCACCACGCGCTGGCCGCGCTCGACGCGAGCCTGCGCGAGCGCGGTGGGGGACTGGTCATCCGGCAAGGACCGGCCTCGACGCGCATCCGGTCGCTGGTCAAGGAATGCGGTGCCGATGCGGTCTACTGGAACCGTCTGTACGACCCGGGATACGTCGAGCGCGATCGGCACATCAAGGAGGCGCTGCGCGAGGACGGCCGGATCGCGGAGAGCTTCAACGGCGCGGTGCTGGTGGAGCCCCATTCGATCCGCACCGGCGCCGGTGAGCCGTACCGCGTCTTCACGCCGTTCTGGCGCACCGCGCAGGCGCGCCTGCAGCAGGAACTCGAATCCGGCCGCGCGCCGCTGCCGGCGCCGCGCCAGTTCACCGCACTCGATCGCGCGCCGGCGTCCACGCCGCTGGAGGAACTGGGCCTGCTGCCGCGCGTGCGCTGGGATCGGGAGTTCGACGCCGCATGGACGCCGGGCGAGGAGGGCGCGCACGCGCGGCTCGAACGCTTCGCCAGAAAGGCGCTCGCGCAGTATCGACAGGGTCGCGACCAGCCGGCGATCGACGCGACCTCGGGCCTGTCGCCGGCGCTGCACTTCGGCGAGATCTCCCCGCTGCAGCTGGTCGCGCGACTGCAGCGGCTCACGGCCCATGGCGCGCCGACCGGCGTGCAGGCCAACGCCGAATGGTTCGTGCGCGAACTGGGCTGGCGCGAGTTCGCGCATCACCTGCTGTTCCACTTTCCGCGAACGCCCGAGACGCCGCTGGTCGAGAAGTTCGCCGCGATGCCATGGCGGCCGTTGCGCGAGTACGCCGCCGATCTGATCGCCTGGCAGCGTGGACTGACCGGCGTGCCGATCGTCGATGCGGGCATGCGCCAGCTGTGGCGCACCGGCTGGATGCACAACCGCGTGCGCATGATCGTCGCGAGCTTCCTGACCAAGAACCTGCTGATCCCGTGGATCGAAGGCGCGCGCTGGTTCTGGGACACGCTGGTCGACGCGAGCCTGGCCAACAACACGATGGGCTGGCAGTGGACCGCGGGCTGCGGCGCCGATGCATCGCCGTTCTACCGGATCTTCAACCCGGTGCTGCAGTCGGGGAAGTTCGATGCGCCAGGCGTCTACCTCCGGCGCTGGGTGCCTGAGCTCGCGCGACTGCCGGATGCCGCGATCCACGCGCCGTGGCAGGCGGATGCGGCGGTCCTGTCGAAGGCCGGGCTGACGCTCGGTCGCGATTACCCGCAGCCGATCGTTGATCTCGCCTCGTCGCGGGCGCGCGCGCTGGCCGCCTACGAGCAGGTCAAGGCGGCGTAGCCGCGCTCACAGCGGGAACAGGGCCGGTATCGCCGCGCTGGCGGCTTCCCGCACGCGCGTCTCGTACAGCGACGAGGCCTCGTTGTCCTCGGGATTGATCTCGACCATGCGCGCGCCGCTGCGCTGTGCCTGTTGCGCAAAGCCCGCCGCCGGCCACACGGCGCCGGACGTGCCGACCGAAACGAACAGGTCGGCCCGCTTCACCAGATCGGCAGCGTGCGCGAACACTGCGGCATCGACGTTGTCCTCGAACCACGTGATGTCGGGACGCAGCCAGGCGTTGCACTGCGGGCATTGGCGGTGACGAAAAGCGCCGTGGCCTTCGTCGGCGCTGATTCCGTGCTCGGCGCAGCGCACGCGCCACATCGAACCGTGCAGCTCGGCCGCGACGCGCACGCCCGCGCGCTGGAACATGCCGTCGATGTTCTGCGTGACGACCTCGATCCCGGGCATCGCAGCCTGCAGGTTTGCGAGGTGCACATGCCCCGCATGCGGCGCGCAGGCCAGCACGCTCGTGCGCCGCAGTTCGTGGAAGTCGAGCACCTTTGCGGGATCGCGCTCGAACGCGCGCTGGCAGGCGTAATCCTCGTAGTTGTACTGGTGCCAGATGCCGCCGCGCCCGCGGTAGGTCGGCACGCCGCATTCGGCACTCATGCCCGCGCCAGTGAACAAGACAACGCGCTCGAATTGGCGCAGGTCGATCGGAGTCATGAGGCGCATGGTAGGCCGGCGAGGGTGGCCGCTTATACTGCTCGCCGATTGCGCCGTTTCCCCGTGTCCATGCCCTCCCATCCCGATTTCCAGAAGCTCGGCCGCCGAACGCTCGAGATCGAGCGCGACGCCGTCGCGACGCTGATCGATCGCGTCGACGAGAGCTTTGCGCGCGCCTGCGGACTGATGCTGGCGTGCACCGGGCGCGTGGTCGTGACCGGCATGGGCAAGTCCGGGCACATCGGCGGCAAGATCGCCGCGACGCTCGCGTCGACCGGCACGCCCGCGTTCTTCGTGCATCCCGGCGAAGCCAGCCACGGCGACCTGGGCATGGTGACGCGCCACGATGTCGTGATCGCGATCAGCAACTCGGGCGAGACGCCCGAGGTGCTGACGATCCTGCCGTTGTTCAAGCGCATGGCGGCGCCGCTGATCGCGATGACCGGCAAGCCGGCCTCGACGCTGGCCAGGGCCGCCGAGGTGCACCTCGACGTGTCGGTCGCGCAGGAGGCCTGTCCGCTCAATCTCGCGCCCACCGCCAGCACGACCGCGACGCTCGCGATGGGCGACGCGCTGGCCGTGGCGCTGCTCGAGGCGCGTGGCTTCACGTCGGAGGATTTCGCGCTGTCGCATCCGGGCGGTGCGCTCGGCCGTCGTCTTCTGCTGAAGATCCGCGACGTGATGCGTTCGGGCGAAGCGCTGCCGCGCGTGGCACCGGGCACGCCGTTGACGAAGGCGTTGCTGGAGATGACGCGCAAGGGACTGGGCATGACCGCGATAGTCGATGCGCAGGATCACGTGGTCGGCATCTACACCGACGGCGACTTGCGTCGCACGCTCGACCACGGCATCGACGTGCGCAGTGCAAGCATCGACGAGGTCATGACCCGCGGCGGCAGGACCGTCGCGGCCGACCATCTCGCGGTCGAAGCGGTGCAGCTGATGGAGCAGCACAAGATCAGCGCGCTGCTGGTCAAGGATGCGGACGGGCGCCTGGAAGGCGTGATCCACATCAATGATCTTCTGCGCGCGGGGGTGGTGTGAGCAGGATGATCCAGGCGAGCGATTCCACGGACATTCAGGCTCGCGCGGCGAAGATCCGCTGCCTGTTCCTCGACATCGATGGCGTGATGACCGACTGCAAGCTGTACCTGACCCCCGAGGGCGAAGAGCTCAAGGCGGTCAACGTGCGCGATGGGTGGGGCATGAAAGCGCTGATGCGCCACGGTGTGGAGGTGGCGGTGATCTCCGGCCGCCCTTCGGTGGCGATGCAGAAGCGGCTCGAATCGCTGGGCCTGCGGCACATCGTTCTCGATACGGAAGTGAAATTGCCCGCGTACGAACGCATCCGCGATGCGTTGGGCTTGCGCGACGAGCAGTGCGCGATGATGGGCGACGACGTTCCCGACCTGCCGCTGCTGCAGCGGGTCGGTCTGGCGATGTGCCCTGCCGATGCGCATTCCAAGGCGCGCTCCGCGGTGCACTTCATCAGCGCATGTCGCGGCGGTGACGGCGCGATCCGCGAGGCCGCCGACCTGATCGTGGCCGCGCGCGAGGTGGCCGCTTGAAGCGTCTGGCCATTCCGCTCGCGGTGGTGCTCGCCTGTCTGCTGGTGTTCTGGAGCTTCCGCGACGATGGCGGTCCTGCCGAAGAAGAGACCACCGATGCCGAGCAGCCGCGCTACGTCCTGCGCGGCGCGGAGTGGAGCAGCTTCGACGAGACCGGTCGCCTGCAGTTCAAGGGCAGCGCCGACAACATCGACTACTTCGACGACGA
The DNA here is from genome assembly GCF_020697055.1 of Panacagrimonas sp. Lineage (GTDB taxonomy): Bacteria > Pseudomonadota > Gammaproteobacteria > Nevskiales > Nevskiaceae > Panacagrimonas. Next base: position 44,086 of record NZ_JAJFBP010000019.1, on the reverse strand, counting down.
GTCGGCGCGCATGCGCACGTTCGCGCTGTCGGTGTTCGGCCGCGAAGGCCAGCAACCGTGGATCGCGACCGCGCCCGAAGGCTACGCGCCGCCCGGTAGCAAGCAGCAGAAGCTGCAGCTGCGCGGCGGCGTCGAAGGGCGCGGACGCTGGCCCGATGGCGAGCCCCTGGAGTTCCGCACGCCGGAGCTGTGGGTCGACACCCAGGCCGAGACCCTTTCGACCGACGCCAAGGTCACGCTCGAGAGCCGCAGCCGCAACGCGATCGCGCGCGGACTGCGCGTGACCGGCGACAAACAGCAGATGTCCCTCCTGCACGATGTGGAGATGCAATATGTCCCGCGCTGACCGCGGCCTGTTCGCGGCCCTGGCCTTGTTCCTCGCATTGGGCGTTGGCGGTGGGTCGCTTGCCGCGACGGCGGAAAGCACCCGGGATAGCCTGCGGCCGACCGGGCCGGTGAAGATCAACGCCGATCGCGCCGAGTGGCAGAAGGGCGGATCGATGGTCTACACGGGCAACGTCCGGCTCGAATCGGGTGATCTGAAGCTCAGCGGCGACAAGCTGACGCTCAAGCAATACGAGGACGGCCAGTTCGAGGCCAAGGTCGACGGCAAGCCGGCGATGCTCGATCACAAGGGTCTGGAATTCACGGGAGCCCGTGACGGCGAACGACCGCCGGTGAGCGCGCGTGCGAGCCAGCTCACCTACGACTCGCGCGAAGAGATCGTCGAGATCGCGGGCCAGGCGCTGCTCACGCGGGGTACCGACAAGATCACCGGCGAGAACATCCGTTACGACGTCGCGCAACGGCGCATCGAAGCCAAGGCGGCCGAGGGCGGCCAGGTACAGATCGAACTGCAACCGCCGCCACGCAAGCCCAAGCCGGGTGCGGAGGCAGCCGCGCCGCCGGCGCCGGCCGCCGGGCCGACGCCATGAACGCAGCCGCGGAGGTGGACAAGAAACTCTCGGTGCTCTCGGCCAGCGGGCTGGTCAAGCGCTACAAGAAGCGCACCGTGGTGCGCGACGTGTCGGTGACCTTGCGTGCGGGCGAGATCGTGGGCCTGCTCGGTCCCAACGGCGCGGGCAAGACCACCTCGTTCTACATGATCGTGGGACTGGTTCCGGCCGACGGCGGTCGCATCGAACTCGATGGTCGCGACGTCACCCGGATGCCGATGCACGCGCGTGCGCGGCTGGGCCTGGGGTATCTGCCGCAGGAGGCCTCGGTGTTCCGCAAGCTCACTGTGGCGGACAACATCCGCGCCATCCTCGAGCTGCGCCCGGACCTGTCCAAGGCGCAGCGCGAGGCCGAACTCGAGCGCCTGCTGGGCGAGCTGCACATCGCGCACATCCGCGACGGCGTCGGTGAGGCCCTGTCGGGTGGCGAGCGCCGCCGTGTCGAGATCGCCCGCTCGCTGGCCGCCAATCCGCGTTTCATCCTGCTCGACGAGCCCTTCGCCGGCGTCGATCCGATCGCCGTGGGCGACATCCAGACCATCGTCCACCACCTCCGGGACCGGGGCATCGGGGTGCTGATCACCGATCACAACGTGCGCGAGACGCTGGCCTTGTGCGAGCGCGCGTACATCCTTGCGGAGGGCCGGGTGATCGCCGAAGGCCGCCCGCAGGAGCTGTTGGAAAATCCAACGGTGCGAAAGGTTTACCTCGGAGAGCAGTTCCACCTCTGAGGTCTTCGCGCGCCCGCGGTCGAAGTGCGGAGCGCGGCCCGACGGTTGGCCGTCGGAGCGCATAGGGTCGATTCCCAATTTGTTGAAGCAAAAGTCATACCGGCGTATAGAATCACGCCCATGGACTATTGCCGCGTCACCCCGACCCGAGACCGATGAAGCAATCCCTGGCCTTGCGGCAAGGCATGGGCCTCACCATGACCCCCGCGCTGCAGCAGGCCATCCGCCTGCTCCAGCTCTCGAGCCTCGACCTGCACATGGAGATCCAGCAGGTGCTGGACTCGAACCTGATGCTCGAGCAGGACTCGGACGGACCCGAACTCGAGATCGACGGCATGGCGGACGCACCCGCGGCGAGCGCCGAAGAAGCGCCGACGGAAATTCTCGGAGAAGTGCGCGCCGACGAGACGATTCCCGAGGACATGCCGGTCGACGCCGACTGGGGGGACGTGTTCGACGACCACGTCCCGGTTTCGTCGTCGTCGAGCGCCTCGGACGACGAGGGCCTTCAGGACTACCTGCAGGCCAACCTGCACACGGCCACCAGCCTGCTCGACCACCTGATGATGCAGGCGCGCGCGGCGCCGTTCGACGACGAGGAAGCGGTGGTCGCGGCGCACCTGATCGACGCGATCAACGAGGACGGCTACCTCGAGGACTGGCCTGGAATCTGCGAGCGACTGGGCGAGGCCCATGGCATCTCGCAGGCCTGTCTGGAAGCGGTGCTGGCCAAGGTCCAGGAATTCGACCCACCGGGCGTGGCGGCACGCGACCTCGCCGAATGCCTGATGCTGCAGCTCAAGCAGATGCCGCGTTCGCGCCCCGGCCGCTGGGCGGCGATGGAGATCGTCGAAACGGGCCTGCTCAACATCGCGCGCAAGGACGAGGCCGCCATCATGCGCGCCACCGGACTGACCGCCGAGGACGTGCGCATGGGCCTCGAATTGGTGCGCAGCCTGCAGCCGCATCCGGGCCGCCCGTTCCAGGCGCACGAGTCGGACTACCTGATGCCCGACGTCATCGTCACCAAGAAGAACGGACGCTGGCGCGTGGCCCTCAATCCCGAGCACATGCCCAAGCTGCGTATCAACGGCCGCTACCAGGGCTTCATCAAGCGCGCCGACCAGTCCAAGGATCAGCTGCAGCTCAAGCAGCACCTGCAGGAAGCGCGCTACTTCATCAACAGTCTCGAGTCGCGGAACGAAACGATCCTGCGTGTGTCGCAATGCATAGTTGAAGAGCAACGGGCATTTCTGGAATATGGGGAGGAAGCGATGCGTCCGCTGGTCCTGAGGGACGTCGCCCAGACATTGGGGATCCACGAATCAACCGTGTCCAGAGCCACCGCCAACAAGTACATGTTGACCCCGCGCGGTCTCTACGAACTCAAGTATTTCTTTTCCAGCCACGTGGCCACGACGCAGGGCGGCGTGGCTTCGGCCACCGCCATCCAGGCGATGATCAAGCGCATGGTCGGTGGCGAGGACCCGGCGCGTCCGCTGTCGGATTCCACGCTGGCGGATCTTTTGCTGAAGGAAGGCATCCAGGTTGCGCGCCGCACCGTCGCCAAATATCGCGAGGCGCTCAACATCCCGCCGTCGCACGAACGCAAGGCGGTGGCCTGATCCATTCGATTTTGTAGTTCACCCCGGGGCCGGATGGCCCCAAACCAGGAGGCACTGTGCGATGAATCTGAACATCTCCGGCCATCATCTCGACCTGACCGCGCCGTTGCGCGAGTACGTGACGACGAAGCTCAAGCGCATCGAGCGTCACTTCGATCACCTCATCAATGCGGACGTGATCCTGTCGGTCGAGAAGCTGCGGCACAAGGCGGAGGCGACGGTTCATGCGAGCGGCGCCGATCTGCATGCCGAGGCGGTGGTGGACGCGGACATGTACGCCGCGATCGACGCGCTGATGGACAAGCTCGATCAGCAGACGCGCAAGCACAAGGAGAAGCTGCGCCATCACCACGTCAAGCAGGCGGTCAAGCGAACGCTGCAGTAAGGACCGCGTCGAACCCGAGCCCCGTCACCGCCGGTGACGGGGCTTTTTTGTGGCGAAGCGCCCATAATTCGCGCCGACCAAGACCAACATCGAACGCGCTCAAGGCGCGATCCGAACCGGAGTCGTCCCGATGAAGTTGACCGAGATCCTCAGCGCGGAGCGCGTCGTGAGCGGCACTGCCGTCACGAGCAAGAAAAAGGCGCTCGAGGAGCTGTCCAACCTGCTCGCAGCGGGCGCGGCCAACCTGGGCCAGCACGAGGTGTTCAACAGCCTCACCAGTCGCGAAAAGCTGGGCAGCACCGGTCTGGGTCACGGCGTGGCGATTCCGCACGGCCGCGTGGCCGGCGTCGATCGCAGCGTCGGCGCGTTCATGCGCCTCAAGCACCCGGTGGACTACGACTCGCACGACGGCAATCCGGTGGATCTGATCTTCGGCCTGCTGGTCCCGCAGACCGCGACGGAGGCGCATCTCAAGCACCTGGCCGCGGTGGCCGAGATGTTCTCGGACGATGCGTTCTGCGCCAAGCTTCGCGCTGCGCAGGACAACGCGTCGCTGTACGCGCTGCTGTCGGGCTACTCGCCCGCGCGCTGAGTCCCCGGTCCCTGGTGCGGCGCGTGTCCGCGCCCAAGGTCACTCTCCACGGCGTCTTCGTCGAGATCTTCGGTCTCGGAGTCCTGCTCGCCGGTAAAAGCGGCGTGGGCAAGAGCGAACTGGCGCTGGAGATGCTCGCACGCGGTCATCGCCTGATCGCCGACGACGCCGCCGAATTCGAGCTCGCGCACGACGGCCGCGTGGTCGGCCGCTGCCCGCCGCTGCTCTACGGTTTCCTCGAGGTGCGTGGCCTCGGGATCCTGCACATCGGGCGCATGTTCGGTGAGCCGGCCCTGCGTGCGAGCAAGGCGCTGGACCTGATCCTGCGCCTGGATGGCGCACCGGATTACATGGACCCGCCCGATCGGCTGCGCGGGCGTCGCAACGACGTGATGGTGTGCGGCAAGGCGATTCCGGAAATCTCGCTGCCAGTGCGCGTGGGGCAGAGCCTGGCAACGCTCGCCGAGGCCGCATGCCGCGACCAGACGCTCAAGCGCGACGGCTACGACGCGGCCGAGGATTTCGTCGCGCGGCAGATGAAGCACATCAAGGAGTCCGGACGATGAAGCTGGTGGTGCTCAGCGGACTCTCGGGCGCTGGCAAGACCGTCGCGCTCAAGCAGTACGAGGACCTGGGCTACACCTGCATCGACAACATTCCGCTGGCGCTGCTCGGACCGATGATCACGCGCATGCTCGCCAAGAGCGGGCACGAGCGCTACGAGCGCATCGCCATCGGGGTCGATGCGCGCGAATCACCGCGCGAGATCCGGCGCTTCCCGCAGCACCTCGCGCGGCTCAAGGCGCGCGGCGTGGACGTGCACCTGATCTTCCTGACCGCGTCGGACGAGATCATCCTGCGTCGCTATAGCGAGACGCGTCGCCCGCATCCCCTGGCGGACGAGACCACCTCGCTGGCCGAGGCCATCGAACGCGAGCGCACGCTGCTCGCCCCGATCGCGGATCTCGCCGACGAGCCGTTCGACACCTCGCAGATGAACCTGCACGAACTGCGCGAGGTGATCCTGCAAAGGCTGCCCGAAGCGGTGAAGGGCAAGCTGGCGGTGCAGTTCGTGTCGTTCGGATTCAAGAACGGCGTGCCGGGCGACTTCGACTATCTGTTCGATGTGCGCTGCCTGCCCAATCCGCACTGGAATCTGGCGCTCAAGGATCTGACCGGTCGTGACGAAGCGGTCGAACAATGGCTCGACGCGCGCGAGGACGTGCAGCGGATGCTGCGCGACATCCGCGAGTTCCTCGAGCCGTGGCTGGCGGCGTTCCGTCGACAGGATCGTGCCTATGTCACGATCGGCGTGGGCTGCACGGGCGGCCAGCACCGCAGCGTGTACCTGGTCGAGCGCCTGGCGCGCCACTTCCGCAAATCCTTCGATCCCGTGATCGTCAAGCACAAGGAACTGAGATAGATCGATGAGCGTCGGAATCCTGCTGGTCACGCACGGCAAGCTCGGGCACTTCATGCTCGACTGCATGCGCGACATGATCGGCGAGCTGCCGGTACCCGCCGACGTGCTCGAAGTGCGCCGCGTACAGGCGCACGAGGTGCTGATCAACCAGGGCAGCAAGATGATCGAGCGTCTGGACACCGGCGCCGGCGTGCTGCTGCTGACCGATGCATTCGGTTCGACGCCCAGCAACATCGCCAACAAGCTCTCGGCGATCCATGGCTCGCCGGTCGTGTCGGGCCTGAACCTGCCGATGCTGGTGCGCGTCTTCAATTATCCGAAAGCCGCGGTGGACGAACTCGCGCGTCTGGCGGTCGAAGGCGGCCAGCGCGGCATCATTCTCTGTCCGAAAAGCAGTGGCTGACGGTCCGTGGGCGAGGGGGCCGTCGTCGCGTGCTTGCACGGTTTGGTTCTGTCGATCGTTGATTTGCCTACTGACCACTGACCACTGACCACTGATTACCGCCCCATGGAACGCACCGTCGACATCGTCAACCGCCTCGGGCTTCACGCGCGGGCGGCGGCCAAGCTCGTCACGCTGGCGAGCAAGTTCTCCAGCGACGTGCGCGTGCGCAAGGACGCGCGCGAGGTCAGCGGCAAGTCGATCATGGGGGTGATGATGCTCGCGGCCGCGCAGGGCAGCCAGATCACGCTGATCGTGGAAGGCGAGGATGCGGAAAAGGCACTCGACGAGTTGTGCGGCCTGATCGCGGACCGGTTCGGAGAAGAGGCGTGAAAAAGCAGGCGGTAGGCGTTGGGACGCTCGCTCCGCTCGCTGCAGGTGTGGGCCGCCGCCTGACGCCCAACGCCTAACGCCCGCCCCCATGTCCCTCTGGCTTTCCGGAATCGGTGTCTCGCGCGGCATCGCGATCGCGCGCGTGCAGAAGCTGCACGGCGGCGACCTGGAGATCGCCGAGTACGCGGTGACCCCGGAGGAACTGGATCGCGAGGTCGAGCGGTTTCGCGACGCGCAGAACCAGGCGCTGGCGCAGTTGCACGAGGTGCGCAGCCGCATTCCGCCGGGAACGCCGGGCGACATCGCCGCGTTCATCGACACGCACCTGTTGATGCTCGACGACCGTTCGCTGGTCGACGCCACCGTCGGCCACATCCGCACGCTGGGCATCAATGCCGAAGCGGCGCTGCGTCGATCGCGCGACGCGCTGGTGGCGGTGTTCGAGCAGATGGAGGACCCGTACCTGCGCACGCGGCGCGACGATGTCGAACACGTGGTCAGCCGCGTACAGCGCGTGCTCACCAAGTCCGAGCGGGCGCTGCCGGACGCGGGCCTGACCGAGCCCTGCGTGATCGTATCCGACGACATCACGCCGGCCGACATCATCCTGCTATCGCAGCAGTCGATGCTGGCGATCGTCACCGAGTACGGCGGTCCGCTGTCGCACACCGCGATCCTCGCGCGCAGCCTGGGCATACCGGCGGTCGTGGGTCTGCACAACGCGCGCAAGCTGCTGCGCGAGAACGAGACGGTGATCGTCGACGGCGAGCACGGACACGTGCTTGCCGATCCCGATGCCAAGGCGCTCGATCACTACCGGCGCAAGCAGGATCAGCAGGCCGAGGATCGCCGTCTGCTGCAGTCCCTGCGCGACAAGCCGGCGCTGTCGCGCGACGGGGTCGGCGTGCGCCTGCAGGCCAACATCGAGCTGCCGGAGGATGCGCAGGAGGCCGAAGCCAACGGCGCGGCCGGCGTGGGCCTGTATCGCACCGAGTTTCTGTACATGAACCGGAAGGGCCTGCCGACCGAGGAGGAGCAGTACGAGGCGTACTCGCGCGTGGTTTCCGCGGTGAAGGGGCCGATCACCATCCGCACGCTCGACCTGGGTGCCGACAAGCAGGTCGATTCGGGCCAGCGCCACGGGCCGACGCCGAACAACCCGGCGCTGGGTCTGCGCGCGATCCGGCTGTGCCTCAAGGAGCCGGAACTGTTTCGCGTGCAGATGCGTGCTTTGCTCCGCGCCTCGGCGCACGGACAGGTGCGCATCATGCTGCCGATGATCTCGAGCCTGGCCGAGCTGCGGCAGGCCAGGACCCTGATCTCGGCCTGTCGCACGGAGCTGGCGCGCGAAGGCAGGAAGGTGGCGGACCATATCCCGGTGGGCGCGATGATCGAAGTTCCGGCCGCCGCGATCGCCGCGCCCCTGCTGGCGCGCGAGGTCGACTTCTTCTCGATCGGCACGAACGATCTGATCCAGTACACGCTGGCGATCGATCGCGTGGACGACGAGGTCAACTACCTCTACGACCCGCTGCATCCGGCGGTGCTGCGCCTGATCCGCATGACCATCGAGGCCGGCCACGCCGCCGGCATCGAAGTGGGGATGTGCGGCGAGATGGCCGGCGACGTGCGCTACACGCGCCTGCTGCTCGGCCTGGGCCTGACCGAGTTCTCGATGCACCCGGCCAACGTGCTCGAGGTCAAGCGCGCGGTACGCGAGTCGGAGGTCGGCGACCTGCGCGCGAAGGTCGACCGCGTATTCGCCGCCACGGGGATGGACGAATTCGAACGCGAGCTGCAGGCCTTGAAACCCTGACCCGGACGGCGTTCGGGTCCGCCTACTCCCACGCGATCTGCGTGCGCGTGGCGCCTTCGGCCTCGATCAGCGCCGCATAGCGTTTTTCGATCTCGTTGCGCTTGACCTTCATGGTCGGCGTCATGATCCCGTTGTCGATCGTCCACGGGTCCTTGACCACGACGACCTTGGCGATCGCCTCGTGCGGCTCGAGTTTTTCGTTGACGATCTTCATGTCGGCGATCAGTTCCTTTTCGAGCTGCTCGCGCGACTTGTGCTTCTCCACGCCGGGCAGCAACGACACCAGCATCAGCGGCTGCGACAGGCCGCTGCCGACCAGGCACAGCTGATCGATGTCGACGTTGCGCGCGAGCGCGCCTTCGATCGGAGCCGGGGACACGTACTTGCCCTTCAGCGTCTTGAAGATGTCCTTCACGCGGCCGGTGATGTAGACGTAGCCATCGTCATCGACGCGGCCCTTGTCACCGGTGCGCAGGTAGCCGTCCTCGGTGAACGTCTCGCGCGTTTTCTCGGGCTCCTTGTAGTAGCCCGCCATGACGCCGGCGTGCTTGAACAGGATCTCGCCTTCGGCCGACAGCTTGAACCCGGACTCGGGCAAGGGCTTGCCGACCGAGCCGATGCGGTTCTGGTGCGGCAGATTGGCGGTTGCGTAGATGCTGTTCTCGGTCATGCCGTAGCCCTGCAGCAGATCGAGCTTCAGGTATTGCTTGAACCACTCCATCACCGAGATCGGCAGCGGTGCCGCGCCGGAGAAGATGTATCGCGCGTTGTGCAGTCCCAGCGTCCTGAGGATCTTCCTGCGGACGATGCCGCCGAGAATCGGGATCGAGGTCAGTCGCGCGAGCTTGTCCTGCGGCATCTTGCGCAGCACGCCGGACTGGAAGCGTCCGTACACGAGCGGAACACCGTAGAAGCGCGTCGGCGCGACCCTGGGCAGCTGCTCGGCGAGCTTGTCGAGCTGCTCGAGGAAATGCACCTCGGCGCCCAGGTAGGCCGAAAGGCCCAGCACCGCGCCCCGTTCGAACGCGTGCGCCAACGGCAGGTAGGAGAAGAAGCGCTCCTCGCCCTGAGCCGGCATCAGCTTGAGCGTCTGGGCGGCGGCAAACACCAGGTTGCCCCAGGTGATCATCACGCCCTTGGGATTGCCGGTGGTGCCCGAGGTGTAGATCAGGGCGGCGAGATCGTCGCGTGCGGGACGCTGGTAGCCGTCGACCGGCGCGGCCTTGGCGATCACGTCGCTCCACTGCTGCTGCGCGGACGGCGTGTCCGGATAGGGGAACCCGATGGTTGGCAGATCCTTGGGCACCGCGCCCATGAATTCCTCCTGATCCATCATCGGACCAAGGAAGAGCACCTTGGCGTCGCTGTGCTTGAGGATGAAGGTCACCGCGTCGGGCGACTGCTTGGGGTACAGGCCCACCGCGACAAGGCCGGCGAAGCCGCAGGCCATGTCCGACAGGAACCAGTGCGCGGTGTTGCGGCCCGAGATCGCCACGCGATCGCCGCGGTTCAGGCCCATCGCGAGCAACGCTCCGGCCATGCGCCGCGCTTCGGTCTCGACCTGCTTCCACGTCCAGGTCAGCGTTTCACCGCCACGCGGCTGCACCAGCCAGACCTTGTCACCGCGCTCGCGCGACCACTTCAGCAGCATGTCGACCGGCGTGTTCATTTCGCTCATCGAGAGTCCCCTTTTGTGCGTTCTCGTGGGCCGTAGCCTGGGCGAGTGTAACCGCGGCTCCGCGGACCTTGGGGCACAATCCGGTTCCACTTCTCCACGCATGGATTGACGCGCTTGAAACGCCTCGCCTGGATCCTTCCGCTGCTGCTGGTGCTCTATCTCGTGGCTTGGCCGGCCGATATCAGTCCGGTCGCGTGGAATCCGCCGGAGGCGCCGTCGATGGAAGAAGGCTTGTACGCCAAGGACGACGCGCTGCGCGGCGTGCAGCGCATCGCCGATGGCGGCGTGGTCGGACCCGAGGCGATCACCTTCGATGCGAACGGTCGCCTGTATACCGGGCTGGAGGACGGTCGCGTCGTCTCGATGGCGGTCGACGGCAGCGATTGCCGCGTGCTCGTCGATACCGGCGGACGACCCGGCGGATTGAAAGTGCAGGCCGACGGCAGCGTGATCGTCGCCGATCTCGTCAAGGGGCTGTTGCGCATCGACGGCAACGGCAAGCTCGAACTGCTGGACAAGGAAGTCGACGGCTGGCCGGTGGGCATCGCCGACGACCTGGACCTCGACGCGCGCGGCCGCGTGTTCTTCTCGGACGCCTCGTGGAAGTTCACATACGACCGCCTCGTGCTCGATGCGCTCGAGCACGGTGGTCGCGGCCGGTTGTTCCTGTACGACCCCCAGCAGAAAGCCTCGGCGACCGTGCTCGCGCAGCTCGAGTTCGCCAACGGTGTGACGATCGGACCCGACGAGCAGTACGTGCTGGTCAACGAGACCACCGCCTACCGCATCAAGCGCTACTGGATGAAAGGCGAGCGCTCGGGACAGGTCGATACATTTGTCGACAACCTGCCGGGACTGCCGGACAACATCACGTTCAACGGCAGCGACCGTTTCTGGGTCGCGCTGTTCGGTCCGCGGGACCCGATGATCGACGCGCTGGGTCCGGTTCCGTTTCTGCGCTCGGTGATCGCGCGGCTGCCGGTGGCGTGGCTGCCCAAGGGCGCGCGCCAGGGTTTCGTTCTAGGCCTGGATCTCGACGGCAAGGTGGTCGAGCAGTATCGCTACGCCGGAGATGGCGCCTTCGGCCCGGTGACCAGCGTGATCGAACGCGACGGCATGCTGTACCTGGGAAGCCTCACCGACACCGCCATCGGCCGGATCTCGCTGGCGGATCTGCGTGCGGGCAAGACCGCCATCGAGCCGCCGCCGCCGATCAAGGGCAGCTGCACGTCCTGAGTCGCACCTTCACCCGATCCCGAAGAAGGCGCGCGCGGCATCCGCGCTATTGCGCGCGACCGTGTCGACCGACTCGACCCGCGCCGCCGCGACCGCGCGCACGACGAAGGGCAGGTACGCGGGCTCGTTGCGCCGGCCGTCGCGCGGCTGCTGCGCCTTGGGCACCGTGCGCGGCAGCAGGTAGGGCGCGTCGGTCTCCAGCAGCAGCCGGTCCGCCGGGATTTGCGGAACGATCTGCAGCAGGTGACGGCCGCGACGCTCGTCGCAGATCCAGCCGGTGATGCCGATGTGGCAGTCGAGAGCGAGATAGTCCTCGGCTGCCGCGTGCGTGTCGGTGAAGCAGTGCACGCACACCGCGCCCAGGCGCGAACGATGGTCGCGCAGGATCGCCAGGAAGTCGGCGTGCGCGTCGCGCTGGTGCAGGAACAGCGGTCGGCGCAGTTCCACCGCCAGCTCCAGCTGCGCCTCGAAGGCCGCGCGCTGCACCGGTCGCGGCGACAGATCGCGGAAGTAGTCCAGTCCGCATTCGCCGAGCGACACCAGCGCCGGATCCTGCGCCAGCTCGCGAAACAGCGCGGCGTGCGCCGGGCTCCAGTCCGCCGCGTGATGCGGATGCAGGCCCGCGGTCGCGTGGAGCCGGCCGGGATGCGCGCGCGCGATCTCGAGCGCGCGGCGCGAGCTGGCGGCGCAGCTGCCGGTCACGACGATCGCCTCGACGCCGGCGTCCCACGCGCGCTGCAGAACGGCTTCGCGGTCGCCATCGAAGCTGTCGTGCGCCAGATTCGCCCCGATGTCGATCATCGAGCGGGGGATTTTTTCATCGAACGCCAGTGGCGATCGATGCCCCGCGCAACAAGTGGAGCGCCGCCGATGATCATTCGTCGGGCCCGCACTCGTACCGCAGCAGCACGCGCTGCTCGGCGATCGCCGCGCCGGCCTCGCGCACCATCGAGGTGACGCGCACGCGCGCCAGCGTGCCGGCGTGCTCCTCGCACAGATGCCGAGCCAGGGCCACCCGCACACCGGCGCTCGCTCCGGGTTGCGCGAGCGTTGCGGCGAAGGCGCGCGCGTGCGGCCCGGCGAACCAGGGCAGGGGTCTGGACGCGTAGTCCGCGGCGCGCAGCCGCGCGTCGGTGGCGTCCACTTCGCCGCCGTCGACGCGCTCGCCGACGAGGGTGATCCAGTGCCGCGCGCCGTCGATCGAAGGCAGCGCGTCGAGCCAGGCGCGATCCAGCCCGATCGCCTGCAGCGGCACGCCCACCACGCGGCCCATCGCGCGCGGCAGCAGTCCGGCCGCCGCTGCGTTCGACCCGCACAGCAGCGCGAACAGGGCCAGCGCGGTGACGGACGCGACGCCCGCGCACCGGCATGCACGGACCGGATCGACGCCGATGCGCGCTGCGCAGACGCCGACGCGACGCAATGCCAGCACCGCGGCGGCCAGCGCGGAGCCGAGGCCCGCGGCGAGCAGCGGGCGCAGCGGCGCCAGCAGCGGCGAGCGGCGCAGCAGCACCACGATGCCCGCGGCATCCAGGTGCGCCTGCTCGTCGCGATCGATCACCACCAGCAGCGGGCCCGAGTCGAGCAGGCGCGCGGCGCGCGCGTTGTCCTGCGCAGGGCCCACCTGCGTGCGTGGCAGGCCCAGGAACACGTCGAGCAGTCGCGCCAGACCCGCGGCGCCGGGCGTGTTGCGATCGTAGTGGAGGCGCAGTTCCGGCTGATCGGCAGCGCCGCGCAGACGATTCCACGACGCGCCGTCGACGAGCAGGCCGGCGCACAGCAGTGCCAGCCACGGCAGGGCGCCAGCGTGCAGCAGCAGCAAGGCCAGCAGCGCGAGCGACGCGTACAGCGCGGCTGCGGCGCGATGCGCCCAGGTCGAAGGCCACAGCGCCAGCGGCACGATCAGCACCGCCATGCCGCGTAGCGCGGTCTCGAGCACGCCGAGCGACCCCGGCAGGCGCGCCGCCCACGCGTGTCCCAGTGCATTGGCGTGCTCGCTCGCCAGCAAGCCGGCCAGGCCGCCAGCGGCATCCACGGTCGCCAGTGCCAGAAACGCCGGGAGCAGCGCCGCGAACATGCGCAGGGCCAGATCGGGCCAGGATCCGGCAGCGTCCTCGTGCGTCTCCGGCGCGAGCGCGCCATCCACGCTCCAGCGCCGATTCCAGGGCATCAGCAGGCCCAAGCTCGCCACTGACAGCATCAGCAGATCGGAGGCACCGACCACCGCGGGGTGACGCGCGAAGGCCGAGACCACCAGCACCCAGAGCAGTGCGCCCGCTACGCGCGAGCGCCAACCGACGGCCAGGACGAGCGCGGCGAGCAGCTGCAGCACGCCCATCGCCAGCGCGAACGCCAGGCTGCCGTTGGCCAGGTGCAGCGACCATTGCAGCGGTCCCTGCAGATCCACCGCGTCGGCGCGCGGCAGCAGGCCGGCGTCGGTGTACAGGGCGCCGGCCGCGCAGAGGCGCAGTGCGGCGTCGATGGCGAACAGCAGTCCGAGGCCGGCGCGCAGCAGCGCCAGACCTCGCGGATCGAGGGCGAGGCGGGCGCGCAGCGTCGCGCCCGCGCGGGTGTCGGTAAGGGTCATGGAGGGAAGGGAAAACGAGCGGCGCAAGGCTCGCCGCTTCCTTGCGAAACGGCAAGGGGGGAGCACTCGCATTAGACTGCTGCGGCCCGACGCACGCACCACGATGCGCTGCCGGAGGCCACCGAATCGCCGCTCCTGCCTGCCGACCGTTCCATGGACCTTCGCGTCGACGTTGCACGCCCGCTCTGCCTGACCCTCTGCCTGATGCTCTTCGGCTCGTGCGCGTGGGCCCAGTCCGGCGCCACGCGCTACATCAGCGACGAAACCGCGATCACGCTGCGCGAGGAAAAGGGCATGAGCTCGCCCGTCGCCGCGTTGCTCAAATCGGGAACCAAGGTCGAACTCATAGAGGAAGACTCGGCCAGCGGTTACGCGCGCGTCCGCGTCGGACCCGGCCGCGAGGGCTGGGTGCTGGCGCGTTACCTGTCGACCGAACCTGCCGCGCGCGAACGCCTCGCCGCCATCCAATCGCAGCTCGCCGAACAGCAGGCGACGGTGCGCAAGCTCGAAAACGACAACGCGCGCCTGCGCGAGGCCGTCGCCGCGCGCAGTCAGGCCCCTGCGGGGGCCGCCAGCGCACCCGCGGACGAAGACGCGGACGCCGACGAAGCGCCGGCGACAGCCGAGGCCGAAACCGCCGTGATGGTCACCGGTGCCGGCCTGTTCGTCGCGGGGCTGCTCGCCGGCGTTCTGATTCCGCTGGTGGTTCGCGGCAAGCCGCGGCGGCGCTGGGGCGCCGACCTCTGATGCGCCTGGCGTCGTTGCCGGCTCCGGGACAGTCCGCACAGGGGCTGGTGGCGGGTCCGGCGGGCGATCTCGAATGCCACGTGGCGGTACCGCGCGAGCCCGTGCGCGGCGTGGCGGTGGCCTGTCATCCGCATCCCCTCTACGGCGGGGCGATGAGCAACAAGGTGGTCTACACGCTGGCCTCGACCGCGCTGTCGCACGGCCTGGTTGCCGCGCGCTTCAATTTCCGCGGCGTGGGCAACAGCCAGGGCACGCACGATTCGGCGCGGGGCGAGGTCGACGACTGCCTTGCCGTGGTCGACTGGCTCCGCGCGCTGCAGCCCGGCCAGCCGCTGCTGCTGGCGGGCTTTTCGTTCGGCGCGTTCGTGAGCCTGCAGGCGGCCTCGCGGGCAGGGGCCGCCGCGCTGGTCAGCATCGCGCCGCCGTTCGGGCGCTACTTCGACGATGCGGCGCCGCCGCCGCACCCCGGCTGTCCGTGGCTGGTTTTGCATTCGCGGGACGACGACACGGTGTCGTACGAGGAGACGGCCGCGATCCTGGATACCTACGATCCGCCGCCGCAGCGCGTCACCGTCGACGGCGCAGGTCACTTCTTTCACGGCCGTCTCGACGAAGTGCGCAACGCGATGCAGGGCTTCCTGGCCGATCACTGGACCTGAGTGGCGCGGCGGGTCCGGATTGCACGCCGCGTGCCCGCGCCCGCGCCTCGATCGCGCCTCGACCGCGTTCCTATACTCTGGCGACGACCACGATCCTTCGAACGAACAGGAGCCGACCATGCAGCCGTTTCATCGCCACAAGACCGGGGCCGCCGCACTTT
Source organism: Panacagrimonas sp. (assembly GCF_020697055.1). Classification (GTDB taxonomy): domain Bacteria; phylum Pseudomonadota; class Gammaproteobacteria; order Nevskiales; family Nevskiaceae; genus Panacagrimonas. The sequence continues at coordinate 28,715 of NZ_JAJFBP010000019.1, read as the reverse complement.
TTCTCCTGATGCTGTCACCTGGTGCCCATGCGGGACTGGACTTCGATTTCGAGATCCAGCCCGGTGCGACGCAGGAGGATTTCGAGAGCGTCGCGGAGGACGTCGCGGCGCTTCTCAACTCCAAGACCCTCACACCGGCCGAGCCGATGGGCCTGACCGGATTCGGCATCGGCGTATATGCCTCTTATCTCGAGACCGAGAGTGCCGGTGCGTGGCAGCGCGTCACCGGCGAGGACATCGACGAGATCGGCATGGTCGGGGTCGTGGCGCAGAAGGGTCTGCCGCTGGGCATCGACGTCGGCGCGAGCTATGCGTGGGTGCCGGAATCCGACGTCGAGATGTTGGGCGCCGAGATCCGCTACGCGCTGCTCGAAGGAGGCGTGGCCACGCCGGCGATCGGCCTTCGCGGCAGCTATTCGAAACTCGACGGGGTCGACGAGGTCGACTTCGATTCCTACGGCATCGAGATCGCGATCTCGAAGGGATTCGGACCGCTGACGCCGTACGCGGGCGTCGGCCAGGTGTGGAGCGAGCTAAAGCCCGATTCGGCGTTCGGACTGGACAAGGAAAAGATCGACGACACGCGCTTCTTCGTGGGCCTGCGCCTGTCGGCGCTCATCGGACTGACGCCCGAGTACGAGCGCATCGGCGATCGCGACGTGTTCAATCTGCGGTTCGGCTTCGCGTTCTGATCGAATGAGTTGGAAACGCTGGCTGTCGAACCTCGATAGGCCGCAGGCCGAGGCGCATCCGCCGCGCGACGTCGCCATCGCGGTGCTGCTGCTCGAATGCGCGCGTGCCGACTTCGACAAGCAGCCGGCCGAACTCGACGAGATCCGAGCGGCGCTGCGCACGCAGTCCGGCCTCGACGACGCGGAGGTGGAGCGGCTGATGAGCCAGGCCACCGAGAGCGCGTCTTCGGCCGTCTCGTTGCATGGGCCGGTGTCGCGCTTGAACTCGGAGCTGACGCCGGACGACAAGCGGGCGCTCATGGAGTGGATGTGGAAGGTCGCCGCGGCCGACGGCCGCGTCGATCCGCACGAGGAACACCTGCTGCGCAAGGTCGCCGACCTGTTGTACGTCTCCCACGCGGACTACATCCGCGCCAAGCTGGGTGCCGTCGAAGGCAGGGGCGTTTGATCCGCAGCGCGCCGCGCTGGTTCGAGTCGCTGGCCGTGCGCGGCAAGCTCGGCGCGGTATTCGCCGTGCAGCTCGCGCTGCTCACCAGCGGCTCGGTGGCGGTGCTGGTGGCGCTCGACCGGATGAGCGAGGCGCGCCGCTGGACCGAGCACACGCACCGGGTGATCGAGCAGATCGGGTCGATCCAGGCGCAGGCGATCGAGCAGCAGTCCAGCGTGCGCGGCTACGTCATCACCGCGCAGGAGCGCTTCCTCGAGCCGTATCGCACCGCCGTCGTCGAGTTCGAGAACACCTCGGTGCGTCTGCGCCGCCTGATCGAGGACAACCCCGACCAGCTCGAGCGTTTCGCGCGCATCACCTCGCTGATGTCGGAGTGGCAGACCGACGCCGCGACCCAGAACATCGCGCATGCCAGCCGGCCGGAGACGCGGTCGCAGGCCGTGGAATCGGTCGCCAGCGGCGCCGGCAAGCGCCGCATCGATGCGGTCAGGAAGCTGTGCGACGAGATGACCCGCGTCGAGCGCGCGCTGCTGCTCGAGCGCGCGGCCGCCGTCTCACGGATCGAACGCGTGCTGCTGGGCCTGACCGTGGGCCTGCTGGTGCTCGGCTGGATCACCGGCCTGTACGCCGTGGCGCTGATCAACCGGGTGCTCGGCGAACCGTTGGCGCGTCTGGCCGAACTGGTGCCGCGCCTGATCACCGGAGAAGCGGTCGACGTGCCCCACCTGGGTCGGCGCGACGAGGTCGGCACGCTGGCCGCCGCCTTCGAACAGCTGCGCGACACCAGCGCGGAGCAGCGCCGCACGGATTGGGTGCGTGAACAGTCGGCGGCGATCGTCGGCGCGCTCCAGCACGCCGACAGCGATGGCAGTTTCGGGATGACGCTGCTCAGTCGCCTGTGTCCGGCGCTCGAAGCCGGTTACGGGCTGGCCTACCGGTGGAACGACGAGGCGGCGCAGCTCGAGTGGTGCGCCGCGTACGGCCTGCCCGACGAAGCCGCGCGGCGACGACGTTTCCGCCTGGGCGAAGGGCTGGTCGGTCAGTCGATGGTGGAGCGTCGACTGATCCAGGTCGCTCCGGTGCCGGACGGCTATCTGCAGATCGTGTCCGGGCTCGGCGCCGCCAGGCCGGCGGCCGTGCTGTTCGCGCCGTTGACGGCGCGCGGCGAAACCGTTGCGGTGCTCGAGATCGGATTGCTGCGCGAAGCCAGCGCATCGCATCGCGAACTGCTGGAACAGGTGCTGGTCACGACCGGACTGGCCTGGCAGTCGCTGTCGCGCAGCGTGCGCACGCGCGAGCTGCTCGAGCAGAGCCGCGCGATGACCGAAGAGCTGCGCTCGCGCCAGGAAACGCTGCGCGCCACCGGCGAGGAACTGCGTGCCGCCAACGAGGCCTTGCGCTCGCGCGGCGAACAGCTCGAGGAGCAGGGCCGCAGGCTGCGCGTGTCCGAAGAGGAACTGCGCGCGCAGGCCGAAGAGCTGCGCATCACCAACAGCGCGCTGGAGGAAAAGACCGTGGCGCTGCATCAGCGCCAGGACGAACTCGAAGCCGCGCGCAGCGATCTCGAGCGCAAGGCATCGGATCTCGAACAGGCCAGCCGCTACAAGAGCGAATTCCTGGCCAACATGTCGCACGAGCTGCGCACGCCGCTGAACTCGATGCTGATCCTCTCGAAGATGCTGGCCGACAACACCGAGGGCAATCTCGATGCGGAACAGGTCGAATCGGCGCGGATCATGCACGACAGCGGCCGCAGCCTGCTCAACCTGATCAACGACATTCTCGACCTGTCCAAGGTCGAAGCCGGAAAGATGGCGGTGGTGATCGAGCCGGTGAAGGTCACCGACTGCCTGCAGTCGATGGTGCAACGCTTCCGCCCTCTGGCGGGAGATCGAGGACTGAAGTTCCTCATGCACGTGGAGCCCGGTACCCCGGAGATCCTGCACACCGACGGCGCGCGGCTGGTGCAGATCCTGTCGAACCTTCTCTCCAACGCCTTCAAGTTCACGCACACGGGTGAGATCGAGCTGTCGGCGTTCCCGGCGCGCGTGGCCGGCGCCGCCGGTGTGGCGCTGAGCGTGCGCGACACCGGCATCGGCATTCCGACCGCGCAGCTCGAGCGCGTGTTCCAGGCCTTCGAGCAGGCCGACAGCAGCACCAGCCGGCGGTATGGCGGCACCGGTCTGGGACTGTCGATCGTCAGCGGCATGACCGCGCTGCTCGGCGGCGAGGTCAAGGCGCGCAGCGAACAGGGCAAGGGTTCGACGTTCACGGTCCATCTGCCGGTCGAGCCGCCTGCGGGAGCCGGTTCGCTGGTGCCGGGAACGCCCGTGCGCGAGGCGGGCTCTTTCGCGGCACCCGCCGTGGTGCTGCGCCCGGAGGCGCTGTCGCCGCCCGGTGGTGCGCCGGCGCTGTTGATCGTCGAGGACGATGCGATCTTCGCGCGCGTGCTCGGCGACATCGCGGCGCGGCGCGGCCTCGAGGTCGTCGTCGCGGGCAGCGGCTCCGAAGCGCTGCGCATCGCGCGCCAGCGACGGCTGTTCGGCGTCCTGCTCGACATCGGCCTGCCGGATATCTCGGGCTGGGACGTGCTCGAACAGCTCAAGGCCGATCCGCATACGCGGGACGTGCCGGTGCACGTCATCTCCGGCGACGAAGAGTCGGAACGCGGCCGCGCGCTGGGTGCGGTGGGGTTCCTGCAGAAGCCGGTCGAGCGCGAAGCGGTGCTCGAGGCGCTCGAGCGCGTCGGTGCGGGCGGTGCGCCGCGTCGTCGTCGCCTGCTGGTGCTCGTCTCGGATCCCGAATCGCGCGCCGGCATTCTCGCGGCACTGGAGTCGGAGGACGCGGAGATCGTCGAGTCGGAAAGCGCCGCGCAGGCGCTGGCGCGGCTCGAGGAATCGGGTTTCGACGGCCTGGTGATGGATCCGGATCTTCCGGACATGAGCGATCTCGATTTCTTTGCGCGCGTTTCGGAGACGGGCGCGCGCCTGCCGCCGGTGGTGATCCACTCGCGGCGCGACCTGTCGGCAGAGGAGGCGCTGCGCCTGCGTGAGCACGCCGGCAGCATCGTGATCCAGGGCGCACGATCATCCGAACGCCTGCTCGACGAGGTGCACCTGTTCCTGCACGCGCTGGAAAAACCGGCTGCGGGTTCCGGCGCCGCCGCACCCGCCCAGGCCGGCGCGCAGGCCGGCGCCGGCGCGCTCGCGGGCAAGACCGTGCTGGTGGTCGACGACGACATGCGCAATGTCTTCGCGCTGTCCAAGGCGCTGCGCTCACGCGGCATCAACGTGGTCATGGCGCAGGACGGTCACAAGGCGCTGGCGCAGCTCGAAGCCCGCGCCGAGGGCGAGAACGGATCGCCGCCGATCGATCTGGTGATGATGGACGTGATGATGCCCGGCATGGACGGTTACGAGACGATCCGCCGCATCCGCGCGGTGGAGCAGTGGCGGCGCCTGCCGATCATCGCCGTCACGGCCAAGGCGATGAAGGGCGACCGCGAGAAATGTCTCGAGGCCGGCGCGAACGACTACTGCCCCAAGCCGATCGACATGGAGCAGCTGATCTCGCTGTTGCAGGTCTGGGCCTGACGCAGGCGGCCCATGCATCCTTCGGACCTTCAGGACGTCGAGATCACGCTGTTCCGGGAAGCGCTGCGCATGCGCCACGGCTACGACTTCTCGGGTTATGCACCGGCGTCGTTCAAGCGTCGCGTGCTGGCCTTGCAGGCCGCGGTCGGGGCCGGCTCGCTGACGCAGCTCATCGAGCGCCTGCTGCACGAGGAAGGGTTCGTTCGCGAGGTCATCGCGCGCCTGTCGGTGCCGGTGTCGGAGATGTTCCGCGACCCGCGCGTCTTCGGCCTGCTGCGCAGCGAGGTGATGCCGGTGCTCGCGACCTGGCCGGTGATCAACGTGTGGCAGGCCGGGTGCGCGCACGGCGAAGAGGTGTATTCGCTGGCGATCGTGCTGCGCGAGTGCGGCTTGTACGACCGCGCGCACATCTTCGCGACCGATTTCAGCGACGAGGCGCTGACGCGGGCCGAGGAGGGCATCTACCCGCTGCACGACGCCCGAACCTATTCCGACAACTACCTGAAGGCCGGCGGCACCGGTTCGCTGTCGGACTGGTTCATCGCGCGCTACCAGCGCATCAAGCTCGACGAGTCGCTGCGTCGGCGCGTGACGTTCGCCAACCACAACCTGGTGAGCGACGGCGTGTTCGGCGAGATGCAGCTGATCGTGTGCCGCAACGTGCTCATCTACTTCGGCGACGAATTGCAGGATCGCGCGCTGCGCCTGTTCCGCGACAGCCTGGTGCACGGCGGCTTCCTGTGCCTGGGCAGCAAGGAGTCGCTCGCGTACACCGCGGTCGACCAGGACTTCGAGCGTCTGGCGCCCGGCAGTCCGATCTATCGGCGCGTGATACGTGCGCCGTAGGCGCTACGAGGCCGTGGTCATCGCCGCCTCGACCGGCGGAATAGAAGCCTTGCGCGCCGTGCTTCGTGCGGTCGATCCGCGCATCGCCGCGCCGGTGGTGATCGTGCAGCACACCGCGTCGGAGAACGCCCAGGCGCTGTGCGACGTGCTGGCCGCCGGCAGTGCCATTCCGGTCGTCGAAGCCGAGTCGCGGCAGCCGCTCGTGAATGGATGCGCGTACCTTGCGCCGCCCGGTTATCACCTGCTGGTGGAGCCAGGTCCGCGCGCTGCGCTGAGCATGGACGAGAAGGTCTGCCATGTGAGACCTTCCGCCGATGTTCTGTTCACATCTGCCGCCGATGTCTGGCGAGGCGGATTGATCGGGATCGTACTCACCGGTGCCAACGAGGATGGCGCCGCCGGAATGGCGGCGATCCGCAGTCGAAGGGGACTGGCCGTCGTCCAGAAACCGGAGGAAGCCGAGATGCGCGAGATGCCGGAGGCCACGCTGCGACGCGCGGGCGCCGACCACGTCCTGTCCTTGCAGGAGATCGGTCCGTTGCTGAACCGGTTGTTGTGCCGATGAATGGCGAGAACGTCGCACCGGCGGCGACGCTGCCCGATCTGGCCGAACTGCCCAAGATCCTGGTGGTCGACGACACCCCGGCCAATCTGGTCGCGATGCGCCGACTCCTGCGCAACTCCGGCGCGCGCGTGATCGAAGCGGCGTCGGGCAACGAGGCGCTGGCCGCCTGTCTCGACCACGAGTTCGCGTTGATCCTGCTCGACGTGCAGATGCCCGACATCGACGGATTCGAGGTCGCGGCGCTGTTGTCCGAAGAGACCCGCACACGTGACACCCCGATCATCTTCGTCACCGCCGCCTACGGCGATGACCTCAATCGGCTGAAGGGCTACAAGCACGGCGCGGTCGATTACATCGCCAAGCCGGTGAACGATGTCGTGCTGTTGTCGAAGGTCCGCGTGTTCCTGGAGCTCTACAACGGCAAGCGCATGATGCGCGACCTGCTCGACGTGCTCGGCCAACGCAACGCCGAGCTCGAACGCGAGGTTGCCGAACGCAAGCGTCTCGAGGAACTGGCGCGACACCAGGCCGGCCACGACGCGCTGACCGGACTGCCCAATCGCCTGCTGTTCATGGATCGACTGTCGCAGGCCGTGGCGCGATCCGAGCGTCGCCACGATCGCCTGGCGCTGCTCTACATCGATCTCGACGGCTTCAAGCCGATCAACGATCGCTACGGACATCTGGCGGGCGACCTGGCGCTCAAGAAGATCGCGTCCTCCCTGGAGCACGGCGTGCGCAAGTCGGACACCTGTGCCCGACTCGGCGGCGACGAGTTCGCCATCATCATGGACGGTGCGCCGGACGGCGAAGCCCAGCGGCTCGGCCAGAAGCTGTGCGATCTGCTGCGTCAGCCGTTCGAACTGGACCTGGAGGACGGGCGGGTGCAGGTGCAGGTTGGAGCCAGCATCGGCATCGCGCTGTTCGCCGAGTACGATCCGGCGGTCACGCCGAGCCCGTCGCACGAGGAGCGGATGGAGGACCTGATCCGGATCGCCGACGCGGCGATGTACGAGTCCAAGCGCACGGGGAAGAACCGGGTGACGGTCGCGGCGCGGTCCAGCTGAACCGCTAGGTGCTCGGGGCCCCAGCCCCGAGCCTTCGCCGGGCAAGGCGTGCCACTGGCACGCCTTGAAATCCCCGTCGCTACGCGTGCTCGGGGCCCCAGCCCCGAGCCTTCGCCGGGCAAGGCGTGCCACTGGCACGCCTTGAAATCCCCGGCTCAGTCCTCGAGCAGATATAGCGCAACCTCCGCGAACAGATTCGGCCACGCGGTGATGCGCTTGCCCTGTCGCAGCGCGCTGTCGAGCAGGCTGCGGCGCAGGCGGGTCCAGCGTCGCGATTCGCACAGCGCTTCGAAATCGTCGACGGTGCACAGGTGGATGTTGGGCGTGTCGTACCACTCGTCCGGCAGCGAAGGCGTCAACGGCATGCGGCCCGCCATCAGCTGCAGGCGCACGCGCCAGTGGCCGAAGTTGGGAAACGTCACGATCGCCTTGCGGCCGACGCGCAGGATCTCGGTCAGCGCGAGGTCCGGCCGCGCCAGCGCCTGCAGCGTCTGCGTCAGCACAACGTAATCGAAGGAGTCGGTGCCGAAGTCCCGAAGGCCGTCGTCGACGTCGGCCTGGATCGCGTTGACGCCGCGCGCCACGCAGGCGCTGAGCTTGGCGGGATCGATCTCCAGACCGTAGCCGCGCACGTCGCGCGTGCGCGCGAGATGGTCGAGCAGGGTGCCGTCGCCGCAGCCGAGGTCGAGGATGCGGCTGTGCGGTTCGATCCACTCGCTGATCACCGCGAGATCCGGACGCAGGGCGCCGTCGATGAGCGGGGAGGGCGGTGTCATGCGCGCTCCACTTCGTCGGCGACGCGCGACAGGTAGCGGCCGAGCACGTCGTGGTAGGCCGGGATCGGCATCAGAAAGTCGTCGTGACCCAGCTGGGATTCGATCAGGGCGTAGCTGACGTCACGATCGGCCTCGACCAGCGATTTCACGATTTCGCGCGACCGCGCCGGCGAGAAACGCCAGTCGCTCGAAAACGCGATCACCAGGAAGCGCGCCTGCGCCTGGCGGAACGCGCGTGCAAGCGAGTCGCCGTAGTCGCGTGCCGGATCGAAATAGTCCAGCGCCTTGGTCATCAGCAGATAGGTGTTGGCGTCGAAGCGGTCGACGAAGCTCTGGCCCTGGTGGCGCAGGTAGCTTTCGACCTCGAACTCCACGTCGAAGTTGAACGAGGGCGCCGCGAGCTTGAGCTCCGAGCCGAACCGGCTGCGCATCGCCGCGTCGGACAGGTAGGTGATGTGGCCGAGCATGCGCGCGAGCTTGAGGCCGCGCGAGGGCACGACATCGTGCTCGTAGAAGCGTCCGCCGTGGAACTCCGGATCCGACAGGATCGCCTGGCGCGCGATCTCGTTGAACGCGATGTTCTGCGCCGAGAGCTTGGGCGCGGCGGCGATCACGCAGGCGTTGCGGATGCGATCGGGAAGATCGATGGCCCACTGCATCACCTGCATGCCGCCGAGCGAGCCGCCGATCACCGCCGCCCAACGGCGAATCCCGAGCGCGTCGGCGAGCAGCGCCTGGCAGCGGACCCAGTCGCGCACGGTGAGCAGCGGAAAGTCGGGGCCCCACTGTCGGCCGGTGTCCGGGTTGAACGTGTTGGGACCGGTCGAGCCGCGGCAGCCGCCCAGATTGTTGAGACTCACCACGTGGAAGCGCCGCGTGTCGATCGGCTTGCCCGGTCCGATGCAGTTGTCCCACCAGCCCGGCTTGCGATCGTCGGTCGCGTGCACGCCGGCCGCATGGTGGTCGCCCGACAGCGCGTGGCACACGAGGATCGCGTTGGATGCATCGGCGTTGAGCGTGCCGTAGGTCTCCAGCATCAGGTCGAAGCGCGGCAACGTGCGTCCGCAGTCGAGTTTGAGCGGCTGCTCGATGGCGATGCGGCGCGGTTCGACGACGCCGACGGAGTCCGTCGCGACAACGATCGTCGCCGGCGCGGCAGGCGTGTCGTTCATCAGCCGAGAATGCCCACGCGGAATATGTTGGGCAGCGGCACCAGCATCACCAGCACCTGCATCAGGATGATGGCGAACAACGGCGACAGATCCAGCCCCGCGATCGGCGGAATCAGCCGCCGGATCGGCCGCAGGATCGGCTCGTTCATGCTCCACAGGATGTTCGATGCCGGATTGTTCACGCCCGGTCCGAACCACGACAGGATCGCCTGGAACGTCAGCGCGACGGTATAGAGGTTGGCGGCCAGCACGATGATCTTGAGCGCCGCGTAGAACGCGGCGGACAGCACCGACAGACCGATGCCGAACATCCACATCGTCACGTAGACGTAGACCAGTCCCAGGATCAGCAGGTAGAGCATGGCGGCGGTATCGAGCCGTCGCCAGCGCGGCACCGCCTTGTGGAACGGCGCGAGCACGGGCTGCGTGATCTTCCACACCAGCTGTGACACCGGGTTGTAGAAGTCGGCGCGCACCCAGGCCAGCACGATGCGCAGGATCACCGCGCACAGGTACAGGTTCAGCAGCGTCGAAACCAGGTAGGTGAGTGCGTTGTTCGCGTTGGCGCCCATTAATTCTTATCTCGCGCAGCGAGTCGTATGTCCCTCTCCCGCGCAGCGGGAGAGGGGGGAGACCCTGGACGGGGCACAGGGTGGGGTGACGGAAGCCCGGTTCAACGAGAAGCCTTGGCGAGCTGGTCGCCCAGTTCTTCCGACCGCCGCGCCGCCGCGGTCAGCGCGTCGCGCACGATGCCGCGCAGTCCGGCGGCTTCGAAATGCTGGAGCGCCGCCTCGGTGGTGCCGCCCTTGGACGTGACCTGCTGACGCAGTTCGGCGACATCGGTGGTGCCGCCGTCGACCATGCGCGCGGCACCCACGCAGGTGCGGGCGGCGAGCCGTGCCGCCGTCTGCGGCGACAGGCCCAGCGCCACGCCGGCGTCGCGCATCGCTTCGACCAGCAGGAAGAAGTAGGCGGGACCCGAGCCCGAGACCGCGGTGACGGCGTCGAGATCGGATTCCCGTTCCAGCCACACGGTCTCGCCGGCGGCACGCAGCACGTGTGCGGCGCGATCGCGGGCACTCGCCGGCGTCTGCGGCGCGGCGTACAGGCCGCTGATGCCGCAACCGTACAGCGCGGGCGTGTTGGGCATGCTGCGCACGTAGTGCGCGTCCGGACCCAGCGCCTGGCGCAGGAAATCCAGACGAATGCCTGCAGCGATCGACACGACGCAGGCGCCCGCATCGAGCGCGAGGCCGCGCAGCGCCTCGCCCATCTGCTGCGGCTTGACCGCGAGCACCACGGTGCCGGCACCACCGACGATGGCGCGTGCCTCGGCCTCGACCGTCACGCCGAAACGCGTGCGCAGCGCCGCGGCGCGGTCCCTGTCGGGTTCGGCGACGCGCAGCGCCGACGGCGCATGGCCGGCCGCGACCAGTCCGCCGATCAGGCTGGTGGCCATGTTGCCGCCGCCCACGAAGGCAATGATTTCGGGCATCGGACGCGGGATTCGAATAGGGGGTGCGGTGGAGGGCCGCTATCATACGGCCCCCGCAACCCCATGAAACCGGCCTGAAGTCCGGTCGATCCGTGAAGTCCCCCTCCCGCAAATCCACCCGCCGCGGTGCGTCCGCGCCCGTCTCGCCGATTGCCACGCGTTACGCACGTCGCATCGAGCAGGCCGCAGAACGAATCTACGCCGTGGCGCAGGTGACGCCGCTGCTGCCGGCGCCGCGCATGTCGGCCCGTCTGGGCAATACCGTGCTGCTCAAGCGCGAGGACCTGCAGCCGGTGCACTCGTTCAAGCTGCGCGGCGCCTACAACAAGATCGCCGGGCTCGACGCCTCGACGCGCGCGCGCGGCGTGATCTGCGCCTCGGCCGGAAACCATGCCCAGGGCGTGGCGCTTGCCGGACGCACGCTCGGCATTCCCGCGTGGATCGTCATGCCGCGCACCACGCCGACGATCAAGGTCGAGTCGGTGCGCGCGCTGGGTGGCAAGGCGATCCTGCACGGCGACGCCTACGACGACGCGCAGGCCCACGCCGAGGAGCTCGCCGCCGAACGCGGCATGACGCTGATCCATCCCTACGACGATCCAGAGGTCATCGCCGGGCAGGGCACCATCGCGCGCGAGATTTTTTCGCAGATGGCCGCGCTGGACCTCGCGACGCTCGATGCCGTGTTCGTCTGCACCGGCGGTGGCGGCCTGCTGGCCGGCATCGCGGCCTGGGTCAAGCACGTCAGTCCGCACACCAAGGTGATCTCGGTCGAGCCCGACGATTCGGACTGCATGGCCAGCGCGCTCGACGCGGGACGTCGCGTGAAACTGCCGCAGGTGGGCCTGTTCGCCGACGGCGTGGCGGTCAAGCAGGCGGGCAAGGAGACGTATCGCGTCGCGCGCGAACTGGTCGATGGCTGGATGCGCGTGTCGATCGACGAGATCTGCGCGGCCATCCGCGACGTGTTCCACGAGCAGCGCGCGGTGCCGGAGCCGGCCGGTGCGCTCGCGGTCGCGGGCGTCAAGCGCTGGGTGATCGAGAACGGCGCCAGCGGCAAGACGCTGTGCGCGATCGTGTCGGGCGCCAACGTGAACTTCGACCGCCTGCGCCACATCGCCGAGCGCGCCGAACTGGGCGACGAGGCCGAGGGCCTGCTCGCGGTCACGATCCCCGAGCAGCCCGGCAGTTTCCGGAAGTTCCTGCGCCAGATCGGTCGCCGCGTCATCACCGAGTTCAACTACCGCTATTCGTCCGAGTCGGCCGCGCACGTGTTCGCCGGCATCAAGCTGGCCGAAGGGCACGTCGAGCGCGAGTCGATCATCGCCAACCTGCGCAGCCACGGGTTCGCCGTGGTCGACATGTCCGGCAACGAGATGGCCAAGATGCACGTGCGCTTCATGGTCGGCGGGCGCGTGCCGGGACTGGCCAACGAGCACCTCTACAGGTTCGAGTTTCCGGAGCGACCGGGCGCGCTGGTCGACTTTCTCAACGCGATCGGCGGGCGCTGGAACATCTCACTGTTCCATTACCGCAACCACGGCGCGGCCTACGGTCGCGTGTTGTGCGGTCTGCAGGTGCCGGCCAAGCAGCGCGCGGAGTTCAAACGCTCGCTCGACGCGCTGGGCTATCCGTATTTCGAGGAAACCGACAACCCGGCGTACGAGCTGTTCCTCGGGCCGGGGACGTGATCGAAGCCGGCGGGATGCGGCGCTTCGCGCCTTTCGCGCCCTACCGACTACGGCTTCTCGCCGGCGAGCTTCAGGATCGCTTTCCAGTGAGACGCCGAGACCGGCGTCACCGACAGGCGCGAGCCGCGCTCGAGGATGCGTAGACCCTTGAAGCGGGATTCCTGCTCGCGCAGCACGTCGAGCAGCACGGGCTTGGCGAACTTGCGCTTGAACTTCACGTCGACCAGCAGCCAGCGCGGTTCCTCACGCTTGGCGCCGGCGTCGTAGTGCTCGTGCCTGGGATCGAACTGCGTCGGGTCCGGATACGCGTGCGAGACGATCTCCATCAGCCCGTAGATACCGGGTTGCGGGCAGGTGGAGTGGTAGAAGAACGCCAGATCGCCCGGCTTCATGTCGTCGCGGAACATGTTGCGCACCTGGTAATTGCGCACGCCGTCCCAGGCCTCGGTCTGCTTGGGTCGCGCGGCGAGATCGTCGATCGAGAAACAGTCGGGCTCGGACTTCATCAGCCAGTAGGCCATTGCGCGGGGTTCCTGCGACGGTAAAAAAGGCGGCGCGATTATCGCGCAGCCACGCGTCGCAGCCCGCGTTCGGTACAGATCGCATCGAGACGCTGGTCGTGTGCTTCACGTGGCAGTTCGGGCACTTCCTGCTGGGCGAAGGCATAACCCACGCAGTACGGCCGAAACGCGGCGCGCGCGAGCCAGCGATCGTAATAGCCGGCGCCGCTGCCCAGTCGCGTCCCGTGCCGATCGAAACCGCGCAACGGCAGCACCATGACGTCGACGCGAACGAACGGGAGCCGGCGGCGATCGACCGGCTCGCCGATGCCGAACCGGCGGCGACGCAGCGGGCTGTCCGGTGCCAGGCGGACCAGGTGCATCGTGCCGGCGCGAGCCGGATCGACGGTCGGCACCAGCACGCGCTTGCGCGCGCGATGCAGCGCGCGGATCAGCGGCGCGGTATCGAGCTCCGAGCCGGTCGCGAGATAGACCGCGACGCAGCGCGCCCGATCCAGGCGTCCCGAGCGCAGCAGGTGCAGGGCGGCGCGACGTGCGGCACGCCGCGCGTCGGACGCGGGAATCGCGCCACGCGCGATGCGCAGATGGCGCCGCAGTTGCGATTTGAATGCCGCCACGTCGGTCGACGTGGACGATGACGAATTCGAGGTGCCCCCCGCGGCGCCCGAAGCTTGCTCGGGTCCTTGAGACGAAGGTCTCAAGTGGGTGCCGCGCCAGATCATCGGGCTTCCCGCCGAAATCGCGGGCCTGCACGCCAGAAACGGGTAAGGCTCCCTGGTGGTGAAAATAGGCTCAAGGGGCTTGGAGCACGCTTGGGCGCTACGAGAGGCACGAGACAAGATATAGCATCTGATCGCGCAATCCCAAGGGCCTCATCGGCTCGAGATGCGCGCTCGTCGCGCTATTCGAGCGAGAGCGTCGAGTCGATATCCAGCCGCAGCTGCTTCACGCGCTCGATGGAGGCGCTGTCCGGAGGAAGCACTTTCTCGGATCCACGCGCCTCGAGCAGTTCGCGTGCGAGGTTGAGCGCGGCCATCACCGCGATGCGCTCGGCGCCGAGTGCCTTGCCGCGCTTGCGGATCGCCATCATGCGGTCGTTGAGGAAGTCGGCCGACGCGACCAGCGCCTCGTGTTCTTCCTGCGGACACACGACGGTGTACTCGCGCCCCATGATGCGCACGGTGACGCTGAGATTCTCGGGTTCTGGAGGCGCGGCACGCGGACTCATGTCTGTTCCTCCTCCGATCCTTGTTCGTTTTCGAGCTTGCGTACCCGATCGACCACGCCTTCGATGCGACGGCGCAGTTCGCTGTTGAGCGCCGTCAGGCGATCACGCTCCTGGATCGCGCGCTTGGCCTCGAGCTTGGCCTGCCGATAGGCGGCGACCAGTCGTTGCACGCGTTGTTCGAGCTGTTCGAGTTCCGCTTCGAGCACGTCGGCCGCCGGAGAGGGATCGGGCCGGAGTATAGCCCGGCCCTTTCCCGCGACGGGCGGCCCGCACAGCGGGCCGCGGTGTCGACGATCAGCGAACGATGATGAAGAGCGCGCCGTTGCCGCGCTGGACGTGCAGCAGCAGCTGGCCTTCCTTGACGCCGGCGAGCTTGTTGAACTTGGCCAGGTCCGGCGTCGGCTCGCGATTCACCGCGAGCACGACGTCGCCGTCGCGCAGTCCGGTGCGAGCCGCGGGCGATCCCGGCGCGACCTTCTGCACCAGCACGCCCTGGGTCTTGGTGCTCTTGGCGGTCGCATCGTCCAGCGGAGCGAACGTCGCGCCGGTCAGCGCCGGATGCAGGTTCTCCGCGGAGCTCGCCTGCTCGGTGTCCTTGCCGATCACGACGGTGAGGTTGCGCGGCTTGCCTTCACGCAGGACCTTGAGGTCCACCTTCTCGCCCACGCGCATCAGGCCGACGATGTTGCGCAGCTGCGCCATGCTCTGCACTTCGCGGCCGTTGGCTTCGAGCACGATGTCCTCGGGCTTGAGCCCCGCCTTGGCCGCCGGCGAATCCGGTACGACCTGCGCGACCACCGCGCCACGCGCCGACGGCAGGCCGAAGGCCTTGGCCAGGTCCGGCGTCACGTCCTGACCGACCACGCCGATGCGTCCGCGCTGCACCGAGCCGTGCTCGATGAGCTGGCTCATCACGCCGCGGGCCTGGTTGATCGGGATGGCGAAGCCGATGCCGATGTTGCCGCCGGAGCGCGACAGGATGTTCGAAGGAATGCCGACGAGCTGGCCGTTGAGATTCACCAGCGCGCCGCCGGAGTTGCCCGGGTTGATCGACGCATCGGTCTGGATGAAATCCTCGTAGCCGCCTTCGCTGATGCCGGTGTAGCGCCCGGTGGCGCTGATGATTCCCGAGGTCACCGTCTGGCGCAGGCCGAACGGCGAGCCGATGGCGACGACGAAATCGCCCACCTGCACCTTGTCGGAGTCCGCCAGCGGAATGGCGGTGAGCTTGTCGGCCTTGATCTGCAGGATCGCCACGTCGGTCTGCGGGTCCTTGCCGATCAACTTGGCTTCGAACTCGCGATCGTCCGACAGGCGCACCTTGATCGACTCGGCCTGGTCGACGACATGGTTGTTGGTGATGACGTAACCCTTGGCGGCGTCGACGATCACGCCCGAGCCGGTGGATTGCTCATCGCGCTCCTGCGGCTGCTCCGGCGCGTTGGGGCCTTCGAAGAAACGGCGGAAGAACGGATCCTGGAGCAGCGGATTCTGGATCTCGACCTTGGCCGTGACCGAAATGTTCACCACGCCGGGCATGACCTGCTTGAGCATCGGCGCGAGCGAGGGCACGCCTTGCTGCATCGGCACGACGATGTCGGCCTGGCCCGGCACCGGTGCCGAACTCATGAATGCGAACGACAGCACGCCAGCGGACACGACCAGGGGCGCCGCGACTTTCAGGGCAAGGTTGCGGGACATCGATTCCTCGGTTGGTGGGAGTGGGCCAGCAGGCCCCGTCGGGCGCTAGGACCGCGCGGGTTGCACAGAGTTCGCTACGCCGCGGAGCTCGCGGCGGATTCAGAGGAGGCGGATACGCGGGTTCAGACTGTACCGCGCGGTCAGGCTGGCGCTGGCCAGGACGTGGCCCTGGATCGCTTTCTGCACGTCCGCGGCCGTGAACAAGCCCTCGACCGGGCACCGGTCCAGGTCCAGTGCGTGCAGATCGAAGCGGTAGTGGTGCACCACGCTGTCGTTCCAGGGCGGGCAGGGGCCGTCGTAGCCCAGGTAGTCGCCGCCCATTTCCGAATCGCCCTTGAACCAGGCCGTGTAGTCGTTGACGCCCTGGCGCGAACCTTCGGGTCCGCCGGGTTCGCGCTTGCCGCGGGCGGTGACACCGCGCGAGCACGCACCTTCCTCGATCGCATCGACGGTGGCGGGGATGTCGACCATCGCCCAGTGCGTGAAGGTGGTGCGCGCGAGCTTGAGCGGGACTTCGCGATCTTCCTTGTTGACGTCGTCCGGCCGGGTCGGGACGTCCGGGTCGATGCAGAGCAGCACGAAGCTGCGGGTGGCCGGCGGCGCGCCGGTCCAGCTGAGCTCGGGGTTGAGATTGTCCGACAGCCGGACGTGGCCCTTGGGTGCCTTCACCGCGAAGGCGCAGCGTCCTGGCATGACGCCCCCGTTGTCGAACGACTTGCTGCTCAGCTTCATCGTGATCGATCCCGTTCTGGTTGTTGTGTGCACCGCCGCGACGTGCGCGGTCCGTCGCCACAGTGCAAGTCGCTAGCCTAACAACCCGCGCGCGAGGTCGTCAGCCTTGCGCCGGCCGCGCACTCAGGGAAGTTCCGGTTCCAGAGCCTTGCGTCCGAACGCGGTGGTGAGCTTCGCAAGGCCCACGCCCAGGCGTTCGGACAGCGCCTTGCGCAGGCGGTAGCGCACTTCGAACACGTCGGCATCTTCCACGCGCTGCAGCAGGTAGTCGTCGCTGCTGCGCAGCTCGTCCACGAGCCGCAGCTCGGCCGCACGCGTGCCGAACCAGTGCTCGCCGGTGGCGACGCGGTCCAGGTCCAGCGTCGGCCGGTGTTCGGCGATGAAGCGCTTGAACAACACGTGGGTGTCCTCGAGCTCCTCGCGGAACTTGGCGCGCGCGGCCTCGGTGTTCTCCCCGAACAGCGTGAGCGTGCGCTTGAACTCGCCGGCCGTATGCAGCTCCAGGTCGATCGCGTTCTTGCGCAGCAGGCGGTTGAAGTTGGGGATCTGCGCGACCACGCCGATCGAGCCGACGACCGCGAACGGCGCCGCCAGGATCCGGTCGGCGACGCAGGCCATCAGATAGCCGCCGCTGGCCGCGACCTTGTCGACCGCAACGGTCAGTCGCAGCCCGCGTGCGCGCACGCGCACCAGCTGCGAAGCCGCCAGGCCGTAGGCGTGGACCAGTCCGCCCGCGCTTTCGAGCCGCAGCAGGATCTCGTCCTCCTTGCGCGCCACCTGCAGCACCGAGCTGATCTCCTGGCGCAGGCTGGCGACGGCGTGTGCCTGCAGGTCACCGTGGAAGTCGAGCACGAAGACGCGCGGCCGCGGCGCGACGCCCTTGGCGCGTGCCTTGCGCTGGGCTTTCTCCTCGGCGCGTCGCGCCTTGACCAGGCGCTTGCGCTCGGGCGCGTCGAGCATCTCGTCATGCAGTGCGTCGCCGAGTTCGCGCAGTCGTTCGTTGAGATTGCGCACCTCGAGGCGCTCTGCGCCGTGACCGCGCGCTCCGCGGGCCATCGAGAAGAGGCCGGCGGCGACCAGCAGCACCGCCACGACCAGCGTCACCGACTTGGCCAGGAACAGTCCGTACTCGGACACGAACTCCATCACGCGACGCTCTCCATTCAGGGATCCGATCGGCCACCGCGAGCCGCGGCGTCGAAAGTGGGGACGCGACGTCAACCCATTGTCGCGACGCGCAAATCGGGACGTATGATACCGTCGCGAACAAGCGGCAATCGAACAATCGTGTTGGGGAGTCGGGACCAATGAACAGACTGATGGGGATCGGCCTGCTCGCGGCAGCTGCGTTGGCAAGCGTACCGGCGCAGGCGGACGAAGCGCCTTCCGAGATGGAGATGCGGCCCTACCTCTCGGCGCTCTTCAGCTATGTCCCGCAGGAGGACGATCGCGGGGATCTCGTCGGCGTTCCCACGCGGGCGTTCAACGAAGGCAAGGGCCTGCAGCTAAGCGTCGGCAAGCCGATCAACCGCTGGCTCGGTTTCGAGATCGCGGCGTTCGGACACAACTACACCGGCGACGCGGCCGGCTCGAGCATGCGCGACTACGGCGGCAAGATCGACGGCCTGTTCTTCTACAGCCGCTCTCCCGCCTTCTCGCCGTATTTCGGTCTCGGGCTCGGCGGCATCGTGACCGACATCAAGGGAACCGGAACGTCTTCGACCGATCCTTTCGCGGACGTCGGCCTGGGCTTCATGAAGTTCTTCCAGATCGCCGGTCTGGATCTGGGCGTACGCGGCGACGTGCGCTATCGCCGCATCTTCTTCAGCGAAGACGCGTTGGACCGCGATCAGCAGGACGACGTGGGCGAAGCCGTGATGAAGGTCGGCCTGGTGGTGCCGCTGGGCGCGCGTGCGGCGAGCGCGCCGCCGCCGGCACCCGCCGCCTGCGTCGACAGCGACGGCGACAGCGTCTGCGACACCGCCGACCTGTGTCCGGAAACGCCCAAGGGCACGCCGGTCGATGCCAAGGGATGCCCGGCGGTGAAGGCCGCGGCCAAGGGCGACCCGAACCAGAAGTTCGACGACGTGCACTTCGCCTTCGACCGCTCGGAGCTGACCGACTACGCCAAGTCGCTGCTCGACGGCGCATCCAAGGTGATCCAGGACCTGACCCGCGAATACCCCGATCTCAAGGTCGACGTCGCCGGACACACCGACGCGGTCGGCACCGACGGCTACAACCAGGGCCTGTCCGAACGCCGTGCGAACGTCGTCAAGCAGTACCTGCAGCGCAAAGGTGTCGACGGCACCCGCATCAACCTGCAGTCGTACGGCGAGACACGGCCCAAGGCCACCAACGAGACCGACGAAGGTCGGGCGCTGAATCGGCGCAGCGAAGTCCGCACGCGTGCGAAATGACGCCGTGAACAAGCCGCGATTGCGTTCGGCGGCCGTCGGCGCGGCGCTGATGGTGGCGATCGCGGTGCCGGCGTCGGCGCAGCTGGGCGCCGACGGTGACGCCGACGGCATTGCGGACGAGCGCGACGCCTGCCTGTATTCGCCGCGCGGCATCGTCGTGGGCCCCAACGGCTGCTCGACCCCGGGCGACGAAGATGAAGACCAGGTCGCCGACGCGGTCGATGCGTGTCCGCTGTCTCCGCCGGGCGCCGTCGTCGATGCGCAGGGCTGCGCAATGGACGAGGATCTCGACGGTGTCGCCGATGGGGTCGACCGTTGCATGAGCTCGGCGCCGGGGACGCGCGTCGATGCGCGAGGCTGCGCCGCCGGGCAGGTCGCCTCGGCACCGCCGATGCGACGCGCCGCGGTCCCGGTGGCGGTCGCGCCGCCCCCATCAAGGCCCGCGCCGGTTCCCGTCGCGATCGCGCCGCCTCCGGTGAGCACCGCACCTGCTCCCGCTGCAACCGCGCCGCCTCCCGCGAGGGCCGCGCCTGCTCCTGCTACGACCGCGCCGACGACACCGCCGCCGGTGGTGATTTCGGCGTCGCCGATCGTCGTGCCGGTGGCCCCGGGCCGATCGCTGCCGCCGGAGGCGTCTGCACCTGCACCGAAGCCGGCGGCCGTGTCGTCGCCGGCGCAACCCGATCGCACGTTCTACTTCGACGAGGGCGAGTCCGGCCTGGGCTGGGGCAACTCGCGTGCGGTCAGGCAGAGCGCGCGCGAGCTGATGCTGGAACTGGAGCACAACCCGGCGCTGAGCCTGGTCGTGTCCGGTCACGGCGACATCAAGTTCGACGGCATGTCGGTGCCGCGCGTGTCGTTGGCGCGCGCCACCGCGGTCCGCGATGCGCTGATCGCGGCCGGTGTTCCGGCGCAGCGCATCACGATGCGCGTCCCGGGCATCAACGAACCGCGCTTCTACGGCACCGACCAGCCGCGCAACTGTCGCGTGGAGCTGCGCGTGTCGGGTCGAGTGGCCGCGCCGCCGCCGGCACCTGCGGCGCCCGTCGCGGCACCCGCGGTCGCGACGCCCGCACCAGCCGCGGCTGCGGTCGCTGCACCCGCGCAGCGGGTCTTCCCGGATCCGCCGCCGCGCGCGCTGCCGAATCCGCCGTCGCCGCGTCCGGCTGGGCCTGCGCCGCCCTCATCGACACGACCCGCGCCGCCGGCCATCGCGCAACCCGCCTCGGCGCCGCGCACGCTGACGCGGGCGACGGTGTCGTTCGAGCCCTTCAGCGCGGTGCTCGACGAGACCTCGATGCGCGCGTTGAACGGCTTCGTGCAGACGGCGACGCGCATGATGCTCGCCGACACGACGTCGCGGATCACGATCGTGACCGGCATCGGCACCGGCGAAGCCGGCGCCACCGCGCAGCGGCTCGCCGAGAGCCGCGCGGGCAGCGTCACCTCGTACCTGGCCTCGCTGGGTCTGCCGCGCAGCCGAATCGACGTCTCGAACCAGGCCCAGACCGGCGAGCGTCGCGCCGACGTCAGCGTCGTCTCGCCCTGAAGCTCAGCGCTTGGTGGGCGAATCCAGCGAAGGGCGCAGGCGCTCGACGCGCTGGAGCCGCTGATCGATATCCGCGTTGCGCGCGTCGCCTTCCCAGCCCTGCAGATGGCGGCGGCAGAGCGCGGCCAATGCGTCGATATGCATCGGCTGCGCGTTGAGCGCGGGGATGTAGCGCAGTGACGCGCCGCCTGCGGACTTGAAGTCGTCCGCATAACGGATCGCCACTTCCTCCAGCGTCTCCAGGCAGTCCGCCGCGAAGCCGGGGCAGACGACATCGAGCGTGCGAACGCCGGACGCGGCCAGCTGCGGCACCACGATGTCGGTGTAGGGCATCAGCCATGGCTGGCGACCCAGGCGCGACTGGAAGCTCACCGTGCACGCGTGGTCGTCGAGCGCCAGCCGCTGCATCAGCAGGCGCGCGGTCTTCTGGCACTGGCAGAAATAGGGGTCGCCGGCCTCGACGTAGTGGCGCGGGATCGAATGAAAGGAGATCAGCAGGTGATCGCCGCGTCCGCTGTCGCGCCAGTGCGCTTCGATGCTGCGCGCCGCCGCCTCGATGTATCCCGGATCGTCGTGATAGCTGCCGATCGTGCGCACCTCGGGCATCCAGCGGCGCCGACCGAGCGCCGCGTGCAGCGCATCGAACACCGCGGCGGTCGACGTCGCCGAGTACTGCGGATAGAGCGGCAGCACCAGCACGCGACGCACGCCGGCCTGTTCGAGCCGGGCCAGCCCGGATTCGATCGAAGGCTCGCCGTAGGTCATCGCCAGGCCCACGATCGCGTGCTTGGCGAGCGCTGCCGAAAGGCGGTCCGCCTGTTCCCGCGAGATCGTCATCAACGGCGATCCCTGCGGACCCCAGACCTTGGCGTAGGCGTGCACCAGGCGGCCTGGGCGAAACGGCAGGATGAACAGGTACAGCACCGCGAGCCACAGCCAGCGCGGCAGCTCGACCACGCGCCGATCGGACAGGAACTGGCGCAGGTAGCGGCGGATCGCCGGTGCCGTCGGCGTGTCCGGCGTGCCCAGGTTCACCAGCAGCACGCCGGTGCGGGCGCTCTGGCGATGGATGCGATCGGCGTCGATCACGGTCGTCATCTGGATCTGGGGGCAGGACGCGCGATCTCGCCGCGCTTTAGTCGTCGGAAGTAGTCGTGCCACGCGCCCATCGCGCGCGTGCCGAGCAGCAGCATGACGGGAAGGTTGATCGCCAGCATGAAGCCCATCGCCACCGTCGAGAGCGTGTCGATCTCTTTCGAGGTGCGGATGAAACCGAGGCACGTCGCGGCGACGATCGCGCACCAGATGACGCGATAGACCATCACCGCGCGATTCCCGCCGCCGAAATAGCGCACGCCCTGCTCGCCGTAGTAGCCGTAGGTGATGATCGTGGCGAGTGCGAACAGCCAGATCGCCGCCGTCACCATCCACTTGCCCAGGCCCGCGTGGCCGCTGTCGAACGCCTTGGCGGCGAGCGTCGATCCGCGATAGTCGAGGAACACGCCGGGCTCGACCATCACCGGTGTCGACACGCCGTAGTGGCGCTGCCACTCGATGCCGATGCCGGTCTCCTGCAGCGTTACCGTGCCGTACTGGCGCGCGCGTTCGCCGTCGATCTCGAGCATCACGAACACCGGATCGCCGGGACGGAAGGTCTCGCTCGATTGCGTCGGCAGCTCGCGCGTGGCCGGTTCCCACTGGCCCGGTTCGATCTGCGTCATCGAAGGCGGCACCGGCCAGGTCCCCGCGGGGCCGCGGCTCCACACGCCGCTGCAGAGAATGACCAGCGCCGTGATCGTGCACAGCACGATCGTATCGACGAACGGTTCGAGGCCCGCGACGACGCCCTCGGTGACCGGCTCGGGCGTCTTGACCGCGGCGTGCGCCATCGGCGCGGTGCCCAGTCCCGCCTCCGACGAGAACAGCGCGCGCTTCATGCCGAAGATGAAGGCCATGCCAAGGCTCGCGCCGGTGAACGCGCCCATCGCCTCGGCCGGGGCGAACGCGCATCGGAAGATCAGGCGGAAGACATCGGGCAGCGCGTGCGCGTTGATCGTCAGCACGTACACCCCGCCGATCAGGTAGAGCAGGCACATCAAGGGGACCAGCTTGTCGGCGGTCGCGCCCAGGCGTTTGACGCCGCCCAGCAGCACGGCGGCCGCCAGCACCGCCAGCGTCAGGCCGCTGGCCCAGGGCGGCACGCCGAAGTACGCCTGCGTGGTATCGGCCACGTTCCACGCCTGGAACATGTTCCCGCCGGTCACGGCGAACGCGAGCATCGACAGGCAGAACAGCGCGCCGGCCAGCTTGCCCAGTGCGCCCCAGACCGGGCCCTTCGCGGCCAGGCCGCGCCGGCACACGTACATCGCGCCGCCATGCGGGTCCTCCGGATCCGACAGATCCCGGTAGATCAGCGACAGCGTCACCTCGGTGCTCTTCAGCGCCATGCCGACGATGCCGACCACCCACATCCAGAACACCGCGCCCGGCCCGCCGAACTCGACCGCGATCGCGACGCCGGCGACGTTGCCCAGCCCGACGGTCCCGGACAGCGCCGCCGACAAGGCCTGGAAATGGGTCAGCGCGCCCGCGCCCCGGCTCGTGTCGATGCCGCGTCCGGCGACCAGCGCGACGCCGTGCGTCAGCGAGCGGTATTGGGAGAAGCCGCTCCAGAGGGTGAAGAGCACGCCGGCGCCGAGCAGCGAGGCGAGCACCGGCACCGACAACATCACCTCGTTGATGCGCCCGAGCAGCGCGAAGAAGGCATCCATCAGTGGTGGCGGTCGCGTCTCAGCCGGCGCTCAACGCGAGCGTGCTGTGGCTGCGCGAGTACACGAAGTAAACCACCATGCCGACGCTGAACCAGACCGAGAACGCCATCCAGGTCAGCAGCGGCAGGCTCACCATCAGCCAGGCGCAGAACAGCATGCCCAGGATCGGCACGACCGGAGAGAACGGAACGCGAAAGGGACGCACGAGGTCGGGACGCGTGCGACGCATGATCAGCACGCTCGCGCAGACCAGGAAGAACGCGCCGAGCGTGCCCAGGTTCACCAGCTCGGCGACCTTGCCGATCGGAAAAAACCCGGCGACCAGCGAGATCAGCACGCCGCTGCCCAGAATCAGCCGGACCGGCGTCTGCGTGTTCGGATTGAGTCTGGCCATCGCGGCCGGAAGCAGGCCGTCGCGCGACATCGCCAGCACTACGCGCGTCAGGCCGTAGTACAGCACCAGCATCACCGTGGTGATGCCGAAGATCGCCCCGGTGGCCACCGCGCCCTTGGCCCAGGAGACCCCCAGGCCGCTCATCGCTTCGGCGACGGGCGCCTTGATGTCGATCTGCTGGTAGGGGACGACGCCGGTGAGGATTCCGGACACCACGATGTAGAGCACCGTGCAGATGGCGAGCGAGGCCAGGATGCCGATCGGCAGGTCGCGCTGCGGATGCACGCATTCCTCGCCCGCGGTCGAGACCGCGTCGAAGCCGATGTAGGCGAAGAAGATCAGCGCCGCGGCCGTGGTCACGCCCATCAGGCCGTAGTGGCCCTCGCCGTGCTCGTCGATCACGCGTTCGGGGATGAAGGGCGTCCAGTTGTCGACGTTGACGTGCTGTCCGGCGATGAAGATGAACGCCAGGATCGTGGCGAGCTTGACGAACACCATCACGCCGTTGAACCGGGCCGATTCCTTCACGCCCCAGGACAGCAGGCCGGCGAGCGTCATCACGATCAGCATCGCGGGCACGTTGGCGATACCGCCTTCGGCGGGCGCGGAGATGAACGCGTGCGGAAGCCGCACGCCGAAGAAGGCGTCGAGGATGCTCGACAGATATCCCGACCAGCCGATCGAGACCGTGGCGGTGGCCACCGCGTATTCCAGGATCAGCAGCCAGCCGATGATCCACGCGACGAACTCGCCGATGCCGGCGTAGGCATAGCCGTAGGCGCTGCCGCAGCCGCCGACCGCGCTGGCGAGTTCGGCGTAGCACAGCGCGGCGAAGCCGCACGCGGTGCCGGAGAGGATGAAGGACAGGACGATCGCGGGACCCGCGTGCTGTGCCGCCGCCACGCCGCTGAGGACGAAGATGCCGGTGCCGATGATGCAGCCGATGCCGAGCAGGGTCAGGTCGAACGCCGTGAGGCAGCGTTTGAGGCCGGTGTTCGCGTCGATCGCGACCGGCTTTGTTCGCATCAGATTCATCCCGTGCTGTTTCCTCTGCGCGATTGTTCGAGCCTGAGCCCGATGCGATAAGTATGCCCGTCCGGCGGCCGCGAGGTCGCGAACTTTTTCAGTCGCGGGAGTCCTCATGCGCACGGCATTCGTCACCGGCGGTTCGGGCTTCGTGGGTCGCAACCTGATCCGTGCGCTGCGTGCGCGCGATGTGGCGGTGCGCGCGCTGGCGCGATCGGCGGCGGCCGTCGACGCGGTCGAAGCTTGCGGAGCGCAGGGCGTGCGCGGCGATCTGGACGATGTCGGTGCGCTGGGCCAGGCGCTGCGCGGCTGCGACGTCGTGTTCCATTGCGCGGCCGTGGTCGAGGAATGGGGGCCGCGATCGCTCTATCAGCGGATCAACGTCGACGCGACGCGCGACCTGCTCGCGGCGGCCCGCGCCGCGCGTGTCGCGCGCTTCGTGCACGTCTCGACCGAAGCGATCTACGCCGACGGAAGTCCGATGGCGGACTTCGACGAGACCCGGCCGTTGCCGCGTCGGCCGCTGCCGCGCTATCCCGAGAGCAAGAACCAGGCGGAGCACGAGGTCGTCGCGGCCAACACGCCGGACTTCGCGACGGTGATCTGTCGACCGCGACTGATCTGGGGTGCGGGCGACACGTCCGTGCTGCCCAAGCTGGTCGAGGCGGCCGGGGCCGGGCGCCTGGCCTGGATCGATCACGGACGCTATCCCACGCAGAGCTGCCACATCGACAACGTCGTCGAGGGCCTGCTGCTGGCCGCGACGAACGGGCGCGGCGGCGAGGCCTATTTCCTCACCGACGGTGAGCCGGTGGAATTCCGCGCGTTCCTGTCGGACCTGCTGGCGACGCAGGGGATCACCGTGCCGGACAAGTCGGTGTCGTTCCGCGTGGCCTACGCGTTCGGCGCGATGTGCGAATGGTTGTGGGAACACCTGCCGCTGCGCGGCGCCCCGCCGGTGACGCGGATGCCCGTGGCGCTGGGCGGACAGGCGGTGACGCCGATCGACGCCAAGGCGCGCCGTGAACTGGGCTACACGGGTGGCGTCACGCGTGCGCAGGGCCTGGCGGCCATGCGTGCAGCCGCGAGGGCCTAGCGCTCGACGATCGCCGTGATGCCCAGGCCGCCGGCCGCGCAGATCGAGATCAATCCGCGACCCCCCTTGTTCTCCTCGATGATCTTGGCCAGCGTGGCGAGGATGCGGCCGCCGGTGGCGGCGAACGGATGGCCCAGCGCGACCGAGCCGCCGCGGATGTTCATGCGCGATCGATCGATCGTGCCCAGCGGTGCATTGAGACCCAGCCGTTCCTTGCAGAACTTCGGATCGTTCCAGGCCTTGAGCGTGCACAGCACCTGCGCCGCAAACGCTTCGTGGATCTCGTAGAAGTCGAAGTCCTGCAGCTTGATGCCGGCACGCGCCAGCATGCGCGGCACGGCGTAGGCCGGTGCCATCAGCAGGCCTTCCTTGCCGCTGGCGAAGTCGACCGCCGCGGTTTCGGCGTGCGTGAGGTAGGCCTGCGGCTCGAGGCCGCGCGACGCGGCCCAGTCCTCGCTTGCCAGCAGCACCGTCGATGCGCCATCGGTCAGCGGCGTCGAGTTGCCGGCCGTGAGCGTGCCGGACGTGCGGTCGTACGCGGGCTTGAGCGACGCGAGCTTCTCCAGGCTGGTGTCGGCGCGCATGTTGTTGTCGCGCTCGAGCCCGCGGAACGGCACGACCAGGTCCGAGTAGAAGCCTGATTCGTAGGCCGCGGCAGCTTTCATGTGCGACTCGAACGCGAGCTGGTCCTGCTCCTCGCGCGCGATGTTCCAGGTCTTGGCCATCACCTCGCAGTGCTGGCCCATGCTCATGCGCGTGCGCGGCTCGGTCACCGCCGGAATCGCCGGCGCCAGCATGCTCGGACGAAATTTCGACAGCGCCTTGAGCTTCTGCCCGTTGGTCCGGCCGCGATTGGCTTCCAGCAGGATCTTGCGGAGTTTCTCGTTCACGCCGATCGGCGCGTCGGATGTGGTGTCCACGCCGCCGGAGATCCCGACCTCGATCTGGCCGAGCGCGATCTTGTTGCCGATGTTCACCGCCGCCTGCAGGCCGGTGCCGCAGGCCATCTGCACGTCGTAGGCGGGCGTGTCGGGCGACAGGCCGGCCGACAGCACCGACTCGCGACACAGGTTGAAGTCGCGTGAATGCTTGAGCACCGCGCCGGCGGCGACTTCGCCGAGACGTTCGCCATGCAGCTGGAACTTGTCGACCACGCCGCGCAGCGAGGCGGTCAGCATGTCCTTGTTGGAGGCTTCCGCGTAGGCGCCGTTGGAGCGTGCGAAGGGGATGCGGGCGCCGCCGAGGATCGCGACGCGCTTGACCGTCTGCTTCATGGGACTGCTCCGCTGCAATCGAAAGACCGCGGCGATTCTAGTCGCGCCCTGCCGGTGCTCATGCGGCCGTAGCGCCAGTTGGTTGGGCGCTAGCGCCCGCCCGGATCCGGCCAGTTATCACGCGAAGCGCGGCCGTGCCGCGAGCCGCTTGCGCGCCGCCCGCCGGATTGAGCGGGCGCCAAGCGCCGCTCGAATCCGGCGAGTTATCGCGACGCAGCGCGGCGATAACCCCTACTTGGGCGCCATGCGCAGCGCGCCGTCGAGGCGGATCGTCTCGCCGTTGAGCATCGCGTTCTCGAGGATCGACTGCACCAGCTGCGCGTACTCGGACGGACGGCCCAGGCGGGACGGGAACGGCACGCTCTTGCCGAGCGACTCCTGCGCCTCCTTGGGCAGACCGGCGAGCAGCGGTGTTTCGAACAGGCCGGGGGCGATCGTCACGATGCGGATGCCCTGACGTGCCAGCTCGCGCGCGATCGGCAGCGTCATGCCCACGACGCCGGCTTTCGATGCCGCGTACGAGGCCTGGCCGATCTGGCCGTCGTACGCGGCGATCGAGGCGGTGTTGATCAGCACTCCGCGCTCGCCGTCCTCATTGGGCGATTGCTGCGCCATCTGGTCGGCCGCGAGCCGGATCACATTGAAGCTGCCGACCAGGTTGATGGTGATCACGCGGGCGAACACGTCGAGCGGCTGCGGGCCTTCCTTGCCCAGCACCTTCACCGCGTTGGCCACGCCCGCGCAGTTGATCGCGCCGTGCAGGCCGCCGAAGGCCGACACGGCCAGCGCGATGGCATTGCGCACGTCGGCTTCGTCGGTGACGTTGACCTTGACGAAGCGGCAGTGCTCGCCGAGCTCGGTGGTGAGCGCATGACCGCCGACCTCGTTCAGATCGGCGACCACGACGCGCCCGCCCTGCTTGACCAGGTGGCGGACGGTGGCGGCGCCCAGGCCCGATGCGCCGCCGGTGACCAGGAATACGTTGCGGTCGATCTTCATCGCGGCCCCCAGGCGTTACTTGACGGTGATCGTGATCTTTTCCGACGCCAGCGTCGGATTGAAGGCCTGGTGCTTCCAGTCGCCGAACACCAGCTGCAGCGTGTGCTTGCCGGGCTTGAGCTTGACGCTCGCCTCGGTCTGGCCGGCGCCGAAGTGCACGACCTGCTCGGAGGTCGGCAGCGGCACCGTGAGGTCCACCGTCGGATCGTCGATCAGCAGATGGTGATGTCCGGTGTTGGCGACCTGCGTGCCGGCAGGGGCCACGCCCAGGCCGGACAGGCCGAACACGACGGTGACCGGGCTGGTCACGGTCGCGTCCTTGGCCGGCGAGATGATGTAGACCTTGGCACCCGCGGGTGCGGCGGTCGGCAGATTGAACTTCTCCGCCATCTTGGCGTTGGCCTGCGCACGCGCGGCCTCCTTGATCGCGGACATCGTGCCGTTCTCGGCGGCGATCGCCGATGAAGCAAGACCGGTGAAAGCGAGTAGCAGGGGACACAGGCGACGCATGTTCATGGGATGGAGACTCCGTCGGGATGGGGGTTTCGAGCCGGCGCGGATGATACCGGCCTGATGCTGAACATAGAGGTTTGGCTACACTTCGCGTTCACTGGCCCGCGACGACGTTCTCCGGCATGAACAAGCCCCGCCTCCCGAAA
>NZ_JAJFBP010000018.1 GCF_020697055.1 Panacagrimonas sp. | reverse complement strand
CATTGCGTCGTGACGTCGCGTCGCACGGGAAGTGCGACCCATGGGATGCAGTGTGGTTTACGACCGGAGCGTTGCCAATTGTGTGAACCCACAGGATTCTGGAGGAGTTTCGTGAAGCTACTCGGGAGACGTCTTCCAGCACCAATCACGCAGTCGACCCGGATAGTTGACCTCGTCGATGTCGCCCGTCACTAGGGCACGAACAATGGCCTGCTCGCGCGTTACTGCTCCCAAGCGTTCCAAAGCGCATCGAAGGTGGTACTCGACGGTACGCGGATGAATGCAAAGGGCCTCTCCGATCTCCCGTATGGAGTAACCACGCGCGATCAAAGACAGCGCGCCGCGTTGTTTGAGTGCAAGAGGCCGTACGCACTCGGTGTCCTTCCCCAGAAGAGGGCCAAACACCTCTTCCAAAAGTTGAATGGCGAACGTCCATGTACGCGCAAATCGTTCCTTGCGGTTCTCCAGAGGGAGTGGCGTTCCACTTCCACTCAGGCACAGCACCGCGTGCTGACCGCGAGGACCGTGAACAGGTACTGAATAGCCATGTCGAAGTCCGAAGCGCGACGCTCTGTTCCAGAATGTCTTCACCTTCGATCCGGAAACGGGTAGCTCATCCCACGCGAATGGACTGATGCTGGTTTGCAGTCGAACGGCCACCGGGTCTAGCCGGATGTATTCGAAGTTGTCGTAGATAGTTATCCAATCGCGGGGATAATTTGTGAGTATCAATTGAAGTGCGCGACCCTCTAGGCGTGGTAAGACCAAGCCGAATACGAAGTAGAGGAAGCCCTCCGCATTCGCAAATGCCTCGCATCGCCTGACCCAGGGTTCTACAAACTCATGCTGATCGAGATGCATGCGGGCGGATTCAGCAGCGCTCTTGAGGCTCGCAGGAGAGCCAGGACGTGCAGCGTCAAGTGTGGGCATAGTTGGGTCTCCCTCGCGCTTTCGAAACTTGCAAGTTGAAGCAGTCGAGTGTTTCGGCGCCGCTGGCCTCGGCCGAACAACACCCGTGACGAAGGCGCTATTTCGTCGCGGGCTCGAGCGCCGGTTTACGTGCGCAGTTCGCGGATCGGTTGGTCGACGTGCGACTTTGAGTCCATAGACTCAAGCAAGAGACCAACGCGATGCGAGCATCTGTACGGGATACGAATCATGATGAGTCCCCCTCCCACTGCGCCGAAACGCTGGCCATTTGACCGTCAGGTGCGCCAGCTTTCGGATTCTGCCTTGGCGCGCGGTTGCGGGGGACTAGCGTGTTTGCGCATTTCCCACGGGTCTCCCGCCGGCGTACTCAATCCCTTCTCATGAATTCAGTTAGTTCGCGTTACAACTTCGACTCCAATTCACATGCGTTGGACAAAGCGGGCCTGTTCGCCCTATGTGTTGCGGCATTCGCCAGCATGTCCTCGATGCGATTGTGCGATCCGCTTCTTCCGGCCCTCGCGCAGACATTCGACACGACTACAGGTGAGGCGGCGTACACCATCTCCGCGTTTGCCGTTTCCTACGGACTTCTTCAGCTGTTTTTCGGGCCCCTGGGTGACCGGTACGGAAAATTCCGTGTGATCGCCGTGGCGGTGTCGTGTTGCACGATCGGTAATGTTCTGGCGATCTTCGCTCGGGATATGCAATGGCTCGTCCTGGCCCGCGCACTTTCCGGAGCGACCGCTGGTGGCATCATCCCGCTGTCACTGGCATGGGTTGGCGATGCGGTCTCGTACGAGCGTCGCCAGGAAGTCCTGGGACATCTCATGGTCGCGACTTTGCTCGGGACGGCGTTTGGGCAGTGGATGTCTGGCGTGCTCGTGGATCTGGTGGGATGGCGCTGGCCTTTTGCCGTGATGGTCGTGATGTTTGCTGTGATGGGTTTGGTGCTGCGTGGGATGTCGCGCAGTCGCAGCGGAATGGCCCACGCGCCCGGAGCCGGGATCGGATTCACTCGCGGCATGGTTGTGGTTCTGCGGATGCGGTGGGCACGGTGGATTCTGTTGCTGACCGTTTTGGAGGGCGCATTCGCGTTCTCAGCGGTGTCGTTCGTCCCGTCCTACCTCCACCACCGCTTCACGATGCCGCTGAGCCAGGCTGCGGCCATCGTCGCGTTATTTGCCGGCGGCGGATTGATCTATGCCCTGCAAGCGCGCCGGATGGTGGCGTGGATGGGAGAACGCAGACTTGCGCTCTCAGGCAGCGCGGCAATGGGCATCTGCCTGATCGGCATGGCGCTGATATCGCACGCGTCGATGGCGTTGCCGGCGTGCCTCTTTGCCGGGCTTGGCTTTGCGATGTTGCATGCGACGCTGCAGACGCATGCGACCCAGATGGCGCCCACGGTGCGTGGTACGGCGACGGCGTTGTTTGGAGCGAGCATCTTCCTGGGCCAATCGCTCGGCATCCTGGCCGCCGCGTTCGCGGTGGATCACGGTGGGTTCCGGAGCGTGTTCGCGATTGCCGGGACTGTGATCATCGTCACGGGGTACGCATTCGCACGCTCCCTGCCGCGGACTTGATCGGTTAGCTTGCGGCGCCCCGCAGGTGACAAGGCGGGACCGAATTTCGTCCGAGTTGCCCAAAATTCGTCACTCCCGATGCGTCGGCCCGAATCGCTCACCGCTCGTGTTCCCGATGAGATAGCGCCGGAGGGTCAGGCACTTGCGGGCGAGATTTCGCGCAAGTACGGAACCTGTCGTTCCTGTCAGGAACACGGCATGGATCTGGCCGTTGGAGTCTCAGGCACTCCCTCGGATTCGACGTCGCCGTCCACTCACATGGTTCGCGTGTCCTCAAATCCTCGCGTGCACGTGCTGCGCCCTTCGGAGCCGTATCCGAGGGTGCTCGCGGAGTTTTCGACCGAGCCGGCTGCGGACGAGCCTTCGACCGGTCGATGGACGCGGATGCGACTCACGCAAGTGGCGGCGGATCGTTATCTCTGCGAAAAGACCCGGGGACCGGAGCCGCTCGAAGAGCGCAGCGCGACGGTCGGTAATTTCATCAGTGCGAAAGCCTTCTTCGGCGGTGGGTGGGTCGTGAAGGAGTTGTTCGCCAAACTCGATCCGAAGCGTTACCCACGCTGGCCCTGAGCCGCCGCCTTCGAGCCGCCTTGTAACGGCCACGGAAAACGTGGCGTTCCCACGGGGATTCGAACCCCGGTTACCTCCGTGAAAGGGAGGTGTCCTAGGCCTCTAGACGATGGGAACGAGGCTGGAACATTTGCGCGTCCTTGCGACGCGCGACGACAGCGCAGTTGCGATGCCGGTTTGAATTTGGTGGAGCTAGTCGGGATCGAACCGACGACCTCTTGCATGCCATGCAAGCGCTCTCCCAGCTGAGCTATAGCCCCTCGCAAAAGGGCGCGCAGTATATCCAAGCGATTACGGCGTCTCAATGCCGGTTTCAATGTCGGTGCCGGTCGGGTCATCCGGTCGTGCGCGGGGAGCGCGGACGAACCGCAATCCAGGGTTGAGTCGACGCTCCACCCGAAAGGAGGTCAACGTCGACGTCGAATACCCGTCGAATCGTCTCTACGCCCAGTACATCGATCGGTCGGCCGCACGCATCCGGGGTGCCCGACCGTAGCAGGAGCACACGATCCGCGTAGCGCAGGGCCAGATTCAGGTCGTGCAGCACCATGATCACTCCCAAGCTGTTCCTGGAGAGGTTGCGGGTCGTTCCCAGGACATCGTGTTGGTGCGCCAGGTCCAGATTCGCGGTGGGCTCATCGAGCAGGAGGTAACGTGGAACGGGTTCGGCTGACTGCCAGATCTGCGCCAGAACACGTGCCAGCTGCACGCGAGCACGCTCGCCGGCCGAGAGCTGCGTGTACGGCCGACAAGCAAGCGCCGAGGCACCGGCTGACTGCATCGCGCGCGCTACGATGGCGCCCTCGAAGGCACCAGAACCGCCTCCCCACGGATAGCGTCCGAGTGCGACGACTTCGTGTGCCAGAAATCCGAAGCGCAGCGATTCGGACTGAGGCAGAACGGCCCGGCAACGGGCGAGTTCGACGCTGCTGTAGGACGCCAGCGGCTTTCCGTTGATCGCGACCTGCCCGCATGTTGGCGCGAGTTCGCCCGCCAGCAGTCGAAGCAAGGTGGTCTTGCCGGCGCCATTGGGCCCCAGGATCGCGAGAACCTCGCCAGGCGCGACATCCAGGTTGACCGACTGGATCAACGTTCGACGACCCGCCGAGTAGGTCAGATCGCGCGCGCTGATCACGTCCACGTCTCCACGCGTCCGCGCATCTGGATCAGGAGGAGCAGAAAGAACGGGCCGCCGATGAGGGCGGTCAGGATTCCAATCGGAAGTTCGGCGGGCGCGACGATCGTACGCGCTGCCCAGTCGGCGAGCGCCAGTAACGCGGCGCCTCCGAGCGCGGACGCGGGGAGCAAGCGCACGTGGTCCGGTCCTAGCAACAACCGTAGCAGGTGGGGGACGACCAGCCCGACGAAGCCGATCACTCCGGTCAGCGCCACACAGGCCGCGACCGACAGCACGATGAGCAGGATCAGGCGTCGCTTGAGGCGCTCGACGTTGACTCCCAGATGCATTGCTTCACTTTCGCCCAGCAGAAGCGCATTCAGTGCCCGCGCATCGCGAGGGATCAGCAGCAGCGTTCCGATGAGGATCGGTGCGGCCACCGCAAGCTCGTCCCAACCACTCTTCGAAAGCGATCCGAACAGCCAAAACATCGCCTCCCGTAGGGCGGAGTCCCCGGCGATCTGGGTGAGCAGCCCGATGCCCGCGCCGGCAATCGAATTGATGGCCAGCCCGGCCAGCAACAGCGTTGCGCTGCGCGTGTAGCCGTCGGAAGCCGCGAGTCGGCCGGCCAGGAGTGCCGCGGCCAGGCCGCCGGCGAAGGAGGCAAGGGGAGTGGCGAAGGGCATCCAGCTCGCCGGCAGATGGAGGTGCGGAGCGCTCACGATCATGGCAACTGCGGCCAGGGCCGCGCCGCTGGAAACTCCCACGAGACCCGGATCGGCCAGCGGATTTCGAAACAGTCCCTGCATAGCGGTACCCGAGCACGCCAACGTCGCCCCCACGAGGAACGCCAGTGCGATCCGCGGGAGACGCAGGTCGATCACCACGGCTTGCGCCGTCGCGTCCGACGTGCCCTGCAGGCCCACCGCGACGAGGAGCTCGCGGAAACTGAGGTCGATCGCGCCACTCGACAGGCCCAGCAACCCCGCTCCGATCGCCAGAGAGCCCAGCGCCAGATAAACCGCTATTGCATTGCGCCGCGCGGCGGCCGATCCGTATTCGGACATAGGGGCGCGATTGTGCCCCGCGCCATTGCGGATCGCTCAGGTCTTGGCCGTAGCAGAGGACCGCGCGGGGCTTGCTCGCCGCTATTTGTTGAGGATGAGCTTGTCGTTGCGCGTCAGGCGCAGCCGGTACTCCTGACCTTGGTGCTCGATGATCAGTTCATGGGATGACCGGAACAGATCTTCGCTGCGAAGACGCGGGAGAGAGGCGGGGCGGTGTACAGGGGAGCGGGGGAGGCCAAGAGCGGCGCTGCTGCTTTGCATGGGTTTGTCTCGAGTAGGGCGAGGGGTTGTTCAAATGATAATCAGTCGCATTTGAACGTCAAGCGGTCGCCGCTCGTGCAAAGCACGATCAGCCTGTCGAAGGGCCTCGATGGCCTCTGCGCGGGATGGCCGCCTGCATCCACGCCAGACCGAATCGACCGACCTCGCTGATATACTTCGCGGCCGCGTTGCCCCCTGCGAAAGTGGCGGAATTGGTAGACGCCCGGGATTTAGGTTCCCGTGCCGCAAGGCGTGCGAGTTCGAGTCTCGCCTTTCGCACCAGCCTGATTCGCGGCGCAACGCGGACATATTCGACCGTCGTGGCTTGGGACCAGTGGCTCCATGTCACTGGAAGACCCAAGTACCGGTGTCGGTCACCCACTACAGCCCTCAATCCTGCCCATGGAAGTCAATCTGGAAGCCCCCGGTGGTCTCAAGCGCGAGATGCGCGTGACCATTCCTGCCGATCGCGTCTCGAAGGCGATCGACGAGCGCCTGCGCACGATGTCGCAGCGAGCCAAGCTGCCGGGCTTCCGTCCTGGCAAGGCCCCACTCAAGGTCATCCAGCAGCAGTTCGGGCCGTCGGCGCGGATGGATGTTGTTTCTGACCTCGTGCAGCGCAGCTATCCCGAGGCACTGGTGAAGGTTGGCGCGC
Organism: Panacagrimonas sp.; assembly: GCF_020697055.1. Classification (GTDB taxonomy): domain Bacteria; phylum Pseudomonadota; class Gammaproteobacteria; order Nevskiales; family Nevskiaceae; genus Panacagrimonas. The sequence goes on along the minus strand of NZ_JAJFBP010000018.1, from coordinate 197,912 downwards.
GCCCGGCGGGACAGCCGCAGATCAACGTGACGGCGGAACGGCCCGGCGAGCCGCTCGAGTACGTGGCGAGCTTCGAGGTATATCCGGAGGTACAGCTCTCCGACCTGAGCGCGATGGAGATCGAACAGCCGGTCGTGGAAGTGACCGAAGCCGACGTCGATCGGCTCGTGCTCAACCTGCGCAAGGGGCGTCGAGAGCTCAGCTCGGTGACGCGCGCCGCGGCGAACGGCGACATGGTCAAGCTCGATTTCGACGGGAAGCTCGATGGCGAAAGCTTCGCCGGCGGCAAGGGAGAAGGCGTCGAGATCGAGCTCGGCGCGGGTCAATTCCTGCCGGATCTCGAGAACGGGATCGCAGGCCACGTCGCGGGTGACGAGTTCGAGGTTCCGGTCAATTTCCCTGCCGACTATCGAGCCGAAAACCTGCAGGGCAAGACCGCGCAGTTCTCCGTAAAACTGCACGAGGTCAAGGAGGTCGTGCTCCCGGCGCCGGACGATGCAGTGTTCCTCGACGCCCACAAAGTCGACAGCGTCGACTCGCTGCGCGCCAAGGCACGCGAGGCGCTGGAGAACGAAAAGGAGAAGGCGATCCAGCGGCGCCAGAAGAACCAGGTGATGGAACAGCTCGCGGAGCGCAATTCCCTCGAGATTCCCAAGAGCCTCGTGGAGCAGGAAATTCCGGGCATGCGCCAGCAGGCGGTGCAGCGGATGAACATGCAGAACGTTCCGGCCGAAAAACTTGCCGAAATGCTGCCGGCCCAGCTGTTCGAATCTGGAGCGGAACGCAAGGTCAAGCTCGGCTTGCTTCTTGGTGAAGTGATCAAGCAGAAGGACGTGAAGCTTGACGCGGCAAAGGTCGACGCAGCACTTGATGCCATGGCTCGTGATTTCGAACAGCCGGAGCAGGTGAAGTCCTACTACCGGTCGCGTCCCGAGATGATGGACGGGCTGCGTGCGATGGTGATCGAAGATCAGGTGGTCGAGGTGCTGCTGGCAGGCGCCAAGAAAACCGACAAGCCGATGAGCCTCGAGCAGCTCTTGAATCCCCAGGCCCCGGCCTAACGAAACCTGAGCGGGGCGCTCGCCTTGACCGTTCGTTGTTCCTGCATGCCGTATCTCGAGATCCTGACCTGACCATGACCGACATTCGCAGCCGCGCCTCGACCCTCGTCCCGATGGTGGTGGAACAGACCGCCCGCGGCGAGCGCGCTTTCGATATCTATTCGCGCCTGCTGAAGGAGCGCGTGGTGTTCATCGTGGGGCCCATCGACGACTTCATGGCCAACCTGGTCGTCGCGCAGCTCCTCTTTCTCGAGTCGGAAAACCCGGACAAGGACATCCACCTCTACATCAATTCTCCGGGCGGGGTGATCACGTCCGGACTGTCGATCTACGACACGATGAGGTTCATCAAGCCGGACGTGGCCACCATGTGCATCGGTCAGGCGGCCAGCATGGGCGCCTTCCTGCTGTCGGCCGGTACCAAGGGCAAGCGCTATTCGCTGCCGCACTCGCGGATCATGATCCACCAGCCCTCGGGTGGTGCGCAGGGTCAGGCGACCGACATCGAAATCCAGGCGCGCGAAATCCTGTTCTTGCGCGAGCGGCTCAACAAGCTCATGGCGGAGCACACCGGTCAGCCGCTCGACCGCGTCGCCCGCGATGTCGAGCGCGATTACTTCATGAGCGCTGAGATGGCCAAGGACTACGGCCTGATCGATCAGATTCTCGACAAGCGCGTGCCGTCGGTTGCTACCGCCTGAACGACTCGTCGGAAACCATTTGCGTACGGCCAAGGCCGTGATATACAAGGCCATCCCGGTCATTTTGACCTGGGGGCGAGGACCTTCTTAGATGAGCGCTGATCTGCGCGGCGGTTCACACAATGGGCGGGTGCTGTACTGCTCTTTCTGCGGCAAGTCCGAGCATGAGGTGCGCAAGCTCATCGCCGGCCCGTCGGTGTACATCTGCGACGAGTGCGTCGATCTCTGCAACGACATCATCCGCGAGGAAGTCCACGCCAAGCCGCAGACCAAGGGACTCCCCAAGCCGCAGGAGATCCGTGCGGTCCTCGACGAGTACGTGATCGGCCAGGAACAGGCCAAGAAGGTGCTGTCGGTCGCGGTCTACAACCACTACAAGCGGCTGTCGGTGAAGGGCTCGCAGGACGGCGTGGAGCTGTCCAAGTCGAACATCCTGCTGATCGGTCCCACCGGCTCGGGCAAGACACTGCTCGCCGAGACGCTTGCGCGCCTGCTCGATGTGCCGTTCGCCATCGCCGACGCGACCACGCTGACCGAGGCCGGTTACGTGGGCGAGGATGTCGAGAACATCATTCAGCGCCTGCTCCAGAAGTGCGAGTACGACATCGAAAAGGCGCAGCGAGGCATCGTCTACATCGACGAGATCGACAAGATCGCACGCAAGTCGGAAAACCCGTCGATCACCCGCGATGTGTCGGGCGAGGGCGTGCAGCAGGCGCTGCTCAAGCTCATCGAAGGCACCATCGCGCAGGTTCCGCCGCAAGGGGGCCGCAAGCATCCACAGCAGGAATTCCTTCAGGTCAACACGGCCGGCATCCTGTTCATCTGCGGTGGCGCCTTCGCGGGCCTGGATCGCGTGATCCAGAACCGCACTGAAAAGGCCGGCATCGGCTTCTCGGCTGACGTGAAGTCGAAGACCGACTCGCAGCAGATCAACAAGTTGCTGTCCCTGATCGAACCCGACGACCTGATCCGGTTCGGCCTGATTCCCGAGTTCGTGGGTCGCCTGCCGGTGGCCGCCGTGCTCGAAGAACTCGACGAAGCTGCGCTGATGCAGATTCTCAAGGAGCCGAAGAACGCGCTGGTCAAGCAGTACGGCAAGCTGTTCCAGATGGAAGGCGTCCAACTCGAGTTCCGCGAAGACGCGCTGCGCGCCGTGTCGAAGAAGGCCAAGGAGCGCAAGACCGGAGCGCGCGGACTGCGCACCATCCTCGAGAACATTCTGCTCGACGTGATGTATGACCTCCCCTCGATGCAGAACGTGAGCAAGGTGGTCATCGACGAGGCTGTGGTGATGGGCGAATCGAAGCCGTTCATCGTGTACGAGAATGTAGAAGGTCGACGCGAGGTGAAGAATTCCGCGTAACGCTTCGGCAAACGGATGGCCTGCTGATCCGAAGGCCCCGCCGAGGCGGGGCCTTTTTCTTGCTCGTCGCTTGAAAGACGTGAAAAGACCCGCATCTGCGGTTATCGTGCATCTCTCTGGTGCACCCGACTGGAAACGAACGTGCCTACCGCCTCCGACAAGCTGACGCCCGTCCTGCCGCTGCGTGACGTGGTCGTGTATCCGCACATGGCGATTCCGTTGTTCGTCGGCCGCGAGAAGTCGATCAAGGCCCTTGCCGCGGGCATGCAGGATGACAAGCGGATTCTTCTGGTCGCGCAGCGGACCGCCGATACGGATGATCCGGGGGCCGAGGACATCTACTCGGTTGGCACGCTGGCCAGCATCCTTCAGATGCTCAAGCTCCCCGACGGCACCGTAAAGGTCCTGGTCGAGGGGCAGCAGCGCGCGGCGATCCTGCGCGTCGACATGACCGGCCCGTACGTCTCGGCCGAGTGCACGCCGCTGCCCCCGGACGAAGCCGGCGAGGGCAAGGAGGTCGAGGCGTTATCGCGTTCGACGCTCTCGCAGTTCGAGCAGTACGTGAAGCTCAACAAGAAGGTGCCGGCCGAACTGCTGCCGTCGCTGGCGAGCATGGACAACCCGGGTCGCCTCGCCGATTCGATCGCTGCCCATCTGAATCTGAAGCTGGAGGACAAGCAGCAGGTTCTGGAGATCGCCGACCCCAAGTCGAGGCTCGAGCATGTGATGTCGCAGCTGGAGTCCGAGATCGACGTCCTGCAGATCGAAAAAAAGATCCGCGGACGCGTGAAGCAGCAGATGGAGAAGAACCAGCGCGAGTACTACCTCAACGAGCAGATGAAGGCGATCCAGAAAGAGCTCGGTGAAGGAGAGGACGCGCCCAATGAGCAGGAAGAGTACGCGCGCAAGATCGAAAAGAGCGGCATGCACAAGGACGCCAAGACCAAGGCGCGTGCCGAACTCAACAAGCTCAAGCTGATGCCGCCGATGTCGGCGGAAGCCACGGTCGTGCGCAACTATCTCGACTGGCTGACCAACGTGCCGTGGAAGAAGGCGACCAAGGCGTACATCGATCTTTCGGCCGCGCAGACCAAGCTCGACGAGGATCACTACGGCCTGGAGAAAATCAAGGAGCGCATCCTTGAATACCTCGCGGTCCAGAGCCGGGTGAAGAAGCTCAAGGGCCCGATTCTGTGCCTCGTCGGTCCGCCTGGCGTGGGCAAGACCTCGCTCGGTCGCTCGATTGCGGACGCGGTCAATCGCAAGTTCGTGCGCATGTCGTTGGGCGGTGTGCGCGACGAGGCCGAGATCCGTGGTCACCGTCGGACGTACATCGGCGCGCTGCCGGGCAAGATCCTGCAGAACATGAGCAAGGTCGGCGTGCGCAATCCGCTGTTCCTGCTCGACGAGATCGACAAAATGTCGATGGACTTCCGCGGCGATCCGTCGTCGGCGTTGCTCGAAGTGCTCGATCCCGAACAGAACCACAATTTCAACGACCACTACCTGGACGTCGACTTCGATCTGTCCGACGTGATGTTCGTGGCCACCGCCAACACGCTGAACATCCCCGGTCCGTTGCTCGACCGCATGGAAGTCATCCGGCTTCCGGGCTACACCGAGCCCGAGAAGATGGCGATCGCGCGTCAGTACCTGATCCCCAAGCAGCTCAAGAACAACGGCGTGAAGGCCGAGGAGCTCGAGATCGACGAGGGCGCCATTCGCGGCATCGTGCGGCACTACACGCGCGAGTCCGGCGTTCGCAATCTCGAACGCGAGATCAGCAAGATCGCGCGCAAGGTCGTCAAGGCGATCCTTCTCAAGCCGGAGGAGTCGAAGATCCTGGTGAACGAGCAGAATCTCGACGATTTTCTCGGCGTTCAGAAATTCCGGTACGGCCGAGCCGAAGAGAAGAACCAGATTGGTCAGGTCACGGGCCTGGCCTGGACCGAAGTCGGCGGCGAGCTGCTGTCGATCGAGTCCGCGCTTGCGCCGGGCAAAGGCAAGCTCACGCAGACGGGCTCGCTCGGCAATGTGATGCAGGAGTCGATCCAGGCGGCGTTGACCGTGGTGCGTTCACGCGCCAAGAAGCTCGGCATCGATGCCGAGTTCTATACCAAGCACGACATTCACGTGCATGTGCCCGAAGGCGCAACTCCCAAGGACGGGCCGTCGGCGGGCATCGCGATGTGCACCGCTCTGGTATCGGCGCTGACCAGCATCCCGGTGAAGGCCGAGGTCGCGATGACCGGCGAGATCACGCTGCGTGGTGAAGTGCTCCCCATTGGTGGCCTGAAGGAGAAGCTGCTGGCGGCGAGTCGCGGCGGCATTCGCACGGTTCTCATCCCGCACGAAAACGTCAAGGATCTCGCGGACATTCCGGCCAACGTTAAAGCGGAGCTTCGCATCGAGCCCGTGCGCTGGATCGAAGACGTGCTGCGCCACGCGTTGGAACGCATGCCCGAGCCGTCGGAGTCCGAGGCTCCCGCGGCTGTGCCCACACCGGCCGGCGAGGCGGTGCGTCCGCACTGAGTCGAACCATAGAGATGCGTAAAAGCCCTTGAAAAATGGGCTCTGTGGCGGATTCGGTGATGTTGGATTTCGTTGACGCTCGCGAGAGGCGCTTGCTATAAAGCCGCGTTCGCAGCGGGACCAACGTTGTCGCCCATCGTCCCGCTCGCGCACTCCAGCTGTTCAATCGGAATCGGATGGATCGACGTCGCGTGTGTCGCGCGCATCGCACGCACGTGGCGTCGAAGAGCGTCGTCGCCGTCACCCATCAGACAAATCACAAGGGGGAGCCCAAGTCCATGAACAAGTCCGAACTGACCGATGCGGTCGCTGCCAAGGCCGACATTTCGAAGGCCGATGCAGGACGGACGATCGACGCGCTGATCGAGGTCATCGGTCGGGCGTTGAAGAAGAAGGACAAGGTCGCGGTCGTGGGTTTCGGCACGTTCATGGTCCGTGAACGAAAGGCACGGATGGGGCGAAATCCGAAGACCAAGGAGCAGATCAAGATCAAGGCGAGCAAGACGCCGGCATTCAAGGCTGGCAAGGCTCTCAAGGACGCGATAAAGTAGCCGACTCTGCGGGGCGCTGGATCGGTTTCGGGACGTTCGTCACGGGTGCTTAGCTCAGCTGGTAGAGCGTCGCCCTTACAAGGCGAATGTCGGCGGTTCGAGCCCGTCAGCACCCACCAGTCATCGCAGTAAAGAACAGTGGAGCGGTAGTTCAGTTGGTTAGAATACCGGCCTGTCACGCCGGGGGTCGCGGGTTCGAGCCCCGTCCGCTCCGCCACTATCAGACGCAACGAATGGGGCACCGGAAGGTGCCCCAGTCGTTTGTGAGTCCCAAAAGGTCAGGATCTCCTCAATGCTTCAGTCCATCCGCGATCGGCTGACCGGCCCCATTGTTTGGTTCGTCATCGCCCTCATCGCGGTGCCGTTCGCGTTCTGGGGAATCCAGAGCTTCGGCGGAGGCGGGGCCGATCCCGTTGTCGTGAAGGTGGGAGATCAAAAGATCACCCAGGCGCAGTTCCGCCAGACCTACGATCAGCGCTATCAGCAGTACCGCTCGCTTTTGGGCGAAAGTTTCCGGGCCGACCTGTTCGACGAGAACCGCTTTCGCGAGCTGACGCTGGATGACATGGTCCAGGAGTCTGCCATGCGCCAGTACGCTCGGTCGGCCGGTTATAGGGCCAGCGACGCGACGCTGCGCGATTTCCTGATCACCGTTCCGGCCTTCCAGAAGGACGGCAAGTTCTCGTCGGACAGCTATCGCGCGCTGCTGGAGCAGCAGGGGATGAAGCCGGACGCCTACGAGCGTCAGCTGCGCGAGTCGCTGGCCATCGAACAGCTGCGCAATGCGGTCCAGTCGACTTCCTTCGTCACCGCCGAGCAGACCTGGGCGGCGCATCGACTCGAAAAGCAGACCCGACGGATCACCGTCGTGCAGGTCTCCGCGAAGAACTTTCGCGACCAGGTGAAGGTCACGGACGCCGAGATCGCCGACCGCTACGAGACCGACAAGTCGCGTTATCAGACGGCTGAGCGCGTCAAGCTCGCGTACGTCGAGCTGGATCGCAATCAGCTGGCCACCGCCGGCGCGCCGGCTCCCGAGGTGCTCAAGGCTCTCTACGACGCCGAGAAGGAGGCGCGCTTCGCGTCGCCCGAGGAGCGCCGCGCAAGCCACATCCTGGTCAACTTTGGGGCCGACAAGGCCGCCGCGAAGAAGAAGACCGAGGATCTGCTGGCGAAGATCAAGGGCGGCCAGGACTTTGCCCAGGTCGCACGCGAGGCCTCGGACGATCCGGGATCCAAGGCGCAGGGCGGTGATCTGGGCTGGGTCCGCAAGGGCATGATGGCGCCCAAGTTCGAAGAAGCGCTGTACGGCATTCCTGATGCCGGCGCCGACGTCGCGGGCCCCGTCGAGACGGAATTCGGCTGGCACCTGATCAAGCTCGTCGAGATCAAGGCGGCCACCATTCGGCCGTTCGAGGACGCAGCCGTGCAGGCGGAGCTGGTGGAGGCGTACGGCACCCGCGAAGGCGAAAAGCGGTTCCAGGAGTTGTCCAGCAAGCTCGAGGCGCTGGCTTTCGAGAACACGTCGCTCGAGCCGGTCGCGGCCGAGATGAAGCTCGAAATCAAGTCGACCGACTGGTTCACGCGTTCGGGCGGAGCCGGAACGGGCATCGCCGCGATCGAGGCGGTCAGGCAGACCGCGTTCTCGAGCGAGGTGTTGCAGGACGGCGAGAACAGCAAGCCGATCCCCGTCAGCGACGACGCGCTCGTGGTGATCCACAAAAGTGAGCACGAGCCCGCGCGGCAGCGGCCGCTCGACGAGGTCAAGGAACTGGTGCGCGAGACGCTCGTGACCGAAGGCGCCGCGAAGCTTGCGCGCGAAGCCGCCGATTCGCTGGTGGCCAAGGTCAAGGCGGGTGAAGGTCTTCGCGAGGCTGCAACCGCCCAGGGTCTGACGCCACAGTTCGACGGCGAAGCCCAGCGGGGCCAGGCCGAGCTGGAGGGCCCCGTGGTCGATGCCGCCTTCCGCATGGCGCGTCCCGCGCAGGGCGCGACGCACGTCGAAGCGATTGCCGCCGGCAACGGCGGAACCGCGGTCATTGCGCTGAGCGCCGTCATCGACCCGCCGCGTCCCGACGACGCCACCCTGGGCGGCGATGGCGCGCTCCAGAGCCGTGTCCGCGACAGTCTTGCAGGCGCCGAATTCGGCGCGTATCGCAAGTCGGTCGAGAACGAAATCGAAGTCGAGAAGGTGCAGGCGCCCGAGGTCAAAGCGGACAACCCGGAGCTCTAGCGCGATGAGCAGCCCGGCCCCGGATGCGACTGGAACACGGGGCTGGCGACTGCCTGCATTGCATTGGCAGGTCGCGATCGCGCTCGCCGCAGCTGCGATCGCCGGCACCCTGATCGGACCCCAGCCGGATTTTCTCGCCGGTTGCACGTTCGTCGGCAAAATCTTCCTCAACGCGCTGAAGATGGTCGTCGTGCCGCTGATCGTGGCGGCGATCATCAGCGGTCTGTCGAGCGTCGCCGATGCCGGCGGGCTGGGTCGCATGGGCCTCAAGACGCTCGGCTACTACCTCGGTACGGGCGTGCTCGCGATCATCGTCGGGCTGCTCTACATCAACCTGATCCAGCCCGGCGTGCTCGACGGCAAGCCCGCGGGCCCATCTATCGGGTTGGCGCAGGACACCCAGAGCGTCGTCGGCAAGATCGAGGACAAGGGCGCCGGCGAATTCCTGAAAGTGTTCGAGATGATGTTCCCGCCGAACATCGTCGCGGCCGCGGCCGAAGGCCAGATGCTGGGACTGATCTGCTTCTCGCTGCTGTTCGGCGCCTTCATCATGCGGCTGCCCGATCGTGCCGCCGAGACGCAGCGACATTTCTGGACCGGCCTCTACGAGGTCATGACCGGCATCACGCGCCTGATCATGATGTTCGCGCCGATCGGCGTGTTTGGCTTGGTGGCGCCGATCATCGCGCAGACGGGTTGGGCCGCCGCCGGACCGCTGGCGAAGTTCTTCGTTGCCGTGGTGCTGGCGCTGGCCACGCACATGCTCATCGTGTTGCCGATCGTGCTGCGCGTCGTGGCGCGGGTCTCGCCGCTGGCGCACCTGCGCGCGATGTGGCCGGCGATCACGACGGCTTTCTCCACCAGCTCGTCGGCCGCGACGCTGCCGGTCACGATCCAATGCATGGAGGACCGGGCCAAGGTACCGAAGAAGGTCACGAGCTTCGTGCTGCCCATCGGCACGACCGTGAACACCGATGGTTCGGCGCTCTACGAGGGCGCAGTCGTGATGTTCATCGCGCAGTGCTACGGCGTGGATCTGAGCCTCGGTGCGCAGTTCCTGATCGTGAGCACCGCCTTGCTCACCGCCATCGGCGTCGCCGGCATTCCGTCGGCGAGCCTGGTTGCGATCGCGGTGATCCTCGGCGCGGTGGGACTGCCGCTCGAGGGCATCGGATTGGTGTTGGCGGTGGACCGGGTGCTCGACATGTGTCGCACGTCGGTCAACGTCTTCGGCGATTCCTGCTGCGCAGTCACCGTCGCACGCCTGGAAGGCGAGGACGGGGTACTGGGCGAGCCCGCCCTACGGACGAGCTGAGCCCGAGGCGTCAACGCCCCGACGCGCCGGAATGGATATCTGGCACCTGGCTCTTCAGGAAATCGAAACGCCGTAAAGGCCGAGCATCGAAATCGCGCTGACGGCGAACACGAAAGCGAGAGCCGGCACGTTGCCGAGCATTTTCTTGGTGTGCATGCGTTGATCTCCAGGTCCTGTCATGGCGATGCGTCCACGATGGCGCATGCCGCGAAGGCGGAGGTGCAACTCCGGTGCCAGCGGCGAACGGGACCCGCTAGTCGGTGAGGTAGAAGGTGATCGTCGTCACGACGCGGACCTCCTTCTCGATGCTCTTGGTATCGCCGTATTCCTCACCCACGTCCCGAATCAGGAATCCGCCCTGCTGCGCCGATTTGATTCCGCCGACCTCGACGCCGGCGTTCTCGGCGAACTCGTTGGCGGCGATGCGTGCGTTCTTCGTGGCCTCTTTCACCATCTCGGGCTTGATGTCGTTGAGGCCGGTGAAGTGATAGGCAGGCGCGTTGTTGGTGATGGCCAGGCCCTGCGCGACCAGCGTGTTGAGCTTGGCGCGCACCTCGGCAACCTTGCGAACCTTCTGGGTCTCGACGTCGATGGAGCCGGTGAGCTGCACCTTGCTGTCGACCACTTTCTGGTTTTCGTCGCGGAACTCCTCGTTGGAGAAGTCGATCACGCCGGGCGACAGCTCGTTCTCCTGAAATCCGCTTTCGAGCAGCAGCGCGACGATCTTTTTCTGGTCGGCCTCGGACTGCTCGTAGAGCCGGGGCAGGGCATCACGATCGGCGCCGGTCACCGTGTACTGGATCTTCCAGAACGCGCGATCGGCCTCCACGCGCCGCTCCGCCAGGCCCTTGACCTCCGCGACGTTGATCGCGACCTGCGAGTTGTACAGCGTGCGGCCGACGAACCAACCCGCCGCGGCGATGCCCGCCGCGACCAGCAGGGCGGCGCCGAGAACCTCGGTGCGCGCCGTCGTGCTCATTCGTCGAAGCTCATGCCCATGATGTTGTAGCCGGCGTCGACGTAGAGGATCTCGCCGGTAATGCCGGCCGCGAGGTCCGACGACAGGAACGCCGCGGCGTTGCCCACGTCCTCGATGCTCACGTTGCGCTTGAGAGGTGAAGCCTTGGCGGCGCGCGAGAGCATGTCGCGAAAGCCGCTGATGCCGGCGGCCGCGAGCGTCTTGATCGGGCCCGCCGAGATGCCGTTGACGCGGATGCCCAGCTCACCGAGTTCGGCCGCCATGAATCGCACGTTGGCTTCCAGGCTCGCCTTGGCCGGGCCCATGACGTTGTACATCGGCACCGCGCGCACGGCTCCGAGGTAGGTAAGGGTGAGCAGGCTCGCGTTGCGGCCGGACATCAGCGGGCGCGCGGCCTTGCCCAGCGCCGCGAACGAATAGGCGCTGATGTCGTGTGCGATCCGGTAGCCCTCGCGCGTCACCGCATCGAGGTACTTGCCCGCGAGCTGCTCGCGCGGCGCAAAGCCGATCGAATGAACCAGCACGTCGAGGCTGCCCCACTGCTTGCCGATCTCCTGGAACACCTCGTCGATCTGCTGGTCCTCGGAAACGTCGAGCGGCAACACGATCTTGGACCCGCAACTGGCGGCGAATTCCTCGACACGGCTCTTGAGGCGGTCGCCCTGGTAGGTGAAGGCGAGCTCGGCGCCTTCGCGCTTGAACGCCTCGGCGATACCGGTGGCGATCGAACGGTCGCTCGCCACGCCGGTGATCAGTGCCTTCTTGCCAGCCATGAAGCCCATGCGACGTCCCTCAGATGCGGATGGAGATGGGGAAGTTTCCCACAAAAAATTACGGGGCCGTCAGGCCCCGTTTGATAGTAATCAACCCGATCGTGATGTTGCCGACTACGTCGGCAGGAACACGATCGGATAGTTCGGGTACGTGAACTCCGGAACGTTCTTCGCCCCGAAATTGAGCAGTTTCACGCGCTGGATGACCTTCTGCTCGAGGTCCGGATCGCCCAGCTCACTCGATACCAGCTCGCAGGCCGTGACCGAGCCGTTGGGCGCGATCGTGAGCCTCACCACGACCTTGCCGCGAAGGTCCGGATTCTCGCGCAGCGCCCGATTGAACATGGCGTAGAACGAGGCTTTGTTGCGATCGAACACGAGCTGGATCTCTTCCAGCGTGCGACCCGCGACTTTCGCGTTGCCGGCCTGTCCCGGCTTGGTCATGTCGGGCCCCACGCCCTTGGGCGCCTGCACGACCGTGGTGCGTCGTGTGCCCAGACCGGCACCGCTCTGCGTGCGCGGCGAGGTCGCCGAGGCCGTGCCGATGCCGCCGCTGCCGCTGGCCGCGGACGAGGCGATCGACGCCGAGCCGCCGCCGCCCGCACCAGGCCGTGCCGAGATGACTTCGTCGCTGAGCGGACGCGCCGCGTCGAGACCCGACAGCGAGTTGTCACGCAGATCGGCGAGTTCGTCCGCGAGCGCGTTGATGCCGCTCTGCTTGGCCACCTCCCGCGCCGCCGCCTCGAGCTGTTCCTGCGTCGGCTCGGGCTTGGGATCGGGCTTCTTTGGAGCGGGCTGCTCCTTGGGCTCCGGCTTCTTCACTTCCTTGACCGGTTCCGGCTCCGGCTCGTTCTCCTCGGCCGGCTTGGGTTCCTCGATCTGCTCGGCGATCTGGGCGTCCGGCAGGATGTTCACGTACGTCGTGTCGGTGGTCTCGCCACCGCCTTCCTGCACGCCGATCAGCTCGAGAAAGGGGATGGCGACGCCCAGGATCACGAAGATCGCGAGCAGCGTCGACTGGATGCGCTTGTACCGCCGATCGGCCGCCTCGTTGAAGCTCCAGCCTTCCGCGGAGAGGACGAACACGCTCATAGCGCCTCCGCTCCTTCCTTCTCGATAACGGCCAGCGAGATCTTGGCGAAGCGCGTATCGCTACAGGTCGCCATGACCTTCTTGAGGACGTGAAAGGGAATCGACTTGTCCGCCATGATGTTGACGTCGCCGCGCGTGACCTGTCCCGGGCCTCCGCCTTCGACCTGCATCAGCGTCTGCTCGTTCAACTTGTACTTGAGCTCGGGAAGCACCGAGGTCGCCGCCGCCGCCGCCGCCGCGGTGCTCATGACCTTGACGTTATCCACGATGATGTCTTCGTTGGTCACCATGATCAGAACCGTCTGGTGCGGATCTTCCTTGGCGATGGATTCCGGCAGCTTGAGCGCCTTGGGGCTGGGCAGGATCTCGACCACCAGCGCGTTGACCAGCAGGTAGAAGACCAGGATGGCGAAGATATCGATCAGCGAGACGACGTTGAGCTCGCCCTCGCGGGCTTCTCGACGGAGTTCGCGGATGACTTTTCGCTTGCGGCGGGATCCGGTGTTCATGGCTGGCCGGCCCCTCCCTCGAGCTTGCGCGCCTCACCGACCGAGATGTTCGGGAACAGGTCGCGCGGCAGCCCGCTCGCACGCGCTTCGGCGGGCGTCAGGCGGATCGCGTCCATGATCTTGATCATGTCGTCGTAGACGACGTCGGCTTCCATCATCAGCACGATGTTCTGTTCGGACGGCTTGGTCTTCTTGACCTCGACCAGCAGGTCGGTGAGCGCCTGCAGGTTGTAGCCCTCGGGCGTGTTGACGATGTTGCGCACCGATCCGAGGCTGTCGGAGACCTCGATCACGCCCTTGCGCACCACCGCGGTGAGCTGGAGCTTCTGCTGCTCGGGAATCGTCTGCTTGTCCGGTGCGGGGAGGTTGAGGTTGATGACGTTCAGCCGTGCCGCCGCAAGCGAGGAGCTCACCAGCAGGAAGAAAACGAGCACGGCGAACACGTCGATCATCGACACGATGTTGAGTCGCACCACACGGGCACCATGCTTGTGCATGCGCTCCATGCGGCGGACTCGGCGCGTCATCTTCATGGCTTGGGCCCGGTGGAGATGATCAGGATCGCGGGACGATGCGGATCGATCAGGCGTTGCCCGAGCGGCTGCGGCCGCAGACGGTGCTCACGAACTTGGCGCAGACCGCTTCCAGGCCATCGACGAGCGAGGTCGTGCGGCTCTGCAGGTAGGCGTGGATCATCAGGCTCGGGATCGCAACCATCAGGCCGAACGCGGTGCAGTTCATGGCCTCCGAGATGCCGGCCGAGAGCAGGTCGGCCTTCTCGGTGGGGTCGGCGCTGCCCAGCGCCGCGAAGGCGCCGATCAGGCCGATGACCGTTCCCAGCAGGCCCATCAGCACCGACAGGTTCGAGAACGTCGCCAGGTAATGCGTGCGCTTTTCGATCGCCGGCAGCACTTCCATCAGGCCTTCTTCGGTCGCGATTTCCACTTCGCTGCGCTTGTTCTCGACGCGCGACTGGGCGATGCCGTTGGAAAGGATGCGGCCGATGGCGGTGTCCGAATCACGGACGAGGCGCTCGGCGCCTTCGAGTTCGCCGCGCGTGAGCAGCGGCTGCACCTCGTTCCAGAGTTTCTTGTTCTCCTTTTCGGTGCGGCGCAGGAAGATCCAGCGCTCGAGCGTGATGGCCAGGGCCAGCACCATCACGATGGCGATCGGGTACATGAACAGGCCGCCTTTCTGGAAGAAGGTGACGATGGCGGAGAGGAGGTCCATGGAGATTCTCGGTTGACGTTGCGGACGGAAGTTCGGGGCAGCGGAATGTTCAGCGCTTCAAAAATTCACTCGGTACATCACGGCTTGGCCGGCGCGGGTGCGCCGACCGCCGGTGGTGCGGCGCCGCGCTTGGCAGCCGCGGCATCGCTCAAGGCTTCGTAGTACTCGACCTGGCGCGTGAACACGTCACGGTCGAGGGGTGAGGTGTCCACTCGCAACAAGCGTGCAGGGCGATCGATGTCCTGTTCGGCGTACGCGTTGCGCCACGGCGTGATGTAAAGGCCGATGGGGGACTCGCGCTCGCCCACGATCGTCGTGCCGGCGTCGTCGCGCAAGTCCTCGCGCGGACCGATCGACACCGCGGGGCGTTCTTCGCCCGGCTTATCGGGATTGGGAAGTCGTTGCGGCGCCGGCGGCTGGGCCACGGCCGGAAGCGCCAGCACCGCGCCGGCGAGCCCGGCGAACAGCCTCTGCAGCACGGACGATTTCATCGCTTGATCTCCTGCTCGTCCGGCGCACCGGTGCGCGAAGGCGCCGCCGCCGCGGGAACGGGAGCCGTCGTCGGCGCGTTGCGCGCTTCGATCTCGGCGATCCACGGCAGCACGCGCAGGTCCTTGCCGCCACTGATCCGGTAGTACTCGCGGTAATGCTCGACCGCCTGCTCAGGCTGCCGGAGCTGGTTTTCCAGCAACAGGCCCAGGTTCAGATGCGCCGCGGCGTAGTCGGGCTTGACCGAAATCGCCTTCTCGTAGCTTTCCTTGGCGCGCGGATAGTTGCCGGCTTCGCGATTGACGATGCCCAGCCAGTTGAACGCCGATGCGTTCTGCCCGTTGAGCGTCGCTGCGCGGGTGAAGGCGGCGATGGCCTCGTTGCGACGGTTGGTCTTGGCGAACAGGATGCCGAGGTTGGTGACGGGGCCGGAGAAGTCAGGAAAGTCCTTGGTCAGCGCGAGGAACGCCGCTTCGGCCTCCGCCGTCTTCTTCTGCTTCATCAGCTCGAGCGCCTCGTTGAAACGGCCCTCGGGATCGCCCTTGTCCGCCGGCGGCTTGGCCGGATCGGTCGCGGTGCCCGGCTCGGTGGTGGTGTCGGAGGACGTCGGCGTGGTCGGTCGATCGGGGCGCGTCGCCTTGCGTCCGCAACCTGCCAGCGCGACCGTCACAAGCAACGCGAGCGCGAGGGTGCGCATCGGGCCGCGGCCCGTGGTCAGGGTGAGCTCAGCGCAGGGAGCCATAGGTGTCCTCGCTCTGTTCACGCTTGGCGTACTTGCCCGGGGAGATCTGCAGCAGCGCGGCGGCACTGCGCTTGATCCAGTCGTCGTAACGTCCCTGTTCGATGCGCTTGAGGTTGGCCTCGTGCGCCTGGATGGCCTTCTCCTCGAACGGGAAGGCCTGCTCCTCGAGCAGCAGGTTGTATTGCTCGAGCTCGAGTTCCTTGAGCTTGGGCGGACGCTCGGAATCCATCAGCGCCTTGCCGAAGTCCTGGTACAGGCCCGCGATCTCGTACGTGGCGGCTGTCGTGGTCTCGGCAAACCCGTAGCTGGCCGTGCGATTGAGCGTGGCGATCGCCGTTTCCATCGCAGCCTTCTTGGCGCCGACGCTCTTGGGCAGCGGCGCGCTCAGGCGCAGCTTGCGCGACTCGGCCGCTTCCATGCGTCCGAGCTCGAGGCTGGACTTGGCCGCCAGCGTCTTGGTCGCATCGGTGCGCTGGTTGCCCGCGCCCTCGTCGGCCCGGACGATCTCCTTGAGCCAATAGACCTGCGCCGCGGTATCGCCGCGACCGGCCGACAGTTCCATCAGGCGCTGACGCGCTTCCATCGAGCGATCGAGCGGACGCGGGAAGGTGGTGACGTAGGCCTGGTAGGCGCGGAACGACTCGGCAGGCTGGCGTGCACCGTCGTAGAGCTTGGCGGCCTGCCACGCGGCCTCGCGGCGCACCGTTTCGTTCTCGCTCGGACGCGCGGCAATGCGCTCGTAGACCTGCGCGGCCTGCGCCGGCTTGTTGCTCGATTCGTAGGCGCCGGCGAGTTTCTTGTCCACGTCGGCCACCAGCGGGTTCTGCGGGAAGCGGCCGCGGAACGACTCCAGCACCTGCGTGGCCGCCGGCCAGTCCTTGAGCTCGACCAGGCTCGACGCGGCGTCGTAGTCGGCGTTCGCGCGGATCTTGGAATCCGGCGTCACCTGTCCCACGCGCAGGAAGTCGTTGACCGCCTTGCGCATGTCGCCGGACTGCTTGGCGGCTTCGCCCTGCTTGTAGATGCTCGCCGCGAGCTGCTCGCCGACCTCGTTGCGCTCCGCGGCGCCGGCCGGAATCAGCGCCAGCTCCTGCGCGTAGGCGGTTTCGGCGGCGGCGTAGTTCTGCTGCTGGAACTGCGCGTCGGAGGTCACGCTCCACGCATTGCGACGCAGGACCGGATCGACGTTGGGGCCGGCGTCGAGCACGCGCTTGGCCACGGCCACGGATTCGTCGAGCGCCTTCAACTCGAAAAGATCCTGCGAGGCCTGGCTCAGCACCGGCAGACGCGACGAGTGCTGCGGATACTTGTCGGCCAGCTGCAGGCCCGAGTCGACGGCCTGACGCAGCGCGGCCGGACGCTGCGCCGGCGGCACTTCCTTGGCGTACTTCTCGTACGACTGGAACGCGGCGAGCGCGGCTTCCCCCGACTTGGTGTGCGGCGGGTACTTGTAAGCCGTTTCGGTGTACTGCTCGGCTGCGGCCAGCGTCTGTCCGCCATCGAGCAGCGCATCGCCGAGCAGGAAGTTGATCTCCGCGATCTTCGGATCGTTCGGATAGATCTCGATGATCCGCTTGTACCACTTGGCCGCGACCAGGAACTGATCGCGCTTGGCGACCTTGTCGGTCTGCGCCTGCGAGTGGTTGTACTTGGCCAGGTCCTCGAGGTGGCCGCGCAGCGCGGTCAGGACCTCGTCGGTCGGGCGCGCACCAGCCCAGTACGGCGCCGAGGGATCGTAGGTGACGACGTAGCGTTCCTTCTCGCGCGTCACCAGGTCGCCGAAACCGCCGGTGGTGTACGAATCGATCACGCGCGACTGGAAGGTCGGCGCGAGCTCGTTGCTCGGATAGCGCTTGGGAAACGCGGCGTAGGCTTCGGCGGCGTCGGTGAAGCGCTGCTTCTCGAGCAGCGTCAGGCCCAGTGCGTTGTAGACGAGCGGGTAGAAGCGCGGATCGCCGTTCTTTTCGAAGCTTTCGCTCACTGCCATGCCGCCACCCAGTGCGGCGAACGACAGCGACACGACGCGCAGCGAGTCGCGGGCGAGGTCGGTCTTGCCGCGCTCGACGCCGGCGATGGCCTCTTCCAGATCGAGTGGCACCGGATCCGGCAGCTCGCGATCCAGGATGTCGAAGAACGTCGCGATCGCCGGATCGAACTTGGACTGACGGTACTGCGACCAGCCTTTCATGTACTGCGCCGGTTCGAAGAACGGCGTGCGGTCGTCGTACTCCATGACCGTGTGGAACTCGGCCTCGGACTCGGCGTAGCGATCCAGCCGATACAGCAGGTCGGCGCGACGGAAGTGCGCATCGCCGCTCAGGGCCGAATCCGGAAAATTCTTCGAGAGGCGCTCGAGCGTCGCGATCGCCTCGTCCGTCTTGCCCAGGTTCTGCTGCGCGCGCGCCAGCTGATAGAGCACGCGATCGTTCTTCGGATCCTGCGGACGCTCGTTGAGCAGACGCTCGTACGTGCGCACGGCCGAGCGCAACTGCTGCTCGCTTTCGGCGCTGCCGCCCTTGAGGTCATCGCTCTGGACCTGGAGGTCGGCGAGTCGGCGCTGGGCCTCGGCCTGCGTCTCCGAGTCCGGCTTCATCGCCAGCAGCTTCTTGTAGTTCTCGAGCGCCTTGTCCGCGTCCGGCGCGATCGGCTCGGACTTGATGACCGGAATGCTCTTGGAGTCTTCCTTCTCCTTCTTCTTGTCCGCCAGCACCGAGCGGATCGAAGGCGCGGGCTTCTCGGTGCCATCACTGGCGCAGGCCACCAGCCAGACGGACAGGCAGGAAGCGCAGACCGTGCGCAGAAGGTGAGGAGGCAGGGTCATCCTCATTTGACCTCGACTTCGTCGTCGGCGCCGCGGCGCGTGGCAGGAGGCTTCGTCGTGCGGCCACGCAGCTGCGGGTCGAGCGGCTTGGACTTGTCGACCTCGAATTCGCCGCGCCCCAGTTTTTCCTTGCGGATCGGCTTGCCCTTGTCGTCGAGTTCGAACTCGTCCTGGTCCGCTTCGGGCAGCTGGCCGTCATAGATGCGGGCGAGCGCGAATCGCGACTCGACCAGGTACTTGTCGATCGCGGCCTTCTGCAGGTTGAGTTCCTCGAGCGCGAGCTTCTGCAGCCGGCTCGCGGCTTCCTTCTGCGACGCGGCGATCAGCGGTTGCAGCGTGCTGGTGCGCGTGCGCACCAGCGTCAGACGCTCGCCGGGGCCGTCGAACTTGGCCGGCATCGCGCTGAGCTTGAGCGGGGGCACCTGTGCCCGCACGTCCGGCCCTGGTGCGCTGAACGTGCCCGGGGATGCCAGGGCGGTCGCCTCCTCGAGCGGCTTGTCGATCGGCTCGTGCTCGGGACGCCAGTTGCGTTTGGCGCGCTGGAACAGCGTCGAGGGTTCCATCGTGGCGGGCTTCGAATCGCGCAGCGAGTCGTCCATCTTCGCCAGCCGACCTTTCCAGGCCTCGAGGCTGCGATTGAGGAAGCGCAGGTCGCGATAGTTCTTGAGCGACTCGGCGTAGCGATGCTCGGCGATCAGCGTCTGCAGGTAGTAGGTCTCGGGTGCATCGGGCAGGTCGCGCAGCTCCCAGCCCCAGCCGGCTTCGGAATCGGCGTCGCGCTGCACCACGGTCTCGACCATGCGACCACCGTTGATGGCCTGGATCGCCGCCAAGGTACGGTTGCGCGCGGCCTCCAGGCGTTCGGCGGCCTGCTCGTAGAACTGCTGCGCCTGGACGTGCGCACCGAGCCGGTCGAGCGCGAACGGCACCGCCAGCCACGACTCCTGCACCGCCGGATCCTGCGGATCCCGGTCCAGCAGCAGCGACCAGACATCGAGCGCCCGGCGCCACGCGGCTTCCTCGTTCTTGGCCAGCGACTGGCGGCGGAACGTGCGAATGCCTGCGCGCTCGTACGGATCGTCGAGATAGCCGCGACGCAGCAGCACGCCCAGCGAAGAGAAGCTGCTGAACGGATCGTTGAGCTGGCGCAGGCGCTGGTCCTCGGCGAGCTCGCCGCGACGCTGGCGCACACCCTGCGGTGCGATCTCGGCCCAGCCCACGCCGAGCAGCGCGCGATTGGCATACATGCCTTCGCTGCGCACGCGCACCAGCACCGGCTTGGCCGAACCGCCGAGCTGGTTCTGCAGGAAATGCCAGCCCAGCACGGTGTTCGCGCGGTCGCGCAGGGAGCGGAGAAGGTCGGTGTTTCCAGGATGACGGCCGACGCGATCGAGCGCCTGGCGTCCCGCGGCGAGCTGACCGTCGTTGATCAGGGCGATGCCCAGGTTGTAGCGCATGAACGCGGCCTGATCGTAGTCGCCCTCGATGTTCTCGAGCACGCTGATCGCCTCGTTGTAGCGGCCCTGCGACATCAGCACGCGCGAGTAGAGGTCGGCCCAGTCGGCCGCCAGCTCTTCGGGCAGTTTTTCCCGCTCGCGCAGCAGCGAGGCGCGCGCCTCGTCCAGGTAGCCGCGCTCGTATGAGAACTCGGCCATGCGCAGGCGCGCCTGCGCCGCGACGAGCGGGTCGGCGGACGTGGCCGGGACCGAGCGATACAGCTGCTCGGCGCGATCGCGCAGGCCGAACGACAGGTTGTATTCGGCCAGCGCAGCCCAGTATTCGGGCGAGGCTTCGAAATCGGCACCGGCCGCGCGCTGCTGTTTCAGCAGCTCGGTGATCGCCGTGTAATAGCGTTCATCGGCGCCCAGGAAGCGGGACATGCGGATACGAGGATCGTCGGAGGATCCGGGCGTATAGGTTTCGGCTTGGACGCCCCAGGACAGGGCGAGCGCCGACAGCACGGCCGTCGGCACCAGGAGGCGCAGCTTCATTCTTCTGCCGCCCTCCAGTGCTTGAGCTTCATCGCAGGCTCGGTACGGCTCTCGCCGCGCACGAGTTGCAGCTCGATCTCCGCGGCATCCAGTCCTTTTTCGAACACGGCCTCGAACGTGCCGGCGGCCGGCTCGGGCTCGTCGTCACCTTCGACATAGTTGCCTGTGTAGCTGACACGCAGACGGTGCGGTCCGCGACCCAGGTTGGTCAGGATCAATCGCTGCAACGCGTTTTCCACCAGCAGCGCGCGGGAATCGACATCGCCGTACTTGTAGGTGACCGGCGCCTGGTCGTCGAGGATCACGCTGATGCTGTCCAGCAGCAGGTTGCGCTGCGTGGTGCTCAGGTACACCGACACGCGCGTCTGCGGCGGATAAAGGAATGCTTCCTCCGCCATCAGCGCGTCGCGATTGAACTGGATGACCTCGTCCTTGAACGCCTGGACGTTCTGGTCGAGCTGGATGCCGGCATCGTCCGGCGCGGTCGGTTCCAACGCGCGCACCGTCGAAGCGACACCGCCGAGCAGGGCGCAGACGCAGAGTTGGCTCAAGGCCATGCGGCCGACGAGACGGGGCATCAGGGGTTCGGGGTACCGATGGAGAGCGCGCGAGTTTAGCAAATGATGTTCGGAGTCGAGTCCGTCGTGTACGGCGCCCGAGTGACGCGTCGGATGGTCCGACAACCGGCGGCGGATTCGGTTCGGCGACTTCGGCTCAAGGGGAGGCAGGCGGGCGGAATCCGTCCTTCCAGGCCCGCAGGATGGCAAAGGCCTCGGTTTCGTCCGCCGGCTCGTGCCCGGCCTTGGCGGCGGCGGCATCGCGCACCGAGGGGTGTGCCGTGCGCAGGAACGGATTGATGCGCAGCTCCTGCTCGATGCTCGAAGGCAGGCTCGGCTCGTTGCGCGCCCGCAGGTCGCGGACGCGACCGACGTGCTCCTGCAACGCGGCGTTGGCGGGCTCTACCGCCAGCGCGAAGGCCAGGTTCGACATCGTGTATTCGTGCGTGCAATAGACCTGTGTGGCCGGTGGCAGCGCCGCCAGGCGCGCCAACGAGCCGTGCAGCTGCGCCGCCGTGCCTTCGAACAATCGACCGCAACCGGCGGAGAAGAGCGTGTCACCACACAGAAGGATCGGACCTTCGAGATCGGTGGCCGGGCCGAAGAACGCGATGTGGCCCAGCGTATGGCCCGGCACTTCCATCACCTCGAAGCGCCGCCCCAGCACGTCGACGTGATCGCCTTCGCCGAGCTCCACCGTCAGGCGCTTGATGGTGTCGCGTTCGCGCCGCGGGCCGTATACCGGTACCGGATGGCGCGACAGCAGCGCGGCCAGTCCGCCGATGTGATCGGGATGGTGGTGCGTGACCAGGATCGCGTTCAGCCGCAGGCCGCGTGCGGCGAGCGCCGCCTCGACCGGCGCCGCATCGCCCGGGTCGACGACCACCGCCTCGTCGCCGCGCACGAGCAGCCACAGATAGTTGTCCGTGAACGCGGGTACCGGAAGGACCTGGAGCGCAGCGTGCGAAGTCATGGGACGGTCCGGATCTCGAAAGGACTTGGATGATAGCCCCGCGCGCGTAGAATCCGGCCATGTCGTACGCACCCGCCATCGCGCCATGAGTGCCTGGCGTCCCCCTCAGGGAGGCAGGCCCTTCTCTCGTCAGGCGCTCGAATCCTGGCTGGCCTCGGCGCGTGGCCGCGAGTTGCTGTCGCTCGAATGCGGCGAACTCGGCCGCGTATTGCCCGAGATCTTCGGCCGGCACGTCGTGCAGATCGGATCGTGGGGTCGCGGCGACGAACTCCTGACGTGCGCCGAGACGTTGCATCGCGCAGTGCTGGGTACGGTCGGCGACTTCGGCGCCAGCGCGCTGACCGAGACCGAGCGCCTGCCGATCGCCAGCAAGACCGTCGACGCGGTGGTGCTGCCGCACACGCTCGAATTCACCGTCTCGCCGCACAACCTGTTGCGCGAGGCCAATCGCATCCTCACCGATCGCGGGCGGCTGTTCGTGATGGGATTCAACCCGTGGGGCGCGATGGGACTGCGCCAGCGCCTGGGCCTGAGCCATCGCGCGTTTCCGAACGGCGCACGTTTCTATAGCGTCGGTCGTCTGTGCGACTGGCTCGAGCTGCTCGACCTGGAGATAACGGAAGTCCGTCGTTTCGGCGTGGGCTTTCCCTGGAATGCGCCGCGTTCCGAAGGGGAGCCCTGGAGCGTCGCGAGCCTCACCGCGCCGTTCGCCGAGGCATTCCTCGTGAGTGCGAAGAAGCGCGTGCTGCCGATGAATTTCGTCGGCCGCGTGCAACGCGCGCAGGTCCGTCCCCTGGTCGGTGGCGTGGCGACGTCGCCGGCGGCCCGGCGCGAGGAAGGTCTCCAGTCCCGCAGCGACGCGCCACCGGATCCCGCTCCCGCCGCATGACCAAGGACGTGGTGGCGTATACCGACGGCGCCTGCAAGGGCAATCCGGGCCGGGGAGGATGGGGCGCCTGGCTGCGCTGGAACGAGCACGAGAAGCGGCTCTCCGGCGGCGAGATGCTCACCACCAACAACCGCATGGAGCTGATGGGCGCGATCATGGCGCTCGAATCGCTGCGCGAGCCCTGCCGCATCGTGCTGCACACCGACTCGCAGTACGTGATGAAAGGCATCACCGAATGGATGCCGGGGTGGAAACGCAAGAACTGGAAGACCGCGGACAACAAGCCGGTCAAGAACGTCGATCTCTGGCAGCGGCTCGACGCCGCGCGATTGCGTCACGAGGTCGAATGGCGCTGGGTCAAGGGACACGCCGGCGACCTGGGAAACGAGCTCGCCGATCAGCTCGCCAATGAAGGCATCGCCGCGCTCGGCTAGCGCAGCCATTACCATCCGCCGCCCTCGTTCGACATCCGTCCCATGCGCCAGCTCGTCCTCGATACCGAAACCACCGGCCTTTCCGTCGAGCTGGGACATCGGATCATCGAAGTCGGCGTCATCGAACTGGTGAACCGCCGTGCCAGCGGCAACCATTTCCACCGCTACGTGAATCCGGATCGCGAGGTCGAGGCGGGCGCAATCAGCGTGCACGGCATCACCAACGAATTCCTGGCCGACAAGCCGCGGTTCGCGGATATCGCCAAGGACCTGTGGGACTGGCTCGGCGGCGACGAACTGATCATCCACAACGCGCCGTTCGACGTCGGTTTCCTCGACGTGGAATTCCGGCAATGCGGAATCGGCCGTCCGCTGGCCGAGATCTGCGCGATCACCGACACGGTGCTGATGGCGCGCAAGCTGCACCCGGGACAGAAAGCCAGTCTCGATGCGCTGTGCAGGCGCTACGAGGTCGACAACTCGAACCGCGACTACCACGGCGCGTTGCTCGACGCGCGCCTGCTGGCCGATGTCTACCTTGCGATGACCGGCGGCCAGTCGATGCTCACGCTCGACGCGGCGCAGGTGCGCAACGCCGACGGCGCGCGCATTTCATGGGCGCAGCGGCTCGGCGTGCGCGATCAGACGCTCGTGGTGCTGCGGCCCGATGACGACGAGCGCGCCGCGCATCTCGAACGGCTCAAGGCGATCGCCAAGAAGGGAACGCTGGTGTGGAGCGGCGACCTGCCGGAAGCATCGGCGCCGGCGTGAGCGTTCAGCCCGGGCGCCCGGCCATCGCGGTGATGACTTCGAAGTAGGGCGGGCGCGACTCGCGCGACGTCACGCGGCACTCGCTCACCTGCAGACCGGCGGAGCGCAACAGGCCGTCGAGTTCCTCGACCTCGAGTCCCAGGTTGGCGTGGTCGTACGCGCGTTGCGTCTCCTCGTGCTGATGACGCCGCAGGACCGCGACCACCACGCGGCCGCCGGGACGCAGCAGGCGTGCGGCTTCGGCCAGCAGGCGACCGGGCTCGGCGCTGTAGCTGAGCGCGTGCATCGCAAAGACGTGATCGAAGCTTGCGTCGGCGAACGGCAGCCGATGCATGTCGCCCTGGTGGAACGCCACGTTGCTCGTGCCCGCGAGGCGCCGGCGCGCGGCGTCGATCACCGCGGTGCTGACATCCACGCAGGTGACGCTGGCCGCGTGCGCGGCGATCAGCTCCGCGAACACCCCGTCGCCGGAGGCCAGATCGAGCACGTCGCCCAGATCCAGCAGCGTCATCAACGCGCGCGAAGTCGCCTCCCAGCTGCGGCCGGGCGAATAGTGCAGCTCCATGCGTCCGGCCACCGATTCGGCCCACGTCTGGCCGAGCTTGCGGCGCCGTACCACTTCGCCGGCGCGCTCCCGGTCGAGCCGTGCCTGCGGATCGTCCAGGCGAGGGCGCATCAGGTTCCAGATCGCGCCGGCCGGTGCCACCGCTTCGCGCTGCGCCGAATACAGCGCCGCTCCGGCGGTGCGTTCGTCACGCACCAGCCCGGCCTTCTTGAGCCGGGCCAGGTGCGTCGAAACCCGGCTCTGCGCCAAGCCGGTGATCTCGGTGAGCTCGGCCGCCGACAGCGGATGGGTTTCGAGCAGCAGCAGCAGGCGCATGCGGCTGGCGTCGGCCAGCACGCGACAGGCCTCGGTGCCCAGGTCGATCGATAAGGAGGTGCCGGGGGCTGTCATGCGTGCGGCGGGTGCAAGGAATAGGAACGGTCGGAGGTCGGCAGTGTGGGGCAGGTCGCCGTCGCGGTCAGGTCGTCGCCCCGGCCCCAAAACGAACCGCCGGCGCAAGGCCGGCGGTCGTTTGCGGGCAACGGCAGCGCGATCAACGCCGCGGCGGCGTGGCGCTCTTGCCCGTCGCGGGTTTCGCAGGCTTCTTGGCCAGGCTTGCCGCCCGCGCGGCGCGCGAATCCGGCGAGGGCTTGGCGGTGACCGCTTTCTTGGTGACGGCCGGCGGCGGCGTGATGTCGAGCACCGAACCCAGGCGGTTCTTGACGACCTTGCCGACCTCGCGTGCCTTGGCTTCGGTTTGCTTCACCGCCGCCTTGCCTTTCTTCTCGGCGGCGGCCAGTTCCTTCTCGAGCGTCTTCCTGACCTCGGCTGCGGTCTTGGCCGCGGTGGCCTGCGCTTTGGCCGCGGCCTTCTTCACGTCCTCGATCGCCTTTTGTGCCGGCGCAGCGACCTTGGTCAGGACCTGGGTATCGGCCCCGCTGTTGACCAGTCGGGACAGCTCGGCGCGGGTGTCGGCGATGATCGAGAGGGATTCCCGCGCGGCCGCGATCACCTTCTGCACGGTGTCCTGCAGCAGGTCGAGCTGCTGCGAGGCCAGGTCACCGGGACCGCTCGCGGCCTTGGCCGAGTTGACCGCCGACTTGTAGTAGTCGTTGAGCGCACGCAGTTCCTGTTCGGCCAGTTTCTGCACGCCTTCGAACACGATGCGGCTGGCATTGGCCACCACATCCAGCGAGTCGCGCCGCAGGCGCTCGATATGGGCCTTGAGTTGATCGATGGTGTCCCTGGCTGCCATGACGCTCCCCGGTTGATTCTGCTTATTGAGGCTTCTTGGGTGATGCTCCGGGGCGAGAATAGTCAGCGCTGCAAGTGGCTGTCAAACGAGGAGTTTTCCGCCTTCTTGGCGATTCCGTGAGCGCTCCCGGCGCGCGGTTTACGCTGCACTGCAACGAACGTTATGATCGCGGCCCCCTGCATCGCCGGCCGCTCCAGTTCGTCCGCCACGGCCGGTGCCCCCATTCCCCCAGCACATCGATCCCAGAGGGCCCGCGTCCCATGTATCAAGGCAAGTCGTTGAAAGTCGTGGTCATTCAGGAAGAGCAGATCGCCGAACTAATCTTCGACCGCGAAGGCGAGTCGATCAACAAGTTCGATGCCCGCACGATCAAGGAACTGGGTGAGGCGGGTGCTGCGCTGGCCTCGGCCCATCATCTCAAGGGGCTGCTGGTGACCTCGGCCAAGGACGGCTTCATCGTCGGTGCCGACATCACCGAGTTCGGCGCCATTTTCCAGCGCAGCGAGGAAGAGATCGCCTCCTGGACCTGGGAAGCCAACAAGGTCTTCAGTGCGATCGAAGACCTGCCGATCCCGAGCGTCACCGCCATCAACGGCGTGGCGCTGGGCGGCGGCTTCGAGATGTGCCTGGCGACCGACTTCCGCGTGATGTCGACGTCGGCCCAGATCGGATTCCCGGAAGTGAAGCTCGGCATCATCCCGGGCTTCGGCGGCACCGTGCGCTGTCCGCGCCTGATCGGCGCCGACAACGCGATCGAATGGATCGCCGGCGGCAACCCGGTGAAGCCGGACGTGGCGCTCAAAATGCACGCCGTCGACGGCGTCGTGGCGCCGGACAAGGTCCGCGCGGCGGCGATCTCGCTGCTCAAGCAGGCGATCGACGGCAAGCGTGACTGGAAGGCGCGGCGCGCGCAGAAGACCGGCCCGCTCAAGCTCAACGCGATGGAATCGATGATGGTCTTCGAGACCGCCAAGGCCTTCGTCTCCGGCCAGGCCGGCAAGTACTACCCCGCGCCGCTCGAAGCGGTGAAGGGCATCCAGAAGGGCGCCAGCAAGAGCCGCGACGAGGCGATCAAGATCGAAGGGCAGGGCTTCGCCAGGGTCGCCAAGACCTGGCAGGCCGACGCAATGGTCACGCTGTTCCTGAACGACCAGATCGTGAAGAAGAAGTCCAAGGGCTACGCCAAGGCCGGCAAGCCGATCAAGCAGGCCGCCGTGCTCGGCGCCGGCATCATGGGCGGCGGCATCGCGTACGTGAGCTCGGCCAGGGGCACGCCGATCATCATGAAGGACATCGTCGACAAGCAGCTCGATCTCGGCATCACCGAGGCCAGCAAGCTGCTGGCCAAGGAAGTCGAGCGCAAGAAGATGACGCCGGCCAAGGCGGGCGAAATCATCGGCCACATCCGCCCGACGCTGAACTACGGCGACTTCGGCACCGTCGACGTCGTCGTCGAGGCGGTGGTCGAGAACGCCAAGATCAAGAAGTCGGTGCTCGCCGAAGTCGAAGCCGCGGTCAAGCCCGGCACGATCATCGCGTCCAACACCTCGTCGATCTCGATCGACGAGCTGTCGACCGCGCTCAAGCATCCCGAGAACTTCCTGGGCATGCACTTCTTCAACCCGGTGCACCGCATGCCGCTGGTCGAGGTGATCTACGGCGAGAAGACCAGCAAGGAAGCGATCGCGACGATCGCAACCTACGCCAGCACGATGGGCAAGACGCCGATCGTCGTGAAGAACTGCCCGGGCTTCCTGGTCAACCGCATCCTGTTCCCGTACTTCGCCGGCTGGGAATTCGCGATCAACGACGGCGCCGACTTCGTGAAGGTCGACAAGGTGATGGAGGAGTTCGGCTGGCCGATGGGCCCGGCCTACCTCGAGGACGTCGTCGGCATCGACACCTCGCACCACGTCGGCGAAGTGCTCGCGGCCGGCTATCCGGACCGCATGGGCCGCACCAAGCGCACGATCATCGATGTGATGTACGAGGCCAAGCGTTTCGGCCAGAAGAACGGCGTCGGATTCTACAAGTACGAGACCGATCCCAAGGGCAAGCCCAAGAAGGTCGTCGACCAGAGCACCTACGATCTGATCAAGCCGCTGCAGCCCAAGGGCCAGGTCGAAATGGCCGACCTCGAGATCCTCGAGCGCCTGATGATCCCGATGGTCATCGAGACCGCGCGCTGCGTGGAGGAAGGCATCGTGGGTTCGGCCGCCGAGGCCGACATGGGCCTGATCATGGGCATCGGCTTCCCGCCGTTCCGCGGCGGCGCGCTCAAGTACTGCGATCGCATGGGCATGAAGTACACCATCGAGCGCGCCGCGGCGTATGCGCATCACGGAAAGCTCTACGAGCCCACCGAGCGCATGAAGGAAATGGCCGCGAAGGGCGAAACCTACTATCAGAAGTAAGTCGCCAAACCAGACTTGCTTGGAGAACTACAAATGACCGATGTCGTGATCGTCGATGCCGTCCGCACCCCGATGGGCCGCTCCAGGGGCGGCGTGTTCCGCAACGTGCGCGCGGAGGTGCTGTCGGCCGAACTGATGAAGGCGGTGCTCGCCCGCAACCCGAGCCTGAAGCCCGCCGAAATCGAGGACGTGATCTGGGGCTGCGTGATCCAGACGCTCGAGCAGGGCTTCAACATCGCGCGCAATGCGGCGCTGCTCGCCGGCCTGCCGATCACCGTGCCCGGCCAGACGGTGAACCGCCTGTGCGGATCGAGCATGAGCGCCATCCACATCGCGCACGCCAACATCCAGGCGGGCAATGGCGACGTGTATCTCTGCGGCGGCGTCGAGCACATGGGTCACGTGCCGATGACGCATGGTTTCGACGGTCCGCCGGAGCTGTCGGTGAACACCGCCAAGGCCTCGGCGATGATGGGTCTGACCGCGGAGATGCTCACGCAGACGCACCAGATCAACCGCGAGCAGCAGGACCAGTTCGCATTGGCGTCGCACCAGAAGGCGCACGCGGCCTACAAGAACGGCGAGTACAAGAACCAGGTCGTCGCGTTCGAAGGACATGACGCGGACGGCGCGCCGATCGTCGTGGACTTCGACGAGGTGGTGCGTGCCGACGCCAACCTCGCGGACCTGGCCAAGCTCAAGCCGGCGTTCAACCCGGCGGGTTCGGTGACGGCCGGAAACAGTTCCGCGATCTCCGACGGCGCGTCCTGCGTGCTGGTGATGAGCGCCGACAAGGCCAAGGCCCTGGGCCTGAAGCCGCTGGCGAAGATCGTCGCCACGGCGGCGGCGGGCTGCAACCCGGCGATCATGGGCATCGGCCCGGTGCCGGCGACGCAGAAGGTGCTCAAGAAGGCCGGTCTCGACATCAAGAACGTCGACTACTTCGAGCTCAACGAGGCGTTTGCCGCGCAGTCGCTGGCGGTGATGAAGGATCTCAAGCTGCTCGACCGCATGGACCGCGTGAACATCAAGGGCGGCGCCATCGCGCTGGGTCACCCGCTGGGCTGCTCGGGCGCGCGCATCACCGGCGCACTCGCGCACGTGCTGCAGGAAAAGAACGCGCAGTTCGGCATCGCCACCATGTGCATCGGCATGGGCCAGGGCGTGGCCACGCTGCTGGAGCGCGCCCACTGACGATCGCGCCGTCACGTTCAGGTTGAACGAAGCGGGGCGATGGCAACATCGCCCCGTTTTTCTTTCCGCTAACATCACCCGAATCGATTTACGCAGGATGTCCGAGGCGCGTTCACGCGCGAATCGTCCATCTTCCCGGCCACGAGACGCACATGAGCACCCCGCTTCCCCCGGTTTCGCGAAAGACCTTCGACGAGGTCATGGTTCCCAACTACGCGCCCAATGAAATCGTGCCGGTGCGAGGCGAGGGCGCCCGCTTGTGGGACCAACAGGGGCGTGAATACCTCGACTTCGCCTGCGGCATCGCCGTGACCGGATTGGGTCATTGCCACCCGAAGCTCGTGGCTGCGCTCACCGAGCAGGCCTCGAAGCTCTGGCATGTGTCGAACGTGATGACCAACGAGCCGGCGCTGCGCCTGGCGCGACGCCTGACCGAACTGAGCTTTGCGTCGCGCGTGTTCTTCGCCAACAGCGGCTCGGAAGCCAACGAGGCCGCGTTCAAGCTCGCGCGCAAGCACGCGAGTCTCAAGCACGGCCCGGCCAAGCACGAAATCATCGCGTTCCACAACGCGTTCCATGGCCGCACGTTGTTCGCGGTCAGCGTGGGCGGGCAGGAGAAATACACGCAGGGCTTCGAGCCGCTGCCGGGCGGCATCACGCACCTGCCGTTCAACGACGTCGCCGCACTGGAGAGGGCGGTCACGGCGCGCACCTGCGCGGTGGTGGTCGAGCCGGTGCAGGGCGAAGGCGGCGTGACCCCGGCGACGCCGGAATTCCTGGCGGCCGCGCGCGAGCTCTGCACGCGCCACAAGGCGCTGCTGATCTACGACGAAGTGCAGACCGGCAACGGCCGCACCGGCACCTATTTCGCGTACGAGCAGTTCGGCGTGGTGCCCGACGTGCTGACCACGGCCAAGGGCCTGGGCGGCGGCATTCCGGTCGCCGCGATGCTCACCACCGAGGAGATCGCCGCGTCGCTCAGCTTCGGTACGCACGGTTCGACCTACGGCGGCAACCCGCTGGCCACGGCGGTCGCGCTGGCGGCGGTGGAGGAGATCTCGCGGCCGGAGACGCTCGCCAACGTGCGTGCACGCGGCGAACAGATCCGCGAAGGCGTCCTGTCGACCGCCCGGCGTTACGGCGTGTTCGACGGCGTGCGCGGCATGGGCCTGCTGATCGGCGCGCCGATGAGCGCCGCCTGGAAGGGCCGCGCCAAGGACGTCGTGAACACCGCGCTGCGCAAGGGCCTCTGGTGCCTGGTCGCCGGGCCGGACGTCGTGCGCATCGCGCCGTCGCTGGTGCTCAGCGAGGCCGACGCGGCCGAGGGTCTGCGCCGTCTGGACGCGGCCTGCGCCGAGCTGGCCGCCCTGCCGCGGGCGTCCAACGCCTGAGCCCGACCATGTCCTTGCGTGCGGGACCGTCGCTGCTGCGCACGGTCGTGGTTCTCGGATCGATGTGCGTCGCTGCCTCGGTCCAGGCCCAGGAACGCGTCAGCGCGGGCGGCGACAACGCCGCGTCGCGCGTGCTCGAGATCGAGCGCGTGCTCGGCGGCGCGAGCATCCGGCGCGACGGCCGGACGCTGGCGATGCAGCCGGGATTCCTGCTGTTCAACGGCGAACTCATGACGCTGTTGCCGGGTTCGCGCGTCGATCTGCGCCTGATGCGCTACGGCGACATCGACGCGATGGCCGCCAGCAACGTCGTCGGAAAGCTGAGCTTCGACAAGCTGCCGTTCTCGAGCTGGGCAGTGGACCTTGCGACGCACATCCGGCTCGACACCGGCGTGCTGCGCGTGCGCTGGGCGCGCTCCGGCGACGCCGAGGACTGGCCGCTGTCGGTGCTGGTCGATCGCTGGAAGATCGATCTGGTCAACGGCGAATACCTGTTCCGCCGCGACGACCAAGGCATGGTGAGCTGCAGCGTGTCGGGCAAGGTGGAACTGGTCGATGAAAGCGCCAACGTGCGCGAACCGCTAGCGCCAGGTCATTGCCTGACCTTCACCCGGGACGGGACCACCGAGCGCACCGAACTGGCGATCGCCGAATGGCCGGAACTGGGCGTGGTCCTGATGCGCGAACAGCTCGGCGGCTCGATGTCGTCAGAGCGATCACTGGCGATGAGGCCACGTGCGGAATCGTCCGCACCGGTCGTCGCCGCCCCCGTGGTCGCCGCACCGCCGCCACAAGCCGCCGCGCCAAAAGGCACCACGCCACAAGCCACCACGCCACAAGCCACCACGCCACAAGCCACCACGCCACAAGCCACCACGCCCCAAGCCACCACGCCCCATTCGCCGCTGCCGGTTCCGCCGCGCGTGCCGCTATCGGTGGCCGAGGAATCGGTCCAGGCACCGCCGGTCAAACCGGAACCGCGGTCCGAACTCCCATCGAAGCCCGCACCCGCACCGGCACCGGCGGACACCGCCGTCGCGCCGGCGCCCGACCAACCTGCCGCGGCATCGCCACCTGACGGCGACAGCAAGTCGGCGCCCGCGCCGTCTGCCCCGGCCGCAGCGAGCGGTGCAGCCGCCACGATGCAGGCCAACGCGCAGTCCGCGGCGGCCGAAGGCTCATCGGGCAGCGGTCCCGAATGGATCGTCAATGTCATGACGGTCACGGATCCCGATGTCGCCAAGCAGCACATCGCGACGCTGACCGGCGCCGGCTATCCCGCGACGCTGCGCAAGGAAGTCGTGCGCGGGCGCACGTCGTATCGCGTGATCATCAGCGGCATCAGCAACGAGCAGGGCGCGCGCCGCACGGCGCAGCTGCTGTCCTCGAAGATGGGCTACACGACAGCCTGGCCGCTGCAGAAGCGCTGAGCGGTCGGCTTGCCCTCACCCCACCCTCGACTCCCGCTGCGCGGGCGAGGGACATCGTTCGCGCTTCGCGCGATTCGCGTCAGTGCGGCAGTCGCAGCCAGACCTCTTCGAGCTTCTGGCCGTCCATGCGCTTGATCACCAGTTCCATGTCGCCCAGGCGCAGGCGATCACCGACCACCGGGCGCGGGACCACCGAGGCGAAGAACGCGCCCACCGATTTCTCGCGCGCCGACTCCGGCAGGTGCACGCCGTAGCAGTCGGCGAGCAACTGCGCCGAGGCGTTCGGATCGATGCGGAACTCGCCGTAGAAGCGCTGCTCGGCGGCCACCGCCTGCGGCGCGGCCTGCGACTGGAACAACTCGTCGAGCTTGGGCAGTTCCTCCTGCCCGGCGAGCAGCGAGATGTAATCCCCGGCGCGCAGGTGTCCCCATTCGCGGTAGCTGATGATGCGGCCGCGGCGTGCGATGCAGACGATGCGTGACACGTCGTCCAGCGGCAGCTGGCGCGACTTGAGCCCGATCAGCGACGACGATTCGCCGATCCGATAGCTGACGATCTCGTAGCCGCGCGTGCCCGGCAGGTCGAAGTCGAGGCGGTTCACCAGGCTGCCCTGCATCGGCAGCTCCAGCCCGAGCAGCCGCGCGGTCGGAGCCAGCGTCCAGCCCTGCACGACGAGCGAGACCAGCACGATGAAGAACGCGATGTTGAAGTACACGCCCGCGTTCTCGAGCCCGGCCAGCCACGGGAACGTCGCGAGCACGATCGGCACCGATCCGCGCAGGCCCACCCACGACATGAAGATCTGCTCGCGCATCGGCAGCCGGAACGGCAGCAGGCTCAGCGCCACCGCGACGGGCCGCGCGATCACGATCAGCACCACCGCGATCAGCAGCCCTTCGTCGGCGATCGGAAACAGCTTGTGCGGAGACACCAGCAGGCCCAGGCCGACGAACATGCCGATCTGCGCCATCCACGCCACACCATCGTGGAAACGGCGGATGCCGGCGAAGGCGCGCGTGCGCTGGTTGCCGACCACCAGGCCCGCGAGGTACGCGGCGAGGAATCCGCTGCCATGCAGCAGTCCGGCGACACCGAAGATCAACAAGCCGCCGAAGAACGCGAGCAGCGGATACAGTGATTCGCTCAATTCCAGCCGGTTGAGCGCCCACACCAGCGCGCGTCCCCCGCCGATGCCGATCAGCGCGCCCAGGCCCATCTGCTGGACGAACAGCAGCACCGAATCGAACGCGTCGTAGTCCTGTGGCGCGAGCAGGTACTGCAGCACCGCCAGCGTGAGGAACACGGCCATCGGATCGTTGGCGCCCGATTCGATCTCGAGGATCGACGTGACGCGCTCGTTGAGGCGCACCGCGCTGGTGTGCAGCAGGGAAAACACCGCCGCGGCGTCGGTCGATCCGACGATCGCACCGATCAGCAGGCCCTCGGCCACGGACAGGTCGAGCAGCCATGCGGCGAACAACCCGGTGACGCCCGCCGTGACCAGCACGCCGACCGTCGAAAGACTGATCGCGGGCCACAGTCCGACGCGAAACATCTCGAGCTTGGTGCGCATGCCGCCGTCGAACAGCACCACCGACAGCGCGGCCGTCGCGGCCAGGTTGGCCAGCCCGAAGTCACCGAAACGCACGCCGCCCGGACCGTCCTCGCCGGCGAGCATGCCCACCACCAGGAACACGAGCAGCAACGGCACGCCCAGGCGCGGCGTGATGACCGTCGCCAGGATGCTGGTGATGAACAGCATCCCCGCCAGGAAGATGATCTGGTGGGTGAAGTCCATGGGTCAGCAGGCCAGCCTGGCCCGTGCCGCCGCGCTCACGCTGCGCCCCTCAGCCGGCATTCGGCGAAGTGGTCGGTTCGGGTGGGACGCTCGCGGTGTACCCGCCCGAGGCCGCGCGCAGCAGCCCGGCGAACGTCGGATGCAGCTTGGGATTGGCGGCCAGGATGTTGCCGGTGGCCAGCGGGTCGGGCTGATCGTAGATCTCGCTGACCATTCCGCCGGCTTCCTGTACCAGCACGATGCCCGCGGCGACGTCCCATTTCTTGAGGTTCAGTTCCCAGTAGGCATCGAGCCGTCCCGCAGCGACGTACGCCAGGTCCAGCGACGCGGCGCCCGCGCGCCGGATGCCGGCGGTGTTGGCGACCACGTTGCGCAGCATCGGGATGTAGGCGTCGAGGTTGGCGGCGCGGATCGGCACGCCGGTGCCGATCAGCGCCTGGTCCATGTCCTTGGTGGCGCTCACGCGCATCTTGCGGTTGTTGAGCGTGGCGCCGGCGCCGCGGCTGGCCACGTACAGATCCTGGGTGCAGGGCGCGTAGATCACGCCGTGCTCGAGCCGGCCCTTGACCGAGATGCCGATCGACACCGCGAAGTGCGGAAATCCGTGCAGGAAGTTGGTGGTCCCGTCGAGCGGATCGACGATCCACAGCACCTCGTTTTCGCCGACCTGGCCGCCTTCCTCGCCGAGAATGGCGTGTGCCGGGTAGGCCTTGTGGATCGTGCGGATGATCTCG
Organism: Panacagrimonas sp.; assembly: GCF_020697055.1. GTDB lineage: Bacteria > Pseudomonadota > Gammaproteobacteria > Nevskiales > Nevskiaceae > Panacagrimonas. The sequence goes on along the minus strand of NZ_JAJFBP010000018.1, from coordinate 163,143 downwards.
GACTCGGCGCCGCGGTCCACCTGCGTGACGAAATCGTTGCGGCCCTTGCGCTCGATCTGCAGGTGCGGAACGCGATCCATGTTCCGCATGATGAAGTTGCCCGCGCTGCGCGCGGCCGTGACGGCGATGTGGACGAGAGGATGCATCCGCGATTTTCCCGTCCCGACGCACGTCGCGGCAAGTTGATCGAAGTTTGAGATGCGGCGGCCAGGCCGCAGAATCCGCGCCGCATCCACACCGGAACCACCTCTGGACGCCGTCGATTGCCTTGCCCGCGTGCGCATCGTGCTGGTCGCGACCACCCACCCCGGCAACATCGGCGCGGCCGCGCGCGCCATGTTGACGATGGGTCTGTCGCGCCTCGTGCTGGTGGCGCCGCGCAGTTTTCCCGACGAGCAGGCGACCAGCCGGGCGGCCGGCGCCGAGTCGGTGCTCGACGGTGCACGCGTCGTCGCCACGCTCGAGGAGGCGCTCGCCGACTGCGCGTGGGTGGTGGCCGCCTCTGCGCGCACGCGTCATCTGGGCGATGAACCGCTGCAGCCGACCGAGGCCGCCCGGCGCCTGATCGATGCCGCGCAGTCGGCCGAAGTGGCGCTGGTGTTCGGCTCCGAGCGCACCGGCCTGACCAACGAGGAGCTCGAGCGGTGCCACGCGCAGACGCTGGTGCCGGCCAATCCGGCCTACGCCTCGCTCAACCTGGCCGCGGCGGTGCAGCTCTATGCCTGGGAGCTGCGCAAGGCGGCGGTGGACGCGCCCCGGGTCTCGCCCAAGGAAGGTCACCCCTGGTATGCGCCGCCGAGCCACGAGCAGACCGAAAACTTCTACGCCCACTTGGAGCGGGTGCTGCTGGCCACAGGTTTCCTCGATCCGGCCAACCCGCGCCTGCTGATGCGCCGTTTACGCCAGCTTTTCAACCGCGCACGCCCCGACTTGAACGAACTGAACATTCTTCGGGGCATCCTGACGTCGTTCGAGAATCCGAAGCTCCGCACCCGCCGTACGCCCCCTTCAGACCCGTCCTCGAAACCGCCGACGTGACCGCCGTCCATGTATTCCTGCTGCTCAACCTGATCGCCCTGGCCGCGCTACTGGTGCGCTTCCTGCGCCTGCGCGGGGAACTGGCGGAGCTGCGGGCGCGCAGTGAAGGCCTGGCCGGCGGCGCCGGCGAGGTTCCCGCCGAACTGCGCCAGCTCGCGCGCGAAGGCGCCGCGATGCTGTCGATCCGGATCCTCAACCCGATGGAACTGGCGGCCCAGAAGCACTGGGTCGCCGGGCTGGCGGGTCGCCTGACGCCCGGGCTGGTGCGCCGCATCGTCTCGCAGGAGGCTGCCAAGATCGTGCGCCAGGAGCTGCCCAAGTACGGCGTCGTCGCCCAGGTCGAGGTCGTGCCGCGTGATTGAGGCACTGCTCGCGCTGGTGTTGCTGACCGCCTCGCTGGGCGTGGCGATCGGCACGCTGCGCCTCGGGCGCGGGATCGGCGTCGTGCGCAGCCTGCTGTTCCGCGCCGAGATCCTGCGTTCCGAGGCCTGCCGCCTGCAGCGCGCCGAACGCCAGCTCGCCGACGCGCAGCGCCTGACCGAGAACGTCGTCGCCGGCGGCACCCAGACGGTGCGCGCGATCCACCAGCGCATCGCCGAGATCCCGTTCGGCATCCTCGAAGCGATCCCGGTGACGCGCGACACGACGCGGGTGGTGCGCGCGACGCACGACCTGATCGCCGGGGCGGTGTACGGCGGCATCGGCATGGTCAATCGCGGCGTCGGCGCCGGCCTGCGCGCCGGCCTCAAGGCCGGTGCGCCCGAGCCCGCACCCGCCGAAGCGGCTGAAAAGGCCCACGAACCGCGCCTCGGACCGGCGTCGGCGCCCGCGGCGCTAAAATAGCGGCCGATTCGTCCGCCGGCCCCCCCCATGTTGTCCCGCATCCGAGAAGACATCCGCAGCGTGTTCGCGCGCGACCCGGCCGCGCGCAGCGTCTGGGAAGTCCTCACGTGCTATCCCGGGCTGCACGCCGTCTGGGGCCACCGGGTCAGCCACTGGTTGTGGGGGATGGGCCTGCGCTGGCTCGCGCGACTGAACTCGCACCTGGCGCGCTGGCTCACCGGCATCGAGATCCATCCCGGCGCCCGGATCGGCCGTCGGCTGTTCATCGACCATGGCATGGGCGTGGTGATCGGCGAGACCGCCGAGATCGGCGACGACGTGACGCTCTATCACGGCGTCACGCTCGGCGGCGTGAGCTGGAACCGCGGCAAGCGTCATCCGACGCTGGGCAACAACGTCGTGGTCGGCGCCGGCGCCAAGATCCTGGGTCCGTTCACCGTCGGCGAAAACGCGCGGGTCGGTTCGAACTCGGTGGTGGTCAAGGAAGTCCCGCCCGGCGCGACCGTCGTCGGCATCCCCGCTCGCATCGTCGCCAGCGAGACGCGCGAGCCCTCGGCCGCGCTGAGCGCCGCGGCCAAGAAGCTGGGTTTCGACGCCTACGGCCTGACGCGCGACATGACCGATCCCGTCGCGAACGCCTTCGCCGGACTTGCCGAGCACATCGACCGGCTCGACGAGCGCCTGGTCCAGGTCTGCAAGGTGCTGCACCAGATGGATGCGCGCATGCCCGAGATGGAGCTGGCCAAGTACGAGCTGCCGGACTTCTGCCGCGAGGGCAAGGTGCTCGATTCGCTGGCGGCAGGGCAGTCGCGGCCGGAAGACGACGAAAAGAACTGACGCTGTTCCCTCTCCCCGCGTGCAGGGTGAGGGGCCTTCGCCAGTTCGCGCGGCCCTCACGTCCCGCCCTCTCCCGCCAGCGGGGAGAGGGAGAAAGAAAATGCCCACCTACCTCGACCACAACGCCACCACGCACCTGCACCCGCAGGTGCTGGACGCGATGCTGCCGTATCTCTCGGGTCCGTCGGCCAACGCCTCGAGCCTGCATCGCTACGGGCGCATCGCGCGCGACGCCGTCGAACAGGCGCGCGTGCAGGTCGCCGGGCTGCTCGGCTGCGAAGCCAAGGAAATCGTCTGGACCTCCGGCGGCACCGAGGCCAACAACCTCGCGCTGAAAGGCAGCGTCGCCGGCCAGACGCCATCGCGCGTGCTGTACGGCGCAACCGATCATCCGGCGGTGATGGAAGCGGCCGAGTCGCTGGCTGCGCAGGGCTGGACGGTCGAGCCCATCGCGGTCGACGGGCAGGGCGTGATTGATTGGGGCGCGTTCGACATGCAGCTCTCGCGCGGGCCGGTGCGGCTGGTCTCCGCGATGCGCGCGAACAACGAGACCGGCGTCATCCAGGACGTGGCGCGCCTCGCGCAGCTCGCGCACACGGTGGGCGCGTTCGTGCACGTCGACGCGGTCCAGGCCGCCGGCAAGATCCCGGTCGACATCGTCGGGCTCGACGCCGACCTGATGAGCGCATCGGCGCACAAGATCTACGGACCCAAGGGATGCGGCGCGCTGGTCGTGCGCAGCCACGTCGAGCTGCTGCCGGTGCAGCACGGCGGCGCGCAGGAGCGCGGCATGCGCGGCGGCACCGAGAACGTCGCGGCGATCGTGGGTTTCGGCGCCGCCGCGGAGCTTGCAGTGGCCGAACTCGAGCAGCGCAGCGCGCACACGCGGGCGCTGCGCACGCGTCTCGAAGCCGGCCTGCGCGCGCGGCCCGACACGCTGATCTTCGGCGGCGCGGCGCCCGAACACGTGCCCAACACGTTGCAGTTCATGGTGCGCGGCTGGGACGGCGAAGCGCTGCTGATGGCGCTCGACCGTCGCGGCTACGCGGTGTCGTCGGGGTCGGCCTGCGCCTCGGGTTCGGGCGAGCCCAGCCACGTGCTCCTCGCGATGGGACACGACCGCGTCACGGCCAAGGGCGCGATCCGGGTGAGCTTCGGTCGCGACAACGTCGAAGCCGATGTCGACGGCTTCCTCGCCGCGCTCGATCGCATCATCGCGGACGGTGGCGCATGAGCGTCGACGAGATCGACGGTGCGCAACCCGCACCGGACGCGATGCTGCAGGTGATGCCCGGCGTATCGATCCCGCTGTGCGAGATCGCGATGGACGCCGTGCGCTCGCAGGGCGCCGGCGGCCAGAACGTGAACAAGACCGCCACCGCGATCCACCTGCGTTTCGACGTGCGCGCGTCCTCGCTGTCCGAGTCCTGCAAGGCGCGATTGCTGGCGCAGCGCGATCAGCGCCTGAGCCGCGAAGGCGTGATCGTCATCAAGGCGCAGCAGCATCGGAGCCAGGAGATGAATCGCGACGCCGCGCTCAAACGCCTGTGCGAATTCCTGGTGAAGGCGCTGCACGTGCCGCGGACGCGTCGTCCGACGAGGATCCCGCGCTCGGTACAGAAGCGCCGTGTCGACGACAAGACCCGCCGCGGGCGCACCAAGGCGCTGCGGCGCACGGGACCCGGTCAGGACTGAGCCGGGGATTTCAGGACGTGCCAGTGGCACGTCCTGCCCGGCGAAGGCCCGGGGCTGGGGCCCCGGGCACGCGAAGCGACGGGGATTTCAGGACGTGCCAGTGGCCCCGGGCACGCCAGGCGACGGACTCGGCTTCTGCCGCTCGAGCAGGTCGCGCAGTGCATCGCGCAGCGCGTCCCACGCGGGGCCGGCGGGAAGGACCGGTTCGAAGTGTCCGGCGGCGGGAATCACGCGCAGCTCCACCGCATCGCCTTCGCGTCGCGACGCATCGGCGTACGCGTGCACCTCGGTGGTCGGAACGATCGCGTCGAGTTCGCCCTGGATCAGCCACTGCGGAAGCTCCAGCGGCAGCAACGCGCGCGGCGAGACCTGCGAATAGCGCCCGAGCTGCTGCGCAGGCGTGCCGCCCATCAGATCGTCGACGGCCGCGTTGCAGGTGCCGCGACCTTCGCCGAACTCCATCAGGTCGGTGATCGGCGACAGCCCGATCACGCCATGCAGCGCCAGCGGCTGCGGACGAAAGACCGCGCTGTTGGGACGCAGTCGCGGCCGCGAGGCGAGCCACAGCGCGAGTTGTCCGCCGGCCGAATGTCCCACCGCCACCACGCGCGCCACGTCGAGCTTGTGGATCGGCGCGATCGTGCGCAGGTGATCCACCGCCTGCGCGGCATCGGCGATCGTGCCGGGCCAGCCGCCGCCGGGTTCGCCGAGGCGGCGGTACTCCACGTTCCACGTCGCCACGCCGAACTCGCGCGTGATCGCCTCGGCCAGCAGCGAGAGATAGCGCAGGTCGAAGCCGCGCGACCAGCAGCCGCCGTGCAGCAGCACGACCACCGGATGTGGTCCGGTGCCGCCGGGCAGGCGCAGTTCGCCGAACTGCGAAGGCGCGCGGCCGTAGGCGATGCGCTGCCCGGCGCTCGCCGGTGCCGGCCGCGACTGCAGATCGTTCCAGGTCGCCGGGGCCGCCGACGCGGCAATCGGAGACCCGATCAGGGCGAACACGAGCGACAGCAACAGGGCGGGGCGCATGCCGGAAGTGTGCGCACAGGCACGCCACCGTTGCCAAGCGGGTGCGCGGATGGCGCACGGTTAGAATCGGTGCTCGCATCTCCCCCGCAACGGAGCATTCCCATGTCCATCGGCATGTATCAGCTCGCGATCCCGCCTGTCGTGCGCGCGCTGGAAAACCTGCGTCACCTGCTGTCCAAGGCGGCCTCGCACTGCGAGTCGCGCAAGATCGAACCGGCGGCGCTGATCCAGTACCGCCTGTTTCCCGACATGCGCCCCCTGACGTTCCAGGTGCAGGTCGCCTGCGACATGGCCAAGGGCTGCGTGGCGCGCCTGACGGGCCTCGAGGCGCCCAGGTTCGAGGACAACGAGCAGAGCTTCGCGGATCTCGAATCGCGCATCGATCGCACGCTCGCGTTCGTGCGTGGTATCGGCGCGGCACAGATCGACGGTACCGAGAGCAAGCCGGTCACGATCAAGACGCCGCGTGGCGATCTGAACTTCCAGGGCCTGGGCTACGTGCAGGGCTTCGTGCTGCCCAACGTGTATTTCCACTGCACCACCGCCTACAACATCCTGCGCCACAACGGCGTCGAGATCGGCAAGATGGACTTCCTCGGGAAGCCCGGCTGATGGCAAGCCCGATCCCGCTTTCGGTCCTCGATCTCGCGCCCGTTCCCGAGGGCACGCCGCCGTCGTTCGCGGCGCGACGCACCGTCGATCTCGCGCGCATCGCCGAGCGTCGCGGCTACGTGCGCTACTGGTTCGCCGAGCATCACAGCATGCCCAGCGTCGCCAGCAGCGCGCCGGAAGTGCTGATCGGGCACATCGCGTCGGCGACGACGCGCATCCGTGTCGGATCTGGCGGGATCATGCTGCCCAATCACGCGCCGCTGCGCGTGGCGGAGGCTTTCCACACGCTCGCGGCGCTGCATCCGGGCCGTATCGACCTGGGCATCGGGCGCGCGCCGGGATCCGAGGCGGGCTCGAGCCGCGCACTTCGCGCGTTCAACGGCGAGCAGTTCTCGCCGCTGATGTCCGAGCTGCTGTTCCTGTCGCAGGCGCGCTTTTCACCCGGTCATCCGTTGGCCAAGGTGCGCGTGATGCCCGACGACGTGCGGCTGCCGCCGGTGTGGATCCTGGGTTCGAGCGGCGCCAGCGCCGCTGCGGCCGGCGCATCGGGATTCGGTTACGCGTTTGCCAGCCATTTCAGTCCGGAGCCCGCGGCGCCGGCGGTGGCGGCGTACAAGTCCTCGTTCGATGCCTCGGATCAGTTCCCGCGTCCGCACGCCATCGTCGCGGTCGGTGTGATCTGCGCGCCGACCGAGGCCGAGGCTCAGGACATGGCGATGAGCATGGAACTGGTGTGGCTGCGCATGTCGCGCGGCGAGCACCTGCCCCTGCCCAGCCCCGAAGAGGCCAAGGCCTATCCGTGGACCGAGGCCGAACGCCTGGCGGTGCAGCGCATGCGCGGGCCCGCGGTGGTCGGAACGCCGGCGCAGGTTCGCGCGGGTCTCGAGGCGATGCGCAACGAATCCGACGCCGACGAACTGATGATCGTCACCAACACCTGGAATCACGAGTCGCGACTGCGTTCCTACGAACTGGTCGCGGACGTGTTCGACACCTGATGGGCGAGCGCCCCGAATAGCGCTTGCCCGCATAGACGCGCCGGCGACGACTCTGCTTTGCTCGATTTGACGCTAGCCGGAGATAGTCGAATGACGCGTGCCCGGATTCCCGCCAACCCCCTGTTGTGGTGTCTGGCCGCGTGCGCGCTGACGACGGGCTGCTCGACGATGTCGGTCGCGCAGCGTCCGGAAACACCCGACGGCGAGAAGTGCATCGCGCTCTACGCCCAGGTCGACGAGCGGATCGACGCGGCGGGCGTGCGCGATGCGGGCTATCACCGCATTCCGGGATTCCCGTATCTGCGCGCGGACCGCTACACCGCCTCGTTCGCGCACGAACTGCCCAATCTCGACGCGTTCTGGGAATGGGTGGGCTACCTGCGCGCGCAGGAAGACGAGGCGCGCGAGGTGGAGCTGCGCAATCTCAAGCTCGGCGAAGAGCAGGCCTCGACGGTGTTGCTCGACATGCGCGCCTGCGGCGGATGGCTGCGCACCTGGGAACTCGATGACGCCGCGTTCCGCGACAAGATGATCGAAGCGGTGAAGTACCCGGACGACTACTCGACCACGCAGCGCGTGCTCGGCCTGTATCCGATCGCCGTGCCGTTCCTCGAAAGCGGACTGGGCGAGTTTCGTCGCGACATCGAAAAGCAGTTCGAGGCGCCGCTCGCACCGCCGCCGGCACCCAATGAGCTGAAGGTCTGGGCGGCGCAGGCCAATCCGAACCCGGAATATCCCGAGGGCACCATCGACCTGCGTGACAAGCCGCGCGACCTGCTCGGCCGCGTGGGCCTGGTGTGGTCGGAGATCGTGCACCTGGCGCACACGCACGCACCGGCTTTGTGGATCGAAACCGGCGGCGACCACGATCGTCCCGCCTTGGCCGTGCAGACGCTGCAGGGACCGGGCGTCGATCCGAGCAAGCCGGTGGTGTACTACCTGACGGGATTGACGCGTTTTGGCGGACGCAGCCTGCTGCAGATCTCGTACTTCGTCTGGTTCTCCGCGCAGGTGCCCTCGTCCAAGGACGATGGCAGCGGCGGCGCGCTCGACGGATTGATCTGGCGCGTCACGCTCGACGAGCAGGGCAACCCGCTGGTGCACGACACGATCCATGCGTCCGGCGGCGCACACTTCGTGTTCCCCGTGTCGGCGCTGCAGCGTCGCGAGGACGCGCCCGAAACGATCCTGATCCCGCAGAAGGATGGCGCGCCATCGGGCCCGATCGCGGTGCGCCTGCGCAGCGGCACGCACGAGGTGACGCGCGTGGTGCGCGCGGACGACCCGGCGGTGGTCGCCACGCAGCGCCAGACCTACGAACTGCGCTCGTACGAAGAACTGCTGAACCTGCCGGATCCGGCGGGCGGCCTGCGCAGCTTCTTCGGGCCCGATCAGGCGTTCGTCGCGCCCAAGGTGGCCGAGCCGGTCGCCGCGGCGCCCTGAACCATCACGAAGAGCAGCTGACGCTGATTTCCTGCGCCCACGCCGGCGGCTGCGCTGCGTAGGCCTCGTTTTCGGGCTGCTCGTCGAACGGCCGCTGCAGGATGTCGAACAGCCGCGCGACCTCGCCATCGATGCCGTGTTCGGCCTGCTCGATGGCGGTCTGCACCAGGTGGTTGCGCAGCACGTACTTGGGATTGACCGCATTCATCCGCGCGGCGCGCGCCGCATCGTCGCTGGTTTCGCTGCGCAGGCGCTCGCGATAGCTGACCAGCCATGCGTCGAACGCGGCCACATCGGTGATCTCGTCGCGGACGGCGGGTGGCGGCGCGCCGGCGTCCGACCGCACGGCCGCAAGACCGCGGAAGCAGCGCGTGAAGTCGTTGCGCCCGCGATCGAGGATGTTGAGGAACAGGTTGGCCAGATCGCGATCACCCTCGCGTGCCTGCTGCAGCCCGAGCTTGCCGCGCCATCCGCCGAGGGCCGCATCGGCATACGCGTCGGGATAGCGCGCCAGGATCGCCTGCGCGATCTCGACGGCTTTTTCGGGTTCCTCGTGCAGCAGCGGCAGCGTCGCCTGCAGCAGCTTGGCGCTGTTCCAGTAGCCGATGCGCGGCTGCTGGTCGTAGGCGTAGCGACCGGCTTCGTCGGAATGGTTGCAGATGTGGCCGCTCTGGAATCCGTCGAGGAAGCCGTACGGGCCGTAGTCGATCGTCAGGCCCAGCGTCGACATGTTGTCGGTGTTCATCACGCCGTGGCAGAAGCCCACGCCCTGCCACTGCGCGATCAGCCGTGCGGTGCGCTCGACCACCTCGCCGAGCCACGCGGCGTAGCGATCCTGCGGCGCTCGATCCGCGAACTGCGGGAAGTGCAGCGAGATCAGGTGATCGGCCAGCGGCGCGAGCATGTCGTGGCGCTGCTGGTAGTAGAAGAACTCGAAGTGGCCGATGGAGCGCAGCACCGCGCGGCCGTCGGCGAAGCGCGAGTAGGGCGTGTGCCCCGCGCCCTTGAGCTGCAGTTCGAACAGCTCGCCGTCCGCGTTGCGGATCTGGCCCAGCCACATCGCGCGGCCGTCGCCCAGTTGCGGCACGAACGTGCCGAACTGGTGACCGGCGTAGACCGTGGCCAGCGGATCGACGCCCGGCCGCACCGCGTTGCCCGCCATCAACGCCAGCACGTCCGGATCGTTCGCCGCGTTCGCCGGCAGGCCGATGCGCGCGGCAAGCGGTGCGTTGAAATGCGCCATGCGCGGCGCCGACAGCGGCTCCGGCATCACCTTGGAGTAGTACGCGGCCGGAAGGCGGGCGAGGTGGTCGACCCAGTCGAGGTTTTGCAGAGAAGAGGCGCTCATGGCGTGATTCTGAGCCACGAACGTGCCCGGGGGCAGTCGCGCGTGGCCGCGGTCAGCAGCCGATGCGGGCGCGAAGCTGTGCGGGCGCCAATTTCGGCGGCGTGCGGCCCGCACCGATCAGGTCGACGAGCGTCGCATTGGCGGGCGTCGGAAACCCGGTCTCGCGACCCAGGCGCACCACCTCGCCATTGAGCTGCTCGACCTCGGTGAGGCGGCCGTTCTCGACGTCCGCGACCATCGACGGATAGGCCCCTTCGCGAACGCCGTTGCGGTACTTGGCGAACCACCAGGGCAGCGGACCGCCGTGCAGCAGGGCCCAGCGGTACGCGCCGTAGGGCAGCACCAGCGGCATCTTCCAGCGGATGCGTGCGGCGTCGAGCGCACCGGTGGTCTCCTCGAGCACCGCGACGTAGACGCGCCGCAGGTCGCGATCGAGGAACAGGTCCTTGAACGTCGTTCGCGTGAGCGCGCAGATCGCGTTGGCGAGGTTGATCAGCAGCTTTCCCCAGACCGCCTCCTCTCCGTGCGCGACCTTCACGAGGATGCCGGTGCCCTGAAAACGCGCCACGAGCGACGGATCCGGATCGCCGAGCACGATCTCGGCGCGCGTCGCCAGGCGCGCGTGCAGCGGACCCAGCAGCTGTCCGTTCATCATCACGCTCATCGGCACCACGCGCGCCGCGGGGCGCGCGGCGCGCAGCACGCGCAGCGGCGCAACGCCGTTGAGCGTGGAGACCAGCGTGCAGCCGGGCGGAACCGGATCCGGCAGCTGCGCGAGCAGCGGCTCGAGATCGGGATATTTCACGCCGATCACCAGCGCTTCGACGCCGGCCAGATCGAGCGTGGTCACCAGCTTCGGACGCGGCCCCGTCAGCGCAGGACGACGTCCATCCGGAAAGTCGGTGCGCACCTGTCCGATGCCGCCGAAACGCGCCACGTCCTTGGGGCGCGCGTACAGGCCCACGTCACGCCCGGCGGCCGCCAGATGCGTTGCCAGGATGGTGCCGACGGCGCCGGCGCCGACGATCAGGATCATGTGCGGGTCTCCCGTTGCCCAGGGTCTGCGGACCGTCGTTCGATCGCGGCGATCGACCCTATGATGCGGGCATGATCGCCTGTCCCGCCTGCGCGGCCGACAATCCCGACGGTTCGCGCTTCTGCAACCAGTGCGGAACGCGCTTGTCGGACGCGCCGGCCGTCGACGCGCCGCGGTCCGCGGGCTACACGCCGCGGCACCTGGTGGAGCGGGTATTGAAGGATCGCTCCGCGATGATCGGCGAGCGCAAGCGCGTGACGGTGCTGTTCGCCGACATCAAGGGTTCCACGCGATTGGCCGAGCAGGCCGGTGCCGAAGCCTGGCACGGTGTCCTGGATCGATTCTTCGGCCTGCTCGCCACCGCGGTGCATCGCTACGAAGGCACGATCAACCAGTACACCGGCGACGGCGTGATGGCGCTGTTCGGCGCGCCGGTGGCGCACGAAGATCATGCCGAACGCGCCTGTCACGCGGCGCTGGACATGCAGGCCGCGGTGCGCGGGTTCGCCGACGCGCTGCGCCTCGAGCGCGGACTGAACCTCACGCTGCGCATCGGCCTGAACACCGGCGAGGTGGTGGTCGGCCGCATCGGCGACGACCTGCGGATGGACTACACCGCGCAGGGCGCCACGGTGCACCTGGCCGCACGACTCGAGCAGATCTGCGAGCCCGGCCAGGTCTACCTGTCGCGCGCCACCGCGATCCAGGCCGAAGGGCCGTTCTCGATGCGCAGTCTGGGCGCTACGCGCGTCAACGGCGTGGAACGGCCGGTGGAGGTGTTCGCGCTCGAAGGCCGCGGCACGCACGAGACGCGGCTCGAACGCCGGCTCGCCGACGGCGCGTCGTTCTTCTTCGGGCGCGAGGCCGAGCTGGCGCGCCTGCAGACGCTGCTCGCCGAGGCGGTCGGTGGACGCGGCCGCGTGGTCTCGATCGTCGGGCCGGCGGGAATCGGCAAGTCGCGCCTGTGCCACGAATTCCTCGCGGCGGCGGCGGCGCAGCGCGGCGTGCGCGTGCATCGCGCGGCAGCCTCGCCGTTCACGCGGCATGCCCCGATGGCGGCACCGCGCGCGCTGTACCTGTCGCGGATCGGCTGCGAGGGGCCGACGGCGACGCGCGAGCAGGTGCGCGCGTGCATCGAGGCCGACATCCCCGAGGCGGTGCGCGCGCGGCCGGGCGCGCTGGCATTCGCGATGGAGTTCTCGGGCGTCGGACTGCCGGGTGAGCTCAACGAATCGCTCGCCGCACAGCTGCGCGAACCGATGATGCGGATGCTCGCGCACTACCTTCCCAAGTCGGACGCGCCGCAGATCCTGCTGTTCGAGGACCTGCAGCACCTGGACCCGGTGACGATGGAGTTCACGCAGCATCTGGTCTCCGCGGTCACCGGCACGCCGACGTTGCTGGTGCTGAGCTGGCGCAGCGAGGCCGCGCCGGACGGTCTGCCCGCCGCCGACGAGTCGCTGAACCTGGGCGCGCTGTCGAAGGCGGCGCTCACGCGCCTGGCCGGCGCCCTGCTCGGACCCGACCCGAGCGTGGCGGGACTCGATGCACGCATCGCTGAACGTGCGGGCGGCAATCCCTATTTCGTCGAGGAAGCGGTCGTTGCGCTGGCCGAGACCGGCCATCTCGAAGGAGCCCAGGGCCGGTATCGGTTGCTGCGGCCGGTCGTGACGCTGCCGATTCCCGACACGGTGCACGCGCTGATCGCCGCGCGCATCGATCGCCTGCCCGCGGGACACAAGCGCTGGCTGCAGGCGGCATCGGTGGTCGGCGCGACGTTCGACGACCAGCTGCTCGCGCTGCTCAACGACGACGACCCGGTTCCGGGGCCCGCGCTCGATGCGCTCGAACGCGCCGGCTTCCTGCGGCGCGACGGCGTGCAGCGACGCTTCGCGCAGACGCTGGTTCGTGAAGTGGCGTACGACGCGCAGCTCGAATCGAGCCGCGCCGCGATGCACGCGCGCCTGGCCGCGGCGCTGGAGCAGTCCTGCGGCGATCAGCCGGTGCAGGCCACCGCGCGCAGCATCGCCGAGCACTGGGCGCGGGCGGGCGAGTGGGCCAAGGCCGGGCGATGGAATCTCCACGCCGCGCTGTGGTTCGCCACGCGCGACGCCAAGATCACCGCCGAGCAGTTCCACGCCGCGGTCGACAACCTCGATCGCGCGCCGTTTTCGCCCGAGATCCGCAGCCTGCGCATCAGCGCGCGTGCCGGTCTGGTGCGCCTGTCGCAGCTGATCACGATCGATCCCGTGACCGTCGATCGCGCCTACGCAGAGGCGCGCCAGCTCGCCGAGGAATGCGGCGACCCCGCGTGCGCGGCCGAGCTGTCGATCTCCTATGGCAACGCGCAGCTGCAGCGCGGGCACGCCGACCGCGCCGCCGAGTACGTCGAGGCCGGCGTGCGCGGTTGCCCCGATGCGATGCGCGCCGACCTGGCCAGCCGCTTCCGGCTCGCCATCCTGCTGTCGTTCGGCTCGATCGGACGCCTGCGCGAAGGCCTGGAGCTGGCCAACTGGGCCACCGGCGACGAGTGGCTGCGCGGTCCGATCCGTTCCGACACCACGCTGTCGCGCGCGTTCGTCTCGATCCAGCTCGCCTGGAACGGCGAACTGCTGCGTGCACGCGAGGACCTGGACACGGCGATCGCGTTCGCCGAGCGCGACGGGCGCAGCGCGAGCTGGATGCACGGCCTGCACGTCGAGATGGGATGGTTCACCGGCGACGCAACCGGCGTGCACGAACAGGCGCGCCTGGCGCTCGAACAGGCCGAGTCGTTCGGCAGCCCGTACTTCAAGGCGTTGGCGCTGCGTGCGATGGGACAGGCGCTGATCCTGCTCGGACGACATGCCGAGGCGCTCGAACCGCTGTCCGAGGCGCTGCCGCTGATCCACCACGGCGGCGGCGCGTTCCAGTTCGAGGCGCATCACCTGGCCGTGACCGCGGAAGCCTGCACCGGGCTGGGACGATTCGACGAGGCGTCGCGACACGCGCAGGCCGCGGTGGCCAGCGCGCAGACCTCGGGCGCGCGATTGTGGGAACTACGTGCGTGGCTCGCACGGCTCGAGCTCCCAGGCACCGTGCTGGACCAGGCCACCGCGCGCGAGGGGTTTGCGCGCGCCCGCGAACTGATCGGGATGATGCAGGCCGACGGCGCGACGCCGCGCCTCGACGAACTGGAAGCGCGGCGTTGCGACGATGCGGCGGCGCGCCGGGTGCTGTTGCGACGAGCGCAGGTCGGTTACGAGCGCATCGGCGCGGGCGGCCATGCGGCCCGCCTACGGCCGCTGGTGGCGGTCTAGTCGGGCGATCCGCGTCGGGGTCGCAGCGACTACGATCGAGCGCCGCGACGCACCGGGAGCCCGCCATGATCCGTCTCTACGACAACGCCTTCAGTCCGTTTGCCCGCAAGGTGCGGATGGTGCTCGAACACAAGGGGCTGGCGCACGAGGTGGTCGACGGCCTGCGCAGGTCGACGCACGACGAACTGCAACGCGTGAACGGTCGCGTGGAGGTGCCGGCGCTGCTGCACGACGGCGTGCTCGTCGTGAACTCCGCCGACATCGTCGCCTACCTCGAGCGCGTGTTCCCGCAGCAGCCGGTGTATCCGGCGTCGGACGTCGCCTACGTCAAGGCGCGCGCCTGGGAGCGCTGCGCCGATTCCACGATCGATCCGATCTGCATCGACATCTCGTACTGGACCTGGGCGGAGCGGCCCGATGTCATGCCCGAGGGCCTGCTCGATGCGGCGCGACGCGACCTCGAGCAGATCTACGCGGCGCTCGAAGCGCAGATCGGCGATTTCGGATTCGTCTGCGGCGAACTCTCGGTGGCCGACCTCGCGTTGTTCCCGCACCTGGTGTCGGTCGGGCCGCTGAAGGCGCCGATCGATGCCGCGCGTTTTCCGCGGCTGACGGCCTGGCTCGAGCGCATGCGCGCGCTGCCGATCTGCGCCGCGGATCTGGCCCGCACGCGCGCCTATCTGAAGGGCACCCGCGGTGACCGCGACATCGAACGGCGCCGCATCTTCTGGCGCGGCGACCGCATCGAATGGATCCTGGCGCGCGGCTACCACGACTGGTTCGTGGGCGAGATCGAGGCCGACCGCGTGATCTGGCCGGGGCTCGGCGTGCCGGGCCGCGGCTGAACGACCTACTGGCGCATCTGTTCCAGGATCTGCGCCACGCGCTCGCCGAGGAACTTGTTGGCAGACTTCTCGAGCGCGCGCGACACCTCGGCTTCCACCGCCATCATCGCCAGCGGACGCAGCCGCCAGATCATGTCGACCAGCTGCGGCACGTCGTCCGGCGGTGGCAGCTGGCCTTCGCCGTAGTGGTCGAGCAGCCGCGCCACGAGCTGCACCATCTCGTCGGCGACGCGCTGCACGTTGGCGCGCAGGCCTTCGATGATCTTGAGCAGGTCTTCGAGCGGCATGCCGGCCTTGGCCAGTTCGGCGCCGGCGATCAGCACTTTCGGGCTGGGCGCCCGGTAGCGCAGGCCGTCGGGTTCGAGCAGGCCCAGTTCGATCACCTTGGCCAGCGTACGCGGGTTGAACACCACCCCGAACATGCGCAGCAGCTCGGGCAGCGTGAAATGGCGCGCCTGCTCGTCCGACCAGGGACTGGAAATCGCCCGTTCCAATCCGACGATCTGGCGCAGGTCGTGTCCGCGTTCGAGCGCATCGAGCAGCTCGGCGATGTTGCCCAGCGTGTAGCCACGCGACAGCAGGCTGCCGATCAGGCGCAGACGCGCCAGGTGCGAGCTCGAATACCAGCCCGTACGGCCGCGCCGCAGCGGCGGCGGCAGCAGGCCGCGGTCCTGGTAGGCGCGCACGTTGCGAACCGTCGTGCTGGCTTCGCGCGCCAGCTCGTCGATCGTGTATTCCTGTTCCGCGGGGACAGCGTCGGTCGAGGTCGCCGGCGTTCGGCGCGAGGCGGGGGCAGCCGCCTTGCGGGTGCGGCGGGTGGGAGGCGTTCGGGGGGCCATGCTCGCGCGACTGTAAGCGCAGGCTCCGGTCCTTTCCACTCGACCCCGCGCGTCATTGGCGCGCGCGCCGTGATCCAGTGCGCGCCGCTGCCGTGCAACGCAATCGCCACCCGGTAAGCTTGCCGCCGGGGACGAGGTTGCGCCGAGGGATCTTTCGAATGCGGGCACTCATCACGCTGTGTCTGATCGGGCTAATGGCCTCGTGGACGGCGTCGGCCGCCGATACCGTCGAATCGATCAACGCCTGCATGAAGGCCAACATTCCCGAATCGTTGCAGGTGCGCGAGTTCGAACTCACCGCCACCGACAAGGCCGGCGGCACCCGGACGCTGGCCGGACGCCTGAGCGCGCGGCTCGACAAGGGCAAGCTCAACGCGATGATGCGCATCACCCAGCCTTCGGACATGCGCGACGCCGCCTACCTGGTCAAGGAGTCGGACGCCGAAGGCAAGGACGAGGAGATGTACGTCTACCTCCCGGCGCTGCAGAAAGTGCGCCGCGTCACGGGCGGCATGAAGGACAGTTCGCTGTTCGGCACCGACCTGTCGTACTCGGACGTCAAGCAGATCACGTACGCGCTGTCCGGCAACAAGCTCACGCTCGAGCGCACCGAGAATCTCGAAGGCCGCCCGGCCTGGGTGTTGTCGATGGCCCCGGATCCGTCCGGCGGTGCGCGCTTCGACAAGGTCATCGCGTGGATCGACCAGAAGAGCTGCATGTTGATGAAGGCCGACTTTCAGCAGGCCGGCGCCGTGCGCAAGCGCTTCGCCAGCTCGGCCAAATATCTCGCGAAGTCGGGACCGCACTGGTACATCACCCAGGGTCGCATCGAGGACCTGCAGGAGAAGACCTCGACGCTGATGAGGGTCACCGACCTGCTCAGCGACAAGGACCTGGCCGACCGCCTGTTCAATCCCAGGGCTTTCTACCTGGGCAACTGATCCCGACCAGACCACCCGATCACACCACGGGGCCCTCGAGCGCGTGAACGCCTTCCAGAAGCTGATCGAACTGGCCGCCCGGCGGCCGGCGATCATGCTGCTGCTGGTGCTGGGCGTTTCGATCTATTCGTTCCTGAGCGTGTTCGAGCTGCCGGGACTGGTGCCGCGGCTCAAGCTCGATCCGTCCACCGAAACGCTGCTGCCGCAGGACGACGCCGATCGCCAGGTCTACGAGCGCGTGCGCGAGACCTTCGGCGACGCCGACGCGGTGCTGATGTCGGTGCGCCTGGACCCGATGTTCACGCCGGAGAACATGGCGCGCATCGATAGCCTGACGCGCGAGCTGCGCCAGGTCCCGGGCGTCAAGACCGTGTTTTCGCTGGGCACCGCGCCCAACGTGCTGGCCCAGGGCGAGGACCTGGAGGTGAGCACGTTCACGCAGCAGGCCGCGCGCGACCCGGACGCGGTCAAGCGCTTCCCGGAACAGATCGCGGCCAATCCGATCTATCGCGGCGTGCTGGTGGCCGACGACGGCGTCCACACCGCGCTGGCGATCGGGCTCGACGCCGAAGGCGAGTCGCTGTTCCGGCGCGAGAACTACACGAAGAAATTCCGCGAGACCGCCGAGCGCATCACCGGCAGCGACGAGGTGTGGCTGGCCGGCAGTCCGGTGGTGAAGGCGGCCAGCACCGGCGCGATGCTCGACACGCTGCGCTTCAGCGTGCCGATGATCTACGGCGTGGCGGTGCTGATGCTGCTGCTGGCGTTTCGCAGCGTGCGCGCGATGTTCGCCGCCATCGTCACCGTGACGGTGGCGCTGCTGTGGACCGCGGCCACGGCCGTGAACCTGGGCTACTCGCTCAACCTGGTCAGCATCATCACGCCGCCGCTGGTGATCACGCTGGGCCTGGCCTATGCGATCCACCTGCTGTCGGACTACTTCGAGCAGGGCGCGGCCAACGCCGAGGAGCGTCGCGCGCGGGCGCTTCACGTGATGGGACGCGTCGGTGTCGGCCTGGTGCTGGCCGGCGCCACCACGATCGCCGGCTTCCTTGCGTTGATGCCCAACGCGCTTCCCGCGATCCGCGAGTTCGCGGTGCTGTCGAGCATCGGCGTCGCATACCTGTTCGTGCTGATCCTGCTGTTCCTGCCGGCGCTGCTCGACGTGATGCGCTGCGGCCGGCACGTGCGCGTCGGCCGGGCGGCGCACGCGATCGAGCGCATCGCCGATCGGATCGCGCTGTTCGACATCCGCTGGCGCCAGCCGATCATCTGGATCGCGCTGATCCTGGTGCCGCTGAACCTGTGGCTGGCCTCGGGCATTCCGGTCGGCACCGACTACATCAAGTCGTTCCGCGAGGGCAATCCGGTCCGCGAGCAGTACGAGGCGATCAACGAGATTTTCAACGGCGCCAACATCGTCTCGGTCGTGATCGAGACGCACGTCAACGATGCGCTGACCGATCCGGAGCTGGTGCGCGGCATCGACGAACTGCAGTCCTGGCTGCGCGATCAGCCCGAGGTCGGGCAGACGATCTCCTACGTCGACCACCTGAAGCTGCTCAACCAGAGCCTGAATTCGGGCGATCCGGCCTATTTCGCGGTTCCCGACGATGCCGGCGCGATCAAGCAGTTGCTGGTGTTCGCCGGCGGCGACGATATCCGCCGCGTCATCGACGCGCGCTTCCGCTCGGCGCTGATCACGGTCCGCATCAAGGTCGGGGATTCGATCGAGATCACGCACTTCATCGAGCGGGTGGAGAAGCGACTGTCGCAGTTGCAGCCGCCGCTCAACGGCGCGATCACCGGAACGCCGGTGCTGGCCACGCGCACGGTCAACGCGATCGGACAGGGCCAGTGGATCTCGCTGGCCATCGCCTGCGTCGCGATCTGGGCGCTGCTGGCGCTGCTGTTCACGTCGGCCCGCGCGGGATTGTGGGCGCTGCTGCCCAACCTGGTCCCGGTGTCGGTGTACTTCGGCACGCTGCGCCTGCTCGATATCCCGCTGAATCCCACCAACAGCCTGATCGCCAGCATCGTGCTGGGTGTGGCGGTGGACGACACGGTGCACTTCCTGACGCGTTTCAACCGCGAGGCGCGCGCCACCGGCAGCGAGAGCAAGGCGGTGCAGGCCGCGCTGCGCGAGACCTTGCGTCCGACCACGCTGACCACCGTGGCGCTGTGCCTGGGCCTGCTGGCGCTGACCACCAGCGAGCTGCGCAACCAGGTGCAGTTCGGCCTGCTGGCATCGTTCACGCTGTTCCTGGCCTGGATCTCCGAACTGATGCTCACGCCGGCGCTGGGTTCGCGGCTGCGCATCGTCACGCTGTGGGACCTGCTGCGCCTGGACCTGGGCCAGTCGCCGCAGCACACGATCCCGCTGCTGTCGGGCCTGTCGTTGCGCCAGGCGCGGGTGTTCGCCCTGATGTCCAAGATGGAGAAATTCAAGCCGGGCGAGACCGTGATCCGCCAGGGCGATTTCTCGCGCGACATGTACGTGATCGTCGACGGCAACCTCGAGGTCTGGATCGAGCGCGGCGACGATCGCAAGGTTCTGGCGACGTTGAGCCGAGGCGCGGTGATGGGCGAGGCGGGCTATTTCGGCCAGCGGCGCACGGCCAACGTCAGCAGCGTCACACCGGTGCGTCTGCTGCGCTTCGACTCCAACGACCTCGAGCGCCTGCGCCGGCGCTTCCCGTGGATCGCGGCGACGGTGTTCCGCAATCTCAACCGCGTGCAGGCCGAGCGTCTGGCGCGCGCGACGGCGATGCTGCAATAACGCGCGGACCCAAAGAAAGAGCGGAGGCCTTCGGGCCTCCGCTTTTTTGTCCGGCGACAACGCGCGATCAGAACTTCAGCTCGACGCTCTTGGCCTGCAGCATCTCGACGCCGTCGACATCGCGGAAGTACACCTCGGCCACGTAGGTCGCCGGGACGGTTACGCCCAGGTCGCCGCGCACGAAGTGCGTCTGGTACAGCTGGTCGGCGGTCGCGATCTTGACGAACGTGTTGGGCGATCCTGCGACGCTGAAGCCGTGCGAAGCCACGACCGCCTGGTCGGAGACGCGGACCAGTTTCACGACCACGGTCTGGTCGACCATGAACGCGCCGTCCGAGGTGCTGGACGAGCGATGCACGGTGAAGTGGAACATGCCGTGACAGGCCTTGCCGGGGTTGCCCGTCTTCGTGTCACAGCCGTTCTGGGTCGATTGCTTGTCGAACGACACGGCGTAGCCGACCTTGAAGCTGCGGCTCGCCGTGCCGGTATTTCCGGCCACGTCGGTGGCGTCGGCGGTCAGCGTGTAGCGGCCGATGCCGCTGAGCGATCCGGCGTTGAACGCGAACGCATCCGTGGTGCCGGCAAGCCCGGTACCGCCATGCGGCGTGAAGCTGCCGGTGGCGCCCACCGTGAGGCCGGCCCCAGCCGGCAGCGACGAGTCCAGGCTCAGCGGCAGGACCAGGTTCGAAACCGCACCGCCCGCGCTGCTGACGCGTGCGGCGACCGACGCCAGGCCGCTACCCGGTGCCGGATCGACCGCCGACAGCGCGATCGGGATCACGCCCAGCGTGGCGTCCGCGGCGGGTTCCGAAATGGTGACCGTCGGCGGCGTCGTGTCGGTCAGCGTCGCGGCCTTGAGCACCAGCGTGTAACGCGAGCCGGGACCCACGCCGATGCCGGCGCCAGGAGCCTGGGCCGCCATCTTCACTTCGTAGTGGCCGAACTCGGCGTCGCCGACAACGGGGTTGGAGACGGTCACGCCGACGTTGACGCTCGAACCCGGCGTGAAGGTGTTCGACCAGGGATTGAAATCGAACGCGGCCGCGATCTTCCCGTATAGGCTCGAACCGGATTCGAGCTCGACCGGGGTTTCCAGCAGGTCGCCGTCGGCGTCCGCGATCTGCGTGACGTCGAAGACGCCGACCGACGCATCGGCCTGGCCGAGGCAGGTGTTCTGGCCCTGGCCGGGAAACACGACGGGCAGCCCGTTGGGGGCTGACGCCGAAGGTGCCGTGATCGAAAACCCGGTGCTCTGCGCGGCACCCGCCGCGCCGATGAAGGTGGCCGAGCCGGCGTCGGAAGGTGCGTAGGTGAAGGGGCCGTTGGCGATCGCTGCCCCGCCACATTTTTCGGCGGCTCCGGCAAGCGGTGAGACGGTGAGGGCCAGACCGGCCAGCGTCATCCACGGCGCAAGCGCGGCCGTGAAACGGGCAATACGCATACTGATTTCTCCGAGTCGATAAGTGCGATGCGATGTGCGGCCGAGCTCGGCCGTACGAAGGCGCCGACGCGGACGGGCCGCGATCACGCCGTCGACGTTCGCGTGCCAGGACCGTGCCGATACGGATCTCCCGCCAATGTGCCGTCCGCACGCGATTTCGTTGTTTTCTCTCGGGACATCGCAGACAAGCGACGTCGGTCCGTCGTCGGGAACTGACCATTTCGGGCAGACGCCTCGTCAGTCCCCATCGTCCGTTCGTCGTGGGAACGCGATTTGCTGAGTGGCCGCCCGGCCGCATCGAGGACGCAACCGCGTTGCAGGTCCGTGTCACCTGCCGCGATCATCGCGGCCTTGCGCCAGGGGAGTGTTGGGGTGGGCCAATCGGAAGACGCGGACGCTGGCGAGGTTGCGCGCCTGACGCAGGAGCTGCGTCTGCGGGACGACTTCATCTCCATTGCCGCGCACGAGCTGCGCAATCCGCTGACACCGATCTCGCTGGACGTCGACGTGCTGCTGGCGCAGGCGCGCCGCCGACCGCAGACCGATCCGGGCGAGATCGCGAGCCTTGAACGCCTGCAGCGGAACATCCGCGTCTTCATCCGCCGGGCCACGACGCTGCTCGACGTGTCGCGGCTGCAGGCAGGGCAATTCAAGCTGGACCCGCGCCGCATCATGCTTTCCGACGTGGTGCGCCGGGTGCTGGCGACCACTTCGGCGATGGCCCAGCAGGCCCATTGCGAGCTGGCGGTCACGCTCGAAGAGGAGGTCAGCGGCGATTGGGACCCGGGCGCGGTCGAGCAGATCGTCGAGAACCTGCTGTCCAACGCGCTGCGCTACGGCGCGGGCAAGCCGATCGCGCTGTCGGTGCGGGCCCAGGAGGACGCGGCGCGTCTCGAGGTCTCCGATCGCGGAAGCGGCATCGCCATCGGCGATCACGAACGCATTTTCGAGCGCTTTCAGCGCGTATCCGGCGCGGCCGCGATCGGCGGGTTCGGAGTGGGACTGTGGATCTCGCGCGAATTGGCGCGGGCCATGGCAGGTGACGTAACGGTACGTAGTTCTCCGGGCGAAGGTTCGACCTTCATACTTCGGCTACCCATGTGCCCCCGCCGAGACCTCCATGCCCTCTGAGTCCCCCAACCGCGGCATTCCACGACTGGCAAGCGGAATTCCCGGGCTTGATCGGCTGCTTGGAGGCGGCTTTCCGCGCGCCGGCATCACCATCGTGCAGGGCACGCCGGGTGCGGGCAAGACGATCTTCGGCAACCAGCTTTGTCATCACCATGTGGCCCAGGGCGGCAAGGCGATCTACGTGACGTTGCTGGCGGAGAGCCACGCGCGGATGCAGCTGCACATGTCGCAGCTGGAATTCTTCGACGCGTCGGTGGTGCCCGAGCGCCTCTACCTGATCAGCGCGTTTCGCGTGCTCGAAGAGGATGGCCTCAAGGGACTGCAGGACCTGCTGCGGCGCGAGGTGCAGCGCTTCGGCGCCTCGGTGCTGGTGCTGGACGGCCTGGTCGCGGCCGAGGAGTCGGCCACCTCCTCGCGCGAGTTCAAGAAATTCATCCACGAACTGCAGATGCATGCGTCGATGAGCAACTGCACGATGTTCCTGCTCACCGGCGTTTCCAATCGACCGGTCGCGCCCGAGCACACGATGGTCGACGGCGTCCTCGAGCTGCGCAGCGACTTGTTCGACCTGCGCATGGAGCGCAGCCTGACGGTGCACAAGATGCGCGGCGTGGGCATGGTCGGCGGACGCCACAGCATGCGCATCAGCAATTCCGGGATGGAAGTCTTCCCGCGCCTCGAAGCGGTTGCGCCGGCGCGTCGTGATGACCATTCCATCGGTAAGCTGATCTCCACCGGCCTGCCCGAGCTCGATCGCATGGTCAGCGGCGGCCTGCCCCTGGGCTCGACGACGCTTCTGGTGGGTCCCTCGGGAGTTGGCAAGACGACGCTCGGTCTGCACTTCCTGAGCCAATGTTCGGTCGAGGAGCCCGGCGTGATGCTGGGGATGTACGAGACCCCGCGGAGCCTGGAGACCAAGGCGCGCACGCTCGGTCTGCCGCTGGCGAGATCGATCGCCGAGGGCAGCGTCGAGCTGCTGTGGTTTCCGACGACCGAGGGTCTGGTCGACGAGATCACAAGTCGTCTGGTCGAGACCGCCCGCCGGCGCAAGGCGCGGCGCATCTTCGTCGACGGCATCGGCGGACTGCAGACCCTGATGCACGAACCGGTGCGACTGAGCCGTTTGCTCGCGGCGCTGTCGGTTGCGTTCCAGGAGCTGACCATCACCGCGCTGTTCTCCGCCGAATCGGCCGCCAGTGGCGGCGTGCACGACCTGCCGCTCGACGGTCTGTCGCTGCACGGCGTGTCGGCCGTGGCGCAGAACATCTTCTTGCTGCGCTACCTGGAACTGCGCAACCGGCTGCACCGCGCCATCTCCATCCTCAAGGTGCGCGACGCGGCGCTCGATCCGTTGATGCGCCGCTTCCAGGTCACGAGTGCGGGAATCGACATCGATTCGGATCCGCTGAGCATCGAGAAGCTGATGAGCGCAGCCGAGGCCGAGCGTCGCCGCGAGCGTGGAGCCTAGGTGGATGACCCAGTGAAATCGGTCCTGGTCGTCGACGACGAATTCGGCATTGCCGAGGTGCTCGAAGCCCTTCTGGTGGATGCGGGGTTTCGCGTCACGCGCGCCATCAATGGTCTGCAGGGGCTGCAGCGCCTGCATGAGTCGGCGGTCGATCTGGTGATGCTCGACATGATGATGCCGCTGATGGACGGCCCGACCATGCTCGGCAAGCTGCGCGCCGATCCGTTGCACCGGGCCACCCCGGTGATCGTGATGAGCGGCCTGCCGCGCGACGTCGCCGAGTCGCGCATCAGCGATGCGTACCAGGGATATCTGCAGAAGCCCTTCATGATCCAGGCGCTGTTCGAAGCCATCGAGACGGCGTTCGGGCGCGAGCCGGACTGAGAACGGCGACATGGCGCGAGGCTGGGGCCGGGAAGGCGACTTCGAAGCCGATGGCGAGGACGGCAGCGAGCGGTTTCGCGCTCCGCCGCGCAAACCCTCGCCGTACGTGACGCCCGAGGGATACGCGCGACTCAAGGACGAATACGACCAGCTGTGGAGCGTGCGTCGGCCCGAAGTGGTCCGGGCGCTCGCGGCGGCCGCGGCCGAAGGCGATCGCTCCGAGAACGCCGAGTACCAGTACCGCAAAAAGGAACTACGCGAGATCGATCGCCGCGTGCGCTACCTGCAGGTGCGCATTCCCGATCTGAAGGTCGCCGAGCAAAAGCCGGCGGATCCGGGGCGCGTCTATTTTGGCGCCGAGGTCGAGGTCGCCGGTCCCGACGGCGAGGAGAAGCGCTTTCGCATCGTCGGCCCCGACGAGACCGACGCGGCGCAGGGCCGCATCAGCATCGATTCGCCGCTGGCGCGCGCGCTGCTCAACCACGAAGTCGGCGACGTGGTGCTGGCGCAGCTGCCCGCTGGGCCGGCGGAGTACGAGGTCCTGTCGATCCGCTATCCCTGAACCGGTTCGTGACCGTAGCGCGGACGAAGTCCGGGGGATCTTCCCCGGGCTACGGACGACCTTCCTCGTGATCCGGTCCTCAAGTTCCGTCCTGCGCGGTCGATAAGACCGCTGCGAGGGACGCGCCGAAATCCCGGCGCCGAATTGCTGGAACAGGAGTTGCTCGACCCCGCGGGAATCGCATCCGAACCCGCGCATGTCCGAGATCGACGTCCGAAGCGTGCTGTCCCAGATCCGTGCCCTCCAAGGCCAGGCCAACGCGCCGGCCGTGGGCGGCAAGGGCGCCCAGGCCGTCGGCGAGACGGGCGCGGCCAGCTTCGGCCGTGTCATGGAAGCGGCACTGGACCGGGTGAGCCTGACGCAGAGCAAGGCCGGCGATCTTCAGAACAAGTTTCAGCTCGGCGATCCGAATACCGATCTCGCCTCCGTGATGCTCGCGTCGAGCCGCGCGCAGGTGGAGTTCAAAGGCCTGGTGGAGACGCGCAACCGCATGGTGCGCGCCTACCAGGACATCATGAACATGCCGCTCTGAGGCGCTGATACGACATGGCCGACGCCGCGCTTCCCGCCTCCTTGCCGATGCACCTGCGCGGCCTCAAGGAACTGCCGATCGTCCGCCAGCTGTTGCTGCTGGTCGGCCTGGCCGGCGCCATCGCCGGCGGGCTGGCGATCTACAACTGGTCGCAGCGTCCAGGCCAGGTCGAGCTGTATCCGGAACTCGCGGGTCAGGACGCATCGGCCGCCGCTGAGTCGCTGCGCGCGGCGGGGATTGAGTACGAACTGGATTCGCTGACCGGTCGCCTGACCGTATCGGGCGCCAAGGTCCACGAAGCGCGCCTGCTGCTGGCCTCGCAAGGACTGCCCAAGTCCGGCGCCAGCGGCTTCGAGATGATGCAGCAGGACCAGGGCATGGGCGTCAGCAGCTTCCTGGAAGGTGCGCGCTACAACCATGCGCTGGAGACCGAGCTGTCGCGCAGCATCGGACGCCTGTCGCCGGTGAAGAACGCGCGCGTGCACCTGGCCATCCCCAAGCCGTCCGCGTTTGCGCGGCCGGGCGACGGCGCCAGCGCCTCGGTGCTGGTCGAACTGCATCCGGGTCGTGCGCTCGAAGCCAACCAAGTGCAGGCGATCGTGCACATGATCGCGTCCAGCGTTCCGAATCTGGCGCCCGCGCGCGTCACGGTGGTCGACCAGTTCGGACGCCTGGTCAGCGGCAAGGACAACGACGAGCTGGCGGTCTCGGCCGAACAGTTCGACCACGCGCGTCGCGTCGAGGCCGACTACGTGCGTCGCGTCGAGGCGCTGCTGCTGCCGGTCGCGGGGCCCGGCAAGGTCAGCACGCAGGTCTCGGCGGAGCTCGATTTCTCGGTCACCGAGGAAGCACGCGAGACCTACGCGCCCGACAAGACCGTCGTGCGCAGCGAACAGACCAGCGCGCAGACCACCACGGGCCCCGGCGGCAATGCGCAGGGCGTACCGGGCGCCACGTCCAACCAACCGCCGCAGACGCAGCCCGCGCTGCCGGTGAACCAGCTGCTCGGCCAGCCCACCGCGGACGCCGCGGCGCCGGTCAATTCCTCGACCAGCAGCACGCGCAACTATGAGGTCGATCGCACGCTGTCGCACACGCGCCAGCCGGTCGGGCGCCTGAAGAAGCTGTCGATCGCGGTGCTGGTCGACAACCTGCCGCGTCCCGACGGCAAGGGCGGCTCGACGCTCCAGCCGCTGGGCGCCGAGGACCTGAAGAAGATCGAGACGCTGGTCCGCGACGCGGTGGGGTTCGACGAGGCGCGCGGCGATCGCGTGACGGTGCAGAACGTGAGCTTCCTGCCGGCGGCCACGGCCGATGCGCCGGCCGATATCCCGATGTGGCAGCAGCCGCAGGCGCAGGCGCTGATCCGCCACGGATTCGGCCTGCTGGCGATCCTGGTGCTGATCTTCGCGGCGCTGCGTCCGGCGCTGAAGGTGCTGCTCGCACCGCCGTCGCCCAAGGCCGCGGTGCCGGTGGTCGGCGGTGTGCTGGTCCACGACGAGGAAACCGGCGGGGTTCGCGTCCGTGGTCGTGCGGCCGCGTCCGCCGGCACGCAGGACGAGGAGATCGCGATCTTCGACGGCTCCGGACCCTACGAAAAGAAACTCGAAGCCGCGCGCGCCGCGGTGGGCCAGGACCCCAAGCGCGTCGCCCAGGTCGTGAAGTCCTGGTTGGCCGAAGAAGGAGCCGCCTGACATGGCCGACGGAACCCCCGGAACACACGCGCCCATTCCCGGTCCCGAGCGCGCGGCGATCCTGCTGATGTCGCTGGGCGAAGGCGAGGCGGCCGAAGTGCTCAAGCACATGGCGCCCAAGGACGTGCAGAAGGTCGGCCAGGCGATGGCCGCGCTCAGCAACGTGTCGCGCGAGCGCGCCATCCACGTGATGGACAGCTTCGTGTCGACGCTCAACAGCCAGACCTCGCTGGGCGTCGGCGCCGACGACTACGTGCGCCGCGTGATGGTGGGCGCGCTGGGCGAGGACAAGGCCGCGGGCCTGATCGATCGCATTCTGCTGGGGCGCAACAGCAAGGGGCTCGAGGCGCTCAAGTGGATGGAGACGCGTGCGGTCGCCGACCTGGTGCGCAACGAGCATCCGCAGATCGTCGCCATCGTGCTGGCGTACCTGGACTCGGACCAGGCCGCCGAAGTGCTGGTGCTGCTGCCCGAGCGCATGCGCGCCGACGTGTTGATGCGCATCGCGCGCCTCGACGGCATCCAGCCGGCCGCGCTGCGCGAACTCGACGAGATCATGGAGAAGCAGTTCTCCGGCGGTAACAACCTCAAGTCCTCGAGCGTGGGCGGCGTCAAGAAGGCCGCCAACATCCTCAACCTGATGGACTCGACCACCGAGCAGGCGATCAGCGCCCGCATCGGCGAGACCGACCAGGATCTGGGCACGCGCATCCAGGAACTGATGTTCGTGTTCGACGACCTGGCCAGCGTCGACGATCGCGGCATCCAGACGCTGTTGCGCGAGATCGGCACCGAAACGCTGGGCATGGCGCTCAAGGGCGCCGACGCCAAGGTCAAGGAGAAGATCACCAAGAACATGTCGCAGCGTGCGGCCGAGATGCTGCTCGAGGACATGGAGGCCAAGGGTCCGGCGAGAGTCGCCGACGTCGAGGCCGCGCAGAAGGAGATCCTCGGCGCGGCACGTCGCCTGGCCGAGGCCGGCACGATCGTGCTGGGCGGCAAGGGCGAGGAGATGGTGTGAGCCGCTCATCCGCGGCATGCATCGACGTAGGCCACCACACGCGATGAGCGAAAGTTCCCTGTTTGCTCCGATCCTGAGCGGCGATGCGTTCGCCGCGCAGGCGGCCGCGTGGACGCTGCCCAACTTCGACGATGCGCTGCGCCGTGAAGCGCGCCCGCCGCCGTCGGCCGCACAGGTGGAAGACATCGAGGCCGCCGCCGCGCGGGAAGGGCTCGCGCGCGGACTGGCCGAAGGTCATGCGCAAGGCCGTGCGCAGGGGCTGGCGGAAGCCAAGATCGAAGCCCAGCGCCTGCGTGCGCTGATCGAACATTTGTCGGCGCCGCTGGCCGAGGTCGACGCCAAGACCGAGCAGGCGCTGGTGGCGCTGATGCTCGAGCTGGCGCGTCGCCTGGTGCAGCAGGAGCTCGCCGCCGATCCGGCCAAGGTGCTCGGGATCGTCCGCGACGCCATCGCGCACCTGGCGCAGCCGGCGCGCACACCGCGCGTGCGCCTGCATCCCGACGATGCGCGCATCGTCACCGAACAGCTTCGCGACGATCCCGAAGCGGGCGACTGGCAGATCGTGCCGGACCGCCAGCTGATGCCCGGCGACTGCGTCGTCGAATCCGAATCCGCGCGCGTCGATGCGCGCCTGGACACGCGCCAGGCGCAGCTCGCGCAGCGGCTGCTGGGAGACACCGCTTGAAGATGGCAGCCCATCGCGAATCTCCCTCCGCCCGCGACAGCGGGGAGAGGGCAGGGATGAGGGGCGAGCGCGCTGCGACAAGCGGACGCCGATCGTCCAGCGCACAGGCCCTTCATCCCAACCCTCTCCCCGCTGCGCGGGGACAGGGGGCCATGTCATGAACGCCTTTGCGAACATCCGCAACGCGCGCCTGATCCGCAGCCTCGAGGACCGCACGCGCCGCGCGCGCGAGCACGACACCGTGGTGGTCGAAGGCACGCTCAAGCGCGTCGTGGGCCTGACGCTCGAGGCCGCGGGACTGAACATGCAGATCGGCGGCCGCTGCCGCATCGATGCAGCGGACCATTCGAGCATCGAGGCGGAGGTCGTCGGCTTCTCCGGTGATCGCACGTTCCTGATGCCCGCCGGCGACATGCACGGACTGCTGCCCAATGCGCGCGTCGTGCCGCTGACGCGCCGCGCCGAATTTCCCGTCGGCGCCGGCCTGCTCGGGCGCGTGCTGGATTCCGAAGGCCTGCCGCTCGACGGCCTGGGTCGTCTGCGCGACGTCAGCCGCAAATCGCTGCGCTCGACCTCGATCAACCCGCTGATGCGCGAGCCGATCCGCGAGACGCTCGACGTCGGTGTGCGCGCGGTCAATTCGCTGCTGACCGTCGGACGTGGCCAGCGCCTGGGCCTGTTCGCCGGCACCGGTGTGGGCAAATCGACGCTGCTTGGCATGATGACCCGCTTCACGCGGGCCGACGTCGTCGTCGTCGGCCTGGTCGGCGAGCGTGGCCGCGAAGTGCGGGATTTCATCGATCGCAACCTCGGACCCGAAGGACTCAAGCGCGCGGTGATCGTCGCGACACCGGCCGATCGCCCGCCGCTGCAGCGCATGCGCGGCGCCTGGCTTGCGACCTCGATCGCCGAAGCGTTCCGCGACGAGGGCCGCCACGTGCTGCTGCTGATGGATTCGCTGTCGCGCTTTGCGCAGGCGGCGCGCGAGATCGGCCTGGCCGTCGGCGAGCCGCCGACCACGCGCGGTTATCCGCCGTCGGTGTTCGCGCGCCTGCCGGCGCTGGTCGAACGCGCCGGCAACGGCATGCCGGGCGGCGGTTCGATCACCGGCATCTACACGGTTCTCACCGAAGGCGACGATCCCAACGATCCGATCGCCGACACCGCGCGCGGCATTCTCGACGGACACATCGTGCTGTCGCGCTCCGTGGCGGACGCCGGCCTGTATCCGGCGGTGGACATCGAGGCGTCGGTTTCCCGCGTGGCCTCCGACATCACCACGCCGGCACAGCAGGCCGCCGCGCGCCGCTTCCGCCAGCTGTATTCCGCGTACCGGCAGAACCGCGATCTGATCGCGATCGGCGCCTACCAGCGCGGCTCGGATCCGCGCGTGGACGCCGCCATCGCGGCATGGCCGGCGATGGAATCGTTCCTCCAGCAGAACGCCAGCGAAGGTTCGGGCACGGAGGAGAGCCGGTCGCGGTTGGCCGCTCTGTTCAGCGCCGCCGACGCTGCGAACAAACAAGAGCCGAGGAAATAGATAGAAACCCATGACCACGCTCAGCACCCGTCGTCTCGATGTCCTGACCCGCGTCGCCGAGTCGCACACCGGTCGCGCGGCCGAAGTGGTGGCGCGCACGCGCAGCGGACTGGCCGAGCAGGAAATGCGGCTGGGCGAGCTGCGCCGCTATTCCGAGGAATACCGCGCGCGTCCGATGCCGATGGCACCGGCGCTGATCGCCAATCGCGAACGCTTCCTTGCCCGACTGGACGAGGCCGAACGCCAGCAGGCGCGCACGGTGGAAACCGCGGCCCAGGCGGTGCGCGAGTCGACCCAGCAGTGGCTCGATCGTCGTGCGGGTCAGCGCAAGTTCGACACGCTGCACGACGCCGCCGCGCAGCGCGAGGCGTGGCGCGCGGAGCAGTGGGCGCAGAAACAGATGGATGAATTCGGGCTGCGCGCCGGCGCGAACCGGCTGTTGCCAGACGGCGAATAGCCAGTGGCCAACCCGGATCTGATCGGCGCGATGCCGAAGCCGCCGGCCGCGTCGCCCGGCCCGCCGCCCGCGGGTCCGATCCGGCCGACGCCGATCGCCAATGCAGGCGGCGTTGCGGCCGCCGCGCGTGCGTTTGCTTCCCCCGATTTCGCGTCGGACCTCGCGCACCTGGTGGCCCTGCTGGCCGTCGGCGAGGCGGATGCGCCATCTCCGATCGCAGCAGCCGAAGACGGGATCGACTCCGGCGATCCGGCCGACGCGGTGGAGGCGTTGTGCGCGGTAGTCGCGCTGGCCGTTCCGGCCGTGGCGCCGCCGTGCGCCGTCCCCGTGCCAAGCGGCGACGACGTCGTGACCGACGCGCGAACGCCGTCGCGCACGCTGCAGGTTCTGCTGACGCCTCCAGGCGGCATCGTGGCGGCCGGGCACCGTTCCGCCAACGCACCCGATGCCCCGACGATGCCGACGCTGTTGCGGCCTGCGGCCGCGGCCCACGGCGCAGCGGCCTTCACCGTCGTGCCGGACGCCGCGTCCGAATCGGGCACCGCGGCGGCGGTTTCCGGCTCGACGTCGGCGCCGGACGCGACCGCGCTGTTCGCCTTGCCGGTTTCACCGGAGACGGTCGCGCGATCCGCGCCGCACGCCGTCGCAGCGACCGTGGTCGACATCCTGCAACCGCAGGCGGCCAGACAGATGGCCGAGACCATTACCTGGCATGTGCCCGCGCAGGGCGTCGCCGAGGTTCAGATCCGCCTGAATCCCGAAGAACTCGGTCCGGTCGAGGTGAAGCTCAAGCTCGACGGCGACAAGGTCAGCGTGCGTTTCGACCTGGCCGACGAGCGCGTGCGCGACGTCGTGCAGTCGTCGCTGCCGAGCCTGTCGTCGATGTTGTCGGCGCGCGGCCTGCAACTGGACCAGGCGCAGGTGTTCGCACAGTCGCGCGGTCAGGGCTCGCCGCAACAGCCGTCGCAGGCGCCGTGGTCGTCCGTTGCTCGCGAGGGCAGCGACGCGGAGTTGTCCATCTCGGCGGTGCCGCGACCGCTGATTCGTCGCGGCTTGCTGGACGACTACGCCTGATCGGGAGCGGGGTCCCGGGCTTCGCCCGCGCTACGACTGAGGGCGATCGGGCCCGCCCGCGCCAGATCAGCCCTTCGAGATCCCGTCGTACAGCGCCAGGTATTCCTGCGTGACGCGGTGCGACGGCTCCAGGTGCACCAGCGGACGATGCCGCTCGTGCGATTCGCGCACGCGCACCGACGAGGACAGCGTCTGGGACAGCACCGGCAGCTTCTCGGCGCGCAGTTCCTCGACCATGCGCGCCGGCAGCTTGGCGCGCGGCTGGAACTGGTTGACCACGATGCCTTCGACCTCGAGATCCTCGTTGTGGTCGGCGCGGATCTCCTGGATGTTTTCCAGCAGCGTATACAGCGCCTGGCGCGCGAATTCGTCGCAGTCGAACGGGATCAGCACGCCCTCGGCGGCGATCAGCGCGTAGCGTGAATAGAAATTGAGCGCCGGCGGCGTGTCGATCCAGATCGCGTCGTAGCCTTTGAGCTTCTTGAGCGCGTCGCGCAGCTTGTAGATCTTCTGCTTGGCCTCGAGCTTGACGATCAGCTCTTCCAGGCGCGGGCTCGAGGTCACGACGTCCAGGTTCTCGAACGGCGTGCGCGTGGCGTAGGACGACAGCGCCGGCGCCTGCAGGCTGAAGGACAGCGTCGAGTCGAAGAAGTCCGCGATGCTGTGGTCGGCGGATTTCACGCCGGCGCCGAGCAGGTATTGCGAGGCATTGCCCTGCGTGTCGAGATCGACGACGAGCGTGCGCAGGCCGCGGCTGGCGGCGATCGCGGCGAGGTTGCAGACGATCGTGGTCTTGCCCACGCCGCCCTTCTGGTTGAACACGACGCGGCGCATGCCGACTCCCGCTCTTCGAAAGCGCGCGATGCTAGCGGATCGTCAAGGCGTGCGCGCGTCGATCGACAGCGCGTGGATGTCGGTCTGCATCAGGTCGCCGAGCGCGTCGTACACGGCCCGGTGACGCGCGATCGGCGCCAGGCCCGCGAAGGCCGTCGAGACGATGCGCAGCCGGAAGTGACCGCGTCCGGTCGCGGCGCCGGCGTGGCCTGCGTGCAGGTGGGATTCGTCCTCGACCTCGATGCGCGCGTCGTCGAAGCGCGCCTGGAGCGCGGCGGTGATCCGCTCGATCCGGGTCGCGCCCAAGGTTTTAGAGCGTCAGCTTGATGAACGGCCGCACTTCGACGGAGGCGTAGACGCCGGCCTTGGCGTACGGATCGGAGTCGATCCACGCGCGCGCCGCGTCCAGGCTGTCGAACTCGGCCACGATCAGGCTGCCCGCGACACCGCCCTCGGTGCTGGGCGCATCGAGCTTGGGCAGCGGACCGACCATCGCGATGCGGCCCTGCTCGTGCATCTGCTTGACCCGCTCGAGATGGGCGGGGCGGGCGGCGGCGCGCTTGGCGGCCGAATCGGGCGCATCGAGCCCGAAGATCATGTAGAGCATGGGTGCGTCGCTCAGTTGGTTTTCGACGAGGGCGGGGTTTCGTCGTGCTGCAGGTAGCGCGCCAGGAAAGGCAGGTGCGCCAGCATGAACACGAACATCAGCGCGCTGACGCCGACGGTCTTGAACAGCCCCCACGTGCGGTCGTCGAAGTGCGTCAGCACGTAGAGGTTGAGCAATGCGATGCCGGCGAAGAACAGCGCCCAGCCGAAATTGACCCGTCGCCAGACGGAATCAGGCATCACCAGCGCCTGCTGCGGAATGCGCTGCAGCAGCACCTTTTCGCCGATGACGTGCGAGCCCAGGAACAGCAGCGCGATGATGCCGTTGACCACCGTGGTCTTGTACTTCACGAAGCTGGAGTCGTGGATCAGCAGCGTGGCGCCGCCGAGGACGACCACGACGACGGCGCTGAACGTGTGCAGCTTGTGCGGCTTGCCGTCACGCCACCAATGCCACGCGGCGAGCAGCACCAGCGCGGCCATCAGCACCGCCGTGGCCTTGTAGATGTCGCCGAGGAAGAGCGCCACGAGGAACAGCAGCGCGGGCAGCATGTCGATGAGGGACTTCATTGCCGGCATTATAGGAGGCTCGCTGCGCGCGCCGTCCGGACCCGGATGCCGCCGCGGCCCCGAATCCGCTTTCGAGTTCGACGTGGCCGACTGGTTCGAGATCCACCCGGTGAATCCGCAGAAGCGCACGCTGGCGCAGGTCGCCGTGCGCCTGCGCCAGGGCGCGGTGATCGCATATCCGACCGATTCCTGCTACGCGCTGGGCTGCCAGCTCGAGGACAAGCAGGCCACCGAGCGCCTGCGCCGCATCCGCCAGTTCGATCGCCACCACCAGTTCACGCTGGTGTGCCGCGACCTCTCCGAGATCGCGACCTACGCACGCGTCGACAACTGGCAGTTCCGGCTGCTCAAGCAGCACACCCCCGGCCCGTACACGTTCATCCTCAACGCCAGCAAGGAACTGCCGCGGCGCATCGCGCACGAAAAGCGCAAGACCGTGGGCATCCGCGTGCCGGAGAACGTCATCGCGCAGGCGCTGCTGGAGACCCTGGGCGAACCGCTGATCAGCGGCACGCTGATCCTGCCCGGCGAAGATCACGCCGTGGCCGCGCCCGGGGAGTGGCGCGAAGCGCTGGACAATGCGGTCGACGTGGTCATCGACGGCGGCTATTGCGGAACCGAGCCCACCACGGTGGTGGATCTGAGCGGCGAGGCGCCGGTCCTGGTCCGGCGCGGCAAGGGCGTCACC
This sequence comes from Panacagrimonas sp., assembly GCF_020697055.1. Taxonomy (GTDB): domain Bacteria; phylum Pseudomonadota; class Gammaproteobacteria; order Nevskiales; family Nevskiaceae; genus Panacagrimonas. The sequence goes on along the minus strand of NZ_JAJFBP010000018.1, from coordinate 128,874 downwards.
GATCGGCTCGGCATCTGAACCGGTTTGCACCTCGGCGGCGGGCCCTCGACCCGGAGCACCCGTATCGTCGGAAGGGTCCTCGATGAGAGGATGGGCGCGTGGCGGTACCCCGGGGCGGCTTACGGGGACATAAGAACGCAGGAGGAGGCGGCGGACATCATGGGAACCGCGATCTTTGTTTTGCTGGTGGTGGGTGCGCTGGCCGGAGGTTTCTTCTTCCTGCGGCGTGGGCGCGACGCGCATGGCGCCGCCCGAACCGTCGATCCCATTGCGGCGCCCGCCGCTCCCGGCGAGACCCCGCGCCGGCAGGGGCGCATGGCCAATCCCTGTGAAGACCGATGCAGCGCGATCCAGAAGATCGAGGGCCGCTGGTTCCCGGAAGGCGAAGTGCCGACGCTGCCCCTGTCCAACTGCGACCGTACGCTGCAGTGCCGCTGCACCTGGCTGCGTGTGGTCGATCGGCGCATGACGCATCGACGCGGCGATCGCGACCGTCGCGGCGCCATTCGGGTCGACGACCGCGAGGATCGCCGCAAGGGCGTTGATCGTCGCGCCGAAGCGCGCAATCCCTGGAAGAACATCTCCTGAGGACGTGGGCGATAATGGGCGATGCCCGACTTCTCCTCGCTGGCCCAGCAGATCGCGATCTGGGCCATCCCCGTCCTGTTCGCCATCACCGTGCACGAGGCTGCCCACGGATTCGTCGCGCGGCGCTATGGCGATGACACCGCCGCGCGCGCAGGGCGCCTGACGCTCAACCCGATCCGGCACGTCGATCCGGTTGGCACGCTGCTGATCCCGGCGCTGCTGCTGCTGTTCAAGGCGCCGTTCCTGATCGGATGGGCCAAGCCGGTGCCGGTGGACTTCCGCAAGCTGCGCTCGCCGCTGCGCGACATGGCGATCGTTGCGGCCGCCGGACCGGCCTCGAACCTGCTGATGGCGTTCGGCTGGGCCGGGCTGGTGTGGACCTACGTCGCGATCGGTGCGCCCCAGGGCGGCTGGACCTTGATGCGCGACATGGGCATCGCCGGCGTCGCCATCAACGTGGTGCTGATGGTGCTGAACCTGATTCCGCTGCCGCCGCTCGACGGCGGACGGATCGCCGTGGGGCTGCTGCCGCGCTCGCTGGGACTGCCGCTGTCGAAGGTCGAGCCCTGGGGCATGGTGATCCTGATCGTGTTGCTGGTGAGCGGCGTCCTGGGTCCGATGCTGGCGCTGCCGTTCTCCTTCGTCGAAGGCCTGATCTACAGCGCGATCGGGCTCAACGTGACCGAACCCTGACTTTTTCCGACATGACCGCCGCAAAACCGCGCCCCGTCGTCCTCTCCGGTATCCAGCCTTCGGGTCGCCTGACCCTGGGCAACTACCTGGGCGCGATCAAGAACTGGGTGCCGCTGGCGGACACCCACGACTGCTACTACATGCTGGTGGACCTGCACGCGATCACCGTGCGCCAGGACCCCAAGGTGCTGCGCGAGCGCTGTTTCGAGTTCATCGCGCTGTACGTCGCCTGCGGGCTCGACCCTTCGCGCAACGTGCTGTTCGTGCAGAGCCACGTGCCGGCGCACGCGCGCCTGTCGTGGGTGCTCAACTGCTACACGCAGATGGGCGAGCTCAGCCGCATGACGCAGTTCAAGGACAAGAGCGCCAAGAACGTCGACAACATCAACGCCGGCCTCTTCGACTATCCGGTGCTGATGGCGGCCGACATCCTGCTGTACGACGCCACCGGCGTGCCGGTGGGCGACGACCAGAAGCAGCACCTGGAGTTGACGCGCGACGTTGCGATCCGCTTCAACAACGCGCATGGCACCAAGGACAGGCCGGTGTTCATCGTGCCCGAGCCGATGATCCCGCCGGTGGGCGCACGGATCATGGGCCTGCAGGATCCGACCGCGAAGATGAGCAAGTCCGGCGACGCGGAGACCGACGCGATCTACCTGCTCGATCCGCCCGACACGATCACGCGCAAGCTCAAGCGCGCGGTGACCGATCTGGGCAACGAGGTGCGCTACGACGTCAAGGACAAGCCCGGCGTCTCCAACCTGATGTCGATCCTCGCCGCCACCACCGGCCAGACGCTCGAACAGATCGTCGAGACCTACAACGGCCAGGGCTACGGCAAGCTCAAGGGCGCCGCCGCCGAAGCGGTGGTGGAGTGCCTCAGGCCCGTGCAGGCGCGCTACGCCGAACTGCGCGGCGACGAGCCCGGACTGATGCGCGTGCTGCGCGACGGCGCGCAGCGCGCCTCGCAGAAAGCCGACGCCACGCTGATGCGCGTGCACGAGGCGCTGGGATTCATCCCGCAATGAAGCTGCGGCTGATCGAGATCGGCGCCGACGGTGCCCCCGCGCGCTGTCCCGGCCACATCCCGCCGGCGGGCCGCGACGTGCTCGAAGGCACGGTGCACCTCTACGAGGCGGGCGGATTCCATCCACCTTGGGTGGGCTATCTGGCCGATCGCGACGGCGACATCGTCGGCGCGTGCGCGTTCAAGTCGCCGCCCCAGGACGGGCGCGTCGAGATCGCGTACATGACCTTCCCCGAGTTCGAAGGGCGCGGCATCGCCAGCGAGATGGCGCGCCAGATGGTGAGCGTCGCGCGACAGGCCCAGCCCGGCGTCGTCGTCGTCGCCCAGACACTCCCGCAGGAGACCGCCTCGACGGCGATCCTGCGCAAGCAGGGCTTCGTATTCGAAACCGAAGTCGAGCACCCGGACGATGGACGCGTCTGGCAATGGATCCTCGAAACATGATGACGACCACCAGCGGTGACATCGATTCGGATGCGGTGATCGAAGAAGCGGCGGAGGCGGGTGCGCCGCCTGCGGAGGGCGAGCGCCAGGTCAAGGTCAACGGCCAGTGGCTGGAAAAGCTGCCCGAGGATCTCTACATCCCGCCCGATGCGCTCGAGGTGTTTCTCGAGGCCTTCGAAGGTCCGCTGGATCTGCTGCTGTACCTGATCCGGCGCCAGAACCTGAACATCCTCGACATCCCGGTCCTCAAGATCACGCAGCAGTACATGCAGTACATCGGGCTGATGCAGGACATGCGCCTCGAGCTCGCGGCGGAATACCTGCTGATGGCGGCGCTGCTGGCCGAGATCAAGTCGCGCATCCTGTTGCCGCGCCAGTTCACCGAGGAGGAGGACCACTCGGATCCGCGCATGGAACTGGTGCGGCGCCTGCAGGAATACGAGCGTTTCAAGTCGGCGGCCGAGACGCTCGACGGCATGCCGCGGATGGGCCGCGAACTGCATCGCGCATCGGCCCGTCCCGAGATCATTCCCAGCGACGCGCCGCTGCCCAAGCCGGGACTGCGAGAGCTGATGCTCGCGTTCCGCGACGTGATGGTGCGCGGCGAGCTGTTCACGCATCACCAGATCTCGCGCGAGCCGCTGACGGTGCGCGAGCGCATGACGCACATCCTGGATCGCGTGTCGCGCGGTCCCGCGCGATTTGCCGACCTGTGCGATCCGGACGAAGGCCGGATGGGCGTCGTGGTGTGCCTGCTCGCGCTGCTGGAGATGGTCAAGCTCTCGATGATCGACCTGGTGCAGGACGATCCGTTCGCCGAGTTGATGATCGGGCCGGCCAAACCGCACGAATACGTCGAAGTGGCCGAGGAACCGGCCTGAGCATGCGAGAACTGTCGAGGAAACGAATCCGATGAACGACACCCCTCCGATGGACGACGAAACCGCGCAGACCGAACTGCCGGTCTCCGAGTCGGCCGCCGATCCCGCCGCATTGAGCCGGCTCGAGCACATCCTGGAAGCGCTGCTGCTGGCCGCGGACTCGCCGATGTCGCTGGATCAGCTGTCGCGCCTGCTCGGTGCGGAGCTGGGCGTGACCAAGAAGGACCTGCGCGCCGCGCTCGACCAGCTCGGCGCGCGCGTGGGGCAGGGCGCCTGTGAACTCAAGGAAGTCGGCAGCGGTTTTCGCGTGCAGGTGAAGGCCGAGTACGCCGAGTGGGTCGGACGCCTGTGGCAGGAAAAGCCCCCGAAGTATTCGCGCGCGCTGCTCGAGACTCTCGCGCTGATCTGCTATCGACAGCCGATCACGCGCGGCGAGATCGAGGACGTGCGCGGCGTGGCGGTGTCGAGCAACATCCTGCGCACGCTGCTCGAGCGCGGCTGGATCCGCGAGCTCGGCGTCAAGGAAGTGCCGGGCCGCCCGGCGCTGTTCGGCACCACGCCGCAGTTCCTCGACGACTTCAATCTGCGCTCGTTGGACGATCTGCCGGCGCTGCCGGAGATCAAGGATCTGGATCAGCTCGACGCGGCGCTGGCGCGGCTGGAACAGCGCGCCGAACAGAACGAAGAGCCGGTGCCGGACGGCGAAACGGTGCACTGACGTCGGAAGCTATGAATAGCCTTTGCGTTGGACGGTTTTGCGAGGCTCCATGACCGAACGCATCCAGAAACTGCTCGCCACCGCCGGCATCGCCAGCCGACGGGCGATCGAGGAGATGATCGCGGAAGGCCGCATCTCGGTGAACGGGCGACCGGCGGAGATCGGGCAGAAGATCGATCACGACGACAAGGTGCGCGTCGACGGCCGCATGATCTCGCTCACGCGCAAGTCGCAGCCGATGCGCGTGATCCTGTTCCGCAAGAAGACCGGCGAGCTGGTCACGCGCGACGATCCGGACGGTCGGCGCACGGTGTTTCGCAAGCTGCCGGAACTGGAATCGGGTCGCTGGATCGCGGTGGGCCGCCTGGACATCAACACCTCGGGCCTGCTGCTGATGACCACCGACGGCGAGCTCGCGCGCCGGCTCACGCATCCGAGCTTCGAGATCTCGCGCGTCTACGCCGTGCGCGTGCTTGGCGACCTGACCGACGAGATCCGCAAGAAGCTGGTCACGGGCGTCGAGCTCGACGACGGACGAGCCAAGGCCGAGTCGATCCGCTCGGCCGATCCGCCGGATGCGGAAGACGCAGAGGGCGCGGCCAACCGCTGGTACGAGGTCACGATGCGCGAGGGGCGCAACCGCATCGTGCGGCGCCTGTTCGAATCGCAGGGACTGCAGGTCAGCCGCCTGATCCGGATCGCATACGGCCCGATCGAGCTGGGTCGCGGCATCAAGGCCGGTGGATATCGCGAGGCGACGCCGGAAGAACTCGAAGCGCTGCTGGAGGCGGTGAAACTCGCCGCACCCGAGCCCGAGAAGAAGGCGCCGCGCAAACCGCGCTCGCTGATGGCCAAGACGTATCGCCCGAACGCGGGGCCGCGCAAACCGCGACGCCGTCCGTGACAGCCCGGGACTGAGAGGCTTCAGAACGCGTGGCCGCTCGTCCCGCGGCTGTCCGGCCCCAACAACCACAGCAATCGCGCCAACCGCGACTCCGGCGTCGGCACCGATTTGGCCGACTCGCCGGCGTAGCCCTGCGTGCGTAGCTGCGTGCGCATCGGGCCCGGGTCGTAGCTGTTGAAACGCAGGTTCTCTTCCTTGCGCAATTCCAGCGCGAAACCCGCCGCGAGCGCTTCCGCACCGCGCTTGGCGATGCCGTAGATGCCGTGGAACGCGCGCACCTCGCGTCCGCCGATGTCGGCGACCTGCACCACCGAGGCGTCCGTGGATTGGCGCAACAGCGGCAGGCACACGCGCGTGAGCGTGTAGGGGGCGGTGAGATTGACCTGCAGCGAATCGAGCCACTCGCGCGGTTCGAGTTCCTCGAGCGTGCGGAAGCCCTTGAAGTGCGCCGCGGCGTGCACGAGGCCATCGAGTCGGCCGAAGGTCTGCTCGAGCGTGGCGGCGAAGGCTTCGAACTCGACCCAGGTCGCGGTCATCAGGTTCATCGGCAGGATCGCCGGCTGCGGTCCGCCGGCGGATTCGATGCGGTCGTAGACCGCTTCGAGCTTGCGCACGGTGCGGCCGGTGAGCACGACCGTCGCGCCGAGCTGCGCGCAGGCCGCCGCCAGCGCACCGCCCAGGCCGCCACCGGCGCCGGTGACGAGGATGATGCGGTCGCGCAGGAGTCCCGGCGCGGGGGAGTAGTCGAAGTCGGCGGTCACGTCGCGATCCGGAAGAAGCGGTGAGGAAAGTCGGAACGCGTCCGATCAGGCGAGCAGGCCGTGCAGATCGGCGACGGTGTGGGCGACGTAGTCGGCCTTCCATTCGGCCATCGGCGTGTTGCCCTCGTAACCCCAGCCGGCGGCGACCGAGCGCATGCCCGCGGCACGCGCGGCGTCGATGTCACGCAGATCGTCGCCCACGTAGACGCAATCGCGCGGCGCGACCTTCAGCTGTTCGCAGGCCAGCAGCAACGAATCGGGCGCGGGCTTGAGTCGCGGCGTGCTGTCGCCGCTGACGATGCACGCGGCGCGCGGACCGAGGTTGAGGTCGTTCAACAGCGGCTGCGTGAGAAAGCCCGACTTGTTGGTGACCACGCCCCAGCGACGCCCCTTGAGCTCGAGGGCGAGCAGCAGTTCGACGATCCCGGGAAACGGTCGCGAATGCCTGGATACGCCGGCGCGGTAGTGCGCGAGGAAACTGTCTCGCCGCAGGGAGAAGTCCGGGTGATCGGGCGTGATCCCCAGGCCGACGCCGAGCAGTCCGCCAGCGCCGCCGGAGGCCGCGGTGCGGTACTGCGTCGCCGGCAACGGCCCCAGGCCGCACTCGGCGCGCACCTCGTTGACGGCATGGCCCAGATCGGGCGCGGTGTCGACCAGCGTGCCGTCGAGATCGAACAGCCAGACCGATGCTTCGATCGTCATCTAGGTTTCGCGCCGGCAGTGCAGCAGGTAGTTCACGTCCAGATCGTCGGAAAGCGAAGCCGAACGCAGCAACGGGTTGTATCGCAGGCCCTTCAGCGACTGCGCCGCGAGTCCCGCCTCGCGGCACCACTGCGTCAGTTCCGACGGCCGGATGAACTTGGCGTAGTCGTGCGTGCCGCGCGGAATCAGGTTCATCAGGTACTCCGCGCCGACGATGGCCAGCGCAAAGCTCTTGGGATTGCGATTGAGCGTGGAAAACACGACGTCGCCACCGGGTTTGACGAGCGCAGCGCAGGCGCGCACCACGCTGGTCGGATCGGGCACGTGCTCGAGCATCTCCATGCAGCACACGACATCGAAGCTCGCGGGCTGCTCGGCGGCCAGTGCCTCGGCCGCGCAGGCGCGGTATTCGATCACCAGCCTGGATTGCGCCGCATGACCACGCGCGACGTCCAGCGCGGCTTCGGCCAGGTCGATGCCGAGCGCCTTGGCGCCGCGGGCGGCGAGGGCCTCGGTGAGGATGCCGCCGCCGCAGCCGACATCGACCACGCGCTTGTCCCGCAGGCCGCCGCAGGCCTGGTCGACGAAACGCGTACGCGGCGGATTGAGCGCGTGCAGCGGCCCCATCTCGCCCTTGGGATCCCACCAGGTGGCGGCGAGGCGATCGAAGTGGCCGATCTCCGCGCGATCGACGTTGGGTGTGGTGCTCATGGGGGCGCGGCGCTCAAGAAGGACGGATCCTCGTGCGCCACTGGCGCGCGTTGGCGACGACGGCGTCCTCGTCGACGGTGAGCAGGCGGCGATCCCGCATCAGCGCGCGACCGGCGACCCACACGTCGCTGACGTCGCCGCGGCCGGCGGCATACACCAGGTGCGAGATCAGGTTGTAGACCGGCTGCAGGTGCGGCGCGGAGAGTTCCACCGCGATGAAGTCGGCGGCCTTGCCGGGCACGAGCGAACCGATCTCGCCATCGAGTCCCAGCGCGCGCGCACCGCCCAGCGTCGCCGCGTGCAACGCCCGGGTCGACGGAAACGCCTGCGCGTCGCGTGCCACGCCCTTGGCCAGCAGCGCCGCGGTCTTCATCTCGCCGAACAGGTCGAGGTCGTTGTTGGAGGCGGCGCCGTCGGTGCCGATGGCGATGTTGACCCCGGCGTCGAGCAGGCGTTGCACCGGGCAGAAGCCGCTGGCGAGCTTGAGATTGGATTCCGGGCAGTGCGCGACGTGGACGCCGTACTGGGCGGCCTCGGCGATCTCCGGGTCGGTGAGCTGCGTCATGTGCACGGCGATGAAGTCGGGCCCGAGCAGGCCCAGGTCCTTGAGCCGTTCCCAGGGCCGCTTGCCCGTCCTCTGCGCGGCATCGGCGACCTCGAACTCGGTCTCGTGCACGTGCATGTGGATGCCGATGCCGAGCTCGTCGGCGTACGCGCGGGTTTTTCTCAGCGCCGCATCGCCGACGGTGTAGGGCGCGTGCGGACCGAAGATGGTGCGGACCAGCGGATTGCCGCGCAGGCTGTCGTGCAGCGCGATGCCCTTGGCGAAGTACTCGTCGGGCCCCGATGCCCAGGCGCTCGGAAAGTCGAGGACGATCAGGCTCACCACCGCGCGCAGCCCGGCGTCGGCGAAGCCTTCGGCGCTGGCGTCGGGGAAGAAGTACATGTCGTTGGCGCAGGTGATGCCGCAGCGGATGAATTCCGCCGCCGACAGGCGCACGCCATCCAGGCAGAACGCACGCGACACGTGCGAGCCCTCCGCGGGCCAGATGTGGTTCTGCAGCCAGTCCATCAGCGCCAGGTCGTCGGCCAGGCCGCGCATCAGGCTCATCGCCGCGTGCGTGTGCGCGTTGACCAGGCCCGGGAGCAGCACGTGCTGCGGCAGGTCGCGACGCTCGCGCGGCGCGTAACGCGCCAGCGCGTCGACCACCGGCAGTACCGCGACGATGCGCCCGGCGTCGACCGCCAGCGCGTGATCGGGCAGCACGGCGCCGGCCGGTTCGATCGGCACGATGGCCGACGGAATCACCAGCAGGTCGATCGGAAGCGGGCTTGGAGCGTCGGAGGAGGACGGCGCCACGGTCGGTTCGTCACACGCGATCGTTACAATTCGACGCTGATTCTACCCGCGACCACGCACGGAGCACCCATTTGTGAGCGACGTCATCAGCGACGCGGTCCGTCCCATCGTCTGGAGCGGCGATCACCTGAAGCTGCTCGACCAGCGCGAACTGCCCGCGCGCGAGACCTGGGTGGCATGTCGTTCCGCCGCCGACGTCGCGACGGCGATCCACGGGATGGCGGTGCGCGGCGCGCCGGCGATCGGCATCGCGGCGGCGTATGGCCTGGCGCTCGATGCGATGGCCGGGCGCGATTACGACGCCGCCGAGCAGGTGCTCGCCGCGTCGCGACCCACCGCCGTCAACCTGCGTTGGGCGCTCGATCGGATGCGCCGCCTGGCCAACCGCAGCGCAGCGGCGTTGCGGGACGAGGCGCAGGCGATCCATCGCGAGGACCTGGCTCAGAACCTGCGCATGGGCGAACTCGGCGCCGCGCTGCTGCCCGAGCGCGGCGCGCGCATCCTCACCCACTGCAACACCGGCGCGCTGGCGACCGGCGGACACGGCACCGCGCTGGGCGTCATCCGTACCGCCTGGCAGCAGGGCCGCATCGCGCAGGTCTACAACACCGAGACCCGGCCGTGGCTGCAGGGCGCGCGCCTCACCGCGTGGGAACTGATGCGCGAGGGCATTCCGACCAGGCTGATCGCCGACGGTGCCGCCGCGCACCTGATGAGCCGGGAGAAGATCGACTGGGTGATCGTCGGCGCCGATCGCATCGCCGCCAACGGCGACACCGCCAACAAGATCGGCACGTATGCACTGGCGATCGCGGCGCGGCACCACGGCGCGAAATTCATGGTGGTTGCGCCGACCAGCACGTTCGACCCGGCCTGCCCCGACGGCACGTGCATCCCGATCGAAGAACGCCTGGCGACCGAACTGACGCAGTACCAGGACCGCGTGTGGGCGCCGGCGGGCGTCGGGACGTGGAATCCGGTGTTCGATGTGACGCCGGCGGCGTTGATCGATGTGATCGTCAGTGAGCGCGGTGTGAGCGGGCCGGGCGAGGCTGTTCGGGGGATGTCGGATTAGCTGGGGTTCGTTGAAGGGTAGGGAGCCGCGCCGAACAGGGGTTCGAGCGCTGCCGCCGATCCTTCCAGCCGGACCCGCTGCGCTATGCCCTCGCGATCGGTCCAGGCGATGACGACGGTCAGCGATCGCAGGGTCGGTCGCGACGGCATCGCGGGTCCCGTGCACGGCAGTGTTGTCGGCGGTGCGTCCCCCGAACAGAAATAGAGCGGAGTGGACGTCCAGCTGCGCTCGAAGCGGGTGCCGTCGACAGGGACCGATCCTGCGGGTAAACGCAATTGACCGTCTACGTCCTCGGTTCCGCCGACGTCGTTGGCGATCTCGTCATATCCGAACGTTCCCGGCGCGCCCACTGCCAGTTGAGCGTAGGCGCGCAGGTCGTCGAGCTTGGCCCGCGCGAGCAGGGTCGCCACGCTGCGCAAGCGCGCATCGGCGCTCTCCCGGAACGCGACCGCCTGCAGTCGCGCTAGACCGGCCACGGCGCCAGAGAGCACGCCCATGGCGATCAGCACGTCGATCAGGCCGCCGCCGCGTTGGCGATTCATCGGTGGTCCGTCCACGATCCAGGAACCTCGCTCAACTGTCCAGCGAGCTGCAGGAGCCGCTGCAGGACGACCGGGTCGTAGCGCACGCTGAAGTCCTCCGCGATGACGCCGAGCTCGCGGTCGGCGACGAGGGCGCCATGCAAGGCCGACGGTCCGTTCGCCTGCACCAGGCCGGTCGTCCCGGCGGGACTCGATCGAAGCGCCAGGATTCCGTACAAGTCGATCGGGGTCTGCACGTGAACCGTGCCCGATTCGACGACGAGAACGACCGGCGTCTCGGTCGACCCGATGGCAGTGCCGGTCGATACGACGCATTCGCCGACGATCCATAGCAGCCCGCGCGATCCGGGGCCGAGGGTCGTGCAGTCATCGAGCATTCGCGCGCTCGCTCGCAAGGCTCCGACGTCCGATGCCGCCGGCCCGAACAGCAGTGACAGTGCATCGGCGTCGGGCAGGACCGACTGCGGCGGGACGACGTCGTCGGTCACGATCGAGAAGCCTCCCGTGATGGTGGCTGCGGCGGTGACCTCGACCGGCGCACGTGGAATCCGCCAGAGCAGTGGCCGCAATTGGTAGCTGCGACGCAGACGCGCGAGCGCGCTGCCGTCCGCGGAGCGACCCTCGGCGATGACGTGCAGCGTGGACCAGCCGGGTAACGCTTCGCCGGGACGCTCGCTGCGCGCGATGTAGGACGCGGTCGCGCGTTGCACATCGGGCTCCTGCGATGCGAACAAATCAGGGATCGGACCGTAGCGAGTCCAGGGCGCGCCGAAGGTTTCATAATCTCCGGGATCGGTGGCTGAGCACGGAGCACAGACGCGCCAGCGCTCGCTTCCGGGTTCCATCCAGTCTCCCGCTTCGACACCGCGGATCCGACTCAGGTTCGCACGCAATCGCAGCGTCGCACGATCCAGTGCCGACTCCGCCGCGGCTAGCGCTTCCTGGCGACGCCCCTCGTAAGTGACACGTCGCACGTCGGCGATCCCGATTTCGACTACGCCTACACCCACCACCGACAACCACACGAGGATCGACAGCGACAGCAGGAGCGCGGCTTGGCCTGCCTGACGACGCGCGGACGAAAGCGGACTCATTCGAGTACGGAGTTTCGCGACTGGACAAGGTGCTCGACGCTCCGCGTGGCCTGCGGGTCGCGCGTCAGCCTCGCCTCGAGACGCAGGAAATACGCGTCGGTCATGGCGTTGATCGGACCCGCGTTCGTGAGGGGCGCGCGCAAGCGGCGTACGTCGAAGCTGGCGATGCGCAGGTGGGCCGGATCGGTGAACGCATCCCAATTTCCGTCAATGCAGTCGCGGGCGGTGGTCGTCGTCTGGATCGCCGTACGCATGGAGTTGAGACGAAAGCCGAAGTGCTCCTCGTCGTCCTGGACCCCGTCGCCATCAAGGTCGTAGCGCAGCAAAATGCAGGTCCCGGTTCCGTTCACGCTTACAGCGGCGAACGGATTGAGGATCGACCAGCTGCCGGCAACTGCACGTGTCTGCGTCAGGACGACGCCGTCTGGAATCGACAGCGTCAGCCGGTCCGGTGCGGGGACCCCGGTGACGATGAGGTCATGACGTCGGACCACAGCACCGTCGCGCTGCATAAGCACCAGGGGCGCCCCGCGCAGGGCGGCATCGGCATTCGGGAATCCGAACGCGTCGCTCGGCGTCGAGCCGTCGCGTGCGAGGACGCTGGCCGAGATGGATCCCTGGGATCCGCTCAATTGCAGGTCGTTGTTCGCCGACACGAGGGTCACCTCGTCGGCCAATGCCCATTCGCCGGCGCGGGCCAGGTCGCGCGCGATCGCCTCCGTCACCGATTGAAGGTCCTGATGCAGCCGCACGCGCAGCAGGTTGGCGCCCGCAGCCCCCAGGGCACCGGTGAGAATGGACAGACCGGCACCCACCACCAGCAGTCCCGCCGACATCGCGATCAGCAGTTCGATCAGCGACAGGCCACGCTGATGGAGACTTAACATGGATCGAGCGAGATCAGGTGCAGTGGACCGGAAGGCGAACACAGGCGCACGCGACCGCTGGACGCGACGCGCACTTCGGCCGCGCCATGATTCGATGCGAAGCGCGCCGAGCCGGCGGTGAGGGTCGGACGCGCGCCAGGAATCACCAAACGCCCGCTCGACAGCGCAAACGGCGGGGAAGTGGATCGGATGCCGCGATGCTCGGCGCTCGTGACGCGAATCGGAATCCCCGGATCGAGCTCGCAGGAATCGGGGCCGGCAAGAACCCGGCAATCGCAATCGCTGTTTAATGACAGGCCGTAGCACCAGTCGAAGCCGTCATCGCTGCGGCGAAAGCTCAACACCACGGTGCGATTGCGGCGCTGCGCTTCGGCCCGAGCGACGGTGACGTCGGCGCGCAATCTCTCGACCACCGCGCGCAGTCGGCTGCGTTCGACCATTGCGCCCAGCGAGGGAACGGCGCCCACCACGATCACCAGCACCAGGGCGAGGGCCGTGAGCAACTCGATCAGCGTGAGGCCTGCGTGGGATCGCGTCGACATCGGAGAAGTGCCTGCCGAGAGTCGGATGGACTCTGGGCCGACGACACCCCGACGCGCCACGTGCGATCGCCCGTGCCCGCGATCGCGATCAGGCGGTGCGCGGCGACATTCGTTTCCACACGTCGACGCAGGGCGAATGGATCGCTACGGTACCGGCTCGCTCGGGCCAGAGAAACGGTCATGAAGGTCTCGTGCCGTTGCAACGGATTCACGCTCATCGAACTGACCTTCGTGCTCGCCATCGTTGCAATACTGACGAGCCTGGCCCTGCCGTCGTACCAAAACGTCGTGCGCAAGACCCGACGCACTGAGGCGCAGGCGGCCCTGCTCGAGCTGGCACTGAAACAGGAGCGATGGCGGTCGGATCATCCGACGTACGCTCAAGTACCGGCGGAAATCGGGTCGATGGCGTTGCACGGGCGGCTCGGTCGCTATTACAGGTTCGAGATCGTCGGCGTCACGCCGACCTCGTTCACCGTCCAGGCGGCGGCGGTGGCGGGAACGGGTCAGGACGTCGACCGACAGGGTGGGGTGGTGTGCACGCCACTGCGGATTGATCAGAGTGGTCGCAGATTGCCGGTGGACTGCTGGTAGGAGATGAGCAAGGGCCGGGCTGTTCGGGTCCAGGTTCCGCCTCTATAATTCGCGGCCCCGCCGGGATAGCTCAGTTGGTAGAGCGGCGCATTCGTAATGCGTAGGTCGCAGGTTCGATTCCTGTTCCCGGCACCAGGATCCAATGAAACAACACCTTGTGCTTTTGGCGCTCTAACCGCGGAGAGGTGGCAGAGTGGTCGATTGCGGCGGTCTTGAAAACCGCTGAACCGAAAGGTTCCGGGGGTTCGAATCCCTCCCTCTCCGCCACTTCGATCCCGGTCGGCCGCAGGCCGGGGAATCAGTCCGGTGGACTGATTTCAGGGGTCGAAGGCCACGGCAGTGGCAAGGCTCTGCCGTGTCGAGTTCGAGGATTCCAGGGCGCACCTCTGCCCCAAGGGGTAATTTTGCCGTCCCTCTCCGCCACTCAATAACTGCGAGGACCCCTCAATGAATCAACAAAAGCTGAGCGAAACCGCCAACGCCATGGTCGCTCCCGGCCGCGGGCTGCTGGCCGCGGACGAGTCGACCGGCACGATCAAGAAGCGCTTCGACAAGATCGGCGTCGAGAACACCGAGCCGAACCGTCGCGCCTACCGTGACCTGCTGTTCACCACGCCGGACTTCGAGAAGCACACCTCGGGCGTGATCCTGTTCGAGGAGACGCTGTTTCAGTCGAGCCTCGCCGGCCAGCCGTTCCCGAAGCTGCTCGAATCCAAGGGCGTGATCCCGGGCATCAAGGTCGACCAGGGCGCCAAGCCGCTGCCGTTCGGCAAGCCCGAGGAGACCATCACCGAAGGCCTCGATGGCTTGCGCGAGCGCCTGGTGAAGTACCGCGAGGCCGGTGCCCGGTTCGCGAAGTGGCGCGGCGTGATCGTCATCGGCAACGGTGCGCCGAGCTACAACGCGATCCAGACCAACGCCCATGCGCTGGCCCGCTACGCGGCACTGTGCCAGGAAGCGGACATCGTGCCGATCGTCGAGCCCGAGGTGTTGATGGACGGCGACAACACCGCCGAGACCAACGAAGAGGTCACGACCTGGGTGCTGAAGGAAGTCTTCCAGCAGCTCTACTACCAGAACGTCTGGCTCGAAGGCATCGTGCTCAAGCCGAACATGGCCGTGTCGGGCATCAAGTGCGCCCAGCAGGCGTCGGTGCAGGAAGTGGCGGAGCGCACGTTGCGCATGCTGCGTCGCTGCGTGCCGTCGGCGGTGCCGGGCATCGCGTTCCTCTCGGGCGGTCAGAGCGACGAGCTCGCCACCGCGCATCTGGATGCGATGAACAAGGTCGGCAACCTGCCGTGGAAGCTCACCTTCAGCTACGGCCGCGCGTTGCAGGCGGCGGCGCAGAAGGCCTGGAGCGGCAAGAACGTCGAGGCCGGAAAGGCGGCGCATCTGCATCGCGCCAAGATGAATGGCCTGGCTTCGCTCGGAAAGTGGGACAAGAGCCTCGAAAAAGCGGCCTGATCCTTCCTCACAGTTCGCAGTTCCGGGCCCGCGCGTCGTCATCACCGGCGTGCGGGCCTTCTCGTTTTCGAAAGGTCGATCGACATGACGCAATTGCGCGACAAGGTCGTCTGGATCACGGGCGCCAGTTCCGGTATCGGCGAGGCGATGGCGATCGACGCCGCGGCCAAGGGCGCGAAGCTGGTCCTTTCGGCGCGGCGCGAAGCCGAGCTGCAACGGGTGCGCGGCGCCTGTGCGGACCCATCGCGCGTGGCGGTGCTGCCGCTGGACCTGACGGCGTTCGACGCGATCCAGGCCGCGCAGGAAGCGGGCGCGTTCTTCGGCCCAATCGACGTGCTGGTCAACAACGCGGGCATCTCGCAGCGTGGGTTGGTGATCGACACGGAAATGGACGTCTATCGCCGCATCCTGGAGCTCGACTTCTTCGCCTGCGTGGCGCTGACCAAGGCGGTGTTGCCGCAGATGCTGGCGCGCAGATCGGGGCATCTGGTCGTGGTGTCGTCGGTGGTGGCCTATCTGGGAACGCCGCTGCGCTCGGGCTATTGCGCGGCCAAGCACGCGGTGAACGGATTCCACGACGCGCTGCGCGCGGAGGTCTGGCGCGAAGGCCTGAAAGTCACCGTGATCTGTCCGGGGTTCATCCGCACCCAGGTCACGCTCAATGCGATCACCGGCAGCGGCGGGCAGTACGGGCGCATGGATCCTTCGACGGAGCGCGGCATGGCGCCGTCGGAATGCGCGCGGCTGGCGTGGCGCGCGGTCGAGCAGGATCGCGACGAGGTCCTGATCGGCGCCAGGGAAGCGATGTTCGTGCGGATGAAGCGTTGGGCGCCGGGGCTGGTGCGTCGCGCGATCGGTCGCGCGAAGGTGACCTGAGGCGGCACCTCAGCGCTTGGCGGCGCCGGCCTTCAGCAGTTCACGCGCCATCGCCTCGCTCGCGGCGGTCGTGCTCTGTCCGCCGACCATGCGTGCCAGTTCGGCGACGCGTGCCTTGCCGTCGAGCGCGTCCACCGACGTGAACGTCTGACCGGACTTCACGCGCTTGCTCACCGCCAGATGGTGCGCGGCGCAGGCGGCGACCTGACCGAGGTGGGTCACGCACAGCACCTGGCGCTTGTCGCCGAGTGCGCGCAACTGCCGGCCGACGGCTTCGGCCACGCCGCCGCCGATGCCGGCGTCCACTTCGTCGAAGATCATCGTTGGCGCGCCGCCGTCCTGCTGCGCCACGACCTGCAGCGCGAGCGACACGCGCGACAGCTCACCGCCTGATGCGACCTTGGCCAGCGGCCGCGGCGCTTGACCGGGGTTGGCGCTGAAGTCGAAGCACAGATCGTCGTCGCCGTGGGCGCTGGGTCGTTTGCGCGACGCCGGCTCGATCCGCACCTCGAACTTCGCGTTCGGCATGCCGAGTTCGCGCACGCGTGAGCTGACGGCCTTGCCGTACGGAACCGCGGCGGCACGCCGCGCCTGGCTCAACGTCTGCGCCGCCTGGCGATACGCATCGAGCGCGTCGGCCTGCTGCGCGAGGAGCTCGCCGACCCTGCCGCCCGCGGCCTCGGCTTCCTCGAGTTCGGCTTTCATCGCGGCCAGATGGCCGGGAAGCTCTTCGGCGCGCACGCGATGCTTGCGCGCGAGCGTGTGCATCTCGCCGATGCGGGCCTCGATCTCGGCCAAGCGCTGCGGATCCAGGTCCAGGCGTCCCAGCAGACGACGCAGGCCATCGGCGGCTTCGCGGATCTGGGCCTGCGCGCTGGCGACGAGCGTCTCGGCGTCGCCGAAATCCGGATGCAGGGCGACCAGACCGCGCAGCGTGCCGAGGCTGGCGGAGAGCTGGTCATGCACCGCGCCATCGCCGCCGTACAGCTGTTCCTGGACGGCACCGCCGTCCTGCAGCAAGCGCCCGCCGTTCGCCAGGCGCCTGTGTTCGGCCGCGATCTCCTCGGCTTCGCCCACCTTCGGTGCGAGCGCCTCGAGTTCGCGCACCTGGTGACGCAGCAGATCGACCTGGATCGGGTCGCGAGAGGCGGCCTGGCGCAGGCGTTCGATCTGGTCGTCCAGCGCAAGCCATTCGGCGGTGCGCGCCGCGACGGCGGCGAGCGCGTCGGCGTGGCCGCCGTAGCTGTCGAGCAGTTCGCGCTGGACGTCGGGCAGCCGCAGGCTGTGGCTTTCGTTCTGGCCGTAGACGTCGACCAGGCGTTCGCCGAGATCGCGGAGCTGGCTTGCGGCGACGGCGGTGCCGTTGATGTAGGCGCGGGTGCGGCCCTCGTTCTGAAGGACGCGGCGCACCACGCACTGCGCGGCGTCGTCCTCGTCGACCAGCGCCTGCTCGGCGAGCCAATGGGCGGCCGCCGATTTCGGCGCGATCCGGAAGGTGGCGGTGATGTCGGCGCGCTCGCTGCCACCGCGGATCAGCGCGGGATCGGCGCGTGTGCCGAGCACCAGGCCCAGGGCGTCGATCAGGATCGACTTGCCGGCACCGGTCTCGCCGCTGAGTGCGGTGAAGCCGGGTTCGAGTTCGAGCGCGAGCTCCTCGATGGTGGCGAGATTGCGGATCTGCAGCTGTTCGAGCATCTGGGCCGGCTGACGCGGTGGCGGTACTTCTATTTTTTCAAATTACACGAGGCGTCGGAGGCGTCTCGTTACGCGAAAGCGGTGGTCCTGCTCACACCCGCTCCTGCGCCGCCGGACCGCTGCCCCATCGCAGCTTGTCGCGCAGAATGCGGAAATAGCTGTAGCCCGGGGGATGGATCAGACGCAGCGCCTTTTCGGCGCGCCGAACCTCCACCACATCGCCTGGCTCGAGCGTTTCGCTCGTTTGCCCGTCGAAGGTGACCATCGCCTGCGCGCGATCGACGCCGCGAATGACGATGCGGATCGGGCGCTGCCCATCGACCACGATGGGGCGGTCGGACAGCGTGTGGGGACAGATCGGTACGAGCGCGATCGCCGACAGGCTCGGATGCAGCAGCGGTCCACCGCCGGAGAGCGCATAGGCGGTCGACCCGGTCGGCGAGGCGACGATCACGCCGTCGGCGCGGTGGTTGCTGATGAATTCGTGATCGAGCCAGGTCTCGAATTCGATCATGCGGATCGTGGCCTGGTTGCGGATCACCACGTCGTTCACCGCAAGCCGCGTCGCGCCATCACGGCGGCCGTTGCGTTCGACGCTCGCCGAGAGCAGCAAGCGGTCTTCGGATTCGTATTGGCCGTGGACGATCGCGGCCAGGTGCTCGTGCATCGACTCGGGCGCGACGTCCGTCATGAAGCCGAGCCGTCCCTGATTGACGCCGAGCAGCGGAACCTGGGCGGGTGCGAGGTCGCGGCCGGCGTCGAGCAGCGTGCCGTCGCCTCCCACGACGATCACCAGTTCGCAACGTCGGGCCAGTTCGTCGCGCGCGACCGTCGGGGCAGGGGCGTCGCGTCCGAACGCGCCGTTGGCCTCGATCAGCACCTCGCAACCGAGGCGGCGCAGGCCGTCGCAGAGGTCGCGCAGGAGATCGAGATTGGGCTCGCGGCGTTTGCCGATGACGCCGACGACGCGGAAGGGGCTCATGGACCGACCAGCAGGCTGGGCTCGAACACTCTACACGAGGGCCGGAGCAGGGTTGCGACCACCTTGACCCCCCCTATTCGGAAGGCTAGCGTCGAACCCGCCGATCATCCATGACCTCCAATGGCGAACCCGCTCGATCCCCGCGCTGCCGAGCTGCTCAAGCTGCTGGTGGAGCGCTATATACACGATGGACAACCCGTGGGATCGCGCACGCTGTCGCGCGCCGGGTCGCTGTCGCTGTCGCCGGCCACGATCCGGAACGTCATGGCCGATCTCGACGAGCTGGGCCTGGTCGTGTCGCCGCACACGTCGGCCGGTCGCGTACCGACTTCGCGCGGATATCGCTACTTCGTCGATCAGCTGCTCACGCCCGAGCTGCTGGGCGATGCCGAGCAGCAGCGCATCGCCGGAATCCTCGCCGGATCGCAGCGCAAGAACGACGACCTGATGCAGGCCGCATCGAGCCTGCTGTCCCAGCTCACCGCCATGGCCGGTGTGGTGACGCTGCCTCGGCGCAACCTGGCGATCCTGCGACGGATCGAATTCCTTCCGCTGTCGGGCAATCGCGTGCTGGCGATCCTGGTGGTGAACCAGCGCGAAGTGCAGAACCGCGTGATCCATACCGATCGCGCATACGGTGCGGACGAACTGGAGCATTACGCCAACGCGCTCAACGAGCATTTCTCCGGACGCGATCTGGTCGGGTTGCGACGTGCGCTGGCCGACGAGGCGCTCGATGCGCAGAACCGCGTGAACCTGGTGCTGCGCGAGGCCGCGGCGATGGCATCGCGCGCGATGGACGACGATTTCCGACCGGCCGGCGACTACATGCTCGCCGGCGGCACCAACCTGATGGGCTTCCAGGAACTGGGCGACGTCGGCCGGCTGCGGGGACTGTTCGAGGTACTGGACCGCAAGCGCGAGCTGCTCAACCTGTTCGATCAGTGCCTGGACGCCGACGGCGTGCAGATCTTCATCGGAGAGGAATCCGGCTATCGCGTCCTCGACGAGGTGAGCGTCGTGACCGCGCCTTACTACGTCGACGGCGAGGTGGCGGGGCGCCTGGGCGTGATCGGTCCCACGCGGATGGCCTACAACCGGATCATTCCGCTGGTGAACCAGACCGCGCGGCTGCTCTCCGCCGGGCTGAACGAAGACCGATAGTTTTTTCGATCAGGGCTTGCGATAGCTCTTCACGCGGACCTTGAAATCCATTGCCGGGCCCGGCGTAGGCGCGGTCTTGGTCTTGAGCACGTAGTCGGCCGGTTCGAGCGCCAGATCCAGCTTGTGAAAGACGCGCGCCATGCTCAGCGCGATCTGCACCTCGGCCAGGCTCTTGCCCAGGCAGGTGTGCGGACCACGGCCATAGGGCGAGTAGGCACCCGACTGCATGTGCTCGGAGCGCGGCTTGGCATAGCGATCGACGTCGAACTTGTCGGGCTCGGGGTAGTACTCGTGCATGAAGTGCGGCACCGACGTGGCGACGTACAACAGTTCGCCTTCGCGGATCAGATGCCCTTCGAACACGAAATCCTTGGTCGCGGTGCGCATCTGCGCCACCGCGATCGGATACATGCGCATCGTCTCCATGATCGCGCCGTGCAGCGTCGGCAAGCGTTTCATCAGCCCCTCTTCGTCGACGCTCCCGGCGGCGAAGAGCTCGTCGACTTCCTGCACGATGCGGGCGTGCACGTCCGGGTGCTTCAGCACGGTGTACAGGATCGCCGACGTGGTGTTGGCGACGGTGTCGAGACCCGCCACATAGGGGCCCGTCACCGTCAGCACCAGATCGCTCGCCGGCATGATGTCCGGCGTATCGACGTGGGCCTGCATGATGTCGTCGATGAGGTTCTTGTCCTCCTCGCGCTTGGTGCCCCGCTTGGCGTGGAACTCGGCGATCATTTTTTCGCCGAGTTCGAACACGCGCGCCTTGGAGCGCTTGTACGTCGGGTTCTTGAGCAGGAACCTGGGTCGCTGGCGCGTGACCAGGACGTTGAGGATGTAGAGGATCGTCGTGCGGATATCCTTGACGTACTCGAGCGGCGCGCTGCCCGTCAGGATCGTTCCGAGTTGATCGACCACCATGTACTGCATCGCTTCGACCACGGCGACGAGTTCGCCGACCTTCCAGTCGCGTGCGAGCGCACCGTCCGTGATCTGCACCAGCTCGTTGTAGCGGCCTTTGATCGATTCGCGCGAGTAGCCGCGGCGCATGATGTCGCGCAGCTGCTTGTGCGGTTCGCCGTCGACACCCACCAGGGTGCGCGTGGCGCCGTACTCCTCCACGAGGCCCTGCCAGAACTCCTTTGAGCGAAGCGAATCCTTTCCTTCGCGGCTGCTCATGAAGTTGGCGGCTTCGATGCCGGCGATGACCGTATAGGTCTGCCCCATGATGCGGACCCGGAAAACGGGTCCGTACTTGCGATAGCAGTCGACGAAGAACTTCGCCGGACCGCGCGCCATGTCAAGCACGTTGCCGAGCAGTGGCAGACCCTTCACCTGCGGTGTTTCGTGGACTGCGGTGCTCTCGGTCATGGCGTTCAAGGCGACATCTCGGCTGACGAGAAAAAAACGGCCACGCACCGGCGATCGGTCGTGATCCGCGATGGACGAGTTGTATCTCGCGCCGCTTCTAGGGCGATTCCCCCTTTCGGAGTAGACGTGATGCGGGCGAGACTCCGCGTCCGATTTGGACGGAGGTGGGACGCCCATGATGACCCGAGCGGCCTGGATCGGCGTGGTACTGGGCATCGCCGTGCTCGGCGCGGCGGGGTGGTGGATGTACGGCCGCGAGACGGACGATCTCGGGATGGCGCAGTCCGACATGACGGCAGGAACGGCGACGCCCGACGCAGACGATCCGGTCGCGGAGCCGGAAAGCGAGCCTGCGATCGCACATCCGATGCCCGAACCCGAAGCGGGCGGGCCGGCACTGCCCGAGCTCGAGAACAGCGACGCCGAGGCGATGAACGAGCTGCGCGCGCTGTTCGGCGCTGCGCCGGTCGAGGCGTTGCTGATCCCGCGCGAGATCGTCCGGCGCATCGTGCTCGCGGTCGACTCGCTCGATCGCGAACCCCTGCCGATGTGGCTGCGCCCGGTGCGGCGAACGTCCGGCGTGTTCGGTGTCGCCGGTGAGGGTGAGTCGCTTCATATCGATCCGGCCAACGCGTCACGCTACGACGCGCTGGTGAAGATGGTCGACAGCGTCGACATGCAGAAGCTGGCCGCCGCGTACCGCCGCTACTACCCGCTCTTCCAGGACGCGTACGATCGCCTCGGAAATCCGCGGGCGCGCTATTTCAACGATCGGGTGATCGACATCATCGATCACCTGCTGGCCACGCCGGTGGTCGCCGAACCCATCCCGCTGGTGAGACCCAAGGTGCTCTACCTGTTTGCCGACCCGGAGCTCGAACAGCGGTCATCGGGTCAGAAGGCAATGCTGCGCATGGGACGCGACAACGCCGCGCGGTTGCAGGCACGGCTGCGGGAGTTTCGGTCGGCGATCTCGCAGAAGCCGCCGGGCCGGTAAGCACGGTTGTTCGATCCGCCAAGCCGGTCTTTAGGCTTGGGCGCGAGGCGGCGCGGGCACTAAGCTGCGGTCTTTCTACCCGTCGGATCGCGATCCATGTCCAAGCTTCCCCCCGCGCTGCGCTCGCTGCGGCTCCCCGTCATCGCCGCGCCGCTGTTCATCATCAGCTGGCCCAAGCTGGTCATCGAACAGTGCAAGGCAGGGGTCGTCGGATCGATGCCTGCATTGAATGCGAGGCCCGCGTCGCAGCTCGACGAGTGGCTCGCGGAGATCACCGAAGCGCTCGCCGCACATGATCGCGCGCATCCCGAACGACCGGCCGCACCATTCGCAGTCAACCAGATCGTGCACAAATCCAATCCGCGCCTCGAGACGGACATGGAGTTGTGCGTCAAGTACAAGGTTCCGGTCATCATCACCTCGCTCGGCGCGCGGCCGGAGATCAATCAGGCGGCGCATTCGTACGGCGGTACGGTGATGCACGACATCATCAACGACACGCACGCGCACAAGGCGATCGAGAAGGGTGCCGACGGCCTGATCGCGGTGGCGGCCGGTGCGGGTGGCCACGCGGGTGTGAAGAGCCCGTTCGCGCTCATCCAGGAGATTCGGCAGTGGTTCAACGGACCGGTTGCGCTCAGCGGTGCCATCGCGACCGGACGCGCGGTGCTGGCGGCCCAGGCGATGGGAGCGGACTTCGCCTATGTCGGCTCGGCCTTCATTGCGACGCAGGAAGCCCGTGCGGCGGATGCGTACAAGGACTGCATCGTCGCCAGCAGCTCCGACGACATCGTGTACTCGAACCTGTTCACGGGCGTGCACGGCAACTATCTGAAACCTTCGGTCGTCGCGGCGGGCCTGGATCCCGAGAATCTTCCGACGGCCGATCCGAGCAAGATGAATTTCGGCAGCGACAGCGCCAAGGCGTGGAAGGACATCTGGGGATGTGGTCAAGGCATCGGCGCGGTGCGCGCCGTCGTGCCGGCCCGCGAACTGGTCCAGCGCCTTTCGCGCGAGTACGACGAGGCGCGAGCGGAATTGCTCGGTGCCGCAGCTCCGCAGCGGGCGGCCGCCTGAGTCCTCAGGCCGGCGGGATCGTGAGGACGATCTTGCCGATGTGGGTGCTGCTCTCCATCAGGCGGTGCGCCTCGGCTGCCTCATCGAGAGGGAACGTGCGATGAATCACCGGCCGGATGCTGCCGTTCTCGATCAGCGGCCAAATCCGCTCGCGCAGCGCGGCGGCGATCGCTGATTTGAACGCGACCGGGCGCGGCCGCAGCGTCGATCCGGTGATCGTCAACCGGCGCACCAGGATCTGATCGAGCGGAACCTGTGCGGTCGCTCCGCCGAGCAGGGCGATCACGACGAGTCGGCCATCGTCCGCCAGGCATCGGACTTCGCGGGGAACGTAATCGCCGGCGACCATGTCGAGGATCACGTCGGCGCCACGCCCGCCGGTCAACCGCTTCACTTCAGCGACGAAGTCCTCCGTCTTGTAGTTGATGCAGCGCTCGGCGCCGAGCGCCTCACACGCGCGAGCCTTCTCGTCGGTGCCGGCGGTGGCCAGCACGCGATGACCGAGCGCCCGCGCCATCTGGATCGCGGTCACCCCGATCCCGCTGCTTCCGCCCTGGACCAGCAGCGTTTCGCCCGCGGCCAGCCGCCCGCGATCGAACACATTGCTCCAGACGGTGAAGAACGTCTCCGGCAGCGATGCGGCCTCGATCTCGGAGAGTCCGCGCGGGATCGGCAGGCACTGACCTGCGGGCGCCACGCAAAACTGCGCATAGCCTCCGCCGTGAACCAAGGCGCAGACGCGATCGCCGATGGCGAAACCGGAATCCGCCGGGTCGCCGTCGACGATCGTGCCGGCGACTTCAAGGCCCGGAAGATCGGAGGCGTCCGGCGGGACGGGATACCGGCCCAGTCGCTGCAGCACATCGGGGCGATTGACGCCTGCCGCGGCGACCTGGACCAGAACCTGGCCTGGGCCGGGCTGGGGGCGGGAACGCTCGCACGGAACGAGGACGTCCGGTGGACCGGGCTTGGAGATTTCGATAGCGCGCATCGCCGCAGGATACGCGGCCGAAGTTGGGCGCACGCCAGATTTTGATTGCGACCGTCTATCGGCCGCCGCTATACTTGCCGTCTGTCTGGTGCGGGGTGGAGCAGTCTGGCAGCTCGTCGGGCTCATAACCCGAAGGTCGTAGGTTCGAATCCTGCCCCCGCTACCAACTTTTTCGTTGGAACCAGGCCCCGAGTGGGCCTTTTTTTGTTTGTATCGCCAAAAGGTTGTCGTACGCGTGTTGCAGGATCGCCTAACTCAATTGCTGGAGCCCCTGGTCGAATCTCTCGGCTACGAGTTGCTGTTGCTCGAATTCAGTCCGCAGGGCCGTTCGGCCTTGCTGCGGTTGTATCTCGATGCAGCGGGCGGGGTCACCTTGGGGGACTGCGAGCAGGTCAGCCGCGAGGTCGCGGCACTGCTCGATGTCGAGGATCCGATCAAGACCGCGTTCCAACTGGAGGTGTCGTCGCCAGGGCTCGACCGGCCGTTGACCAAGCCGGTGCACTTCGAACGTTTCACGGGGCGCAAGGCGCGCGTGGAACTGGAAACGCCGATCAACGGACAGCGCCGCTTCGTGGGCGTGATCCTCGGCGTGGGTCCCGAGGTGGTCCGGCTGACGGCAGACCGGGGCGAGGTACAGCTGGCGTTCTCCGCGATCTCGCGGGCCCGTCTGGTTCCCGACTATTCATCGAAAACGGCCGAGGGTGAGGCGTGAACAAGAACATTCTGTTGATGGCCGACGTGGTCTCCAACGAGAAGGGCGTGGACAAGGACACGATCTTCAACGCGTTGGAAGCCGCGCTCGCCTCGGCTACCAAGGAACAGTACGGCGACGAGTCGGACGTTCGGGTCGCGATCGATCGCGAGACGGGCGAATACGAGTCGTTCCGCCGCTGGACGGTGCTCGAGGACGAGAGCGAAGATTTCGAGTTTCCGGAACGGCAGATCAAGCTCACCTACGCCCAGAAGGACCATCCCAGCATCCAGCCGGGCGAGGTCATCGAGCAGAAGATCGATTCGGTCGACTTCGGCCGCATCGGCGCCCAGCGTGCCAAGCAGGTCATCGTGCAGAAGGTGCGCGAGGCCGAGCGCGCGCAGGTGGTCGAGGCGTACAAGGATCGGGTGGGCGAACTGCTCACCGGCCTGATCAAGCGACTCGAGCGTGGTGCGGTGATCGTGGATCTTGGCGGGAACGCAGAGGCCATCATCCCGCGCGAGCATCTGATTCCGCGCGAGCCGGCTCGCCCTGGTGACCGCATTCGCGGCTATCTGTACGAGGTCAGCCCGCAGATTCGGGGTCCGCAGCTGTTCATGTCGCGCACTTCGCCGAAATACCTGATGGAGCTGTTCAAGCTCGAGGTTCCGGAAATTGCGCAGGGGCTGATCGAGCTCAAGGGCGCTGCTCGCGATCCGGGTCTGCGCGCCAAGATCGCGGTGCAGGCCAAGGACAAGCGCATCGATCCGGTCGGCGCTTGCGTCGGCATGCGCGGCTCACGTGTCCAGAGCGTCTCGAACGAACTCGCCGGCGAGCGCGTCGACATCGTCCCGTGGGACGAGAATCCGGCGCAGTTCGTCATCAACGCCATGGCACCGGCGGAAGTCGAGAACGTCGTCATCGACGAGGAAGCGCACGCCATGTCGATCGGCGTGGCCGAGGACAAGCTGGCTCAGGCGATCGGTCGCGGCGGTCAGAACGTGCGCCTCGCATCCGAGTTGACGGGTTGGGTGCTCAACGTCATGACCACCGGTGATCTCGAGTCCAAGAAGGACGAAGAGAACCGAGGGGTCCTTGAAATGTTCATGGCCGAGCTCGATGTTGATGCCGAGGTTGCCGGTGTTCTCGTCGACGAAGGCTTCACCACCCTCGAAGAGGTGGCGTACGTGCCGGTCGAAGAACTCCAGCACATCGAGGAATTCGACGAAGCCATCGTCGAGGAACTTCGTTCGCGAGCGCAGGACGTGCTCCTGACCAAAGCCATCGCCAAAGCCGAACGGGCCGCCGACGTTGCGCCGGCCGAGGATCTGCTCGCGGTCGAAGGAATGAACGAGGAACTCGCATACACCCTGGCGGGTGCCGGCATCGTCACCGCCGAGAATCTAGCCGACCTCGCCACCGATGAACTTCTCGAAGTCATCGAGATGGATCAAAACGAGGCCCAGGCGCTGATCATGGCGGCGAGACAGAAGGTCTACGCCTGAATCAGTGCCGCATCTAGCAGGAATTTGACGCCATCATGTCTACGGTCACAGTCCAGAACTTCGCTGAAGAACTCAAGCGGCCGGTGGCCGAGCTGCTGACGCAGCTGAAAGAAGCCGGCGTGTCCGCAGAGGATGCAAGATCGCCCCTCTCGCAAGCCGACAAGATGGCGCTGCTGACGTATCTGCGTCAGAAGACGCGTGCGCCGATCAGCACCGTGTCTGCCGCCGGTGCCGCCAGCCCGAGCCGTATCACGCTCAAGCGCAAGGAAACCTCCGAGATCAAGCTAGGCGGCGGGCGTGGCCTGCCGACCAAGACGGTCAGCGTGGAAGTCCGCAAGAAGCGTGTGATCAAGGCCGAGCCGATGGGGGGTGGCCAGCCGTCGTCCGCGCCGGTACCTGAAGAGGTCAACGAAGCGGCCGTCGCCGAGGCCGAAGAGATTGCCGCCCGCGAGGCTGCGGAGCACGAAGCCGCGGCTGCCCAGTCGGCTGCCGAGGCTGAGGCGCGACGCACGCAGGAAGAGGCCGCGCTCAAATTGCGCGAGGAAGAGACCGAGCGACTGAAGGCCGAGGCAGAAGCCGTCGAGCGTACGCGTCGCGAGCATGACGAGCGCCTGAAGAACGATCCGATCTATCGGGCCAAGATGGAAGCCGAGGGTTCGCGCCGCCGAGCAGAAGAGAATCTGCGACGTTCGGCCGAGGCGCGTCAGGCACAGCCCGTACCTGTGCCGACGCCGGCGTCGACTCCGGCGGCGAAGAAGCCCGCGACGACCGAGCCCCCGAAACCGGATCGCGAACGCGATCGCACCCATCACCGGGAGGAACTGCACGTCGCGGAGGGAAAGGGCGGCAAGCGCGACAAGAAGAAGCGCAAGCCTACGGGTCAGGTGCGCGTCGAGAACGTGCACCAGTTCGAGAAGCCCGTCGCGCCGATCGTGCGCGAAGTGGAAGTTCCCGAAGGCATCACCGTCGCCGAGTTGGCCAATCGCATGGCGGTCAAGGCCACCGAGCTGATCAAGGTGATGATGAAGCAGGGCGTCATGGCGACCATCAACCAGATGCTCGATCAGGACACCGCGATCCTCATGGTCGAGGAGCTCGGCCACAAGGCCAAGGCGATCAAGGGCACCGAGTTCGAGGAGGGCCTGATCCAAGCGGTCGAGGGCGAGAAGAAGGACGTCCCGCAGGAAACGCGGCCGCCCGTCGTGACCATCATGGGTCACGTCGATCACGGCAAGACCTCGCTGCTCGACTACATCCGCAAGACGCGCGTCGCGGCGGGCGAGGCCGGCGGTATCACGCAGCACATCGGCGCGTACCACGTGAAGACGGGCAAGGGCGTCGTCACGTTCCTCGACACGCCGGGCCACGCGGCCTTCACGCGCATGCGTGCTCGCGGCGCGCAGATCACCGACGTCGTGATCCTGGTGGTCGCGGGCGACGATGGCGTGATGCCGCAGACGCGCGAAGCGATCCAGCATGCACGCGCGGCGGGCGCACCGATGGTCGTGGCCGTCACCAAGATCGACAAGCCGCAGGCCGATCTGATGCGCGTCAAGAACGACCTGCTCAAGGAAGAAGTCGTGGCCGAGGATTTCGGCGGCGACGTGCAGATCGTCGGCGTGTCGTCGGTCAGCGGTCAGGGCGTCGACGAACTGCTCGACGCGATCCTGCTGCAGGCCGAAGTGCTCGAGCTCAAGGCGGCCATCGACGTCCCGGCGCGCGGCCAGGTGGTGGAGTCCTCGCTGGAGAAGGGACGCGGTCCGGTCGCGACTGTGCTGGTCCGTGCCGGCACGCTCAGGCAGGGCGACGTCGTGCTGACCGGCCCGCATTTCGGCCGCGTTCGCGCGATGTTCGACGAGGCGGGCAAGCCGGTGAAGGAAGCCGGTCCGTCGATTCCCGTGCAGGTACTCGGACTGTCGGGTGTGCCCGACGCGGGCGACGACATCGTCGTGGTCGCGGACGAGCGCAAGGCACGCGAGCTCGGAATCCTGCGCGAGACCAAGCTGCGCGAGCAGAAGATCGCCCAGTCGCAGACGGTGCGCATGGACCAGATCTTCGCGCGCATGGGCGAGAACGAGGGCGAGGCCAAGCAGCTCAACCTCATGATCAAGGCCGACGTGCAGGGCTCTGCCGAGGCGCTTTCCGAAGCGCTGCGCAAGCTTCCGAGCGCCGAAGTTCGCGTGAACGTTCTGGCCTCGACCATCGGCGGCATCAGCGAGTCCGACGTGGATCTGGCGCTGGCGTCCAAGGCGATCATCATCGGCTTCAACGTGCGTGCCGACTCGGTCGCGCGCAAGCGCATCCAGGACACCGGCATCGACGTTCGCTACTACTCGATCATCTATCAGGTGATCGACGACGTGAACGACGCGATCCAGGGCCTGCTCGGCACCGAGGTGCGCGAGCAGATCGTGGGCATCGCGCAGGTGCGCGACGTGTTCCGCTCGAGCAAGTTCGGCAACATCGCCGGCTGTCTGGTGATCGAAGGCACGGTGCAGCGCAATCTTCCGATCCGCGTGCTGCGCAACCAGACCGTGGTCTACGAAGGCGTGCTGGAGTCGCTGCGCCGCTTCAAGGACGACGTTCAGAAGGTCGAGGCCGGCACCGAGTGCGGCATCGGCGTGAAGAACTACAACGACGTGAAGGCCGGTGACCAGATCGAGTGTTTCGATCGGGTCGAGGTGAAGCGCACCGTCAAGGCAGAGGCCTGATCGGTTTCGCCGGGCCTGTTGCAGGCCCGGCGGATGTCGCTGCTGCATCACCGTCGAAGGAGAACCCTCGATGTCCCTGATCCTCTACGGTCATCCTTTCTCCTCGTACTGCCAGAAGGTGCTGATTCCGCTGTACGAGAACGGCATCGAGTTCGAGTTCCGCCACCTGTCGCCCGACCAGCCGCGGAACGCCGCAGAGCACGCCCGATTGTGGCCGCTCAAGCGCATGCCCTTGCTCACGGACGGGGAGCGCGTCGTGGTGGAGTCGAGCCTCATCGTCGAGTATCTCGACATCCGGTTTCCTGGGCCGGTGAAATTCATTCCGTCTGATCCGGAGGCGGCGTTGCAGGTCCGCTTCCTCGACCGGTTCTTCGACCAGTACGTGATGTCGCCGATGCAGAAGGTCGTGTTCGATGCGCTACGCGCGCCGGACATCCGAGATCCTCACGGAGTCGATGAGGCGCGTGGGTTGCTCGATTCGGCCTATCGCTGGATCGATGGTGAGTTGCGTGGCCGCGAATGGGCGGCGTCCAGCGGTTTTGGCCTGGCGGAATGCGCGGCGGCTCCGGCGCTGTTCTACGCCGATTGGGTACACCCGATCCCCGGAAGCTGCGGCGATCTGCGGGCCTATCGACGCCGATTGCTCGAGCGACCTTCATTTGCGCGAGCGGTGGACGAGGCGCGACCGTTTCGCGCTTTCTTCCCGCTGGGCGCGCCTGATCGGGATTGATTCGGACGACGACGAACATGAAGGAATATCCGCGAAAGCTGCGTATCAACACCCAGTTGCAGCGTGAAGTGGCGGCGCTCGTGGTCGAGACCCTGACCGATCCTCGCGTGGCCGGCGTGTCGATCACGCAGGTCGACGTTTCGCCCGATCTGCGCAACGCCACGGTGCTGGTCAGTTCGCTGGGCACCGATGAGGAGCTTGCCGCGTCCGTGAAAGCGCTCGCCGGCGCGGTGCCGCTGCTGCGCAAGGGCCTGGGCTCGCGCTTGCGCATGCGCTACGTCCCGCAGCTGCACTTTCGCGCAGACACCCAGGTCCGTCAGGCCGACCGACTGAATCGATTGATCCGCGATGCGGTGGCCGCCGACGAGTCCCATACGCGCGAGCGCGACGACAGCTGAGCCGACCTACGTGGCCCGCATTGACCGCCGCAATCTCGACGGCATCCTGTTGCTGGACAAGCCATTTGGCCTGAGCTCGAACCAGGCGCTGCAGGCCGCGCGTCGTGTATTCCGGGCCGAAAAAGCCGGTCATACCGGCAGCCTCGATCCGCTCGCGACCGGACTTCTGCCGGTTTGCTTCGGCGAAGCGACCAAGCTCTGCGGCCTGTTGCTCGACGCCGACAAGGCGTATTCGGCCCGTGTCCGGTTGGGTAGTCGCACCACCACGGGGGACGCCGAAGGGGAGGTGATCGCGACCTCTGACCCCGGTTCGCTGAGGCTCGAGGATTTCCGCTCGATCCGGGACCGCTTCCTCGGCCCCATTCGACAAGTTCCGCCGATGTATTCGGCACTCAAACGTGATGGGCGGCCGTTGTACGAGCTGGCCCGGGCCGGCGAGGAAGTGGAGCGCGCCGCTCGCGAGGTGGTGATCCACGAGCTGGAGCTGATTTCGCTGCAGGATGGCGAACTCGAACTGACCGTGACCTGCTCCAAGGGCACCTATATCCGGACGCTGGCAGAAGATCTGGCTTCGGCGCTGGGTCACTGTGCGCATCTATCTTCGCTGCGACGGACGCGGGTGGATCCGTTCTCGCATGGGCAGGTCTGGTCGCTGGATCAGCTGCGCGAGATGGCTGAGATGGGCTTGGAGTCCGTCGACCGGGTCCTTTTGCCGATGTCGGCAGCGGTGGTCGGGTGGCCGCAAGTGCGGGTCCCGGAAGGCGTCTTGCACCGTTTTGCGCGCGGTCAGGCGATCGAGTGCCCGCGGGTCGAGCTTGCCGACGACGCTGCCATTGCCGTCATGAACGAGTCCGGGGTCCTCAAAGGGGTCGGGCGCATCGCGCCGGATGGCCGGTTGTGGCCGCGGCGATGGCTCGGCGGCGCAATTTCGGCTTGAGGCATCAGCGGTCCGCCAGCTAGAATGGCGAGCTTTGTAAGGAAATCATTCACGGATTGGTCGCGTTTGGAGCGTTTGAGATGACTCTTTCGGTAGAACAGAAGCAGGGTGTGGTTCAGAAGCACGCCCGTGGTAAGAACGACACGGGATCGCCCGAGGTGCAGGTTGCCCTGCTTTCAGCCCGTATCGTCGATTTGGGCGGACATTTCGAGAAGCACGCCAAGGACCATCACTCGCGTCGTGGCCTGCTCAAACTGGTGAACCAGCGCCGTCGTCTGTTGGACTATCTGAAGGGCAAGGACGAGGCCCGCTACACGAAGCTGATTTCCGAACTGGGACTGCGCCGCTAAGCGGCGCAGTTTCGTTTGCGAGTCTCGATCACTTCGATAGCCCTCTACCTGCGAGCTGAATAATGGGAATTCCCGCCCTACCTGCTACCCCTTTCACCAAGTCTTTCTCCTACGGCGCTCATACGGTGACGCTGGAGACCGGCCACATCGCGCGCCAGGCGTCGGCTGCGGTGGTCGTCCGTGTCGACGACACGGTTGTTCTGGTCACGTGTGTTGCGAAGAAGGAGGCCAAGGCCGGCCAGGACTTCTTCCCTCTTACCGTCGATTACATGGAGCGCACCTACGCGGGTGGCCGCATCCCCGGTGGCTTCTTCAAGCGTGAAGGCCGCCCAAGCGAGCGCGAAACGCTGACGTCGCGCCTGATCGATCGTCCGATCCGCCCGCTGTTCCCGGACGGGTTCTTCAACGAGATCCAGATCGTCGCCACGGTCATGTCGCTGAACCCCGAGGTGGACTCGGACATCCCGGCCATGATCGGTGCCTCTGCCGCCCTCGCACTGTCCGGCGTGCCGTTCCAGGGCCCGATTGGCGCTGCGAAGGTGGGCTACGCGAACGGTCAGTACATCCTCAATCCGTCCGCCACGCAGCAGGAGACTTCGGAGCTCGAGCTCGTGGTCGCCGGCACCCAGGACGCCGTGATGATGGTGGAGTCCGAGGCCAAGCAGCTGTCGGAAGACGTGATGCTCGGCGCCGTACTGTTCGGCCACGAGCAGATGCAGACCGCTATCCGCGCGATCAACGAACTCGTCGCGGTCGCCGGCAAGCCGAAGTGGGATTGGAAGCCCGCCGCCGCCAAGGCCGGACTGATCGAGGCCGTCGCCGCCTTCCGCGGTGACATCACGAGCGCCTACGGCGTTGCCGACAAGGGCGCGCGCCATGACGCCGTCGCCGCCGCCCGCGGCAAGATGCTCGAAGCGCTGTGTTCGGGCGAAAACCCGAAGTTCGACGCCGATGACGCCTCCACCGCATTCCACGACCTCGAGGCCGTGGTCGTGCGCAATCGCATCATCGAAGGCCATCCTCGAATCGACGGCCGCGACACGCGTACCGTGCGTCCGATCAGCATTTCGGCCGGCGTACTGCCCCGCACGCATGGTTCGGCGATCTTCACCCGCGGTGAGACGCAGGTGCTGGCCGTCGTCACGCTCGGTACCGGCAAGGACGCCCAGCTCATCGATGCGATGGAAGGCGAGTGGCGCGAGCCTTTCATGCTCAATTACAACTTCCCGCCGTACAGCGTCGGCGAGACCGGCCGCCTCAACGCGCCCAAGCGCCGCGAGATCGGGCACGGACGTCTGGCCAAGCGTGGCCTCGCGGGCGTGATGCCGGACCTCGATAGGGAATTCCCGTACGTCGTGCGCGTGGTCGCCGAGACTACGGAGTCCAACGGCTCGTCGTCGATGGCCTCGGTATGCAGCTCGTGCCTGGCCATGATGGACGCCGGCGTCCCGTTGAAGGCGCCGGTCGCTGGCGTCGCGATGGGCCTGATCCTGGAAGGCCAGAAGTTCGCGGTGCTCACCGACATCCTCGGAGACGAGGATCATCTGGGCGACATGGACTTCAAGGTGGCCGGTTCGCGTGCAGGCGTGACCGCGCTGCAGATGGACATCAAGATCACCGGCGTCAACGGCGAGATCATGAAGCAGGCCCTCGCGCAGGCGAAGGCGGCCCGTTTGCACATCCTTGACCAGATGGACCAGGTGCTGCCGTCGGCGCGCACCGAGATGTCGAAGTACGCGCCCCGCATCACCACGATCAAGATCCACCCGGACAAGATCCGGGAGGTCATCGGCAAGGGTGGCGTCACGATTCGCTCGATCACCGAGGAAACCGGCTGCTCGATCGACATCGACGACGACGGCACCATCAAGATTGCTGCGACGGATCATGCGCAGGCAGAGGCTGCGATTGCGCGTATCAATGCGCTGACGCGTGACGTCGAAGTCGGCGCGGTCTACGAGGGCAAGGTCGCCAAGCTGATGGACTTCGGGGCGTTCGTCACGATTCTTCCGGGCAAGGATGGCCTCGTGCATATTTCGCAGCTCGCCGACAAGCGCGTCGAGAAAGTCGAGGATGTCGTCAAGGAAGGCCAGAACGTACGCGTCAAGGTTCTCGAGGTCGACAAGCAGGGACGTATCCGCCTGTCGATGAAGGCCGTCGACGTCGCATAAGGACGTTCGGTTCCGCGTGATTGGCTTGCCATTGAGAAGTCGATCACGCAGAATCGCCCGACTCGCCGATCAGGTTTCCCAAAGTCGATACGTCGGCCAAAAAAATACCCCCGCGAAAGCGGGGGCGAGTGCGAGAAAGGCGCAAGGCCTTTCTGGAGGAGATCTAAGAAAGTTCAGAATAATTTGAGCGCCTTAGGCGCTCGTTTTCTGCACGATCTATGTTGCGGTGCACTATAGAATCCGGCTGACGGGCTTGTCAACACGGAAATCCGCAGCAATTCAAGGGCCAAATGCCCCACCTCACGCAGGACCTGACTCAGTCTGGAGTGTCGGTCCGAGAGAGCTTGTTGAGCTTGGTGCGCGACAGGTTGCGCAGGAACTCCTTGCGCACCGTTCTCCAGATCGGCACCTGCCGATCGGCAAGTTCCTTGAGTGCGTGAAGGGGCTGCTGGGCCTGACCGAGCATGCCGCGGAGCTGCTCGGTGAAATTTCCCTGCTGCTGCATGAAGAGCTGCAACGACAGCTCCAGGTAACGGCTGATGCTGGGCTGCATCGGATCGCCGTAGAACCGGATGATGAAAGTCAGCAGTTCGGTGGTGAAGATCGGATCGCCGCCTTCCTCCTGCTCGGCGATCACCTGCAGCAGGATGCTGCGCGTGATGTCCTCGCGCGTGCGCTTGTCTTCGACGCGGAAGCGGACGTTCTGCAGTACGAGCTGACGCACTTCTTCCAACGTGATGTACCGGCTGATCTCCGTGTCGTACAAACGGCGATTCGGGTACTTCTTGATGACGCGGAGGTCGCTCATTTTCGAAGCCATGTTGCAGTGCGCTAAGAATGCCAGAATCAGCCGCCTGCAACAAAGGCTTACGTCATTCTTACGGGCCCGGTCGGGATTCGTTCGGGGGCCCACCGCGCCGTTGCGGCCTGCAGCAGGGGTCTCACATCGGATCCACCGACGTCGATCGCCCCCTCCTGTCCCAGAAGCCGCAGGGCCAGCCGAAGATTCGCGGGCGCCTGATCGGATCGAATCGGCTGGGATTCGGTGCTCTTGCTGAGCTTGCGGCCGTCCGGCGCCAGTACGAGAGGCAAATGACGATACCGGGGTGTCGCCAAGCCGAGCCGGCCGAGGAGCCAGCGTTGACGGCGGCCCGACTGCACCAGGTCCGCGCCTCGCACCACATCGGTGATACCCATGGCGTGCTCGTCGACTGCGCACGCGAGCTGGTAACCGATCTGCTCGTCGCGGCGGCGCACGATGAAATCCCCGCCGACATCGTCGATGCCGGGCGGATCGATGCGCACCCTCAATGCAGCGTCGACATCCGGCCAGTCCGCGGTGCTGCAAGTTCCGGGATAAGGCGCCTCGGTCTCGTCGTTCGCGTCGGCAGGTGTCGACAGCCGCGCCAGCTCCGCACGCGTGCAGCGACATGCGTAGACGCAGCCCATTGCACGCAGCCGCTCGAGGGTTTCCCGGTATTCGGCGATGTGTTCGCTCTGTCTTCGGATGGGTCCGTCCCACCACAGCCCATGTGCCTCGAGCTGTCGCACGATCTCGCCCTCGGCGCCTGAGCGCACGCGCGGGCGATCGAGATCGTCGATCCGCAGCGCCCAGCGTCCCGCCGCTGCGCGGGCATCGAGCCAGCTTCCCAACGCCGTCACCAGCGAACCCAGATGCAGGGAGCCGGAGGGGGTGGGCGCGAAGCGACCGACGTAGGGCGACATTCCGACGGGAGGGGCAACAGGAGATCGGAACGGTCGCAAAAGCTGGATGAGAAAGCAACGGGAACCGCTTGATTGCAGAGAGGATGTGTTACCCTTTTGCGGTCATGCAATCCGGTCGTGCGAACTCGGGACCCGTGTCCCTCGCGGAATCCAGAATTCCGCGTCGCATCGAGGGGCGGCCGTGAGTCTTCGGGCTCTGCTCCTCGATGTCGACGGCACGGTGGCGGACACCGAGCGTCACGGTCATCGTCCCGCCTACAACCGCGCGTTCCGCAAGCTCGGACTGGGCTTCCGCTGGGGACCCAAGCTCTACCGCAAGCTGCTCGAACAGCCGGGGGGCAAGGAACGCCTGCTGCACTACGTCAACCACTACAAGCCGGAACTCGGTGAGCACGCCGCAGCGTTCGCGGCCGATCCGCAGGCATGGGTGCACGAGGTGCATGGCCTGAAGTCGCACTACTTCCGCCGCTACCTGCGCAAGGGACGAGTCCCGCTGCGTCCGGGCGTGGCGCGCCTGATCCGCGAGGCGGATGCGGCAGGGCTGCGCGTGGCGCTGGTCAGCAACGCCAGCCGCGCGAGCCTCAAGCCGGTGCTTCGCTACGGCCTGGGCGAAGAACTCGCCGATCGGATCGATCTGGTCGTTTGCGGCGAAGACGTGCCACGCAAGAAGCCGGCACCCGATACCTATCTGCTCGCGCTGTCCAAGCTCGGCCTCGGTGCACGCGAATGTGTGGCGCTCGAGGACTCGGCGATCGGCCTGCGCGCTGCCGTCGCGGCCGGTGTTCCGACCATCGTCACAACGAACGCCAATACCGAAGGCGAAGATTTCTCGAGCGCGGTGATGGTGCTCGACGGCTGCGGTGAACCGGACCAGCCCGTGCGAACGGCGCGTGGCCCGCTGGACGGTGGATGGCTTACGTTGGCCCAGCTGCAGGGGTTCGCGGCGTCGGCCCGTTCGGTCTCCTGAACACGCTTAAACTCCGGCCTCCTGCGACAGGGAGTCGTAAAGCGGCATGCGACGCTGGAACGGCTGGGGCGAAGACGATGTGGACTATCCGCTCGACGCGCGAGCGGTCGGATTTCTGAGCGACCGCATCGGCGCAGCGACGACCCCGGGCCCCGAGACCGCGCTCGATTCGATCCTTGCGCAGGTTCCTTCTTCTTCCTGGGGCGATTCCGGTTTCGATGTCTCCGCCTCCGCACGCGTGCTCCACGCGCGAGGCCAGAGCTATCGCGACTGGCTCGCGCTCAAGTACGGCCGGATCGGGCCGGTGGCCGACGCCGTGGCGTTTCCCGAATCGCACGAGGATGTCGAGCGCGCCCTTCAATCGGCGGTTCGACGGGGCGCCATCGTGGTGCCTTGGGGCGGCGGGACCAGCGTCGCGGGACATCTGGACGTGCCGGATTCGGATCGACCGGTGCTGAATCTGTCGCTGGCGCGGATGAACCGTCTGCAGGGGCTCGACGACGTCGCGCAACTGGCGGTTTTCGGCGCGGGCACGCCCGGACCGCAGGTCGATACGCAGCTGCGCGCCAAGGGATTCATGCTCGGGCACTTTCCGCAGTCGTACGAATACTCGACGGTGGGCGGGTGGGTGGTGACGCGTTCGAGCGGTCAGCAGTCGCTTCGTTACGGCCGCATCGAAAATCTCTTTGCGGGGGGGCGACTGGTTTCGCCGCGCGGTGAGCTCCAGATCCGCAGCGTTCCGGCGTCATCGGCGGGACCGGATCTGCGTGAATTCGTGCTCGGCTCGGAAGGCCGGCTTGGCGTGCTGTCGGAGGTGCAGGTCCGGGTTCGACGAATTGCCGAGCGCGAAGACTTCAATGCGGTTTTCTTCCCCGATTGGCAGCACGGCGTCGATGCGATGCGCCACCTCGTCCAGGCCGACCTGTCGTTGTCCATGCTGCGCCTGTCGAACGAAATCGAGACCGAAACGCAGCTGACGCTGGCGGGTCACGAGAAGGCAATTCTCTGGTTGAAGCGTTATCTCAAGCTGCGCGGCTCCGGAACCCGTCCGGTCATGCTCATGCTGGGCATGACCGGACTGAACCGCGAAGTGCTGCGCTGTCGCCGCGAAGCGCTGACCGTCTGCAAGCAATCGCGAGGTGTGCACGCGGGACGGATGATCGGGCAGGGCTGGGCCAAGAATCGCTTCAGGGGTCCCTATCTGCGCAACACGTTGTGGACGATGGGCTACGGAGTCGACACGGTGGAGACGTCGATCAACTGGCCGCAGTCGACAGCGCTGATGCGCGCGATCGAGCAGGCCGCGCACGACGCCTTGGCGCAGGAGAACGAGCGTGTGCACGCGTTTACCCACCTGTCGCACGTCTATCGACAGGGTTGCAGCATCTATTCGACTTTCGTGTTTCGCTGCGCGGGCGATTACGAGCGCGACCTCGCGCGGTGGCAGCGGCTCAAGGCGCGCGTGTCCGAGACGATCGTCTCGCACGGCGGAACCATCAGTCACCAGCACGGCGTCGGCACCGACCACGCGCCCTACCTGTCGGCCGAAAAGGGCCCGCTCGGAATGGACCTGTTGCGCGCCTGCGCGCGCGAACTCGATCCGGCCGGGCTGATGAATCCCGGCAAGCTTTTCGCGTAACCGGCGACGCTTCGAATGGGCGCATCCCATCGCCTCGCGGGCCTGGCACCGCACTACGACCTCGTGATCATCGGCGGCGGCATCACCGGCGCCGGCGTGCTGCGCGAAGCGGTTCGAACCGGGGCTTCGGTGCTGCTGGTGGAGCGACATGATTTCGCTTCGGGCACATCCAGCGGCTCGTCGAAGCTGGTCCACGGCGGACTGCGGTATCTGCAGACCGGGCAATGGGGCCTGACGCTCGAATCCGTGCGCGAACGCGGACGGCTGCTGCGTGAAGCGCCCGGGCTGGTGGAAGCACAGCCGTTCCTGATGCCGGTGCACCGCGGCGCGCGCCCCGGCCGTGCGCTGCTGCAAATCGGTCTTTTCGTGTACGACCTGATGGCCGGACGCCTCGCGTCGCGCTGGCTCGGGGCGGACGAGGTTCGGCAGATCGAGCCTTTGCTGTCCGACGAGACGATGCTGGGCGCGATGCGCTTCATCGATGCGCGCACCGACGACGCCCGACTCGTGCAGCGCTTGATCGAGGAGAGTCGTGCGTCAGGCGCCACGGCCCTCAACTACGCGCGTGTCGACGATCTGGTGCGCACGAGCGATCGGGTCACTGGGGTCGTCATCAGGGACGCCGCCGACGCCTCCGGCGAGACGCGCATGATCGACGCGTCGATCGTCGTCAACGCAACCGGCGCCGGCGCGCGCCAGTTCGCACCCGCAACGACCGGTGCGCCTCCGCTGCGTCCGCTGCGCGGAAGCCATTTCGTTTTTCCGCGCGATCGCCTGCCGATCACGAACGCGATCTCGTGGCTGCATCCGCGCGATCGCCGTCCGGTCTTCGCGTATCCCTGGGAAGGCGCCGTGCTGTACGGCACGACGGATCTGGATCACGACACGAGCGCGATGGACGCGCCGCGCATGACCGCCGACGAGTCCGTCTACCTGATCGAAGCGCTGCGTCTGCGTTTTCCCGACGTGACGCTGTCGGCCGGCGACGCGCTGTCGACCTATGCCGGCGTGCGTCCGGTCGTGGCGGGAGGCAAGGACGCGCCGTCGGCGGAGTCGCGCGAGTCGGCATTGTGGTCGGCGCCCGGCATCGTCAGCGTCACCGGCGGCAAGCTCACGACCTTTCGCGTCAGCGCGCGGCAGGTGCTCGCGCAAGCGGCGCGACAGGTTGCCGGTCTGATGCCGCGCGCCGATTCGCCGCTGTTCGAAGTTGGGAGACGTTCGGAAGGGCAGGAGCGCCGGCTCGACGGCCGTCTGGGGCCGGGTGCCGCGATGCGGGTGCGCCGCCAGGGCAGTCCCGCCTCCTTCGCGCTGCTCGGTGACACGCCCTACTGCCTGGCCGAACTGCGCTGGTCGGCCGAGCACGAGCAGGTCGTCCATCTCGAGGATCTGCTGCTGCGGCGCACGCGCATCGGCCTCGTGAGCAAGGACGGCGCACACGCGCACCTGCCGGCGATTCGCTCCGCGGTGCAAGGCGCGCTCGGATGGGACGACGCGCGCTGGAACGCGGAGGAGGTGGCGTACCTTTCGACGTGGCAGCGGCAGCACTCGGCGTCGGCGATCGCGTGACGAACCGCGCGCGACATCTGCTGGCTCTCGATGTCGGCACGCAGAGCGCCCGCGCGATCGTCTTCGACGCGGAAGGCCATTTGCTCGCGCGCCGACAGATTCCGATCGAGCCGTACGTGGCGCCGCAGCCCGGCTGGGCCGAACAGGATCCGGAGATCTACTGGAACGCGGTGACCCGGGCGTGCAACGAACTGTGGTCGACGACGTCCCTGCGGCCCGATGACATCGCGGGCCTGTCGCTCACCACGCAGCGCGCGACGATGGTGTGCCTCGACGCGCAGGGTCAAGTGCTGCGACCGGCGACCGTGTGGCTCGATCAGCGTCGCAGTTCCGCGCCGCCCGACCTGGGCCCGGTCTGGCGTGCGCTGTTTGCCGTCGCGGGCGCGACGTCGCTGGTGGCCCATCTGCAAGCGGAGGCCGAAGCGAACTGGTTCGCGCAGCATCAGCCGCAGCTCTGGAAGCAGACGGCGCATTACCTCTTTCTGAGCGGCTTCCTGGTGCATCGCCTCGTCGGCGAGTACGTCGACTCGGTCGGCAGCCAGGTGGGTTACGTGCCGTTCGACTACCGCCGACTGGACTGGGCGGGGCCGCGCGACTTCAAGTGGAAGGCCGTCGCGGTTCGACGCGAGCAGCTGCCGCGGCTGGTGCAGCCGGGCCGATCGCTCGGCACGCTTTCTCCGGGCGCAGGCGATCGGCTGGGGTTGCCCGCCGGACTTCCTGTGATCGCCGCGGCCGCGGACAAGGCCTGCGAGATCCTCGGCTGCGGTGCGCTCGAACCGGACGTCGCGCAGCTGTCGTTCGGCACAACGGCAACCGTCAACACCACGCAGCGTCGATACATCGAAGTGCAGCGCATGCTGCCTGCGTACCCGGCCGCCGTGCCGGACGCGTGGAGCACGGAGATCCAGATCTTCCGCGGCTTCTGGATGGTGAGCTGGTTCCGGCGCGAGTTCGCCCACCGCGAAGAGGCGCTCGCGCACGAGCGCGGCGTCCCGGTCGAGTCGCTGTTCGAAGATCTCGTGCGCAACGTGCCGGCAGGATCCCTGGGCCTGACGCTGCAGCCGTACTGGTCGCCCGGCGTGCGCGATCCCGGGCCGGAAGCCAAGGGCAGCATCATCGGATTTGGCGACGTGCACACGCGCGCCCACGTCTACCGCGCGATTCTCGAAGGCCTCGC
This sequence comes from Panacagrimonas sp., assembly GCF_020697055.1. GTDB lineage: Bacteria > Pseudomonadota > Gammaproteobacteria > Nevskiales > Nevskiaceae > Panacagrimonas. The sequence continues at coordinate 88,164 of NZ_JAJFBP010000018.1, read as the reverse complement.
GTACGGCCTGCGCGCCGGCGCCGAGCAGATCGAACGTCGCACCGGCACGGCGATCCGTCGTGTGGTCGTCGGCGGAGGCGGATCGCAGTCGGACGTGGCGATGCAGATCACCGCCGACGTCTTCGGCGTCGCGTCCGAACGTCCCGAGGTCTACGAGTCCTCGGCGCTGGGCGCTGCGATGAACCTCGCGGTGGGGCTGGGGCTGCATCCCGACCACGCGACCGCGGTGCGCCGGATGACGCGCACGGGACGACGCTTCGACGTCGATCCCGACGCGCGGCGTACCTACGAGGCGCTGTACCGCGAGGTGTATCGCGAGGTCTACCCGCGACTGCGTCCGCTGTACCAGCGGATCCGGCGCATCACCGGTTACCCGGCCTAGGTGTCCCGCAGAATCGCGCGCGCCAGGCCCAGCGTGACGATCGCCAGCACGCCGCCGTTGAGCAGATGCCACGCCCAATGCGTGCCCCAGACCCAGCCGTTGCACCAGGCCAGGTCCACGCTGCGAAGGCATATCGAGATCACGAAGATCATCGTCGCCAGCGCGAATTGTGCGGCACCCGCTCGCCGCTGGACGGCCAGTGCCGCGCCCATCAGCGCGATGCCCGCGAGCGCCGGGAAATAGATCACCGAGCCGTTGAATGCATCGGGGTCGAACGGCGCGCGGACGAACATGCCGAAGGCCCAGAACGCCGGCGCCGCGATCCAGGCCAGCGCCCAGCGCACGTCGAGCACGTAGTGCGCGAAACAGACGACGAAGAAGTAGATGAACAGCGCGATCGAACCGAGGTCCAGCGCCTGCGCCCATTGGGTGGCGAACACATGGAACGCGCCCGAGCAGATGCCGATGAGAACGATCAGTCCTGCCAGCACCTCGAGCGGCGCCGGTACCCGCCGGGGTGACGGAAAAACTCGCGGAAGGGCGGCCATCAGCCACAGTCCGGCCGCGATGAACGCCAGGTTGGACGCTGCGTTGAGCGGCTCGGCGAACAGACCCGGGCCGAAGCGTTCGCAATAGAGATCGAGCGGAGCCTGCCAGTTCATCGACAACCGTCAGTAGTTGCCGATCGGCGGGACGGGCTCGGGTTTTTTCTTCGGCGGCGGCTGCGCGCGCCGCTTTTTTTTCGGCGTGGCCGTTTTCTTTTTCTTTTGGGGCCCCTCGGATTTGGGGACGTTCGGCGTGGGCTTGCCCCCGCCCCGGGCGTAGACGATCCGGTGCGTGCCGTGATCACAGGTCCCGACCACCCGGGCGCTGCCGGTATCGCCGGCTTCCACGATGTCGAGCGAAAAGCCCTGCACGCCGCGCGACTGCAGCTTGGCCTCGATCTTCGAGCGCAGCTCGTCGCAGTCCTGCCTGCCGGCCTCGATCGAGGTCGCGGTGACCGCCAGGATCAGCCCGAGCAGCAGCTGGCCGGTGGCGCGGATCACTGCCGGATCCATTCCCCGGGCGGCAGGACAACCGGTGGAGCGGGCTGCCATCCGGGCGCCCGGTGTTCGGCAACCACGTGGGTGAAGATGCCGCCGCGCACGCCGAAATCGCCGGTCACGCGCATGAACCGCGGCTGGGTCGCCCGCACCAGGTCGTCGAGGATCCGGTTGGTCACCGCTTCGTGGAACGCGCCCTGGTCACGAAAGCTCCACACGTACAGCTTGAGGGCCTTGAGTTCGACGCACAGGCGGTCCGGGATGTACTCGAGATAGAGCGTCGCGAAGTCCGGCTGGCCGGTCTTGGGGCACAGGCAGGTGAACTCCGGCATGCGCATCCGGATCACGAAATCCCGGTCGGGTTGCGGGTTGGGGAAGGTCTCGAGCGATTGGCTCGGTTGCGTCGTCATGCCGGAACGGGTGGGGGAAAGCGTCGTCGTAATTTACACTAGCGAATCGGCCCGACCTGATCCGGCCGGAGCCCTGCCACATCCGCCCGCACGCGCGTGCGGACGGACTCGATAACAAAACGCATGCGCCTCTCCGGACTCAAGCTGGCCGGCTTCAAGTCGTTCGTCGATCCGACCCAGCTGCCACTGCCATCCAATCTCACTTCGATCGTCGGCCCCAACGGCTGCGGCAAGTCCAACATCATCGACGCGGTGCGCTGGGTGCTGGGCGAGGCCTCGCAGAAGCAGCTGCGTACGCAGGATTCGGACGACGTCATCTTCAACGGCTCCAAGACCCGCAAGCCCGTGGGCCGTGCCAGCGTCGAGCTGCACTTCGACAACAGCGACGGCCAGATCGGCGGGCCGTACGCGGCGTACACCGACATCGCGGTCCGCCGCGAGCTGACCCGCGACGGCAACTCGCAGTACTACCTCAACGGCCGCAAGTGCCTGAAGCGCGACGTCACCGACCTGTTCCTCGGCACGGGACTGGGCGGCAAGAACCAGTACGCGATCATCGAGCAGGGCATGGTCTCGCGGATGATCGAGGCCAAGCCCGAAGAGCTGCGCACCTGGCTCGAGGAGGCCGCCGGCATCTCCAAGTACAAGGACCGGCGCAAGGAGACCGAAAGCCGCATCCGCCAGACACGCGAGAACCTGGCGCGCCTCAATGACATGCGCGTGGAGATCCAGGCACGGCTCGAAGTCCTGCGCAAGCAGGCCGCGAACGCCGAGAAGTACAAGGAGTTCAAGCAGCAGGAGCGCACGCTCAAGGCCGAGATCCTCGCCCTTCGTGAGCGCGGGCTCGAAGCCGATGCCAGGAATCACGAAGGCCGCCTCGAGGAACTCGAGCACGCGCTGGAGGCGGCCCGAGCCGCCGTCGTGGCGTCCGAGGAACGGCGCACGGAATCCGAGGGCGCGCGCCGCGCGGCGCAGGACAAGCTCAACCTGGAACAGACGGCCGTGTACGAGGCCGAAAGCGCGGCCGGTCGCCTGGAGCAGGACCTGGCCCACGCGCGCGAGATGCGAGCGATGCGCCAGCGCGAACTCGAGCAGCTCGATCGCGCGCTGGCGGATCTCGATCGCCGCCGCAGCTCCGACCAGCAGCGCCTCGAGCAGGCGCTGCAGGAAGTCCAGCAGCTCGAAAGCGCCGCCGAGTCGGCCGAACGAAACCTTTCCGAGGCCAAGGCCAACCTTTCCCGATCCGAGGAATCGGCCCAGTCCGAGCAATCCCGGTGGGACGAATTCAGCGCCTCGTCAGAACAGCCGCTGTTCGACACCGAGGGCGAACGCGTGCGCGTGCAGGCGCTCGAACGCGCGCAGTTCCAGCTCGAGGAACGCTACAAGCGCCTGGCCGCGGAGAGCGCGGGCCTGGACGCCGGCCCGATCCAGTCCTCGTTGTTCGATGCCGACGCCGAATTGCAGAAACTCGAAGGCGACGTCAACGACGGACAGTCGCAGCTCGAATCGCTGGACAAGGATCTGTCGGCGTTGCGCGAACAGCGCGCCACGCTGGACGGCAGCCTGCACGAGGCGCGTCAGCAGCTGCAGTCGGCACGTGGTCGGCTGTCGTCTCTCGAGACGCTGCAGCAGTCCGCGCTGCGACAGGACGACGCCGAGCTCGCGACGTGGCTCCGGCAACGTGACCTCGTGGGTCGTCCGCGCCTGGGTCAGCACCTGAAGGTCGAGGCGGGCTGGGAAGCAGCGGTCGAACACGTTCTGGAAGGTCTGCTGCAGGCGCCGCTGGTGGAGGATCTGGCAGGGCAGCAGGGAGTCGATTGGCCCAAGGCCGGCGTCGTGCTGATCGACGCGCGCGGCGACGACGAATCCGCAGCCCCCGCCGGTACGCTGGCCGCGCACGTGCGCGGGCCGGCCGCCGTGCGCGACTTCCTGCGCTCGGTCTGGTGTGCAACCGGCGCCGAGGCCGCCCGCTCGCGCGTGGCGCAGCTCGCACCCGGCGAGTCGGTGGTGACACAAGATGCCGTGTGGCGCGGACGCGACTGGTTGCGTGCACCGCGCACCGATGCCGCCAAGTCCGGCGTCATCGCGCGCGAGCAGCTGATCCAGCAGCTCAAGACACAGGTCGACGAACTCGGTGCGGCCATCGCCGCGCGCGAAGTCGAACTCGGCGAGGTCCGCACGCGCCAGCAGGAAGCCGAGACCCAGCGGCGCGAGGCCGGCGCGCGATTCGAACAGGCGCGCAGCCGCCAGTCGCAGCGACTGGCCTTCCGCCAGGCCCAGGCGGTTCGTCTCGAACAGACCCAGGCCCGCATCACCGCGCTGGTGCGCGACATCGACGGACTCAAGGCGCAGCGCGAGCAGCAGGCTGCCGAACTGGCGGCCTCGCGTGAAAAGCTGCTGACGCTCGAAGGCGTCGCGCAGCGACTGCGCGAGGAGCGCATCCAGTACCAGCAGTCGCTGGCCCGCGCGCGTGACGCTGTCACGCGCAACCGCGCGCTGCTGAGCCAGGCGGCGCAGACCGAGAACCAGGTCCAGATCCAGCTGGCGTCCAAGCGCAGCCACGTCGCCGCGCTCAACCAGGCCGCGCACGACCTGCAGGCCTCGCGCGAGCAGCTCGTCCACGACCGCGCCGCGCGGGCCGAGGACGCCGAGCAGGCCGAAGCACCGCTGACCGAGCGCCAGACCCAGGCCGAGGCCGCGCGGGCGGCGGTCAACGCGGCGCGCGAAGTGCTACGCGTGGCGCGCGTGGCCCTCGAAGCCGCCGAGGCGACGGTCGGGCAGGGCGCGCAGGCGTTCCGCGAGGCCGAGAACGCCAAGGACGCCGCGCAGGATCGGCTGCAGCAGGCACGCATCGAATTCGAAAATCTGCGTGCGCGGCGCGAGGGCTATGCACAGCAGCTGGCCGACGCCTGTCGCGACGGCGGCATGGAGCGCGAGGCGGTGTTCGCGGGCCTGCCCGAGGATGCGACCGCCGAAGCCTGGGACGAGAAGATCGCAAGCCTCGGCCGGCGCATCGACCGCCTGGGCGCGATCAACCTGGCCGCGATCCAGGAGCTCGAGGAGGCCGAAGGCCGCGAGAAATACCTGGGCGACCAGTGGGCCGACCTCACCGGTGCGCTGGACACGCTCGAGGAGGCCATCCGCAAGATCGACGCGGAGACCAAGGAGCGCTTCAAGGACACGTTCGACCGGGTCGACACGATCTTCCGCGATCGCTTCCCCAAGCTGTTCGGCGGCGGCGAGGCCTACCTCGAGCTCACCGGCGAGGACCTGCTCGATACGGGCGTGCGCGTCATGGCGCGCCCGCCCGGCAAGCGCAATTCGTCGATCCAGATGCTCTCGGGCGGCGAGAAGGCGATGACGGCGGTGGCGCTGCTATTGGCGCTGTTCCAGCTCAACCCGGCGCCGTTCTGCCTGATGGACGAAGTCGATGCGCCGCTGGACGACGCGAACGTCGCGCGCTATTGCGAGGTGGTGCGCGAGATGAGCCAGAACGTGCAGTTCATTATCATCACCCACAACAAGATCACGATGGAGCTGGCCAACCAGCTGCACGGCGTCACCATGCAGGAGCCCGGCGTCTCGCGCCTGGTGAGCGTGGATGTGCAGCAGGCGGTCGAGCTCGCGGGCGCCGACGCTGACGGCCGCAAGGAACCACAGCCTGTCTGAAGGAGGATGTGAGGACGTGAAAGAACACGTGGACAGGCTGCCCTCACCCCACCGCTCGCTGCGCGAGCGGTTCCCCCCTTGCCCGCAGTGCGGTCGAGGGATGTCGGTGTCGCCGCTGGCGACGAACGTGTACTCGGAGTAATCGATGGGCGAATTGCAGTGGGCGCTGCTGATCGTCTGCCTCGTGCTGGTCGTGGCGGTGTACTTCTTCAGCCGCCGCAATCGCGACGAACGCGGCGACGACGAACGCGGGGCGTTCGGAAAACCCGAGGGCGCCGGCGATCAGATGGACCTGCTGGCGCCGCGCGCGGACGGCTCGTACGACGAGTTCGGCGTCGGTCGCAAGCGCAAGCGCGGCGAAGCCGGCGGTCCGGGCGAGCCGCCCGTGTCCCCACGCGAGCCTTCGGCGCCGTCCATGGCGACGCTGCTGCACCCGCTGCCGGGCCAGCCGCACGTTGCGCCGCGCGTGGCACCTGAAATGGCGCCCGCTCCCGCCGCGGCGGCCGCGAGTGCCGCACCGCAGGGAAAGCTGGTCGCGCTGATCGTCGCGCCGACCGAGGAGACCGACATCCTCGGCCCACAGCTGCACGCCGCGCTGGCCTCGCAGGGGCTGAAGTTCGGCGATGGCGAGGTCTATCACCGCCTGATCGGCGGCCGCATCGTCTATTCGGTCTCCAGCCTGCTCAAGCCGGGAAAGCTGATCCCGGCCGAAGCGGAGAACTTCTCCACCAAGGGTCTGACGGTCGTGCTCAACCTGCCGGGGCCGGTGACGCCCACCGTGGCGTTCGACGACATGCTGAGCACCACGCGCGCGATCGCGTCCGCGCTCAAGCTCGAGATCTTCGATGCGCGGCGTGAGCGTGTGACCGACGAAGTCGGCAAGAAGCTGCGCGGCGAAGTCGAGGACTGGGCGCGCGCCGCCAAGATCGTCTGAGGCGACGGTGCCCAGGTCGGCCGACGCCGACGCCCGCCGCGCGCAGCAGCTGCGGCGGCGCATCGCCGAGCACGACCATCGCTATTACGTGCTGGACCAGCCGTCGATCCCCGACGCCGAGTACGACGCGCTGTACCGCGAACTGGTCGAGATCGAGGCGCGTCACCCCGAGCTGATCACCGCAGATTCCCCGACGCAGCGCGTCGGCGGTGCGCCGCTGGCCGAATTCGCGCCGGTGCGCCACCGCCAGCCGATGCAGTCGCTGCGCAAGGCCAACGACGAGGCCGAGCTGCGCGATTTCGATCGTCGCGTGCGGGAGACGCTCGGTCGCGACGAGATCGCCTACAGCGCCGAGCCCAAGCTCGATGGCCTTGCGGTCTCGCTGACCTATCGCGACGGCGTGCTCGAGCAGGGCGCCACCCGCGGCGACGGCGAGACCGGCGAGGACGTCACCGCCAACCTGCGCACCATCCGGCGCATCCCGCTGCATCTGCACGCGGGCAAAGGCCATCCGCTGCCGCCGCTGATCGAGGTGCGCGGCGAGGTTTTCCTTCCGCTCAGCGGCTTTCGTCGCTGGAAAGAGGAAGCCGAGTCGCGCGGCGAGCGGGCGCCGGTCAATCCGCGCAATGCCGCCGCGGGTTCGCTGCGCCAGCTCGATTCGTCGATCACCGCGCGCCGGCCGTTGGCGTTCACCGCCTACGCGATCGGCCATCACGAAGGCTGGACAGCGGCGCCCAAGCGGCACGCACAGGTGCTCGAGCATCTGCGCACGTGGGGACTGCCGGTGTCCGAGCTGGTCGAAACCGTGCGCGGCGAACCGGGACTGCTCGACTACTTCGAGCGCATGCGACAGCGTCGCGCGTCGCTGGACTTCGACATCGACGGCGTCGTCTTCAAGCTCGACGACCTTGCCGGCCGCGAAGAGCTGGGCAGCGTCTCGCGGGAGCCGCGCTGGGCCTGCGCCTACAAGTTCGCGGCCGAGGAAGCCGAGACGATCCTGGAAAAGGTGGAGTTCCAGGTCGGCCGCACCGGGGCGCTGACGCCGGTGGCGCGCCTGCATCCCGTGTTCGTCGGCGGCGCGACGGTGAGCAACGCAACGCTGCACAACATGGACGAGGTCGCGCGCAAGGACGTGCGGCCGGGCGATCGGGTGGTGGTGCGACGCGCCGGCGACGTGATTCCCGAAGTGGTGCGCTCGGTCATCGAGGGTGCGGCCGCGCAGAAGGCGCACGAGGCCCGGGAAGTCGTCGCGCTGCCCGCGGCCTGCCCGGTTTGCGGCGGCGCGGTGGAGCGCGTCGAGGGCGAGGTGGTCGCCCGCTGCACCAACGGGCTGTCGTGTCGCGCGCAGCTGCATGGCGCGCTGATCCATTTCGTTTCGCGCAAGGCGATGGACATCGAAGGTCTCGGTGACAAGCTGCTCGCGCAGCTGATCGAGGCGGGCATCGTCGACTCGCCCGCGAGCATCTACCTGAAGGTCGATGCGCCGGCGCTGGCCCAGCTCGAGCGCATGGGTGACAAGTCCGCCGCCAACGTCGTGAGCGCGATCGATCGCAGCCGCGATACCGAGTTCGGACGCTTTCTGTTCGCGCTCGGCTGCCCGCAGGTCGGCGAGACCACCGCACGCGATCTGGCGCGCCACTTCGGCACGCTCGATGCGCTGCTCGCGGCGGCCGAAGCCGACGCGCCGACGGCGCACGACGACACCATCAAGGAGAAGGATCGCTTCCCGCTGCTGCGCCAGGTCCCGGACGTCGGTCCCACCGTGGCGGCGCACGTGGCCGGATTCTTCACCGAGCCGCGCAACCGCGACGTGATCCGCTCGTTGGTCAAGCCGGTGGAAGAGGGCGGCTGTGGCATTCGCTGGAAAGCGCCGAAAGCCGCGGCCGCGGACGGCGCGCTGTCGGGCAAGTCGTTCGTGATCACCGGTACGTTGCCCGGCGTTTCGCGCGAAGAGGCCGGCGCCTTCATCGAAGCAAGCGGCGGTCGCGTGAGCGGTTCGGTCTCGTCGAAGACCGACTACCTGGTGGCGGGCGAGGCGGCGGGGTCGAAGCTGGCCAAGGCCGAGAAGCTCGGCGTCACCATCCTCGACTGGAAGGCGTTGCGGGCGATGGCCGGCGGCGACTGAATCGCCTCAGGTCACCACGCTCGGTGCGCGACGGCCGGTGATATCGGCCACGCGCGCGATCTTCTCGGCCACATTGACCAGCGGAGCGAGCGCCTCCGACGTCTTCCAGCCCAGCGTCGTCTCGTTGTTCTCGTATCGCTCCAGGTACAGGCGCAACGTCGCGCCCTTGGTGCCGGTGCCCGACAGGCGGACGATCAGTCGCGCGGCCTCGCCGAACGTCACGCGCAATCCCTGGTTGGTGGCGATGCTGCCGTCCACCGGATCGCGGTAGTTGAACTCGTCGGCGTCGGTGACGGTGTAATCGCCGAAGCGCTTGCCGGGAAGCTCCAGCAGCGTGCTCGCGAGCGTCTGCATGACCTGCGTCGCGGTGCTGGCGGGCAGCTCGTCGTAATCGTGACGCGCGTAGTAATGACGGCCGAAGCGCCGCCAGTGGCGTTCGGCGATCTCGCGCACCGACAGCTGCGTCGCCGCCAGGACGTTGAGCCACGCGAGCACGGCCCACACGCCGTCCTTCTCGCGTACGTGATCGCTGGACGTGCCGAAGCTCTCCTCGCCGCACAGCGTGATGCGGCCGGCGTCGAGCAGGTTGGCGAAGAACTTCCAGCCGGTGGGCGTCTCGTAGCAGGTCATGCCCAGCGCTTTGGCCACGTGGTCGACCGCGCGGCACGTGGGCATCGATCGCGCCACGCCCGCCAGGCCGCGCCGATAGCCCGGCAACTCGTGCAGGTGAGCGCACAGCATCGCCAGGGAGTCGCCCGGCGAAATGAAGATGCCGCGACCCAGGATCATGTTGCGATCGCCGTCGCCATCGCTGGCCGCGCCCAGGTCCGGCGCCCCTTCCGAGTGCATCAGATCGACCAGGTGGCGCGCGTAGATCAGGTTCGGGTCCGGATGCCCGCCGCCGAAATCCTCGAGCGGGCTGGCGTTCTGGATCGAACTGAGCGGCGCGCCGAGCAGATCGACGAACAGGCGCTGCGCATACGGCCCCGTGACCGCATGCATGGCGTCGAAGCGCAGGCTGTGGCCGCGCTTGAACCAGTCGCGGATCCGGTCGAAGTCGAACAGCATCTGCATCAGCGCCGCGTAGTCGTCGACGCAATCCACGACCTCGACTTCCATGCTGCCGACCGTCTGCAGTCCGCGGCGCTCGAGGTCGACGTAGACGCCTTCGAGCGTGCGATAGCGCTGGATCTGCTTGCTGTGCTCGTACAGCCGGTCGGTGAGACCTTCGGTCGCCTGACCGCCGCCGGCGACGTTGTACTTGATGCCGAAATCGCCATCCATGCCGGCCGGATTGTGGCTGGCGGTGAGGATGAAGCCGCCGGCCGCACGGCGCGTGCGGATCAGGTGCGAGGCGGCCGGCGTCGACAGCAGGCCGCCCTGGCCGACGATGACGCGCGACACGCCGTTGGCCGCGGCCATCGCGATCGCCGTCTGGATCGCCGTGCGATTGTGGTAGCGCCCGTCGCCGCCGATCACCAGCGCGCCGCCGCGCAGCCGCGTGTCGACGTCGAAGATCGACTGCAGGAAATTCTCGAGATAGTGCGGCTGCTGGAACACCGCGACCTTTTTTCGGAGGCCGGCGGTTCCCGATTTCTGGTCGGGATACGGCTTGGAAGCGATCTCGCGCAAAGGCATGGCGTTCTCCAGGCCGTTCGGGCTCGCATTCTTGCGCCGGCACGTCGACGAAAATCAAGACTTGCGCGGGTGCATCTGCTTCGGGATAGTCGGGCGCATGCTTGCCGACGTCGCCAATCACCTTTGTCCCTGCTGCGGGAAACCGCGCAGGCTCGCTCACCTGATGGATCTGTACGAGCGCAACTATCGCCTCGTGCAGCGCCTGATCCCGGAGCTCGATCTGCCGTTCGACACGGCCGTGTCACGTTCGGGTTCCGATTTTCCGTTACACCTGACGCTCATCGAGCGCGATCGGTACACGCTCACGATCCGCCTCACCTACGAGTTCGTCGACCACGAAGGCCTGCGCCGCCAGCCGGACATCCTGGTGCGTGCGTATCGCGACGCCGGCGTGGCCGAGGCGCTCGAATGCAGCCATCGTCCGCCCTGGCAGGCCCAGGAAGAGGGCGATCCCAAGGCCGACGAGTTCCTCAGCGGCCAGTGGCGGCGCAACCTGATGCTGGGCAAGTGGCTCGAGTATCTGCTGGAGCACGGCCACGGTTTCGGCATGGCGAATCGGCCGCGCGTCGCGGTCGCTGCGTGACATTCCACCAAGGAGCGTTTCGATGAAAGCATTCTGGATGCCCGTTGCGGCGGTGGCGCTGTGCGCGACGTCGCTGGGCGCGATGGCGAAGGACGAGGTGATGGTCGGCGTGCTCAAGGAGCGCAGCGGCAAGAACGTCACCGTGGTCCTCGCCGGGGGCACGGAAGTGACCGGCAAGGTCAGCAACGTCGGCAACAACACGCTGCGGCTGACGGAGCTCAGCGGCAAGGAGTACTTCGACGCCGTCATCGACCTCGACGACGTGTCGGCCGTGATTTTCCGGTCGAGGGACAAGTAGCCGTTCCGGCCTCGCGGCCGGGTACTTCCGGCCCGCGACGCGGCCGGCGTTTCCCAGTATCGTTCGCGGCCTTCCGGGGCCCGGCGGGCGCTGCCCGCCGGGTCCGTTCGTTCGTGCCGCAACTGATCGCAATTTCGTCGCCCGATGCAGAACACCGACGTAGAAATCCTGCCGCTGCGTCTCTTCGCAGAGAAGGCATACCTCGACTATTCGATGTACGTGGTGCTCGACCGGGCACTGCCGCACATCGCCGACGGACTCAAGCCGGTCCAGCGCCGCATCGTCTACGCGATGTCGGAGCTCGGCCTCAGTGCCACGTCCAAGCACAAGAAGTCGGCGCGCACCGTCGGCGACGTGATCGGCAAGTTCCATCCGCACGGCGACAGCGCCTGCTACGAGGCCATGGTCACCATGGCCCAGCCCTTCAGCTATCGCTACCCGCTGGTGGACGGCCAGGGCAACTGGGGTTCGCCGGACGATCCCAAGTCGTTCGCCGCGATGCGGTACACCGAGTCGCGCCTGGGCATGTACGCGCAGTCGCTGCTGGCCGAGCTGGGGCAGGGCACGGTCGAGTGGTCGCCCAACTTCGACGGCACGCTCGAGGAGCCGCGCCTGCTGCCGGCACGCCTGCCCAACGTGCTGGTCAACGGCACGACCGGCATCGCGGTGGGCATGGCCACCGACATTCCGCCGCACAACATCCGCGAACTGGTGAAGGCCTGCCTGCACCTGCTCAAGCATCCCAACGCGCAGGTCGAGACGTTGTGCGAGTTCGTGCCGGCGCCGGACTTTCCGACCGGCTGCGACATCGTCTCCGAGCCGCACGACCTTCTGAAGATCTACCAGACCGGCAACGGCATGGTGCGCACGCGGGCGCGCTGGGAGAGGGATGAGGACACCGGCTACCTGATCATCGACTGTTTGCCGCACCAGGTCTCCCCGAGCCGCGTGCAGGAGCAGATCGCCGATCAGATGCGGGCCAAGAAGCTGCCGCTGATCGAGGACATCCGCGACGAATCGGACCACGAAAACCCGGTGCGCATCGTGCTCATCCCGCGTTCCAATCGCGTGGACGCCGAGAGCCTGATGGCGCACCTGTTCGCGACCACGGATCTGGAAAAGAGCGTGCGCGTGAACCTCAACATGATCGGTCTGGACGGCCGGCCGCGCGTCAAGAATCTCAAGGAGATCCTGTCGGAGTGGCTCGAATACCGCTTCCAGACGGTGACGCGGCGCCTCAACCATCGACTGGCCAAGGTCAACGAGCGGCTGCACATCCTCGAAGGCCTGATGATCGCGTACCTCAACATCGACGAGGTCATCCGGATCATCCGGTTCGAGGACGATCCGAAGGCCAAGCTGATGAGCACCTTCGCGCTCTCCGAGATCCAGGCCGACTGGATCCTGGATCTGCGCCTGCGCCACCTGCAGAAGCTCGAGGAGATGAAGATCCGCGGCGAGCAGGACGAGCTGCTGGCCGAGCGGGCCAAGCTCGAGGAGCTGCTCGGCGACGACGACAAGCTCAAGAAGCTGATCGGCGAGGAGCTCAAGGAAGACGCCAAGAAATACGGCGACGATCGCCGTTGCCGCGTCGAGGCCAGGCCGCCCGCGATGGCGCTTTCGGCCGAAGAGATCGTCCCCGCCGAAGCGGTCACCGTGGTGCTCTCCAAGGCCGGATGGATCCGCGCCGGCAAGGGCCACGACCTGGATCCGCAGACGTTGAGCTACAAGGCCGGCGACGAGTACCTCGCGCACGCGCAGGGCAAGTCCAACCAGCTGCTGGTGCTGCTCGATTCGAAGGGACGCTGCTACTCGCTCAATCCGCGCGACCTGCCGAGCGCCCGTTCGCAGGGCGAGCCGGTCACCACCAAGCTCGACGTGCAGGACGGCGCGCGCATGGTCGGACTGCTGATGGGCGACGAGAACGATCGCTACGTCGTCGGCTCCGAGGAGGGCTACGGCTTCGTCGTGCGGCTGGGCGAGATGCAGTCGAACAAGCGCGCCGGCAAGCAAGCTGGTCACGCTCAAGGGCGAGGATCGCATCGTTGCCAGCGCGGTCGTTCCGGCGGGCCAGACGCTGATCCTGCACGGACCGCGTCGCAACCAGAATCTCAAGCCGTCGGACCTGGATGCATACGCCGGCGCACGGGCCAGCCGGGGTGGACACCTGCCGCGCGGCTTCCAGACGGTGGAGAAGATGTCGCTGGGATGATGCCGGCGAACCGAGGCTTGAACCGCAGGTCCAAGGCCCGACATTGACCGTGCGGAGAGGTCCGCGAGAGAGAACCCATGAAACGAGTCTTCCTGCTGGTTGCCACCAACGTCGGCGTCATGATCGTGCTTTCGATCGTCGCGTCCCTGCTCGGCGTCGATCGCTATCTCACCCAGAACGGGCTGAACCTGGGCGCGCTGCTCGCGTTCTCGGCCGTGTTCGGCTTCGGCGGCGCGTTCATCTCGCTGGCCATGTCCAAGTGGATGGCCAAGCGTTCGACCGGTGCGCAGGTGATCACCGAACCGCGCAACGCCGCGGAGAAGTGGCTCGTCGATACCGTCCAGCGTCAGGCGCGCGTGGCGGGCATCGGCATGCCCGAGGTCGCGGTGTTCGATGCGCCCGAGCCCAATGCGTTCGCCACCGGCATGAACAAGAACAACGCGCTGGTCGCCGTGTCCACCGGCTTGCTGCGCAACATGAGCCAGGAAGAGGTCGAGGCGGTGCTCGGCCACGAGGTCAGCCACGTCGCCAACGGCGACATGGTCACGCTCACGCTGATCCAGGGCGTCGTGAACACCTTCGTGATGTTCCTGTCGCGCGTGGTCGGCTACGTGATCGACCGCGCGGTGTTCAAGACCGAGCGCGGCATCGGCCCGGGCTACCACATCACCGTGTTCGTGCTGCAGATCGTGTTCGGCATCCTCGCCACGGCGATCGTCTGCTGGTTCTCGCGCACCCGCGAATTCCGCGCCGACGCCGGCGGTGCGCACCTGGCGGGCAAGCGCAAGATGATCGCGGCGCTCGAGCGCCTGAAGGGCGGCGACGGCAAGTCCTCGCTGCCGGAGACGGTCGAGGCTTTCGGCATCATCGGCGTCAAGAAGATGTTCATGACGCATCCGCCGCTGGACGAGCGCATCGCCGCGCTGCAGGCCTCCAGCGCGGTGAGCTGAACGATTCGACGGAAGAACAAAGGGGCGCCGGCAGCGCCCCTTTTCAGCGGATTTCGAAGCCTTCGTAGCCCTTGCTGGCCACGTCCTCGCAGTGCTTCCGGTAGTTGCCGACGTGGATGTACGACAGCACGCGGCGTGGCTTGCCCTCGATGTTGGCGCCGGTCCACCACGAGTCGACCTTGGCGATCAGCGTCGCGCCGGTGACGTCGTCGTGGTGCTTGACCCACTTGTCCTCGAACGCCTGGGTCGCCTCGATCACCTTGTCCTTGCCGTTGCGCTCGACGTAGGCGATGCAGTCCGAGATCCACTCGACCTGCTGCTGCAGGCACGTGGGCACGTTGCAGAACGCGGCGGCCGGGGCCAGCGGCGCGGCCGAGGTGAAGAAGTTGGGGAAGCCGTGCTTCTGCAGGCCCATCGCGGTGGTGATGTCGCGATCCCACAGCTTGCGCAGTTCCACGCCGTCGCGGCCGCGGATGTCGATGGCGCAGATGGCGCCGGTGGCCGCATCGAAGCCCGTCGCCAGGATGATGATGTCCAACGGGTACTCGGCGTTGCCGGTCTTGATACCGGTTTCGGTGCAGCACTCGATCGGCGATTCCAGGAGATCGACGATGTGGACGTTGTCGCGGTTGAAGGCCTCGAGGTAGCCGATGTCCAGCGGCGGACGGCGCGTGCCGAAGCCGTACTTGGGAACCAGCTTTTCCGCCGCACCGGGCTTGGTCAGGCGCGCCCGCATCTTCTCGCGCATGAACTCCGACAGCTCGTCGTTGGCGGCCTGGTCGACCAGCACCTCGCCGAAGTTGCCGCCCCACATGATCAGCGAGCCGTCGGCGTAGAGCTGCTCGAAGACGGCGCGACGCTCTTCCTTCGTGGTCTGCGCCCAGGGCTTGGGCTGCATGTCGAAGGCAAATCCCGTCAGCGAGAACTTCACCCGCTCGCCCAGCTCCCCGTAACGCGCGCGCAGCGCGGTGCGATCCGCGTCGGTGAGCTTGGGATTGCGCATCGCGATCGCATAGGTGGGCGTGCGCTGGAACACGTAGAGCTCGCCGACCTGGCTGGCGATGGTCTGGATCACCTGCACGCCGGTGGCACCGGTGCCGATGACGCCGACGCGCTTGCCGGCGAGGTCGATGCCGCCCTTGGGCCAGCGCGACGTGTGCAGGAACGTGCCCTTGAACTTCTCGTGGCCCTTGAACGGCGGAACCTTGGGCTCGGACAGCGGCCCCAGGCAGGACAGCAGGTAGCGGCTGCGCACCGATTCGCCTTTGTCGGTGGTGATGTCCCAGGCCTTGGCCGCTTCGTTCCACCGCGCGGCCGTCACCTTGTTGCTGAAGCTGATCAGGGGCCGCAGTTTCAGGCGGTCGGCGACGAAGTTCAGATACCGCTCGGTTTCTTCCTGCGCAGGGAAGCGCTCGCTCCAGTTCCAGTCCCGGAGGAGTTCGTCGGAGAACCAGAACTGGTAGACCTCCGAGGCCGAGTCGGTGCGTGCGCCCGGATACCGGTTCCAGTACCAGGTGCCTCCCACGCCGGTGCCGGCTTCGAAGCCATGCACGTTCAAGCCCAGGCCGCGCAGCCGGTGCAGCGCGTAGAGGCCGGCAAATCCGGCGCCAATGACGACGGCGTCCAGGGTTTCGGGCGGGGTGTTCTTGGATGCGTTCATCGCTTGCCCTCCTCGTCGAATTGGCTGCCAAAGTACTGCCGACGTGGAGCCCCGCTCAAGTCAGCATCACGACCTCGGGCTCCTGGATGTGGTAGCCCTGGATGTAGTTCACGCCCATCTGCCACATGCGCGCCATCACGTTGGCGTCCTCGACGTGGCTGACGATCGTCTTGATGCGCCGCTGCTTGGCCATGTCCATCAGGTCCGACATCTTCTTCTGGATGTCCTTCTCGCCGAAGTTCTGCGTGTACGAGGAATGGAACTTGAGGAAGTTGATCGGCAGATGCTCGATCAGCTGGGCAGAGTTGGCGCCGATGCCGAAGTGCTCGATGGCGACGCTCGCGCCGTTGTCGCGAAGCGTCTTGGTGAGCACCTTGGCCTTGCGGATGTGGTTCTGCAGGACCATTTCCTGGATCTCGATGCAGATCTCGTCCTCGCCGAACTTGCGTCCCTTGAGCATGTCGTGCACCCAGGCGATGAAGTTGTCCGCATCGCGCAGCGAATCCTCGCTGAGCTTGAGGAACAGCATCGAGGCTTCCTTGTCCTTGCGCCGTTCGCGCCCGGCCTGGATCTTCATCCCGCGGCTGATCACCCAGCGATCGATCGAGCGGGCGAGGCCGGCCTTCTCGGCCGTACGGAAGAAGTCGCTGGCGTGAAGCTCCACGCCCTCCTCGTTGATCATGCGCACCAGCACGTCGAAGTGCTGGCGCGTGTCGCCCTCGAGGCTGGCGATGGTCTGGTAGGCGAGTTTGAAGCGGTTTTCCTCGATCGCCTTGCGGATCGCGTCGGCCTTGCGCTGGTCCTCGCGTTCCTCGGCGTTGGCGCGCGCGGTGGGACCGAGCAGCACGGCTCGATTGCCGCCGCGTGAGGACAGCTTGCGTGCCTCGCGCACCAGGTCGCTCACGACCTGCGACGCGGTATCGGCACCGCCCAGCGGGTAGACCATCAGCGACAACGTCACCTGCGATTCGTGGTCGGCAGTGCTGAACACCTGGGTGGCGACCTCCTGTGCGATCTGCTGCGCCAGGCTTTCGAACTGAAGCCCGTCGGCGCGCGAGAACAGCGCCCCGAACTCCTGCGTGGAGAACCGATACAGCTGGTGATCGCTGCCCAGCATGGCCGCGAGCTTGGCGCCGGTCTGGATCGCGACCTGCTCGGCATCGATGTAGCCGACCCGCTCCTCGAGCGCGCTGAAGCTGTCGATCACGGCGAACAGCGCGGCGCGCGGAACGTTGTCGGTCGGCGGCGCGTCGAGCGCCTTGCAGAATTCGAGGCGTCCCGATTCGGTGGTGACGTTGGTCGCCTGCGTCGCCTCGGCGCGGATGAGCATCTCGACGAACGATTCGCCGTCGGCCTCGCCGCGCGTGAGCTGCGCGCGCACCGGAACCTTGTCGCCGGCGCGCGACATCAGTGCGCACTCGAGCGGCTTGCCGTCGGCGCGACCCTGCTGCAGCTGCTTGAGGTGATCGCGCACGGCCGACTGCTGCTCAGGCACGACGAGGTCCATCAGCGGCACGCCGGCAAGATCCTCGGCATCGGCGTGGCCGATCAGCGTGGCAAAGGCCGGATTGACCTTGGAGATGATCCCTTCGCAGAAATGGGCGACGGCGTCGCCGGTGCCGGCGATCAGCTGCGAATAGCGCGATTCGTAATCGGCGAGCAGCGAGTGCGAGCGGGCGAGCTCACGCAGGTTGCGATACGCGATCAGCTCGCGCACCACGACCCGTTCGAGGTGCTGCAGCGACTCGGGATCGACGTCGGACACCGAGTCGCGAGCGCCGACCGCCAGGGCCGACGCCGTGGCGTCTCCGGACAGCTGCGCCGAAAGCGCCAGCACCGGCAGGTTGGGAGCAAAACGACGGCACGCGTCGAGCACGGCCTTGAACGGGATCTCGCGGACGTGGTCGGCGGCCAGCAGCAGATCGGGCTGGCTCTTCTGCAGCTGCTGCTCGAGTTCGGGCACCTGCGAGATCCACACGGTGCGGACCTTGTGCCCCGCGTTGCGCAGGTGGCTCTCCACGCGTTTGGCGTTCTCCTCGAACGGCGCGACCACCAGCAACAGCGAGGTCGTGCTCGAGGGCGCGGCAGCGCCGAATGGCGGAGGGTTGGTCACCATGAAAGCCAGGACTTGGCGGGTTCTCCCGGCACTTCGCGTGCCAGACGCGGTACGAGGTAACCAGGCGAGCTGCTCGACAGTTCCTTCATCAGTTGCCGTGCCCTGTGTTCTGCGACTTCGTGATGGGCGGTCCCCTCGACACGGTCGACCAAGTGCAGATAGTAGGGGAGAACGCCCAGGCCGAACAATCGTTCATGCAGGCTGCGCAAGTCCGCCGTGCTGTCGTTCACACCGCGCAGCAGGACCGACTGGTTCAGCAGCATCCAGCCGCTCTCGCGCAGGTCGCGGCATGCACGCGCCACGTGTTCATCCAGCTCCTGCGCATGGTTGGCGTGCAGCACCATCACCTTGTCCATCGGCACGGCGCGCAGGATCTGAAGCAGGCCGGCGTCGACCCGCTCCGGCAACACGACCGGTTGGCGCGTGTGGATGCGCAGACGACGCAGGTGCCGGATCCCGGCCAGACCCTCGAACAGCTCCCCGAGTCGCTCGTCGGACAGCGACAGCGGATCGCCGCCCGACAGGATCGCCTCGCTGATGCTGTCGTCAGCTCCCAAGCGTTCGAGCGCCGGCTGCCAATGGGCGCGCGCGGCCAGGCTCTCGGAATAGGGGAAGTGACGTCGAAAGCAGTAGCGGCAATGCACGGCGCAGGCGCCGGTGGTGATCAGCAGCGCGCGGCCCTGGTACTTGTGCAGCACGCCATCGCCGAGCGCGGCGTCGATGTCGCCGACGGCGTCCCGGACGAAGCCCGGCGCGGGCTCGGCTTCGCGGGCGGACGGCCAGACCTGGACGAACAGCGGGTCGAACGGGTCGCCCTTGCGCATGCGGGCGGCGAACCCACGGGGAACGCGCAGGGGGAAATCCCGCAGCCGCTCGAAATCGAGCACCGGCAACGTGGGATCGAGTTCCAGATACGCCAGCAGGTCGGAGGGTCGGGTGAAAGCTTCGCGAAGCGCGTGCTGCCAGCCCCGCGCCGATTCGCTCCGCGTCGGCGGGCACGGGCTTTGGAGCCCGTTTCGGGCCTTTTTGGGGGAAGGGGGAGCCTGTATCATGCGCGACCCATTTTCGCCGGCCGCGTGCGCAAGCAGCAATCCACGCCGCCCCAATCTTTCCACCGAGCAATATTCATGGCTTCCGTCAGCACCAACGAGATGAGGTCCGGCACCAAGGTGCTGGTCGACGGCGAACCCTATTCGATCGTCGAGAACGAGTACCGCAAGCCCGGCAAGGGCCAGGCGACCAACACGATCAAGATCCGCAACCTCAAGAACGGCCGCGTGCTGGAGAAGACGCTGAAGTCGGGCGACTCCTGGGAACTGGCCGACATCGAGGAAGTGGAGATGCAGTATCTCTACAACGACGGCGAGTTCTGGCACTTCATGAACCCCGCCACCTTCGAGCAGATCCAGGCCAGCCGCACGGCCTGCGAAGACGCCGCGAAATGGATCAAGGGTGAAGAGACCTGCAAGATCCTGTTCTTCAATGGCCTGCCGTTGTCGGTCACGCCGCCGAACTTCGCGCTGCTGACCATCACCGAGACCGATCCCGGTGTGCGCGGGGACACCAGCGGCGGCGGCGGCAAGCCGGCGACGCTCGAAACCGGCGCGGTGGTCCGCGTGCCACTGTTCGTGCAGCAGGGCGAGGTCATCAAGGTCGACACGCGCACCGGCGAGTACCTGAGCCGCGCGGGGAAATAGATGGGAGAAGGGAGACGGGAGACGGGAGACGCAAGCGCGCTCTGGTCTCCCTCGGCGTCCCTCCAGACGATCAAGGCGCGGGCGGAACTCTACGGTTCCGTCCGCGCTTTTTTTTCGTCCCGCGACGTGCTCGAAGTCGACACGCCCGTCATGTCCGCGCATGCCACCGTCGATCGGCACATCGAATCGTTCGACGTCCCGGGCGGCGGCTGGCTGCAGACCTCGCCCGAATTCGCGATGAAGCGGCTGCTGTGCGCCGGCGCAGGGCCGATCTTCCAGATCGCGCCGGTGTTCCGGCGCGAGGAGTCGGGACGCCATCACAATCCCGAATTCCGCCTGCTCGAGTGGTACCGGCCGGGCTGGGATCACCATCGCCTGATGGACGAGGTGCGGGCGCTGCTGCAGGCGCTCGGGCTCGCACCGCACCACGACTATCCGCGCTGGACCTATCGCGAGGCGTTCATGCAGCACGCCGGATTCGATCCGTTCGCCGAACCGGTGGCCCGGTTGCGCGAGCGCGCGCGGGATGGCGAGGTTCCTGCACTCGATCTGGGTGATCGCGAAGCGGACCGCGACGCCTGGCTCGACCTGTGGATGTCGCATCGCGTCGGCCCGCGTCTGGGCTTCGACGTGCCCGCATTCCTGCTCGACTTTCCGGCAAGCCAGGCCGCGCTGTCGCGCATCCGGCCGGGTGATCCGCCGGTGGCCGAGCGCTTCGAGCTCTTCTGGCAGGGCATCGAGCTCGCCAATGGCTTCCACGAACTGGGTGACGCCGGCGAGCAGCGGCGGCGATTCGAATCCGATCAGCTCTGGCGCAAGGAAAACGGCCGCGTGGTGCCGCCTTACGACGCGCATCTGATCGCCGCGCTGCGCGCCGGATTGCCGGACTGCGCGGGTGTGGCGCTCGGACTCGATCGACTGCTGATGCTCCAGCTCGGCCTGCCGCATATGGCGCAGGCGTTGAGCTTCGACGGAACGCGCGCCTAGGAAACCGCCGGCAGGGTGAAATGGAACGTCGCGCCGTGGCCCGGCGTCGACTCCACCCAGATGCGCCCGCCGTGGTTGCTCACGATCTTCTCGCAGATGGCCAGGCCGATGCCGGTGCCTTCGTACGTGTCGTTGGCGTTCAGGCGCTGGAAGATGCGGAAGATGCGCTTCTGGTGCCGCGGCGCGATGCCGATGCCGCGATCCATCACGCTGATGCGCCAGAACGCGCCCTCGCGTGCGGCCGACACGTGGATCCTGGGCGCATGTCCCGGCTGGAACTTCAGGCCGTTGGTGATCAGGTTCTGCAGCACCTGGAAGACCTCGATGCGTGATCCCAGTGCAACCGGCAGACGATCATGCGTGATGAGCGCATCGCGTTCCTGCACGATCGCCGCGAGCTGCGCTTCGACCTCCTGCAGCACGTCGTTGCAGTCGACGGGGCCATGGCCCGGCTCGCGATGCCCGACGCGCGACAGCGCCAGCAGGCCGTCGATCAGCGACTTCATGTGCACGGCGCTCTGCTCGATCAGTCGCAGGAACTCCTCGCCCTTGCCCTCGAGCGTGCGACCGCTGTAACGCTCGCGCAGCAGTCGCACGAAGCTGATCACGCCGCGGACCGGCGCCTGCAGGTCGTGCGACGCCACCGATGCGAACTGTTCGAGTTCCTTGTTGCTGCGCTCGAGTCCCGCCGCGTATTGCTCCAGGCGCCGTTGCGCCTCGTGCAGTTCTGCGGTGCGCTGCGCCACCGCCTCCTCGATACGCGACTGGCGCGCCAGCAGCACCAGCAGCAGCATCCCGAGCAACCCGGCCAGCGACAGTCCGACCGCGAGCATGCCCCAGGCCCGCCACGACCGGTGCGCGACGGCGTAGCTCTCGGTCAGCGCGAAATAGACATTCCAGTCGTGGTCCGCAACGTGGATGGGGATCAGGCGCTCCGCGGCAACCGCGCCCGGCGTAGCCGGCGCCGGCGACCCCATGACGATGGGAGGCACCGTGGAATCGGCCGTCGCATCGCTCACGCGAACGTGCAGCCCGGTTGCACTCAGCCCGACGAACGCCGCTTCGAGCAGCGGTTCGATGCGAAGCACGGCCGAGGCCAGGCTGGGCGCCTCCGCGGGGTCCGATCCGTAAAGGGGCAGGTAGAGGATCGTGCTGGGCCGCGGCACCGGGTCCTGCACGGGATGGAGCCAGCCGGTGGCCGTGGCCGAGCGCGAACGCATCGCACGCCGGATCGCGTCGCCGCGCACCGGCTCGGACAACAGGTCGTAGCCAATGGCCTGACCGTTGAGATCCTCCGGCACGATGAAGCTCACGGGGGTGTATTCGGATCGCACACCGGCCGGCACGAGGGCGCCCGACGCGCTGCGCTCGGTGATGTCGAACTCCGGTTCGCCGTCCCGGCGCATCGCCTGCACGAACGCGTCGCGTTCGGCCGACGACACCCACGGCGACCAGCCGACGGTCTGCACCGCGGTGTAATGCGGCAGCATCGCGGCGACGAACGTCTCGAACTCCTGCCGCTCCACATGACGGGACGCAGCGTGAAAGCTGCTCACGGCGGTGAGCATCTGCAGGTTGGAATCGAGCGCCTTCTGCAGCGAAGCGCCGAACTCCATCGCTTCCTCGTCGAATTCGGCGGTCTGCCGCCGCTGCTCGGTGGCGCTGACGTAGAAGAACAGGATCACGACGGCCGTGAACAGCACGACCATCGGAACCGTGAGCGCGATCTGCTGTCGCCGCCAGTCCCGCCCAGGCCTCATCGACCAGGCGCAGATCAGCGGGACGAAGATCATCACGCCGATCGAATCGCCGACCCACCACGTCAGCCAGCTGAACGACACGTTGGCGGGCGGCAGCACGCCCCACAGCAGCAGGGTGCCGGTGCCCACGCTGGCGCTGATGAGGCAGGCGAGCGGACCGCCGATCACCAGCGTGCGGATGACGTCGTGCTCGCCCGAGAAGATGTGGCGAAAGCCGCTGCGCCGGATCAACCACGCCCCGAGCGCGGCTTGCAGCGCCGCACCGCAGGCGATGGTCGTGGGCATCACCAGCGAGCGGACGAGCAATGACTGGGTGCTGGCGTCCCAGGACGTCATTGCATTGACGGCGAAGGAACCGATCATCACGCCGGGCGTCACGCTGCGGCCCCACAGCAGCACCGCGGCCAGGGCCACGCCGGACGCCGGCCACACGGCGGTGGCATAGCCGGGCGGTACCGCGAGCAGCAGCCCGAGCTTCCCCCAGACCGCGTAGGCGAGTGCGACGAGCGCGATGCGCTGCAACGTGCGATGCGCCGGCATGTGCAGGGCGGGGTCTGGTCGCGGGACGTTTTCGGCGGCGACGCTCATGCAGGTGACCTAGGCCGTCGCACAGCGACGCGTCGCCTCACGAAGCCACGAGCGCCGGACCTGCTGATCGCGTCCCGCGAGCAGTCGCGGCAACTCCTCAGGGCCGACCCAGCCGGCGTACCACAGGCCCTGCAGCGCTTCGCACGACAGCGCGATGCATGCCCGCGCCTGCGCCTCGCATTCGACGCCGACGGCCGCCACTTCGAGCTGGCGGATCTGGGCTGCCGCGACGATGCCGGCGACCAGGGCGCGCGCTTCGTTGTCGGCGCTCTCCAGGCCACGCACGACGCTGGCATCGAGCTTCACGCCGTCGATGGGCAACCGTGTGAGGGCGCGCAAAGAGGCGCGCTGGCGGCCGAACTGGTCGATGACCAGGCGAACGCCTGCGGCCCGCAGGCTCGCCATGTTGTCGAGCAGCGCGCGTTCGGGCGCATCGAGCAGCGGCTCGGCGATCTCGATCTGGAGCGTGTCGCGTGGCAGCCCCTGGCTCGCCAGCACCGCCGTCACGATCTCGGGAAATCCGGAACGGGCGACCTCCGCTGCAGTCATGTTCACGGCCAGGCGTCCGAGGTCGTCGTGCACGGCGCGATGCCAGCTTGCCCACTGGCCGCAGGCGGTCTGCAGCACCCATTGCGACAGCGTGCTGCGCGGTCCGGGTCGGTCGGCGATTCGCAGCAGTTCGTCGGCGCCGGTCCATCGGCCGTCGCGCCGCAGGCGTAGCAGCGCTTCGACGCCACCGCGGCCGCCCACCCAGGGCTGGTAGACCAGCCCGGCATCGTCGATCGACGCCTCGGCGGTCTCCAAGCGGGAAGGGATCCGCACCCGCGATGCGGACTGCACCCGCACGTCGCTCCCGCCAGCACGCTTGGCGCGATACATCTGCCCGTCCGCGTGCAGCAGCAGCGATTCGAAGCTGTCGCCGTGATCGGGAAAGATCGCCGCGCCCACGCTGGCGCCGAGCCGGATCGGCTGTCCGTTGAGACTGCGGATGCCGCGGACGGCTTCGACCAGACGCCGGCCGGTTTCGCGCACGTCGCTTTCGTCGCGCACCGCCACCTGCATGACCACGAACTCGTCGCCGCCGATGCGCGCGACGGTGTCTTCGGCGCGCACGGCCTCGAGCAGCGCATCGGCCACCGCGATCAGCGCGACGTCTCCGGCCGCGTGCCCGAGCGCATCGTTGATGGCCTTGAAGCCATCGAGATCGATGAAGCAGAAAGCGAGGCGGTCGCCGCGGCGGCGCGCGTGCGCCATCTCGTCGCGCGCCCGCTCGCCGAGCAGCTGGCGATTGGCCAGCCCGGTCAGCGCGTCGCGCCCGGCCAGGCGCTTCTGCAGTTCGTGCTCACGGTCCAGATCCGTCACGAGGCGATGTCGCTGGATCGCGCGCCGCAGGTGCCGCATCAGATCGGCGGAATCCAGCCGGCCCTTGACGAGGTAGTCCTGTGCGCCCAGTTCGAGCGCCTCGATCGCACGGCGCTCGTCGTCCAGGCCGGTCATGACGACGATCGTCGCGGTGCGGCTCGCGGCGCGAATGCGCTGCACGTTCTCGACGCCGTGGCCGTCCGGCAGCGCGAGGTCCAGCAGCACGCAGTCGAACGTGCGCTCGGCCAGCGTCTGTTCGGCGTCGGCGATCGAGCCGACGTGCTCGACGTGCGGACGCTGCGCGGGCTCCACGCCGTCTAGGATTTCAATCAGGTACAACGCGTCGATCGCGTAGTCCTCGACCAGCAGCACCGAAAGGGCTGGCGGTGCGCTCATGCGTGCGAGCCGGCCGCGTCGCCTGCGACCAGGCCCAACTGCTGCAGTACGGAAATGAATTCGGGCGCACACATGTACTTGGATGCAAAGGCGTCCGCGCCGGCAGCCAGGCACCGCCGACGAAAATCCGGCGCATCGCAGCTCGAGTAGGCGAGCACCTTGGGATGCGCAGCATCCCACCGGATATGGCGCAACGCCGCCAGGACTTCGAGTCCGCTCATGCCGGGCATGTTCTGGTCGAGCACCAGCGCGTCGTAGTGCCGGTCGCGAAGCCGATCGAGTGCCTCGGCCCCGGAGCACGCGCAATCGCATTCGATGCCGGCGCCGACGCAGCCGCGTACGTCCTCGATCAGGCAGGCGAAAAGCGCGCGGCAGGGTTCGCTGTCCTCTACCAGCAACAGGCGCAGGGGTCTCGTGGATGCAGCCGACAACGGTCTTCCCTCGATCACTCGCTGCGGCCCCGGTGCAAGCCCGGTGCCAGGCGTTTCCTGACGCGGCCGTCAGCGGTCGCCGACGAAGATGTCGAACGCGAAGCGCGCCAGCAGCAGACCGACCACGACCAGGAACACGCCGCGCACGAAACCGCTGCCGTGCCGGATGGCGACGTGTGCGCCGAGCCATCCGCCGGTGAGATTGGCCAACGCCATCGGCACGACCAGCGTGGGGATGACGTGGCCGCGCGGAACGAAGTAGGCGATCGCGGCGACGTTGGTGGTCACGTTGACGATCTTGGCGACGGCCGATGCGTGCAGGAACGAAAAGCCGAACAGCGCGACGAATGCGAGCACCAGGAAGCTGCCGGTGCCCGGTCCCAGGAAGCCGTCGTAGAAGCCGATGACGGCGCCGGCCGCCAGGCCCGCCACGACCTGCGCGTGGTGGCCGAGCCTGGGCGCGTGGATCGCGCCGAAGTCCTTGCGCCACAGCGTGTAGACCAGCACGAGCACCAGCACCGCGAGGATCACCGGACGCAGGGCATCGGGGTCCAGGAGGCTGACCGTCGCGGCGCCGAGAAAGCCGGACAGCAACGCCGTCAGCATGGTCGGCAGCACCGGCCGCCACGGAATCTCGACATGGCGCGTGTACTGCCAGATCGCCGCGGAGGTACCGCAGACCGACACGCACTTGTTGGTGCCGAACAGCGCGGCGATCGGCGCCTCGGGCAGCAGGATCATCAGCGCGGGAATCTGGATCAGTCCGCCGCCGCCGACGACCGCATCGAGAAAGCCGGCGACCAGCGCAAAGGCGCACAGCAGCGCGACGTCCGCGATCGGGTCCAGGCCGGTCATCGTCCGTCGATCATCGTCGGTAGAATCCGCATCGAATGAATACCTATTCTCCGCGCCTTTCGCGCCTGATCGAGGCGCTGCGCAAGCTTCCGGGCGTCGGCCCCAAGTCGGCGCAGCGGATGGCGTTCCACCTGCTCGATCGTGACCGCGCCGGAGCCGACAAGCTGGCGCAGACCCTGGGCGAGGCGCTCACCGGCATCACGCGCTGTCCGACCTGCCGCATGTTCTGCGAGGACGCCAGCTGCCGCTACTGCACGCCGGCGCGCACCGCGACCGGTCAGCTGTGCGTGGTCGAGACGCCGGCCGACCTGATGGCCATCGAAGGCGGCACCGCGTATCGCGGCCGCTACTTCGTGCTGATGGGACGCCTGTCGCCGCTCGACGGCATCGGACCCGAGCAGCTGGGCCTGGCCCAGCTGCAGGCCTTGCTGGACGAGGGCCAGATCCAGGAAATGATCGTCGCCACCAACCCGACCGTCGAAGGCGAGGCCACCGCCTACTTCGTCGCCGAGATGGCCAAGGGTGCGAGCGTCAAGGTGACGCGCATCGCCCACGGCGTGCCGATGGGCGGCGAGCTGGAGTACGTCGACGGCGGCACGCTGGCGCACGCGCTGTCGGGTCGTACGCCCGTATGAGACCCGCTGCGCTGTGCCTGCTGCTGTGCGCGTGGCTCGCGCCGGTCCACGCGATCGAGCCGCTGAGCAAGCCGTACGCGATCCTCGTGTACGCCGACTGGTGCTTCAACTGCAAACAGATCGTGCCGCGGCTCGACAAGCTGATGCCGAAGTACGCGCAGCGCATCGAGTTCGAGCGCTTCGACATGACCAACGACGATCGCAAGACGCGCTCGCGGCAGCGCGCGAAGGATCTCAACGTCGGCCCGATCTACTTCGCCAACAAGGGCACCGGCGTGGTGCTGCTGATCAACAAGCAGCGCGACAAGGTCGGCGAGCTGCGCTACACGCTCAGCGACGAGCAGATGACGACGGCGCTCGACGCGCTCGCGGCGGGCAAGCCGATCCCGGCATCGAGCCAGCCGCCTCCGGAAAAGCCCAAAACGCCGGCGCAGTCAGCGGCCAGGACGGCGCCCTAGTTCGCGACCAGCGCGTCGACCTTCGCCGCGCAGATGAAGTCGTTCTCGGTCAGTCCACCGGCGGCGTGCGTCCACCACGTGATCGTCGCCTGCTTGTAGCCGAACGCGATGTCGGGATGATGGTCCTCGCGATGCGCGACGTAGGCCACCGCATTCACGAACGCGGTGGTGTGCCAGTAGTTCTTGAAGTCGAACTGCGCGCGCAGGGCCTTGCCGTCGTCGACGCGTTTCCATCGCGCATCGAGCTGTTTCGACAGCGATTCGATCGCCGTCGCATCGAGCGGCGGAACGTTGCCTTCACAGGGCACGCAGCGCTTCCTGGTCAGATCGGTCATGGCGTTTCTCCGGCGGCCGGCGCTGCCGGCGGCGTGACCACGACCGGCTTCTTGCGCCACAGCCCGCCTGCGGAGTATTGCGACCAGCCCCAGCGCAGCCAGTTCAACAGGCTGTTGGCCAGCCACAGCGCCCACAGCAGCATCAGGCCGCGGTAGAACCAGATCGAGACCGACAGCACCCACGCGCGCGGCAGCGTGTCTTGGAAGCGGTCCTGGTACCACATCAGCTGATAGGCGCTGGATCCGTTGCCGGCGATCTGCATGTCGGGCTGCCCGAGCAGGCCCTGCGCGACCGCGCCGAACAGCGTGCCCAGCGCGACCACGGTCCAGATCGCGAGCAGCACCTGCATCAGGTTGAAGCGTCCTGCGCTCCAGTGCTCCGGCACCCGCGCGCGCAGCGCCAGCGCGAACAGCCAGCCGGCGACGACCGCGGCGCCGGCGATCGGCACCTGCGACAGGCCGATCATCAACAGCGCCCACTGCAGGCCCTTGAGCGGCGTCAGGCCCACGCGGCCGAGTCCGAGCGCGACCACCACCAGCACCGCGAGCACGCCCCAGAACAGCACCGCCGGGCCCAGTGCAGGTCCGCCGACCAGCAGCACCCAGCGATCCGGCGGCAGCTGCACGTGGATGCGTGCGTTGACGCCGGGCGTGCCCGGCGCGAACGCCGGCGTCGACGTCAGCTTTCCGAGTCCCTCGTCCGAGCGCAGGCGCAACGTCAGCGTCTGCGCGCCGGGTCGCAGCGGCAGGATCACGCGCTCGCCTTCGAGTCGCGCCGGCTGCGCCTGTCCGTCGATGTCGAGCCCCTGCAGGCTCAGGCCGGCGGGCAGCGTGACGACGTGCTGACCGCCCTGGCTCGCACGCATCAGCAGGGCCAGCGTGTAGTCGGTCGCGCGCATTCCCGGCTGGACGCCCAGCTCCGCCGAATCGAGCGTCATCACCTGGCCCTGCACCGCGACCGGTCGCGTGATCTGCGCCTGCACCTTCTCGCCCGGCCACGGACGGAACGTCACCAGACGCCAGTCGCCTTCCTGGTTGCTCACCGCGGCCAGGCCCGCGAAGTCGACGTGCCACAGCGGGCTCACGTCGAAGCGCCAGGTCTCGATGATCCCGCTCTCGCTGCCGGCCTCCAGCGCGAGTTTCTCGACGGTGGCCAGGCGCGAGCTCCACGTCACCGCGCGCTGTCCGGGCGCGAAGCTCGCCTGGATCCTGCCGGCGGCGACGCGCACCGAATCGCCGGTGACCACCTCGCCGGGCAGCGCCGGCAACGTCACGATCGACGCGCCCTGCGCGCTGCCTTCGCGCGTCAGCGTCGATTGGGCGCTCCAGACCAGGCCGAGTTGCAGCGTGCGCGTCAGGCGCAGCAGCGGCGGAAGCTGTTGCGCGCTGCCGCCTTCCTCGGCGGCGCCGGCCGAAGGCGTGTCGTCGCGACGCTCGCGGATCAGGTCGATCACGCTGCCCGGCTGTCCCTGCGCATCGATGCCGGTGACGAGCCAGCCGTTGGCCTCGGCGCTCGCCTGTCGCGGCGCCGGCGAGGTCGGCAGCTGCACCTGCGCGAAGCCGGTGAGATCGCCGCTGACGACGACCGTGTGCCGGCCCGCGGGCACGCGCAGCCACAGCGCACCGGCCTCGTCGCGCAGCAGGTCGGCGGCGCGATCGTCCAGCAGCACGGCCTGCGGCTGCCAGACGCGGCTCTGCCCCGCGCTGACGCGCGGCACCGGCAGCGGCAGCGCGGTATCGACCTGCGCCTCCGCGATCAGCCTCAGGTTCAGGCGTTCGCCGCCGCTCACCTCGACACCCAGTCGCGCCCAGTTCGCGCAGTGGGGCAGGCAGTCCGGCGGTGCGGTCAGGCGCTCGCGCAGTTCGTCCAGCACCGCGGGCGGCGGAGGCGGCTGCGGTTGCGGCGGCATCAGCGCATTGGGGTCCTGCGCATGGACCGTCGACGGCGTTGCCAGCAGCGTCGTCGCACCGAGGGCGATGATGACCGCGGCCGACGCGGCGCCCCGCAGCGGGAGGCGCGGCAGCCGCGGCGCCACCTGCAGCCAGCGCATCGCGAGCAACGCGATCAGCGCGATCGACAGCCAGCCCAGCGTGCGTGTCAGCCACGGCGGCATCAGCCACAGCCGGAAATCCTGGTCGGACGTGACCGGACCGGACCAGTTCAGCGACGCCTGGCGCCAGCCCCAGGCAGGCAGGCCCGGACCGGTCTGCGTCAGCACGTTCGGGTCGAGCTTCTGGATCGAGGCCTGCGAGACGTTTTCGCTGACGGACTTCGCACGCCGGCTCATGACCTCCTTGGTCTGGCGCATCTCGTCGACCATCGGCGCGGCCGGTGCGGGCATCGACATCTGCGCTTCCATCTCCATCGTCGCCACGTTGCCGGCGTCCATGTCGACGTTGGCCTGCTGTTGCGCCATGTCGAAACCGCGCCCGCCAGCCATGCCACCGAAGTTGGCGAAGCCGTACTCGACCTCTAGCTGCGGATACAGGCTGATGCGCGCCTGCTGCACCGCGAACGGCAGCGCCACGAGCGCAAGAATTCCGGCTGCCACCCACTGGTAGCCGAGCAGCAGCTTGCGCAGCCGTCCGCTGCCGTCGAACGACGCGGGCAGCGCGCGCAGCAACGCGATCGCCGCGATCAGATTCAGCCACGTCCAGCGCGGCGCCGAAGGTTCGTGCCAGGTCAGCGCCAGCGTCACCAAGGTCAGCGCGGCGGTGGTGCGACCGAACAGGCGCAGCGCGGCGATCGACGCGATCAGCACGAGGAACAGGTCCAGCAGGCTCCAGCGGGCGAGCCAGGTGTCCGGCACGTTGTCGACGCCGGGCGCGGCGAGCAGGCGCCACGCGGGCGGCAGGTGCAGCGTGGTGTTGATGCCTTGCAGATCGGTGTTCCAGCCGCCGGCGGGAATGCGCCGCGCGCCGTCCTCGATGCGGCTGTCGGCGACCAGGTTCAGCACGCCGTGACGCACTTCGACGCCCACGCCCTGGCCCTGCTTGGTGATCAGCTGCGGCTCGTTGTCGACCTGCACGCGGCCCAGCGCGATCGGCGCCTGCGCTTCGAGCCGCCACGTGCGCGCCAGGCGACCGCCCAACTGGTCCTGCACGGTGAAGCCGCCGCCGTCGAAGTCCAGCCACAGCTGACGCTGCAGCGTCAGCTGGTCGGGCGTCAGATCCGGGCTGCCGCGCTGCGTCTCGGTGAGCTTGAGCGTGTTGCCCGGTTCGACCAGGAACGCGGGCATGTGCTGCCATTCGGCCGGGACACCGACCTGGCGCGGATCGGTCGGGGAGACGCCGGACGGTTCGATCACGCGCAGTTCGTGATGCGTCTGCAGCGACCAGATCTCCTGGTCGGCCCACTGCTCGTGCGCCGGCGCGGCGGTGAGCTGCGTCACCGGCGCGGTCGAGCGCGCCACGAGGGTCAGCCGCCACTGGCCCGGACGCAGCTGCACCCGCAGGCGGCCGTCGTCCTCCAGGCGTGCCGGCAGGTCGCCCGAGATCGCCAGCGGCAACAGGCCGGGCAGCATCACCGGACCGATGATCTCCTCGCGCACTTCGCCGCCGGCGTTGATCTCGATCTGCGTGGTGACGGTCAGCGGGATGTCGTCGTCGATCATCCGGAACACCCGCAGTTCGAGGCGCTCGGCCTGCGCGTCGGCGGCCACCGCGCGACGTCCGAGCCACAGCTGCTGGCGCTCGTCGCGCTGCGGATGCGGCACGCCGCGGCCGTTGAGCGTGAGCTCGATCAGTCCGGCCTCGGGCGGCACGCGCAGCGATTCGGGCAGCGTCTTCCACGCGAACCGCCCCTGCACGCGATGCGTGCCGGTCTCCACCCAGAGCGAGGGAACGCCGTAGCGGTCCAGCACCGGCGCGGCGCGACCGTCGACGCTGACCTCCTGCGGCCAGCGCGGACCGTCGCCCGGCAGCATCACCCAGCCCGGTGCCAGGCGCGTCACGCCCATCTCGAACCGGCCGCCGTCGGCGCCCAGCTCGAGCGCCACGCGCGACGGCCAGTGGCACAGGCGTCGATTGCCGTCGTCGTGGGCCGGCGGACAGAAGCGCGCTTCCTGGCCCTGCATCACCCACGGGATCCACGGCTTCAGCGGATCCGGCACGTCGCGCGCCGGCAGCGGCGCCGCGAAGAGCATCTGCGGGCAGACGAGCAGCAACAGCATCGTCAGGATCGGCAGTCGGATTTCGACGGCGAAGCGGCGAAGGGTCATGCGGGGCTCCCCTGGAAAGGATTCAGGCGTCGCAACCTGTCAACGGCGCCGAAGCGCAAATGGGGTTCGGCTCGGATCAGACACGCGCGAGCGCCTGCGCGAGGTCCGCGCGCAGATCGACCGCGTCCTCGATTCCGACCGAGAACCGGCACAGGTTGTCGGTGATGCCGACCTTCAGGCGTTCGCTTTCCGGAACGCCGCCGTGGGACATCGTGACCGGATGTCCCATCAGGCTCTCCACGCCGCCGAGCGATTCGGCCAGCGCGATCAGCTCCACCCCGCCGAGGAATCGATGCGTGCCCGCCAGGTCCGACCTGAGCGAGAACGTGATCATGCCGCCGAAGCCCAGCGGCATCTGCGCGCGCGCCAGCGCGTGCTGCGGATGCGAGGCCAGGC
This sequence comes from Panacagrimonas sp., assembly GCF_020697055.1. Taxonomy (GTDB): domain Bacteria; phylum Pseudomonadota; class Gammaproteobacteria; order Nevskiales; family Nevskiaceae; genus Panacagrimonas. The sequence goes on along the minus strand of NZ_JAJFBP010000018.1, from coordinate 56,024 downwards.
CGGGGTAGTGCACCGCTTCGACCTTGGGATGCCGCTCGAGCCAGTCGGCCAGTTCGAGTGCGTTGTCGCAGTGGCGACGCATGCGCAGCGCCAGCGTCTTGACTCCGCGCAGCGCCAGGTACGCGTCGAACGGACCGGCGATCGCGCCGACCGCCGACTGCAGGAAGCGCACGCGATCGCCCAGCGCACGATCGTCGCCGACGACCACGACGCCGCCGACCATGTCCGAGTGCCCGTTGAGGTACTTGGTCGACGAATGCGTGACCAGGTCGAACCCGTGCTCGATCGGGCGCTGCAGGAAGGGACTGGCGAAGGTGTTGTCCGCCACGCTCAGCAGGCCGTGGCGGCGCGCGATCGCCGCGATCGCGGACAGATCCACCAGGCGCAGCATCGGGTTGGTCGGGGTCTCCACCCACACCATGCGCGTGTTGGGGCGGATCGCGCCTTCCAGCGCCGATGGGTCGCGCAGATCGACGTAGCTGAAGCCCAGCCCCGCGCTGCGCTCGCGAACGCCCTGGAACAGGCGATAGCTGCCGCCGTAGACGTCCTGCGTGACGATGACGTGGCTGCCGGGGTCGAGCAGTTCCAGCACCGTTGCGCTCGCGGCCATTCCCGACGCGAATGCCAGCGCGCGCGAGCCCGATTCGAGCGCGCAGACGCAGCGTTCCCAGGCGAAGCGAGTCGGGTTGTGCGCGCGCGAATACTCGAAGCCCTTGTGCACGCCGGGGGCGTCCTGCACGAAGGTCGACGACTGCGAGATCGGCGGCATCACCGCGCCGGTCGCCGGATCGGGCGCCTGGCCGGCATGGATGCAGCGGGTATCGAAGCGGTGCCGGCTCTTGCCGTGGTCGTCGCCCATCGTTCTTGCCCTTCTCGTTTGCGCCAGCTTATCCGCTTCGCCTTTGACCACGCCGGTTTACGATGCGGATCCGCCCGCTCCACTTCGCGCCCGTGCCATGGCTTCCCACGAAGACAACCTGATCTGGATCGACCTCGAGATGACCGGGCTGGTGCCCGAGCAGCACCGCATCATCGAGATGGCGACCCTGGTGACCGACTCCGACCTGAACCTGCTCGCCGAAGGGCCGGTGATCGCCGTCCACCAGGACGACGCGACGCTCGCCGTGATGGACGAATGGAACACGCGTCAGCACGGCGGATCGGGGCTGACGCAGCGCGTGCGCGACAGCCGCGTCAGCGAGGCCGCGGCCGAAAAGCAGATGCTGGAATTCCTCGCGCGCTGGGTGCCGGCGGGCAGATCGCCGATGTGCGGCAACTCGATCTGCCAGGATCGGCGGTTCCTCGCGCGCTGGATGCCGTCGCTCGAGCGCCATTTCCACTACCGCAACCTCGATGTCTCGACGCTCAAGGAGCTGTGCCGCCGCTGGATGCCCGACGTCGCGGCCGGTTTCACCAAGGGCTCGACGCATCTGGCGCTCGACGACATCCGCGATTCGGTGACCGAACTGCGCTACTACCGCGAGCATTTCCTGCGCACGCGAGCCTGATGCGCCGGATTTCGGTCTTGAATTGAGGGCGCCGGGCACAAATCTTTCGGCATCCGGGGCGATGCCTTTCGAACCTGCACGATGGAATACAAGGACTACTACAAGATTCTGGGCGTGAGCCGTTCTGCGTCGGCCGACGAGATCAAGAAGGCCTACCGCAAGCTCGCGCGCGAGTTCCATCCGGACAAGAACAAGGCGAAGGGCGCCGAGGAGAAGTTCAAGGAGGCCAACGAGGCCAACGAGGTGCTGTCCGATCCGGAGAAGCGCAAGGCCTACGACACGCTGGGCGCGAACTGGAAGTCCGGTGCCGGGTTCACGCCGCCGCCGGGCTGGAACCGCAATTTCGGTGGTGGAAATTTCGGCGGCGGATTCGGTGGCGCGGGCGGCGGTGGCGGACCGGGCGGCTTCTCCGATTTCTTCTCGACCTTGTTCGGCAGCGCCGGTGGCGCCGGCGGGATGGGCGGCGGCCGCTTCCAGTTCGAGGACGAGGACGATCAGTTCCGTCGCGCGCCGCAGCCGGCGCGGGCGCGCATCGAGATCACGCTCGAGGATTCGTTCCACGGCGGCACGCGCCAGGTGAGCCTGGCCGACGGCCGCACGCTGAGCGTGCGCATTCCCAAGGGCATCACGTCAGGCCAGTCGATCCGGCTTGGCGAGCAGGGCCCGCGCGGCGCCGACCTGATCCTCGAAGTGGAGTTCGCCGAGCACCCGCACTTCAAGGCCGAAGGCCGCGACATCAAGGTCTCCGTCAACATCGCGCCCTGGGAGGCGGCGCTGGGCGCCAAGATTCCCGTGCCCACGCTGGGCGGCAACGTCGAACTCAACGTTCCGCCCGGAACGCAGAGCGGCAAGCGCCTGCGCCTGAAGGGCCGCGGCCTGCCCGGCAAGGAGCCCGGTGACCAGACGGTGAGCCTGCGCATCGTGACCCCTGCGCCTCGCGACGATACCGAGCGCGGTGCCTACGAAGCGCTGTCGCGGCTGTTCGAGGACTTCGATCCGCGCAAGACCTGACACGGCGCGTTAGCGCCGTTTCGGGTGCTGCGTCATGCTGATCGCGTCATGGCCACCAATGCGCCCCAGGAACCGCTGACGCCACGCGAATCGCGCGTGCTGGAACTGCTGCGCTCGGGACTGTCGAACAAGCAGATCGCGCGGGCGATCGGCATCTCCGAGCAGACCGTCAAGTACCACCTCAAGAACGTCTACGGAAAGCTCGGCGCCGTCGGGCGCACGCACGCGGTGGCGCTGGCCGGCGAAAAGCGCGCCGACGCGCCGCCGCCCCCCGAGGTGCATCCCGAGGAGGAGCGGCGCCGCATCGAGGTGCCGCAGTCGCCGCTGGCGTTCGCGCGCCGCACGCGGCGCCTGCACGGCGATCGCGAGGCGGTGGTCGACGGTGATCGCCGCTTCACCTACGCGCAGTTCTTCGACCGCTGCGATCGCTGGTCCGCGGTGCTGGCGCGAATGGGCGTGGGGCAGGGCGATCGCGTGGTGACGCTGGCCGCCAACACGCACGTGCAGCTAGAGCAGTTCTACGCGGTGCCGCAGATCGGCGCGGTGATCGTGCCGCTGCACGTGGGCCTGATCGCCGACGATTTCGTCGCGCTGATCCGGCATTGCGGCGCGCGCCTGGTGTGCGCGGGTCGCGAGTACGTCGAGCTGATCCAGGGCATCCGCGGTCAGCTCGAATCGGTCACGCATTTCATCGCGCTCGACGGCGACGCGCCGCCGGGCTGGGAAGACTACGAAGCGCTGCTGGAGCAGTCGGACGGGCGCTTTGCGCCGGCGGCGATCGACGAAAACGAACTGATCGCGATCAACTACACCAGCGGCACGACCGTGCGTCCGCGCGGCGCGATGATCACGCACCGCAACGTGTGGGTGAACACGGTGGGTTCGCTGCTGCACTGGCCGGTGCGTCCGGAGGATCGCTACCTGTGGCTGCTGCCGATGTTCCACGCCAACGGCTGGGGCTACGTGTGGACCGTCACCGCCGCGGCCGCGACGCACGTGTGCATGCGTCTGCCGGAAGCCAGGCTCGCGGGCGAACTGATCGTGCGCGAGCGCGTGACGATGCTCTGCGCGGGCAGGACCGCGATGATCGGCATGGCCAATGTCACCGAGTCGATCCGCCGCCGGATGCCGCCCGGTGTCCGGGTTCTCACGGCGGGCGCATCGCCCGCGGCCGCCACGATCGAGCGCATCGAACAGCGCCTGCGCTGGGACGTCACGCACGCCTACGGCCTGACCGAAACCGCGCCGTTCCTGACGGTCTGCACGCCCGTCGATGACGGCGGGACGTCGAGCGTGGGTCAGCGCGCGCGCAACAAGGCGCGTCAGGGAACCGAGCTGCTGACCTCGGGAGAGTTGCGGGTGGTCGACGAGGAGGGCCAGGACGTGCCTTGCGACGGCCAGTCCCTCGGCGAGATCGTGGTGCGCGGCGGCGTCGTGATGAAGGGCTACTACCACGACCCGGAAGCCAGCGCGCGCGCGTTCGCCGGCGGCTGGTTCCATACCGGCGACGCCGCGGTGATGCATGCGGACGGCAGCGTCGAGATCCGCGACCGTTTCAAGGACATCATCATCAGCGGCGATGAGCTGATCTCGTCGATCGAGGTCGAGCACGCGCTGCTGCGCCATCCCGCGGTGCGGGAAGCCGCGGTGGTGGGATTGCCGCACGCGCAGCTGGGCGAATCGGCGCACGCGTTCCTCGTGCCCCAGGACGACGCGCGTGCGGGCGACGAGGAGCTCGCTTCGTTCCTGCGCGATTCGCTCGCGCCGTTCAAGGTGCCGACCGGGTTTACTTGGGTGGAGACGCTGCCCCGAACGCCCACCGGAAAAGTGCGAAAGCAGGTGTTGCGCGAACCCGGCTGAGGGCACGCCCCAAGCGCCGTCCTCCCCGACCGAGTAGTTGATTCGACCCGTCGTGGGTCACTAGTCTGGCTGTCCGACCGTCGTGCACAGACGGCAACCAAAGTTGGGCTAGAGAGAGGAGACGAGTCGATGGAAACGCCACTGAGCCCGCTGGATTTCTTCCGGCGCGCGCGCAAGCTGCATCCGGACCGCGAGGCCGTGGTCGACGGCAGCCAGCGCTGGACCTATTCGCAGTTCGGCGAGCGCTGCGACCGCTGGTCGAACGCGCTGGCCAAGCTCGGCGTGAAGAAGGGCGATCGCGTGGGCACCATCGCCCCGAACACCCACGCGCATCTCGAGCAGTACTACGCGGTGCCGCAGATGGGCGCCGTGCTCGTGCCGATGAACTACCGCCTGACTGCGGACGACTTCATCTACCTGGCCAACCACAGCGGTTCCAAGGTGCTGTGCGTGCACCCGGACTACTTCGGGCTGGTCGACAGCGTGCGGTCGAAGATGACCACGGTCGAGCACTTCGTCGGCCTGGGCGGCAGCAAGGAAGGCTGGCTCGCGTACGAGGATCTGGTGGCCGCGGCCTCGCCCAAGTTCGAACGCCCCGAGGTCGCGGAACTCGACCTACTCACCATCAACTACACCAGCGGCACGACCTCGCGCCCCAAGGGCGTGATGATCACGCACCGCAACGCGTGGGCGAATTCGGTCGGCACGCTGGTGCACTGGAACATGACGCCGGCGGATCGTTATCTCTGGACGCTGCCGATGTTCCATGCCAACGGCTGGACCTTCACCTGGACGGTGACGGCGGCTGGTGCCACGCACGTCTGCCTGCCCAAGATCGATCCGACCGCGATCTACGACACGATCAACCGCGAGTCGGTGTCGCACCTGTGCGCGGCGCCGACGGTGCTGATCTCGATCGCCAATGGACCCGAGGAGCAGCGCAGGGCCGTGCGCAAGGGCGTCAAGGTGTTCACCGCCGGTGCGCCGCCGGCGGCCGCCACCATCGAGCGCATGGAAGGCGAACTCGGCTGGGAGATCACGCAGGTCTACGGCCTGACCGAGACCGCGCCGTTCATCTCGATCTGCGAGCCGCTGCCGGCGCACGGCAAGCTGTCGGCCGGCGAGCGCGCGAAGATCAAATCGCGCCAGGGCGTCGAGCTGATCACCTCGGGCGAACTCGACGTGGTCGACGACAACATGGTGCCGGTGCCGCACGACGGCAACACGCTGGGCGAGATCGTCGCGCGCGGGAACGTCGTGATGAAGGGCTACTACAACGATCCGGAAGCTTCCGCCAAGGCCTTCGCCGGCGGCTGGTTCCATTCCGGCGACGCGGCGGTCGTGCACCCGGACGGCTACATCGAGATCCGTGATCGGTTCAAGGACGTGATCATTTCGGGCGGCGAGAACATCTCGTCGATCGAGGTCGAAGGCGCGCTGCTGCGTCATCCGTCGGTGCTCGAGGTCGCGGTGGTGGGCATGCCGCACGAGAAGTGGGGCGAATCGCCCAACGCGTTCGTCGTGCTCCACGCGGGCAAGACCGCGACCGCGGAGGAGCTCAAGGCCTTCGCCAAGGAAAACCTCGCGGGCTTCAAGGTGCCGACCGCGTTCCACTTCGTGAAGGAACTGCCCAAGACCGCGACGGGCAAGATCCAGAAATTCGTGCTGCGCGGCAGCCGCGCGAACATCGCGGCGCAATAGCGGCCCCCGTAGCCCGGGGATTCTTTCGATAGTCCCCGGGCTGCGCCCGGGCTACGGTTGCGACTTCTACAAATCCGGCCTGCGATCGAACCACGGCTGCGCCTGTTCGAGCTGCGCGGCCAGCTGCAGCAGTCGCGCATCCTGCGCCAGCGGCGCGGTGAACATCATGCCGACCGGTAGCCCATCGCGGCTCATGTGCAGCGGCAGCGAGATCGACGGCTGGCCGGTGGCGTTGAACACCGGCGTGTTGGGAATCCAGTCGAACGTCTTCTCCGCGAACTTCATCAGCATCGGCCCCGACTTGATCAGGCCCGCGATCGGCAGGCGGTTGATCAGCGCCAGCTGCGCGCGTTCGAAGCCATCGGGCTGCAGCGTGCCGATCGGGAACGGCGGCCGCCCTAGCGTGGGCGTCAACAGCACGTCGTAGTCCGCGAACCAGTGGCCGATGCGGCGCGTCAGGCGTCCGAAATACTGGCGTGCGAGCGCGGCCTCCTCGGCGGTCACGGCGCGGCCGATGCGCGCGAGCGCCAGCGTCGCGGGTTCCACCAGATCGCGATCGAAAGGACGCTTCAGGTCGCGCGCCGCGCCCGAGAGCGTGGCGGCGGTCTCGCCGCACAGCATCGTCGTGAACGCGTGCGTGAATTCCTCGCGCGACACCGGCGGAGCGGATTCGATCAGCTCGTGGCCCAGGTCCTGCAGCAGGCGCACGGTGCGCGCCAGGCCTTCGCCGCACTCGGGGTCCATCGATCGACCGGCCAGCGGCCTGGCGGTGAACGCGATGCGCAGTCGTCGCGGCGGCTCGGCGATCGCGGACAGGTAGCTGGCGTCCGGCGTCGTGAAGTACGGACAGCCGGCGTCGGGTCCGGCGGTCGCGTCGAGCGCCGCGGCCGAATCGCGCACGCTGCGCGTGATCACATGCTCAGCGGTGAAGCCCCACCAGCTTTCTCCGGCGTTGGGCCCGAACGGGACCAGGCCGCGCGAGGGCTTGAGTCCGACCAGGCCGTTGCACGAGGCCGGGATGCGGATCGACCCCCCGCCGTCGCCGCCGTTGGCCATGGGCACGATGCCCGCCGCGACCGCCGCGCCGGCGCCGCCGCTGGATCCTCCGGGCGTGCGCTGCGGGTTCCAGGGGTTGCGCGCCGGACCGAACAGCCGCGATTCGGTGAACGGTGTGAGCCCGAATTCCGGCGTGTTGGTCTTGCCGAAGATCACCAGTCCCGCCGCCTTGTAGCGGCGCACCAGTTCCGAGTCGTGGGCCGGCACGTAGTCGGCCAGGAAGCGGCTGCCGCTGCTGATCGGCTCGCCGCCGAATTCGGCGGTCAGATCCTTGATCAGGAACGGCACGCCGGCGAACGGGCCCGCGAGATCCTCGGCCCCGATGCGATCGCGCGCGCGGCCATCGAGTCGCCGCACGATCGCGTTGATCGCCGGATTGACCGCATCGGCCCGTGCGATCGCGGCGTCGAGCAGTTCGGCAGCGGACACTTCGTTGCGGGCGACCAGATCGGCAAGCCCCATGGCGTCGTGCCGCACGTAGTCGTCGAACTTCATCGAATCGGATCCCGGGCTGAGGTGCGAAAGGCCGCTAGGCTAGCGTGCGGGCCTCATCGCGAGGCTGGGAAAATCGTCCCTCGCTCAATTGCGAAACACGAAATACACCGCGCCGACCATGCACAGAGCCGCGTACAGGTAATCGAGCTTGATCGGTTGCTTCATGTAGATCAGCACGAACGGTACGAACACGGAAAGCGTGATGACCTCCTGCAGTATCTTGAGCTGCGGCAGGCTCATCGTGCCGTAGCCGATGCGGTTGGCCGGCACCTGCAGCAGGTATTCGAACAGGGCGATGCCCCAGCTGATCAGCGCCGCGATGATCCAGGGCTTGTCGCGCAGGTCGCGCAGATGCGCGTACCACGCCAGTGTCATGAACACGTTGGACAGGATCAGCAGACCCGAAGTCTGCGCCACCACGCTCCAGTTCATCGGCGGTTCTCCGTTGGGCAAAGAAAAGGCCCCGCGTGAACGGGGCCTTCTCGATGAGATTGACGGGCGTCTGCGCCCTGCGAGCCCCGGCGTTTCGCGGGGTCGGGGCCCCAGCCCCGAGCCTTCGCCGTGCAGGACGTGCCACCGGCACGTCCTGAAATCCCCGGCTCAGTCGTCGCCGGCGGCGAATCCGAGCAGGTGCAGCAGGCTGGTGAAGAGGTTGTAGATCGACACGTACAGGCCGATGGTCGCCAGCACGTAGTTGGTCTCGCCACCGTTGATGATGTCGCTGGTCTGCCACAGGATCATGCCGACCATCAGCAGCGCGAACATCGCCGAGATGCCCAGCGCCAGCGGCTGGTAGTAGAAGCCGAACATCGAGGCCACGAGCAGGCCGATGCTCAGCACGAACGCCAGCAGCACACCCCCGACCAGGAAGCTGCGCATGAAGCTGAAGTCGCGCCGCGTCTTGATCGCATAGGCCGACAGGCCGATGAAGGTCGCACCGGTCAGGCCCAGCGCCATCATCACCAGCTGACCGCCGTTGGCGAAGCGTCCGACGTAGGCGTTGATGATGGGGCCCAGGCCGAAGCCCAACAGGCCGGTCACCGCGAACACGACCCAGATGCCGGCCTCGGAGTTGGCGGTGCGGGGTACCACGAACCACAGCAGGCCGAGCGCCACCAACGAGCAGACCAGGCTGATGCCGTAGGGCACATGGAGCGCCATCGACACGCCCGCCAGCAGCGCGCTGAACAGCAGGGTCGCCGATAGCAGCATGTACGTCTGGCGCAGCACCTTGCCGCTGGCCTCGCCGGCGCCATGCTCGAACGTACGGCCGCCGACCACGGCTGCGGGATAAGGACGCTGATTCATTGCAACCTCCATGGATATGAATCGAGGGATGGTAAGCGCTGCCATCCTGAAACTGAAATTGAGTCCGGGCTTGCAGATCACAAGACCGCAGACACTGCGAACCCGCATTCCCGACCGCTGATTCAGACCGCAGCAAATGAGTCAAGTTCTGCGTGATCGAAAGCACAGCCGATCGTCAGGGAAACATTTTCATTTCTTTAACGTTTGGTACCGTGAACAACCGAAAAGAGAAGCCAATACGGTTGCACGCCGGAGCAAGGGCCGGCATTCCGACACGAGACCCGGCATCGACATATGCCGTCTGCTGAGGTCGGGAGTCAGGTCCGTTTCGCCGCAACCGTCGTACCGCGAGCGGGGAGCTCGCGTGACGCACGTGGGCTCTTTCGATCGTCGCTCGTTTCATCACTTGGGAGTCTTCGTCATGTACCGCACATCGTTCGCGGCCCGCATCGCGGGTTCGTTGTTCCTGCTCTCCCCATTCGCCATCTGCGCGCAGACCGCCGGAACCGGGGGCCTGGCAGGGCTCGGGCAGGCCCTGAGCCCGTTGGGTGATCTCGTCGGCGGCATCACCAGCAATCTGCCGGGTATCGGCGGCACGGCGATGGATGGCCCGCTCGGCGCCACCGTGCTGCAGGAAGCGCTCAACGGCACCCGCATCGCGAACGTGCTCGAACTCGGTGGCGTCGCCGTCATCGGCGACCAGCTCGACAACGTCGGCACCCCGCTGCTGGGTCTGGACGGCAACAACGGTTTCCTCGACATCGGCCTGTTCGACGGCGACGGCTCGGCGAACGTTTCGCCGAACGGCCTGGCCGCGATCGCGCTGATCTCGAGCAGCAACACCGGCAACGGCGGCGTCGCCGGCATCGGCGTGCTCAACGGCAACAACACCGGCAACACGACCACGCTGCTGGGTCTGGGCGCGCTGTCGGGCGACAACGCCGGCAACGGGCCGATCGGCGTCGGCATCCTCAATGGCAGCGGCAGCGGCAACGGCTCCGAGATCGGTGTCGGCGCGCTGTCGGGCACCAACAGCGGACAGGGCGGACAGCTCGGCATCAGCCTGCTCAACGAAGGCCAGCCGTTGGCGATCAGCGCCGGGGGCACCCAGGTCGCGACGCTCCCGGGGCTGACCGGGCAGATCGGCAGCGCGGCGCGCTTCGCCACCCAGCCGACCGCGCAGGTCACGGGTCTGCTGCCGGTGATCGACAACAGCGGCATCGTCGTCGGCGGAGGTTCCACGTACACGGTGAACAGCAGCAACCCGCTCGCCAATGTCGGCGCCCTGACGGGCGACAAGGCGGGCACCGGCGGTGCGGTCGGCGTGGGTGTGCTGGCGGGCGACAACAGCGGCACCGGTTCGCTGGCGGGTGTGTGCGTGCTGTGCGGCGCCGGCGCCGGCAATGGCCCGATCGGTGTCGCGCTGCTGTCGGGCAATGACGCGGGCAACTCGAGCGCGACCGGCCTGGCCGGTGTGGGCGTCCTCAACGGCGCCAACTCGGGTAATTCGGCGCAGGGCATCGGCGTGGGCGCGTTGAACGGCTCGAACACCGGCAACGGCGGCTTCGCCGGTGCGGGCGTCCTTAGCGGTTCGAATGCGGGCAACGGCACCGTCGCCGGCGCCGGCGTGCTCAACGGCAGCAACTCGGGCAACTCGAGCGACGGCGCTGGCATCGGCGTTCTCAACGGGTCCAACACCGGCAACGGCGAGCTGACCGGCGTGGCGCTGCTCAGCGCGAACAACGCCGGCAACGGCGGCCTGGCGGGCGCGGGCGTTCTCAATGGCAACAATTCGGGCAACAGCAACACCATCGGCGCCGGCGTGCTCAACGGCAACACCTCGGGCAACGGCGGCACCGTGGGCGCGGGCGTACTCAACGGGGCCGACTCCGGTAACGGCGGGACGGTCGGCGGTGGCGTGCTCAACGGCGGCGGTTCGGGCAACGGCGGCGTGATCGGCGGCGGCGTGCTGAATTCGGGCAAGGGCAGCAACGCCCCGAGCGGCACCAGCGGCGGCGCGGGTGTCGGCCTCCTCAATGGCGGCGGCGGCAACGGCGGTGGTGGCAACGGTGGCGATAACCCCGGCAACCCGGGCGAGAATGACGCGCCCGCCAAGGCGGGCGAGGGCGGCGCGAGCCAGGGCATGTGCGTGATGATCGAGCGCAACGCCCAGGGCCAGCCGGTCAAGGTTCGCGTGCCGTGCCGCAAGGAGACCACCGTCGCGCTGAAGAAGTGAGCCGAGGCACCCGAACGATGGCGTAAACGCGTAGAACACACGGGGCGCGGCCGACGGAGCATCGAACCAACGATGCTCCGCGGACCGCGCACCGATAACGAAAAACAATTCTGACTTCATCAGGTGGGATAGAGAGATGCCGATCGCATTGCCAGCACCGAGCACCCCCGAGCTCGGATCCGCGGAGACCATCCGGGGCCAGGGCAGCGCCTATGTCAGCGCCGCGTTTCAGGAGAACCAGGTCCACGTCATCGGACCCGAGGTCGTCTCCAAGGAGGCGCTCGAAGGTGCCATCACAGGCGCCGAGAACCTCTCCGACGTCGTCCGCCGCGTCCAGGCGGCCTACTACCTAGCCGGGTACCCCTCGGTTCGCCTGGCCTACGCGCTGGCCGCGCCGGATCTCTACATCGGGGTCACGCTGGGCAAGATCACCAAGGTCGAGGCGCCGGAACGCTATCGGGCCTATTTCGACCAGCTCGAGGGCGCCGATCCGCTCACGGACGAGAAACTCGAACCAGGTCGCACCTTCGCGTCACTGCACGCGGATCGCGCAGGTCAGGCCGCGACGCCGACACTGATTCCCGATGGCGACGGATCGATTCTGCGCATCGAGCCCACCGACACCGGCCCCGAACGCACCGCCGTGGGCCTGGGCGTGGGCAATCCCGGCAACCGGTTCGTCGGACGCCATTTCGCCGACTGGTTCGCCAAGCACTCGTTCACCACCGGTGACGAGGTGCGCTTCACGGGCCGCTACGGTCTCGAAGGTCTCGACCACGACGACGGCGCCCGCGGCTACGGTGATTTTTCGGCGGCCTGGGGCCGGGTCACGCCGTGGGGCCTGCTGGCGCTGCAGGGTCGTTTCACCGGTTACCAGGTGGAAGTGGACGCGCTGAATCTGCCGGATCCGGTGAAGCTCACCGGCAACATCGGCGAAGTGGAGCTTGGCTGGACCGGCCTGCTGCACTCGAGCTTCTACAGCCGCTGGGGCGTGTCGGCCAAGGTCGACTACACGCGCAAGATCCTCGAAGAGGCCTCGAGCGAGGAGGACATCCAGCAGCAGGAATACGGCTCGGTCGAAGCCGCTACGCAGTACTCGCGCGTCTTCAGGCCAATGGATCTGCCGACCGAACTGAGCGCGGGCGTGATGGTGCGTTCGGGTCTGGGTGACAACAAGATCGATCAGTTGCGCGTGCGCGCCGATCTGGGCTACCTGCTGTTCCGTCCCACGCTCGGTGCGAGCGTGCGCTTCGGCGAGTACGCCACGATCCGGCTGGCGATGATCGCGCAGATCACCGACGACACGCTGCCCGAGCAGCAGCAGTGGGTCATGGGCGGCATCGGCAACATCGAGTCGTATCTCCCCGGCGTCGCGTCGGGCGATTCGGGTGGCCTGGCGCGCCTGCAGTGGGAGACCGACAGCCAGGGTCTGTTCGGATTCGCCGTGACGCCGCGGCTGTTCGTCGAGTACGGCTACGCCAAGTTCGAGAACGACGTGAGCGGCGACGATGAGAGGAAGACGCTGGTGGACGGCGGTGCCTCGCTGACCTTCAGCAGGGGCCCGTTCGACGCCTCGGTCTCATACGCCGAATCGATCCAGGAGAAGAAGATCGACAAGGACACGCTGCACGACTCCGATGCCAACATGTTCTTCCGCGTGGCGATGAAGTTCTGATCGTTGCGCTGGTCGATCCCCAAAAAGAGGCCCGCTTCGGCGGGCCTCTTTCATTGCGCGGGGCGATGGATCCTCAGAACGGGATCCACGACTCCTTGATCGTGTAGTGCAGGTAGCCGACGCTGGCACCGGCGCGCAGGCCCACGCCGGTACGGATCGGCGCCAGCGTGATCGGGCCGTTGCGCTGGTAGTTCACGCCCACTCCGGCGACGAAATACAGGCTGCCATCGACGCCCGGATAGCGCTGGAACAGGTCGTGGGTGTTCTGCAGCTTGTAGACCAGCGTGAAGACCTTCGACGCGTTGCCGCCGAAGTCCCAGCCGATCGACGGACCCTGCCAGAACACCGGCATGTTGCCGCCGTCGGGGTAGATCAGGTTTCCGCGCCCGTAGCGCAGGCCGACACCGATGGCGCCGCTGGCTTCTTCACCGGTGATGTAGGCCACCGGCTTGCCCTGCTCGGCGAAAACGCGCTCGATGACCTTGGCCAGGCCTTCGGTGGTCTCGCCGAAGAAGTTTCCGGCGACGTTGACGATTTCCTGCGCCGTGTAGCCGTCCTGCGGGATCGGCCGATTCTCCGGCGGACCGGGCGCCGGCGTCGTGGTCTGCTCGGCCGGAGCCGGCGCGATCGTGTCCGGATCCTGGGCGAACGAGGCCGCGGAGATCAGGAACGTCAAAGCGGCCGACAGGGCCAGGGCGGACGAACGACGCATGCGGTACTCCCAGAAACCGACGATGCCCATAGGCTGGCTTCGGCGACTGAGCCTCAACTGAACGCCAGCCTCCCAATGCGCAGGTAGCGTATCAGCCGCGGCCGACGAGGCTGCGACCGATGACCTCCTTCATGATCTCGGAGGTTCCGCCGTAGATGCGCTGGATGCGCGCGTCGGCCCAGTAGCGCGAGATCGGATACTCGGTCATGTAGCCGTAACCGCCGAACAGCTGCAGGCAGGCGTCGGTGACGCGTCCCTCCATCTCCGAGGTCGCGAGCTTCACCATCGCTGCGGTCGCCACGTCGAGCTTCTTCTGCGAATACAGGTGCGCGCACTTCTCGACGAACGCGCGGTGCACCTCGATCTCGGTCTTGATCTTGGCCAGCTCGAAGCGCGTGTTCTGGAACGACGCGATCGGCGATCCGAAGGCCTTGCGCTGGGTGACGTACTCGATGGTCTTTTCCATCGCGCCCTGCGCATGGGCCACCGCCATCGCGCCGAGCACCAGGCGCTCGCGCGGCAGCTCATCCACCAGGTGCCCGAAGCCGCCGCCGGCGCGGCCGAGGATCTCGTTGCGGTGCACCCGCACGTTGTCGAAGAACATCTCGGAGGTGTCGGCCGCGTACTGGCCCACCTTGTCCAGGTTGCGGCCGCGCGCGAAGCCCTCGAGCGAGGACTCGACGGTGAACAGCGTGGTGCCGCGCGCGCCAAGCTTGGGATCGGTCTTCGTCGCCAGCACCACCACGCCGGAATTCTGGCCGTTGGTGATGAAGGTCTTGGAGCCGTTGATGAGGTAGTGGTCCTCACCATCGGGCATGGCGGAGGTCTTGATGCCCTGCAGGTCGGAGCCCGCACCGGGCTCGGTCATGCCGATGGCGCCAATGCATTCGCCGCGCGCCATGCGCGGAAGGTATTTCTGCTTCTGCTCCTCGCTGCCCAGATGCAGGATGTACGGCGTGGCGATGTCGGAATGCACCGACAGGTTCGAGGCCAGCGACATGAAGCCCATGCGCGCGCATTCCTCGAGCACCGCCACCGAGAACTCGAACGGCGCGCCGATGCCCCCGTACTCCTCGGGCAGGTCCACGCACAGCAGGCCCTGCTCGGCCATCTGCAGGTAGAACTCCGGCGGCACGCGCCCGGCCTTCTCCCACTGCTCATAGTGCGGCTCGACGTTCTCGGCGAAGAAGCGGCGAACGTTGTCCCTGAACAGCTCGAGCTCGGAGTTTTCCATGTTGTGTCCGTGAATCCGGGAGGCGGAGAAAAAGAGGGAAATTATCGGGCCTGGAGGCCCGACGCGTCACTGCCCCATCAGGTAGGGACCGTCTTGGCGCGGTACTCGCACTGATCGAGGATCACGCAACGCGGACAGTCCGGCAGGCGCGCCTTGCAGGTGTAGCGGCCGTGCAGGATCAGCCAGTGATGCGCGTCATGCTTGTACTCATCTGGCGTGAACTTCACGAGCCGATCCTCGACCTCGCGGACGGACTTGCCCGACGCCAGGCCCGTGCGGTTGGCGACACGGAAAATGTGGGTGTCGACCGCGATGGTGGGTTCGCCGAAGGCGGTGTTGAGCACGACGTTGGCCGTCTTGCGGCCGACCCCCGGTAGATGTTCGAGCGCCTCGCGGTCGCGCGGCACCTGGCCGCCGTGCTGTTCCAGGAGGATCCGGCACAGCGCGATGACGTTCTTGGCCTTGGTGTTGAACAGGCCGATGGTCTTGATGAAGTCGCGCAGCCCGGCTTCGCCGAGCGCCAGGATCGACTCGGGCGTGTTCGCCACGGGATAGAGCCTGCGCGTGGCCTTGTTCACCGACACGTCGGTGGCCTGCGCCGACAGCACCACGGCAACCAGCAGCTCGAAGGGCGTGCCGTACTCGAGCTCGGTCGTCGGGGCCGGCATCGAGTCCTTCAGGCGCGCATAGATCGCGCGGCGCTTGGCCGGATTCACGACGGAAGCGCCTGCGCGCGCCGCAGCGCTTCGGCGACGGGATCGAGTTCGCCGGGGGTCGTACGTCGATCGCGACGTCGCGCCTCGTCCTCGCGCGCCCAGCCCTCGAGCCGCCGCGTGCGCGCTTCGAACCGTGCACGGAACTGCGGTGCGCGCACGTAGGCCGGCGGCAGTGCCGGATCCGGCTCCATCACGATGCAGTCGACCGGGCAGACCGGCAGGCACAACTCGCAGCCGTTGCACTCGCCGTCGAGCACCGTATGCATGAGTTTCATCGCGCCGACGATCGCATCGACCGGACACGCCTGGATGCATTTGGTGCAGCCGATGCAGTCCGCCTCGACCACGCGCGCGATCCGCTCGATGGCGAGCTCCTCGCCGCAGGCCGGATCCAGGGCCAGGCGCTGGCTTCCCAGCGCACTCGCGAGTCGTCCGATGCCCGCCGCACCACCCGGCGGGCAGCGATTGATCGGCGCTTCGCCGGCGGCCATGGCCTCGGCATACGGTCGACAGGCCGGATAGCCGCAGCGCGTGCACTGCGTCTGCGGCAACAGGGCGTCGAGCGTGTCGGCCAACGATGCGCCCATCGCAGATCCGTCTTATTTGACCCGCATGCCGGGCTGCGCACCGTCGTCCGGCGCCAGCAGGAACGGTCCGCCGCGATCGTCGCTCGCGGCCAGCACCATGCCCTCGCTCATGCCGAACTTCATCTTGCGCGGCGCGAGATTGGCGACGCACATCGTCAGTCGTCCGACGAGCTGCTCAGGCGAATAGGCGCCCTTGATGCCGGCGAACACCTGGCGCTCGCCCAGCGGACCGAGATCGAGCTTCAAGCGCAGCAGCTTGTCCGCGCCTTCGACCGCTTCGGCCGACGCGATGCGCGCGATGCGCAGATCGAGCTTGCCGAAGTCGTCCATCGTGATCGTGCCGTCGCCCGCGGGAGCGGGTGACGTCGCGACCGGCTTCTTCTTTTCGACCGCCGGCGCCGGCGTCACCGTCACTTCGCCGGCCTCGGCCGCCATCATCGCGTCCACCGCCTTGGGCTCCACGCGCGTGATGATCGCCTCGTACGGCTTGATGCGATGGCCCAGCAGCGGCGTGCCGACCTGGTCCCAGGCCAGCGGCGCGACGTCGAGAAAGCGCTCGACCTTGGTCGCGATCGCCGGCAGCACCGGCTTCAGGTACAGCGCGATCTGGCGGAACACGTTGAGGAACGTCGTGCACACGCGGTGGAGCGTTTCGCGGTGTTCCGGGTTCTTGGCCAGCGTCCACGGCGCGAGCTTCTGGATCTCGGCATTGGCGTCGTCGGCCATCAGCATGATCTCGCGCAGCGCCGCCGAGTATTCGCCGGCCTCGTACAGCTCGCGGATCGAATCGGATTCCGAGGCGATGTCGTCGAACAGCGTGCGGTCGTGCATCTCCGACGCGAGCGTTCCATCGAACAGTTTCTCGATGAAACCCGCGCAGCGGCTGGCGATGTTGATGAACTTGCCGACGAGGTCGCTGTTGACGCGCGCCTGGAAGTCCTTCAGGTCCAGGTCCAGGTCGTCCGGGCTGCTGCCGAGCTTGGCCGCGAAGTAGTAGCGCAGGTACTCGGGATCCAGGTGATCGAGCCAGGTGCGGGCGCGCACGAACGTGCCGCGGCTCTTGCTCATCTTGGCGCCGTTGATCGTCAGGTACCCGTTCACGTGCAGCTTGCTCGGCGTGCGGTGCATGGATCCGTGCAGCATCGCGGGCCAGAACAGGCCGTGGAAATTCACGATGTCCTTGCCGATGAAATGGTGCAGCTCGGCGCTGGAACCGGCGTCCCAATACGCGCCGAAATCCTCGCCGTTGGACTTGCACAGCGACAAATGGCTCGCCATATAGCCGATCGGCGCGTCGAGCCAGACGTAGAAGTACTTGCCGGGTTCGTTGGGAATGGCGAAGCCGAAGTACGGCGCATCGCGCGAGATGTCCCAGTCCTTCAGGCCGGCGTCGAACCATTCGCGCAGCTTGGCCTTGACCGACGGATGCGCAACGTCGCCTTCGAGCCAGCCCTGCAGGTAGGTCTGGAACTTTCCGACCTCGAAGAAGAAGTGCTCGGAGTCGC
The DNA here is from genome assembly GCF_020697055.1 of Panacagrimonas sp. GTDB lineage: Bacteria > Pseudomonadota > Gammaproteobacteria > Nevskiales > Nevskiaceae > Panacagrimonas. Next base: position 38,420 of record NZ_JAJFBP010000018.1, on the reverse strand, counting down.
GCATCACGGGCGCTGCGCCCGATACCACCGAGCGCGGATTCTTCAGATCGGTGGGCGAATAGGCCTTGCCGCAGTTCTCGCAGTTGTCGCCGTACTGGTCCGCCGAGCCGCAGTTGGGACACTCGCCCTTGATGTAGCGGTCCGGAAGGAACATCTCCTTTACCGGATCGTAGAGCTGCTGGATGGACCGTCGCGCGATCGCGCCGCCTTCCTTGAGCCGGGTGTAGATCAGCTCGGCGAAGTAGCGGTTCTCCTCCGAATGCGTCGTGTGGTACTGGTCGAAGTGCACGCCGAAGTCGTGGAAGTCGCGCGCGTGTTCGACCTTGATGCTCTCGATGAACCGCTCGGGCGAGACGCCGGCCTTCTCGGCGGCGAGCATGATCGGCGTGCCGTGCGCGTCGTCGGCGCAGACATACGTCGTGAGGTTTCCACACATGCGCTGGAAGCGGACCCAGATGTCGGCCTGGACGTAGCCCACCATGTGGCCCAGGTGCAGCGGGCCGTTGGCATAGGGCAGGGCGTTGCTGACGAGGATCTGGCGAGCCATCGCGGAAGGATGCGGCGGGCAGGAGGGGGCCGGCGATTATCTCACGCGCACCGCCTGCCATCGCTCCACGGCCTGCAGACCAGGCGGCATACTCAGGCCGCGCCATCGCACCGGGGAGTGCCCGCCATGAGAACGACCGTCGCCGCGCTGCTGGTCCTGATCACCTGTGCCTGGATCGGACCGTCCTTCGCCGATCCGCCGGCCCATGCGCCGGCGCACGGGTGGCGCGCCAAGCAGCACCGATACACCTATTACCGGGACCACGAGATCTATTACTCGCCGGAGTCCGATTTCTGGTTCTGGATGGACCGGGACGGCGACTGGAAAGCCGGCGTGCATCTCCCGGTGCGGCTGCAGCAGTACACGGTGGGCGGGATCAGCATCGAGCTGGACAGCGACAAGCCGTATCGCGAGCACGCGTATGTCGTCGAGCACTACGGCAAGGGGCCCAAGAAAAAGAAGAAGTCCAAGTACTGAGCCCATGCCGAACCAGTCCCTGATGGCGGGTGCGGTCGGTTTGATGGTGGCCTGCGGCGCCGCCGCCGCCGAGACCGACTGGAAGGGCATGGCCCAGCAGGCCATGGAGCAGATGGCGCAGAGCCCGCAGGCCAGCCAGCTCGCGGACGCCGAGATCGTCCAGGGACTGCGCGAGGCGCTGGCCAAGGGTACGCGCAGCGCGGTGCTGGAGCTGGGCAAGGCCGACGGGTTCTGGGCCTCGGATCGGTTCCGCATCCCGCTGCCCAAGACCATCACCAAGGCCGACACGCTGCTGCGCGCCGGCGGCTACGGGCCGCAGATCGACGAGCTGCACCTGTCGTTCAACCGCGCCGCGGAGCAGTCGGTGCCGATCGCGGCGGATGTGTTCGCGCAAGCGGTTCAGAAGCTCACCATCGCGGACGCCCGCAACATCCTGTCGGGCGCACCCGACGCGGCCACGGAATACTTCCGCAAGGCCACGGGCGAGACGCTGGCGCTGCAGTTCAAGCCGCTGGTGGCCAAGGTCACCGCGGGGTCGGGGCTGGTGCAGCAGTACGACAGGATGATCGCCTCGGCGGGTCCGCTGGCCGCAGCCCTGGCGGGCCAGAAGGCCGACGTCAACGACTACGTCACGCGCAAGGCGCTCAACCGCCTGTTCCTGCGCGTGGCCGACGAGGAGAAGGCCATTCGCAGCAATCCGGCGGCGCGCACCAGCGAGATCCTGAAGAAGGTGTTCGGCAACAAGTAGCCACCGCCCGGCAGGGAGAGGAACTCCGTGAGCCTGTTCAAACCCTTTCAGCGCGTATCGCGCGCACCCACCAATCCCCGGCCGGCCGCGCCGGCCACGCGCGCCTTCGACGTGGGCACGCTGTACGAAGGGCCGTTGTCGGCCGGAAACGTCGACGTCGCGTCGCAGACGCCGCTCGACGAGAAGCTGCGCCAGGCGTACTTCTGGATCGTCAACAGCGCGATCATCAGCCCGCACTACGACGTCGAGTACAACCAGGGACCGCCGTCGCAGTTCACCGTCGGCGATCGCAAGCGCACGCTGACGCTGCCGTCGGCGCAGAGCTACTCCAGTTACGTGCTGCTGCCGCTGCTCACCTTCGCCACGCGCCGCAAGTGCCTGCTCGTCGGCGGCCCCGGTCGCGGCAAAACGGCCAGCGCGATCCTGATGGGCGTGCTCGCAGGCTATCCGGTGCGCGAAGTCCGCCGCGCGATGCAGCACGGCCATCCGCAGATGACGATCGCCGACCTGCTCGGCAACCCGCTGCCGGCCGACCTGGTCAACGCGCAGAGCATGGACGCCATCCGCATCGCCTGGCGCAACTGGCTGGGCATGCGCGTCAAGATCATCGACGAATACAACCGCATTCCGACGCGCACGCAGAGCGCGCTGCTCACGGTGATGGGCGACAACTACGCCGAGGTGCTCAACCACATCTACGAGTGCCCCGATTCGGCGTGGTACCTGACCGCCAACGACGATCGCGGCGGCGGCACCTACCAGGTGATCGAGGCGCTGCGCGATCGCATCGACGTGGTCGTGCCCGCGCTGGCGTTCAATCCGCGCTTCCTGGGCCAGCTGCTGTCGCGCATCGAGGAGAACCTGCGTCCCGAAGAACTGGTGCCGCGCGAAATCGTGTTCACCGAATCCGAGATCGATCGGCTGGGACAGGAGATCCGCGCGGTCGATCTGCCCGAGCCGGTCCGTCGTCGCCTGGAATTCTTCACCAGCCAGTTCGAGCTGATGGAGAGCGCAGGCGCCCAGTTCGAGACGATGACCAAGGACGTCGCGCGGCTCTCGGGCGTGGAATGGAGCGAGGTCACCGCCGCGGACGACGGTCGCGATCGCCTGAAGGACCTGGGCTGCCAGACGCGCAACGGCCTGTCGGTGCGCAACCTGATGACGCTGATGATCTACGCCAAGGCGCTGGCCTACTTTCGCGGCAACGCGACGGTCGAGCTCGAGGACTTGCGCCAGGTGCTGCCCTTCGTGCTGGGCGACAAGCTCCAGCCCGATCCGGACGCGCCGTTCTTCGCGCTGCCGGAGAACGCGGCGTACCGCACCGATCGGCTGGGCTGGCTGCGACGGCTGTTCGACCTCTCCTGCGAGGAGTACGACCGGCTGGACCTGGACAACGACGATGCCGTCGGCGCGCTGGGCGAGGAGTTCGATCGCGGTCTCGACGGCCTGAGCGAGCGCGAAGTGCGCGGGCGCCTGGTGCGCATCGAGCAGGTGGTGGGCGAGCGCACGCGCGGACGCAAGCTCTACGGTCACCTGTACGACGACCTGCTCAAGCTCAAGTACCTGCACCAGCGCTACACCAACTACCTGCACTGGCTGAGCGCATCGTCGTGAGCGCCGTGCCGCCCCACTTCGCGCGCCTGCTCGCCGCCGGTCGCGGCGGGTTCAACGCGCGCGTGGCCCAGATGCGCAGCCGCGTGCCGACGTTCGATGCCGAGGCCTTCGGCGAGTTCCTGCGCGAAGGGGTGGCGCCGCTGGTGGAGACGGTCGCGACGCGCCTTCCGGACGCCGCCGATGCGTGCGCGCTCGCGGCATTCGACCACGCGCTGGAGCTGGTCGCGCGCAAGCTCGTCGGGCCCGGCGCACGCAATCCGCTGGTCGCGCGCACGTGGTCGCAGCTGCTGCCGGCGCTGGCGGCACAGGTGGCACCGGCGCCGGCGCCGACGATCGCGGCGCTCACCCACGCGGCGATGCACCTGGACCGCGTGCCGGAAGATCGCGCCGTGCGATGGGTCGACCAGATGAAGCGGCTGGGTCCGCGCGCCGCGTCGCGCGACGAGCTGCTGGCGCTGGGCCAGGTGCTGGCGTGGACGGCGGGGCTGTCGCACTTCCGCGAGGGCGCGCTCGAAAAACTGGCGACGCTGACCCCGACGCTGGCGTGCGCCGCCATGGGTGCGCCTTCGAGCCTGACGCTGGAGGCGATGTGCGCGCGCCTGCGCGCCGACCGCTGGTGGTCGCCCGACGACGTGATCACCCACCAGGCCGCGCGCGGTTTCGAGCTGGGCGCGTTCACCGGATTCGGCGGCGCCTTTCCGGAACCCCCGCAGGTCCGTGCGGCCGGCGAGGACTTCGTCGTACGCAGTGGCGATCGTCATTTCTGGCTGCTGGCCGACGTCCACGGCTGGAGCCTGCACCCAGCGACGCCCACGGACTTCGATCACGCGCCGGATCGGGGCGAAGGCGAAGGAACGCGGGTCACGACCAGCACGGTGTCGCAGGTGATCGGCACGCCGCTGAGCCATCGGCTGCGCGTGATGCCGCGCGCGACGCATCCGAGATGAGCGCGGGTGCGGCCGCCACGACGCTGTCGTTGGCCGAGCGATGGCGGCAGGCATGGCCCGATGCGCTCGCCGCATGGAGCCGCTACACGCGGCTGCACGCGCCGCGACTGTGCGAGACCTCGCGCGAAGCGCGCGCCGAAGGCCTCGACGGCAGCTTCGCGATGATCCGGTTCGCCGACCAGTCGGTGGTCGTGGACCTGCAGCAGGTGCGCGAGCTCAGGCTCGACGACTACGCGCCGGAAGTCCTTGCCCACGAGATCGGCCATCACGTGTACGCGCCGGCCAACGGCAGCGATCACCTGCGTCTAATGGCGCGCTTGCGGCGCGCGCTGCCGACGCTCGAGCGGCACGCGCCGATGGTCGCCAACCTCTACACCGACCTGCACATCAACGATCGCCTGCAGCGCCAGCGAAAGCTGCGCATGGATGCGGTGTACCGGCGCCTGTACGAGAGCCGCCGCAAGGACAAGGACAAGGAGCAGACCGGCGCGCTGTGGCGGCTGTACCTGCGGATCTACGAGCAGCTCTGGACGCTCGAGCGCGGCAGCCTGGGCAGCGGCATACAACGCGAGGACCCGATCGACGGCGACGCCTGGCTGGGCGCGCGCCTGGTGCGGGTCTACGCCAAGGACTGGCTGGCCGGTTCGGGGCGCTTCGCGACACTGATCCTGCCGTACCTGGTCGACGACGATGCAGCGGCCAAGGCGCTCGCGCGCTGGCACGACACGCGGTCCGCGGGTGCGGGCCTGGATCCTCAGGGCGGGCTGGAAGTCGAGGACGACGAGCTCGACGGCGCGGTGCATCCGTCGCGGGATCCGCGCATCACCGGCGAGGACGGCACCGACGAAGTCGATGCGCGCGGTCCGGCGCCGGAAACGGCAGCGAGCGAACGCGCGCGCGGGCAGCATCGCGAGCCGTTCGAATACGGCGAGATCCTGAGAGCCGGCGGTCTGTCGCTGGGCGATCACGACATCGCGGTGCGCTACTACCGCGAGCGCGCGCTGCCGCATCGGATCCCGTTTCCGACGCGTCCGGCGCCGCACAGCGCCGAACTGCAGCTCGAGGGGCTGGAGCCCTGGGATATCGGCGACTCGATCGATCTGCTCGATCCGCTGCAGAGCGTGCTGCAGTCGCCGCGCCTGATCCCGGGCCTGAGCACGGTCAAGCGCGTGTACGGACGCGCGCCCGATCGCGAGCAGGAACCGGTGCCGCTGGACCTGGACCTGTACGTCGACAGTTCGGGTTCGATGCCCAATCCGCAGCGCCAGACCTCGTGGCTGACGCTGGCCGGCGCGGTGATCGTGCTCTCGGCGCTGCGCGCCGGCGCGCGCGTGCAGGCGACGCTGTGGAGCGGGCCCAGGCAGTTCCTGCACACCGACGGGTTCGTGCGCAGCGAGGACGCGATCCTGCGCGTGCTGACCGGCTTCTACGGCGGTGCGACCGCATTTCCGGTCCACCGGTTGCGCGACACCTACGCCGCGCGCACACCCCACGATCGGCCGGTGCACATCCTGCACATCTCCGACGATGGCATCACCACGATGTTCCAGAACGACGAACGCGGCGGCGACGGCTGGGCGATCGCCGCGCAGGCGCTGGCGCGCGCGCGGGGTGGCGGCACGATGGTGCTCAATCTTCCGGGCAAGCCCGACGCCGACCTGCAGCGCGCGCAGCGCGAGCAGGGCTGGGTGGTGGAGCCCGTGGCGAGCTGGCCCGAGCTGCTCGGCTTCGCGCGCCGGTTCGCACGCCGCCATTACCAGGAACGCGCGCGATGATCGTGCTGTGGCGCATCACCGAGCGCTGCGACCTCGCGTGCGGCTTCTGCGCATACGACCGCCGGCTGCGACGCACGCGCCACGACGCGGACGTCGGTTCGATCCGCCGGTTCGCCGCGGTGCTGGGCGCGCTGCAACGGCGCACCGGCGAGCGCGTGCTGCTGAGCTGGCTCGGGGGCGAGCCGCTGCGCTGGACACCGTTGTTCGCGCTGTGCGAGGAACTGCGGCGCGATCACGCGCTGTCGCTGAGCCTGACGACCAATGGCAGCACGCTGGATCGCGCTACGGTGAGGGCGGCGATCCTGGCGAACCTGTCGGAACTGACCGTCAGCGTCGACGGCTTCGCCGAATTCCACGACCGCACGCGCGGGCGCGCGGGCCTCTGGCAGCGGATCCGCGACGGCGTCGTTGCGCTGGCGCGCGATCGCGACCCGAGCGGCTTGCGTCTGCGCGCCAACGTCGTGTTGATGCGCGACAACCTCGAGGATTTTCCGGCGCTGTGCGCCGAGCTCGCCGATTGGGGCATCGACGAGATCACGTTCAACGCGCTGGGCGGGCGCGATCGCCCGGAATTCCATCCGGCGCACCGGCTGCGCACCGACGACACGCGGCGATTGGCCGAAGGGGTTGCGCCGCTGCGCGACCGGCTCGCGTTGCGCGGCGTGCGCCTGTGCGGTGGGCAGTCCTATCTCTCCCGCATCCACGCCGCCGCCGAAGGGCGCGCGCTGAGCGTCGGCGATTGCGCGCCGGCCGAACGCTTCCTGTTCGTCGACGAGCAGGGCCGCCTGGCGCCGTGCAGCTTCACCTGCGGCGATTACGGCGTGCACGTCGACGAGGTGCAGACACTGGAGGACCTGTTCGCGTTGCCGGGACGCTTTCGCGCGGCGCGGACGCGCGCGCCGGCCCCGACCTGCGGCGACTGCCCGTCCAACCACGTCTTCGCCAAGTTCGCGAGCCGATAGGGAGATCGATGCCATGCAGAACCCCGGACCCGAGCTCGAAACCCTGCTGCGACGGCTGATCGATCTGCCGCCGGAGTTCCTGCTGCCGCCGCGGATCGCGGGCAAGGGCACGGTGCACACCGCCGCGCTGGTCAACGATCTGTTCGCGCAGGTGGGGCACACCGCACCGGAAGCGATGCTGCGGCGCCTGTCGTCGGTCCGCGAGGCCGATCGTGCGCGCCTGCTGCTCACCGCGGTCGTCTGCTGGCTGCTCGCGGATCGCTGGTTCGTGAAGACCGCGCTGCCGGTGCCGGGCCTCGTGCAGGTGTTCGACGATGCCGTCGGTGGACTGGCGCAGGCGGCGGACGCGTCGCGCTACGTCGCGGATCCCGATCGGCGCGAAGAGCTGGTCCGCGTCGTGCTGGCGCGCATGGACTTTCGTCCGCAGGGCGAGACGCTGGAGCAGGCGACCGATCGCCTCTCGAGCCTGAGCGCGGTCGAGCGCAAGCGCCTGCTGGCGGCCAGCCGCGCCGCGGAAAAACGTGCGCGCGAGATCCGCGAGGCGCTGGCCAGGAAGGCGGCCGAGGAGTCGGCGGACAAGTGGTCGCGCGAATGACGCGTGGCGGCGACGAACCCGACGACGCGGACCGCTACCCGACGCTGACCGACGCCGGCGCGCGGATGCTGCGGCGCCTGCGCGAACACCCGGCGGCACCGGTCTTTCGCAATCGAAGCGGCAACCGGCTGTCGGCCGAAGACCTGGTGGAGGTGCGATCGTTCGAGGCGCGCACGCTCGACGAGCCGGTCTCGTGGACGCCGGGCGAGGTGCCCGCGTGGGTCGCATCGTTCGTCGCGCAGTGTCACGCGCAGGTCCCGGCCTTTCGTGCGCGCGGCGCGCCGCCGCAGCGCTTCGACGTGATTCCATCCACGCGTCGGGCGGACCTGGCAGCCGACATCGCGGCGTACGTGTCCGACACCGCGCCGATCGACCGGCTGATCAACTTCCGCACCACCGGTACCACCGGCCACCCGATGCTGATCGCCTCGCATCCGCAGGTCGCGGCGCGCTATCTGACGTTTCACAAGCGCGCGCTGAAGCGCGTCGGTGTGACGCTGACGCACGGTCGCGACCAGGTCGGTGTCGTGCTGCTGGGCCACCAGCGACGCTGCTTCACCTACGTGTCGGTGACGCCGCAGATGGACGAATCCGGGCTGGTGAAGCTCAACCTGCACCCGGTCGACTGGCAGCATCCGGACGACCGTGCGACGTACCTGGACGCGCTGCAGGCCGAGGTCTACGCCGGCGACCCGATCTCGTTCGCCGAGCTGCTGCGATTGCCGGTGCGTCATCGTCCGCGCGCGCTGATCTCGGTGTCGATGGCGCTGTCGCCGGCGCTGCGATCGAGACTGGAGCAGCGCTTCGCCTGTCCGGTGCTCGACGTCTACTCGCTCAACGAGGTCGGCCCGGTGGGCGTGTTGGATCCGGCACTGGATGCGCACGTGCTGCTGCAGCCGCGTCTGTACGTGGAAGTGCTGGACGAAGCCGATCGCGCGCTGCCGGCCGGCGCGCGCGGAGAGATCACGGTCACCGGCGGGTTCAATTTCTGCCTGCCGCTGCTGCGCTATCGCACAGGCGACGTCGGATCGCTGGCGATGCGCGGCGGCGCGCCGTGCATCGTCGCGCTGGGCGGACGCCGGCCGGTGCGCTTTCGCAATGCCGAGGGCGAATGGTTCAACAACATCGATGTCAGCCACGCGCTGGCCGGCGTGCCGCTGTCGCACTACGGATTCCGGCAGGCCGCGGACGGTGCGCTGGCGCTGAGCCTGCGACCTCACGAACGCGAGCTCCACGCGGGCCAGGCCGTCGAGGCGCTGCGCCCACTGTTCGGTGCGCAGCCGGTCGAAGTCGAAACACTCGAGGCCGAGGACAAGGTGCAGCAGTACCGTAGCGAACTGGCGGACGCCGAGGTCGCGTGACCGATCCGCTGGAAATCACCGCCAACGGTCTGGCCACGGTCTCGATCCTGCTGGCCGGGCGCAACAGCGTGCACACCTGGTGGATCGGCATCCTCGGCTGCGCGCTGTTCACGCTGGTGTTCGTGCACGCGCGGCTCTACGCGGACGCAAGCCTGCAGGGGTTCTTCATCGTCGCCAGCGCGATCGGCTGGTGGCAGTGGCTGCACGGCGCCGATCGCGACGGGCCGTTGGCGATCACCCGCGCGCCGCGCCGGATGCTGCTGCTCAGCGCGATCGGCGGCCTGCTGGGCGGCGCGGGATACGGCGCGCTGCTGCACGCGTGGACCGACGCCTATGCACCGTTCGTGGATTCGCTGGTGCTCAGCTTCAGCGTGGTGGCGCAGCTGCTGCTGATGCGGCGCCATCTCGAGACCTGGCCGGTGTGGCTGCTGGTCAACACGCTGGCGATCCCGCTGTTCGCCAATCGCGGGCTGTACGTCACGGCCGCGCTGTACGCGGCGTACTGGATCAACGCGCTGGTCGCGTGGCGCCACTGGCGGGCGCAGCTCGCATGAAGCGCTTCGCTCGTGGCCTGGTGATCGGCAAGTTCTGCCCGCTGCACCTCGGGCACGAGCTGCTGATCGCAACGGCGCTGGCCCGGTGCGACGAGGTGCTGCTGCTGAGCTATTCGCGGCCGGAGTTCGCGCACTGCGAGCCTTTTGAACGGCGGCGCTGGTTCGAGGCGCGCTTTGCCGGTCATCCGGCGCTGCGCTGGCGGGTGCTCGACCAGGCCGATGGCCTGCCGCACAACGACGACGACCCGGAAGCGGTGCATCGCCGCTTCTGCGGCGACCAGTGCGTGACCCGCTTCGGCTGCGTGCCCGACGCGGTGTTCACCAGCGAGGCGTACGGCGACGGATTCGCGGCGGCGCTGTCGGAGCAGTTCGGCCGCCCCGTCGCGCACGTCATGGTCGATCCGGCGCGGGCGCGGATTCCGATCAGCGCGTCGCGGCTGCGCACCGATCCGTTCGCACACCGCGCGCACGTCGCGCCCGAAGTGTTCGCGTCGCTGGTGCCGCGCATCGGCGTGCTCGGCGGCGAGTCCAGCGGCAAGACCACGCTGGCGCGGGCGCTGGCGGCGCGCCTGCCGCGGGCACGATGCGCGCAGGAGTACGGACGCGATCGATGGGTGGAGCGAGGCGGACGGCTCGACGAGGGCGATCTGCCGCCGATCGCCGGGGCGCAGGTGCTGCGCGAGGAGCAGGCGGCGCGCGACGAAGGGTGTCGCCTGGTGATCGGCGACACCACGCCGCTGACGACGCTGTTCTACTGCCTCGAGGATTTCGGACGGGCGCCGCCGGGTCTGATCGAGCTGGCCAACCGCCACTACGACCTGCTGGTGCTGTGCGAGCCGGACTTCGATTTCGTGCAGGACGGAACGCGTCGCGACGATGCGTTCCGCGCGCGGCAGCACGCGTGGTACCTGGAACGGCTGGCACCGCACGCCGATCGCGTGCTGCGGGTCGGCGGGCCGCTCGAAGCGCGCGTGCAGGCGGTGGCGCGGCGACTCGAGATCGAGGCTTCGCGATGAGCGCCTTCGCGCTGCTGCACCTGGTCCTGCACGCACTGGTACCGCTGGCGGTGGCGCGGCTGGCGTATCGCGACGGCTGGAAGCGCGCCTGGCTGCTGATGCTGGCCGGCTGGCTCATCGACGTGGATCACCTGCTCGCCGATCCGGTCTATTCGCCGGACGAACGCTGCAGCCTGGGCTTTCATCCGCTGCACACCGCGCCGGCCGTCGGGGTATATGCGCTGCTGCTGGCGCCCCGGCGTAGCCGCGTCGTGGCGATCGGGTTGCTGATCCACATCGCGCTGGATGGACTGGATTGCTTGCGGATGGGGAGCGGGTGCTGCGGATGATGGTGACGCATTGGCGGGATGCGCCTGGCTTTCCCGGTCCGCCACAGGCGGAGCATCCCGACATCGACTGCCGACTCAATGCAGGTGCAGATCCGGGGGCGGCAGGATCTCGGGCTCTTCAGCCAGCGCCGACACGGCCGCATCGAGATCGAAATCGTTGGCGTGAGTCGGATCGTCCTCCGGCAGCCATCGCGCGCGCACGTAGCCGAAGCGATCGACCAGGAACTCGGCATGGCGGCGCGGCAGGTCGAGCCGGTCCGGCGCGCCGCGGTCCGCCAGCGTGCGCGTGAGGAATTGGTAGGCCTGCCACACGTCGGGCGAGGTCGGTTCGACGATCGCCAGCCGCGGGTCGGCGCGTGAGCGCAATGCCCCGAGCCGCGCGAGCGAACGCGGATCCCCGGCGACGGTGAACACGATCAGCGCGGCGCGCACGGCGCGCAGGTCCTTGAGCTGCGCGCGTCCGCCGTCGGCGGTGGCGTAGTAGAAGTCCGGCGCGCCGAGCCAGGGACCGCGCGGCACGATCCGCGGCGACAGCACGCGCGCCTGGAAGCCCTGCGAAAACACGCGCAGGAAGTTCACGGTGTCCCAGCGCTGCTCGTCATCGAGCACGGAGCCGAATCCCGGCATCGGCCCCTCGGGCATGCCGTGCGTGATCCACCAGTACATGTCGCCGGCGGTGTGCAGCGCGGTGTGCGGCGCGCTCATGTCGGCGGGCGGCCTGCGCAAGGTGCTCGCGAGCACGCCGTCGCCCAGGCCGCCGGTGCCGTGGCACGCCACGCAGTTCTGCGCGAACGCCCGGCGTCCCTGGTCGATCGACAGCGTCAGGTAGGGCACCGGCGAGCGCAGGAACGTGTCGGGATAGGCCGGCACCGACAGGCCCCAGGCCGCGGTGCCGAGGCCCGCGAGGCCGAGAACGCCGATGCCCCTCCGCGCGCCGCGACCCGATCGCGCCCCGAGCGCCGCCCACCACGCCGCGGCGATCAGAAGGCCGGCGCCGACGAGCACCGCGATGCGCGAGCCGGGCACTTCCGCGCTCGCATCGAACGACAGGCGCCACGGCAGCCACCAGTGCGGCTGGTCGTGGATCGCGGGCGTGGTCTGCGCCAGGCCCGCGCCGAGCGCCAGCACCACCACCGCGAACAGCGCTTCACGCTGCGTGCGTCGCACGCCGTCGGCGTGGACGTCGAGGTCGGCCGGTTCGTCCAGGCGCGGCAACCAGCGCGTACGGAGGCGATGGGCGATCGCGAGCACCGCGAGCAGCGCGAGGATCTTCAGGCACAGCAGGCGCCCGTAGCGCGTGCCGAGCAGATCGCCCTGGTCGTCCACGAATTCCAATGCGATCAGACTGCCGGCGACCACGATCACCGCCATGCAGGGCAGGGCGAAGCGCGAGAAGCGCGTCATCGCGACCGCGGCAAACGCCCGGATGGAGCCGTCGTGGTCGTGCTGCGCCGCGCGCGCGAGCGTGATCCACGCGGGCAGGCCGCCGATCCAGCAGGCGAGCGCCAGCACGTGGACGACGTGCAGCGTGACCAGCACCGTGGCGACGTCCGTGCCCGCGGCGTGGCCCGACAACGGGCCGGCGCCGACGACGACGGCCGCGAGCAGCATCGCCGCCACTGCGGCGATCGAGATGCGATCGCCGGCCCGCACCGCGCACCCGATCGCAAGCGGTACCAGCAGCAGCGCCAGGCCCAGTCGCACGAGCGCGATCCGGCCGAACGCCGTGCTCGATGCGATGTCGCGCGTCAGCGCCAGGTCGGCGACTGCGGCCGCGACGCCGCTGGCCTGCGCGTGCAGCAGTCCGAGCAGCGCGAACAGCAGGCCCAGCGCCGCGATCGGGAAAAAGCGAAGCAGGCGCGCGCGCCAGGCCCGCACCGCCGGGTCATCGGAGGCGCCTGCCCGCAAGAGGAACAGCGGGGTGCCGATCAGGTAGGCGCCGCACAGCGCGGCGAGCGCGCGTGCGCCCGCGGCGTACGCCTCGATCACGGGGTCGGCGTCTCCGGCGTCCCGATCGTGAAGACGAACGAGCGTTCGATGACGTGGCCGTCCTGCGACAGCACGCGGTAGCGCACGGTGTAGCGCCCCGCTGCCAGCGGCCCGGTCACCGGCGTCTGCAGGGCATAGGGGTCATCGGCGGCCACGGCCGGCGTGCCGAGCGTCACCGGCTTGCCGTGCGCGTCCTCGAGCGAGACCTTCGAGAACTTCGCCTCGACCTTCTCGTTGAACTTGAGGTGGATGGACGCGGGCGAGGCCGCCAGCACTTCGCGATTGCCGGGGATCGACTTGGTCAGCGCAGCGTGCGCCCAGGCGCCGGTGCCGAAGGCGATCAGCAGGGCGGCGAAGAGCAACCGGATCATGGTTCAGGGTTCGGACTTGGCAGCGGCCGGCAGGTTGCGCCCGGTCAGGCGGTATATCAAAAGGCTCAGGACGAGCACGAGCACGAACGCCGGGATGTAGCGCCAGGGATGCGAGACACCGACCTGGAACGGAAACACCGAGTCGATCGTGTGCCCCGCATCGTCGCGGGCGCTGAGCACGCCGATGTACCAGCCGGGGTGTTCGAAGCGCTGTTCGAAGGTGAGCGTCCCCTTCGGATACTTCGTCGCATCGAGCTTGAACAACGTCGCTGCGTCGATGGCATTGGCGTCGCCCAGATCGTCGAGCCGCGCACGTTTCCCCAGTTCGTGCACGTCGCGCAGCACGCGGAATTCCACCTGGTAGCTGCGCAGCGCGTTGTCGATGAAGTCGACGACGATGATCGCCTTGCCCAGTTCGGGGATGTCCTCGCAGAACTCCTGCGTTGCGCGCGTCTCGGGCTGGTAGCCGGTGAAGTGCGCACGGAACAGGCCGATGCGCATGATGCAGGTGTCGTCCTCCATCGACACGCCGCCGTGGCCGAGCGCGGCCGGCGCGCAGAGCAGCAGCAGGAGTGCCGCGAGGGTCTGCCGCATCAACCGAACACCGGGATCATCGGCCCGCCGATCTCGACGTGGTGGCGCCGGCCGTCGGTGTCGTAGAAGAACAGCAGCGCGGCGACGTTGGCATCGGGCGATTTGATCATCGTGGTCATGCGCTGGGTCTCCCACAGCGCGTCGTCGGCGTAGATCACGACGGTGCGGGTCTCGCCGGGCGGGATCGGCGCGTTCTCGACGCGCAGCGAATCGACGGCGACCAGATCGTCCTCGTCGGCCGGCTGCACCGGCTTCACCGCGGCGTTGATGAAGCGCAGGTTGCCGGCGGCCATTTCGCCGATCGAGAGCGCCTTGTCCCCGTGGTTGGTCACTTCCATCTCGATGCGAAAGCTGCGACCCGGAATTCGGTAGCGCGCCTCGACCATCGTGGCCGTCACGACGCGCGGGCCGGGATCGGCCGGCGGCACGTCGACGCGCCCGGTCTGCAGCGGCGTGGTGATCGGGTAGGACGCCTGCGCGTACTGGTAGCCGCCGACGATCGCGCACAGCGTGACGGCCAGGTAGATCAGGCCGGTGCGGCGATCGGTGCGCGTGATCATCCGGTCGGCGTCCACGCCCAGTTCGTCGCGCTGCTTGAAGCGCGGGATCACGATCGGGCACTTCCACAGCCAGTAGACGAACCAGGACAGGCCGAGCAGGAACCAGAACGCCGACCAGCCGAGTACGTTGGCGAAGCCGTAGGACTCCAGGTCGATCTCCCGGCCGAGCAGCGTCTTGGCCTTGAGTTCAAATGCGGCGGGATCGCCGCCGACCTCGATCCAGCGGCCGGGTCCGATGATCGGGCCGGTGCCCTTGACGTTGATCAGCGGGTGGACGTGGTAGCGCCCGGGCTTGCGCGCCTTCATGCGGATCATGAATTCGTAGGTTTCACCGCGAAAGAAGCGCGTCGAGCGGATCATCGGCACGCCGTTGACCCGCGATTCCAGGCGCACGAACGCGGGGCCGGGGACGCCGATGTTGAGAAACGCGGTGTCCTCGATCGATTCGACGTGATGGGGCCAGTGCATCGAGGGCATGAAGCGGCCGCGTACGACGATCTCGTCGTTGACCGAAAGCTTGGTGGTCGAGACCTCGAGATCGAACCAGTGCACCGTGCTCATGCGCAGCTGCGGCATCTGCGCCTTTTCGCCGTGCGCGCCCACGGCGCTGGCGACCAGCGCAAGGCCCATCGCGACCAGCCATCGCAGGACCGCGCTCACGTGATCTTCCGGATCCACACGGCCTTGGCGCCGAGGTAGCCGACCCACATCCACAGCCAGGTGTTGAGGATGTTGACGAACCCGGCGAACACCGCCGTCAGCGGCGTCACCGCCTCACCGAAGGTGCGCAGCGTGGATTGCTCGATCTTGCGCACGTATTCGGGAATGGCGGTGCGCACGTATTCGTAGCCCTGCAGGTCGGCCACGGTGAGCATCGTCCCGTGCAGTTCCACCGGCACCATGTAGGGCGCGAGCAGCGGCCAGTTGAGCGGATACACCAGCAGGCCGAACAGGAAGCCGCCCGCCAGACCGGTCCAGAAGAAGCTGCGCGACAGCAGCAGGATGCAGTCGAAGATCAGGCCCAGCGCCACGTAGGTCGAAGGCCACACCATGTTCATCGGAAAATCCGCGAACAGGTAGAAGTTCAGATAACGGCTGATCCAGGAAGCCACCGTCAGGCACAGGATCGTCAGCGTGCCGGCCAGCGGCAGGCGCAGGCGCTCCCACAGCAGGTAGCCGAACACGCCGGGCAACACCGCCAGGCACAGCGGCGTCACCAGCGGCCACCAGCGGCGATCGCGCCAGTCGACCCAGTAGTCCCAGTCGCCGACCAGCAGCGCGAAGTGGAAGCTGAAGATGCCCATGAACAGCAGCACGATCAGCGGAATCACCAGCATGTCGAACTGGATGTACGCGCGCCGCTGTTCAGCGAGGTTCGCGACCCCGCTCTGGGTCGACGGTGAGGCCGGCGGTGGCGCCGAGTCTTCGGCCATGCGGTGATTCCTCCCTGTGCGGCTCCGCTCTTGGTCGATGGCGGATTCCGCGGACGTCGCGTGAGGCGAAACTCAGACTTCGGGGCGACCGGCTACGCGGGTGAGCTCGACGATGCGGGTGAGCAGCTGCACCACGAGTCCGCCGGCAGCGAAGGTCGCCCAACCCAGCAGCACGAACCCCCAGTGGATCGGCGCCGCGAACAGTTCCTCGGCGTAGAAGAAGGTGTGGCCCCATTCGTTCAGACCCAGGTTGGGCATGATCATGATCGGCCCGGCCACGACGATCGCGAAGGGCAGCGAAACGCGGTTCATGAACTTGGGCAGCCGCGTGTGCGCGTAGGTGAAGGCGACGACGCCGGCCATGATGAAACAGGGGATGCCGAAGTAGAACAGCGCGATGTGGGTCGGCGTGAAGTCGGTGTCGCGGATCGTGACCTGGTGCCAGGCGGCGTCGGCCTCGGTGAAGATCGATGCGGTCAGGTAGGCGACGACCGCGAACACCAGGATCTGCGACAGCACCACGTAGTGGCGGCGCAATTCCTCGCGCGGGCTCACCGCCGCCGGATTGCGTTCGCGCGTCATCCACAACCGGCCGACGATGCCGGCGCCGAGCAGCGTCAGGATCGGCAGCTGCGCGTAGAGCAGGTTCATCCAGTAGGTCTGGAAGTCCTCGGAGAAGTAGTCGAGGCCCAGCGTGAACGCCGTCGTCTGTTGGTACACGCGATAGATCGCGAAGACCGCTCCGGTGCCGAACAGCACGAGGGCGAGCTGCACCCACGGAGCCTTCGGGGCGACTTCTGCGGTGGCGACGTGGCGGGCGCTCATCGTTCTCACTCCAGGGCCGGCTTGGAAAAACCGATCGTTCAACCTCCGCCCTTATACGCCTCCGCCGGTACCGTCGCCATGCCCCAAAGGAGCCCCGGACGGACCTGCCGCATCGACCGTGGTCTGACGAAACAGGTCGGGCCAGTTCCAGTGGCGGCCGTCGTGCTGGCAGAACGTCAGATGCCCGCGACAGCCCGCGTGGTGCTGGCAATCGAACGCGTCGGTGACGGGATCGGGCGCGCAGCCCAGGCATCGCGCCCAGGCGCGTGTCGCCGATGCGCCGTAGTCGGGGAAATGCCGATCGTTGCGGCCGTGCAGGATCAGCACGTCGAGTTCACGGGATACGGGGCAGTCGAGCGTGCCGAAGTCCGATTCGAGCAGGCCGGCGCCGCTCGCCACGATCGCACGCGGCTGCAGCGCGCCGGGCGTGGCGGCCTGCAACGCCACTACCTGCGCCAGCGTGCCGCCGTCCGAGTGACCGGTGAAGGCGATGCGCGAGGCATCGATGCACCAGTTGCGCGCCACCGCCTGTGGCACCTGCACCAGGCGCGATGCCAGTTCGGCGCTCAGCGGGCTGCTGCCGACGTACGCGACGATCACGCCCTGCGCCGTCGCGCGTCGCGTCAGTCCCGTGAAGCGTTCGGTCAGTGCCGGAGCGAATCCGGCCGGGCTGAAGACCACGAGCAGCCCGTGCGCGTGATCGGCGCGGTAGTTGCGCGGGGCGCGGACGCGAACGCGCGGAAGATCGGCCGTCGCGGGTGCTGCCTTCGCGCAGGAGACCTGCGACGGCGCACCCGGGTACGCAAAATCGGCCGGTTCGAGCTCGGCGCCCCAATACAGCGTGTGCCAGGCCGCGACCCCGATCAGCGTTGCCAATACCAGCACGCCGAGCGTCCAGGCGCGCATCGCATCACGCCGGCAGTGCGTCGATCGCCGGCGCGCGAGCCGGCCGGCTGGGCAGCGCGTGGCGCAAGATCCGCCACACCACCTGCGCGAACTGCGACGACATGCGGCCGGTGTTGTACGGCACGCCGTAGCGCGCGCAGATGGCGCGTACTTCGCGCGCCAGGCCCTCGTAGCGCCACGCCGGGATGTCCGGATACAGGTGGTGCTCGATCTGGTGGCTGAGGTTGCCGGTCATCACGTGAAAGAGTTTTCCGCCGCGCAGGTTCGACGAGCCCAGGATCTGGCGCCAGTACCAATGCCCGCGCGTTTCGTTCTCCACCACGCTCTTCGAGAACAGGTGCACGTCGGCAGTGAAGTGCCCGCAGAAGATCACGGTGTACGTCCACAGGTTGCGAATGATGTTGGCGACGAAGTTGCCCGCAAGCACCGGCAGGAAGAAGGGACCGGCGAGCAGCGGGAACACCAGGTAGTCCTTGATCAGCTGGCGACGCATCTTGCGCGCCACCGGCGTCCACTCGCGCTTGAGCTGTTCCTTGCTCTTGCGGCCGGCCAGGTACTTGCCCAGCTCCAGATCCTGGATCGCCACGCCCCATTCGAACGCGAGCGCGAAGACGATCGCCACGATCGGCTGGGCCAGGAAGAACGGGCGCCAGCGCTGCTCGGGGAACAGTCGCAGCAGGCCGTAGCCGATGTCGTCGTCCATGCCGCGGACGTTGGTGTAGGTGTGGTGCTTGAAGTTGTGCGTCTTGCGCCATGCATCGGAGGTTCCGACGATGTCCCACTCGTAGGTCTTGCCGTTCAGATGCGGGTCGCGCATGAAGTCGTACTGGCCGTGCATCACGTTGTGGCCGATCTCCATGTTCTCGAGAATCTTGGAGACACCCAGCAGCAGCGTCCCCAGCGGCCAGCACAGCAGCCAGCCGACGACCGGGAACGCGCTGGCGAACAGCAGCACGCGGCCGGCGGCCTCCATGTAGCGCTGCACCTTCACCACGCGGCGGATGTAGCGCGCGTCCTCCTCGCCGATCTTGGCGACGGTGCGCGCGCGCAGGGCGTCGAGCTCGGCGCCGAAGGCGTCGAGGTCGCAGGCGGACAGGGGACGGATCGCGGAAGCCATGGGATCGGGAATCAGAGATCGAGGATCAGGTCGGAAGCGGCGCGGTTGATGCACAGGCGCAGCGCGCTGCGCGGCTCGCCGTCGAACTCGCCGTTGAGGACGTTATGGGTCGTGCCTTCGCGCTTGCCGCACGCGCAGGTGTTGCACAGGCCCATGCGGCAGCCGTACGCAAGTTTCAGGCCCTGCGCTTCGAGCGCGGCCAGCAGCGGCGTGCCGGCGGTCACCTCGAGCGTGCGGCCGCTGCGCACGAGTTCCACCCGCACGGTGCCGGTGACGTCGGTCGGCTCGATCGGCGCGGGCGGCGTGAAGCTCTCGGCGTGGAAGCCGGCGCAACGGCCGTCGAGCAGCGCGCGCAGCGAATCGACGAAGCCGGCCGGCCCGCAGGCGCTGACGGTCCGCTGCGCGTGATCGGGCACGAGGCGGTCCAGTAATCCGGCGCTCGGACGGCCGGCGTATTCGCCGGCTTCGAGTTCGGCTTCGCGGGTCAGGACGAAGTGCACGCGCAGGCCCGGCGTGCGCGCGGCCATCTCGCGCAGTTCATCGGCAAAGCACAGGTCGGTGCGACGGCGCGCCCAATAGACCAGGTCCAGGTCGAGCGCGGTCGGCGCTTCGGCCGCGGCCCGCACGAGGCTGACCAGCGGGGTGATGCCGCTGCCGGCAGCGCAGAACAGGCGCGGTCCGTCGACGGCCGTCATCTCGCCGTAGGCGGGGCCGAGTTCGAGGACGTCGCCGACGCGCGTGTGCAGGCACAGGTGCGAACTGACCTTGCCGCCCTCGACGTTGCGCACGGTGATCGACACGCGACCATCGGCGCGCGGTGCATCCGACGGGCTGTAGCTGCGCGTCTGCAGCACCCCGTCGACCTCGACGCCGACGTTCACGTGCTGCCCCGCGCGGAAGCCCGCGAAGTGGCGGTTGGGCTGCAGCACCAGCGTCACGGCGTCACGCGCCTCGACGCTGCGCGACACCACGCGCGCCAGGCATCGGTCCCACGAGGCTTCCGGGCGCAGGCGGGCGGCCCAGAAATCGAACACGGCGGGCGACACGAACGGGCTGAGCCAGGAGCGGGGCAGGAGGCGGGACATGGAGGGACGACGGTAGATTCAGGGCGATGATGCACAGATGTGATTACACATGTCTATACATATGTATATAAATGGCCGTATATCATGCACCGCATGGCAGCCAAGTCACTGAAAGCGCGGGGCGGATCCGGCGCAGGGAAGCGGCGGGCCGGCGCCGCGGGCACCGGTCCGGGACGGCGTCCGACAATTTCCCGCGAGGACCTGATCAGCGCCGCGCTGGGCCTGGTCGGCCCACACCGCAGCATCTCGACGCTGAGCCTGCGCGAGATCGCCCGCGAGGCCGGCATCGCGCCCAACAGCTTCTACCGTCACTTCCGCGATACCGACGAGCTGGCCATCGCGCTGATCGATCTGGCCGGCCGCAGCCTGCGCAAGATCATCGGCCACGCGCGGCACCGCGCATCGGCCGAGCGCAGCGTGATCCGCACGTCGCTCGAATCGTTCATGGAGCAGCTCGGCGCCGACGAGAAGTTCCTGCACATCCTGCTGCGCGAGGGCAACACCGGCTCGGAGGCGTTCAAGCGCGCGGTCGAACGCGAACTGCGCTTCTTCGAGGACGAGCTGTGCGTGGACCTCGTGCGCCTGGCCAGGGCGAACAACTCACCGATCGCGGAACCGGCGCTCGCCGCCAAGGCGATCACGCGCCTGGTGTTCGCGATGGGTGCGAGCGCGCTGGATCTGCCGCGCGAGCATCACGCTGCGATCCTCGAACAGACGGTGGTGATGCTGCGCATGATCGTGACCGGCGCGCAGCGCATGGCGTCGGAGAACATCGCTGCGGGCTGAAGGTCACGGCGTGTAGATCGCGATCGGAACCGCCATCTGCGGAACGCCCTTGTCCCATGCCATCGGCGTATCGAGCAGTTCGATGCGCTCGATCGGTGAATCGCCGGGCACGTTGACCACGTAGCTCCGGAAGCTGTCGGCGTGGGTCGGATCGGCGGCATCGGGATCGAAGTCGGATGGCGCACCGGGGTGCTTCGTGCCGCCCGGATAATCGAAATTTCGAAACGCGCCCTGCAGCAGAACGTTGCGGACGTTGCCGGTGGTGTAGCGGATCCGCAGCGTGTAGTCGCAGCCGGATTCCGAGCAGTACCGACGGCCTTCGCCGGTGCCGTTGTACGGCGCCCGATGGGAACGTACGACCGCGCGCTGGGGCCCATCGGTCGGATCGATGGTCCGGACCAGGTTGCCCACGAATGAAAGCGGCGGATAGATCTGCGTGAGGCCCGGCGTGCCGGTCTTGCTGAGCGTCAGCGCGATGGCGTGGACGGGCACGTTGCGCTGGATGGGGAACCGCTCCCTGAAGCCGGACTGCGCGCCGTCCGTCGTCGTCGGCGTGACGTTCACCCACTTGCGCTCGGCGCGGCTCCAGCGCTTGTAGGCGCCGGGAAACGTGTTGTCGGCGACCGCGTAGCGCGTTTCCATCTGTCGCTGCATCACGGCGGCGTTGTAGTCGGAGAACATCGTGAACCGGAATCCGCCGGCCGCATCGCCGGCGCCGTTCTGCATCGGGTCCTGCTTGATGCATCGGTTCTGCGCATCGAGTGCGCGCGGGTGTCCTTCGAACCGGTCGCTGGCGCACAGGCGATGACGTTCCGCGCCCATCGGCACGAACGGCGCCAGGAATTCGCGCCGGGTCCCGTCCCAGCCCCAGGCCGAGCCATCGAGGCTGCCCCAGGCGTAGGGATACCGGCCGGCGTCGTACGCCTCGCCTGCGTGCGGCAGGCCCATCGCGTGGCCCTGCTCGTGGATGAAGATGCCGCGATACGCGTCGTCGCCCGCGCCGCTGTCGCCCGCGACCGATCCGAGTCCTACCTGCTGGCTCGCGTAGCGTCCCGAGGCGTCCTGCTGGACCAGGGGGGCGTAGTACTGGACGGCCAGCGGGGAATCGCCGTTGGCCTCCATGAAGCGATCGACCATGCCGAGCACGGTCATCAGCACCTGCAGGCCGGCCTGCCGATCGCCGGAGGACTCCATCACGCGTGCCGGCGCCTTGCCGTCCGGACCGATCACGAGCCGCGGCCAGTGCACGCGTCGCGCCGGATGCGTATCCACCATCAGCGATGCGACCGGCCACTTCTGGAACATCTCGTTGACGGTCGCCGCGTCCGGCTTCGCGGTCTGCGCGTAAGGCCGATCGCCGTCGTCGGCGCCAAACAGGTAGAAGGGCAGGATGCGGACGGTCACCGGCATGTCCGCCCCCACGAGCACGTTGCGAAGGCTGCTCGGCGCGTGATTGCCGGCACGGATGCGCAGCTGCAGACCGGGGCGGATCCAGTCTCCCGGAATCGTCGCGCTGTGGCGATCGGATGCGTATTTGGCGCCGCCGGCCTCGGTCGGCGGCAGCAGCGCGGGCGGATCGAGCGACACCGTGCCGAGGCGTGCCCCGTCGGCCCAGGCCTCCAGCACCGGGTCGAGCGCGTCGGCGTGCGAGATCCCCACGAGCGCGAGCGTGTCGCGTCCACCGACCAGGTGCAGCGACTCCGTCGCAGCCGCCAAGCTCCAACGCTTTCCTTCGGGCGGGAGCACGTGGGTCTGCGCCAGTTCCAGTCCGCTGAAATCCAGCGGAGCCGAGCGCGCGCCGGGCGCAACCAGGCAGAGCACCACGAGCACGACTATCGCGGCGGCGGGCATCTTCTTCATCGTGAATTCCCGTTCCCGAAAAGCGCGGCGGTCGCCCGAACGGGGTAGGGCAGACCCTCAGCACGGCAGGATACTTCGCGACAATCTCCGCTGCCCGATCTGCCCATGATTCGTTCGCGTCTGACCCGCATCGCGCTCGCGCTCTGCTCCGCCGCCACGCTGTTCGTTCCGGCCTGGGCGCAGGTCGACCAGGACACGCTCGCCAACGAGTCGGACGGCCGCAACTGGGCGGCCTGGGGCCGCACCTTCAGCGAGCAGCGTTTCAGCCCGCTGGCGCAGATCGATGGCACGTCGGTGAAGCGACTGGGCCTGGCCTGGACGATGGAGCTGCCGGAGATGTGGAACGTCTCGACCGCGCCGGTGGCGGTCGACGGCGTCCTCTATTTCGCCGCCGGCTACAGCGTGGTGCACGCGGTCGATGCGCGCACCGGCCAGCTGCTGTGGAAGTACGACCCCAAGTGCGATCCCAGGAAGATGCGCATGGCCTGGGGCAGCCGCGGCCTGTCGTTCTGGAAGGGCCGGATCTTCGTCGGCGTGCAGGACGGACGCCTCGTCGCGATCGAGGCCAGGGACGGCACGCTCGCGTGGGAAGTGCAGACAGGCGAGCCCGGCGACAAGCGCTACATCACCGGCGCACCGCGCGTGTTCAACGACAAGGTGCTGATCGGCCACGGCGGCGCCGACTTCGGTGACGTGCGCGGCTACGTCACCGCCTACGACGCGAACACCGGCAAGCAGGCGTGGCGCTGGTACACCGTGCCGGGCGATCCGTCGAAGGGTTTCGAGAATCCCGCGATGGAGATGGCGGCCAAGACCTGGAAGGGCGACTGGTGGAAGCACGGCGCCGGCGGCACGGTCTGGAACGCGATGACCTACGACCCCGAGTTCAACCGCGTGTACCTGGGCACCGGCAACGGCTCGCCGTGGAACCAGTCGCTGCGCAGTCCGGGCGGCGGCGACAACCTCTTCCTGTGTTCCGTCGTTGCGCTCGACGCCGACACCGGCGAGTACGTGTGGCACTACCAGACCACGCCCGGCGAGACCTGGGACTTCAACTCGGCGATGGACATGGTGCTCGCCGATCTGCGGCTCGACGGCAAACCGCGCAAGGCGCTGCTGCACGCGCCGAAGAACGGTTTCTTCTACGTGCTCGATCGCGAGGATGGAAAGCTGATCTCGGCCGAGAAGATCGCCAAGGTCACGTGGGCGGAGCGGGTCGATCTCGTCACCGGTCGACCGGTCGAAGTGCGCGGCGCGCGCTTCGATGGCAACGAGGCGATGATCTGGCCCGGGCCGGGCGGTGCGCACAACTGGCAGCCGATGTCGTACAGCCCCGACACGGGACTGACGTACATCCCGGCGCGCGAGATGGCCGGCTACTACGACGCGCGCGGCATCACGCGCGCGAACTGGGATCCGCTCAAGGAAGGGCCGTTGGGCGTCAAGGCGTTCTTCGACGACATCCCGAAGGAAGCGGGCAGCAGCTCGCTGCTCGCCTGGAATCCGGTCACGCAAAAAGAGGCGTGGCGCGTGCCGACGCCCGGGGCCACCGGCGGCGGCGTGTTGTCGACGCACGGCGGACTGGTGTTCCAGGGCCAGGCCGACGGGCGTTTCGTTGCGCACGACGCCGACACCGGCGCGGAATTGTGGAGCCACGATCTGGGCGTGGGCACGCAGGCGCCGCCGATCACCTACGAGCTCGACGGCAAGCAGTACGTCGCGGTGCTCGCGGGTTGGGCCGGCGGGCAGATGCTGATGGGTTCGCTCACGGCGCAGCACGGCTGGGTCGGACGCGAACATCCGCGTCGGCTGCTGGTGTTCGCACTCGACGCCAGGATGCCGCTGCCTGCGTCGGCCGCGCCGACGCAGGCCGTCACGCCGGTGGACGATCCGGCGTTCGTCGTCGATGCCGCCAAGGTCAGGCGCGGACAGTGGGTCTACGGCGAGAAATGCACGATCTGCCACGGCGTCGCCGCCGTCGGGGGAGGCTCGGCACCGGACCTGCGCGCCTCGCCGGTGCCGCTGTCGGCGGAAGGCTTTGCCTCGGTCGTACGCGACGGCGCGCTGATGGCCCGGGGCATGCCGCCGTTCGCGGAGATCGAGGACGCGGATCTCGAGTCCATCCGCCACTTCCTGCGCGAGCGGGCGCGCTACCAGCCCAGCGCC
Source organism: Panacagrimonas sp. (assembly GCF_020697055.1). Taxonomy (GTDB): domain Bacteria; phylum Pseudomonadota; class Gammaproteobacteria; order Nevskiales; family Nevskiaceae; genus Panacagrimonas. Next base: position 13,803 of record NZ_JAJFBP010000018.1, on the reverse strand, counting down.
TGGGACCAGATCCGTTCGGCGGCCAAGTTCATCTGGGTGATGATCAAGATGAAGCTCGCGAGCTGGGGGCTGATGGGTTGAGGGGCAGGGCGTCGATCGGGTACGCCGGCCCCGCTAAGGCTTGCCGTCGTTCTCGCCGGGATGGTCGGGCGTGCTCTCGATGCGGATCCCGTCGCGCGTTTCGGGATCGTCGTCACCGTCGCGCCGACGCTTTTCGATCTCCGCGGTGTCACGCTTGTTGAGAGCTTCGGCGGCACGCTGGGTGGAGCCCGGCGGCGCGTCGCTCTGGTATTGCGGCGCCGCGTCGGCGCGGTTGGCCTTGCGCGATTCGATCGGCGCCGGCTGTTCGGCGTGCAGCGCTGCGCTGCCCAGCGCCGACGCGAGCGCCGCGGCGATGAAGAGGGATCGGTTGAGGGTCACGGCACGGATCTCCGAAACAGGATAGGTCCAGGAGGCAAAGCACGTCGCGGACCCGGCCCTGCTAAGGCGGCCGGGCGCACCGGGCACGGCGGTAGCTGATCGACCGGACCCCTCGCAGGAGATCGGTGCCATGGACGACCCCACAAAGCGCAATTCGCCGGACAGCAAGCGCATCAACGTCAACGAGGATCACGAGCTTCGATATTGGAGCGCCGCCTTCAACGTCAGCGTGGACGAATTGAAGAAGGCGGTGCAGGCCGCCGGCACGATGGCCGATGACGTTCGCGCGTACTTCGGCAGGAAGAAGTGATGCCGACGTCGGCGATGCCGGGGCAAGCGGTGAAGAGTGGTGGGCTGCCAGGGACTCGAACCCCGAACCTACTGATTAAGAGTCAGCTGCTCTACCATTGAGCTAGCAACCCACTCGAACCGCTGCCGCACAGCAAAGGGCGCGCATTGTAGCCGCACCGCTGTAGAAGAGAAGTGGGGTGACCGACGGGGCTCGAACCCGCGACAACCAGGATCACAACCTGGGACTCTACCAACTGAGCTACGGCCACCACAGGGCCGCGGAGTTTACCGACTCGGCGGGGCCGATTCCAGACGCCTTCGCTCGATCTACTCGCCGGTGCGTCCGCCGGCCGGGTCGGTGATCCCGGTGTAGAGCGTCTCCCGCGGCGCGGCGAACACGCGGTGCACCATCGGCTCGAAGAAGCCCAACGGCAGCGTCCGGGCGGTCGGATCGAATGCCGGTCCGTCGTAGATCTCGCAGAAGCGCGCGGTGGCCTCGAAACCCGGATGGCCGCGGAATTTCTCTCGCAGGTTGCGATCCATGTCCAGGTGATGGAAGAAGTAGTAGCCCTGGAAGATGCCGTGCTTTTCCACCATCCAGTGGTGCTCCGGTGTGACGAAGGGCTTGAGCAGCACCGCGGCGACGTCGGCGTGGTTGAACGGTCCGAGCGTGTCGCCGATGTCGTGCAGCAGCGCGCACACCACGTACTCCTCGTTCTCGCCGGCGTCGTGCGCGCGGGTCGCGGTCTGCAGGCAGTGCTGCAGCCGGTCGATCGGAAAGCCGCCGTGATCACCGTCGAGCAGCCTCAGGTGCGCCAGCACGCGATTGGGTAGGTCCTGCGTGAACGGCCCGTAGTGCGTCTTGATGGCCGCCCAGTCGTCTGCGGTCGAGTGCTCGATGCGGGTGAACGTGGCGCGCGGCATCTGGGCATCGTTCATGGCGTCGGTCCGTCGCGGGAGGCTCCCGATGGTACGCCGAAGGTCCAGCCAGTTGGCGTGGACGTCTTCGAAACCCTCAGAAAGGAAGTGGGCGCCGCTCAGCCGGTGTTCTGCAGCCCCTGCGCCACGCCGTTGACCGTGCCCACGAGCGCGGACAGCAGGTCGTCGTCCTGGCTGCCCGAGGCGCGCCAGCGCGAGAGCAGATCCATCTGGATCAGGCTGATCGGATCGACGTAGGGATTGCGCAGGCGGATCGATTCGGCCAAGCGCGGATCCTGCGACAGCAGCCGGTCGGCGCCGCGCAGGCGCAGCACCCAGCGGACCGTGAGCGCGTACTCGTCCGACACCATCGCGAAAAAGCGCGCATGCAGTTCGTGGCCGGCGAGCAGCGAGAAACGCTCGGCGATGCCGAGGTCGCACTTGGCCAGGATCATGTCGATGTCGTCGAGCATCACGCGCACGAAGGCCCAGTCGCGCGCCATCTCGACCAGGCGCGCCTCGCCGAACTCGCTGCTCGCACGCTCCAGCGCGCTGCCCAGGCCGTACCACGCCGTGATGATCGCGCGGCACTGCGTCCAGGCGAACACCCAGGGGATCGCGCGCAGCGATTCGACGCCCGACATCGAGCCGCGTCGCGAAGGACGCGAGCCCAGCGTCATCTTCTCGATCACGTCGATGGGCGTGGCGAGGCGGAAGTAGGCGACGAAGTCCGGTGCATCGACGAACGCCCGATACGCCTCGCGCGACGTCGCGGCGATGGCGCCCATCATCTGGCGCCACGATGCCTCGCGCGCCTCGGGAACGCGCGGACGCAGCGAGGCGCGCAACGTCGCGCCGGCCATCTGTTCGAGGCTGCGCAGGGCCAGCGCACGGATGCCGTATTTGCGATGGATGACCTCGCCCTGCTCGGTGACGCGAAAAACGCCGGCGATCGAGCCGCGTGGGCTCGACATCAATGCCGGTCCGATCTTGCCGCCGCCACGGCTGGCCGAACCGCCGCGCCCGTGGAAGAAGCTCAGGCGGATGCCGGCGGTCTGCGCGACCTCGAGCAGTTCGACCTGTGCGCGCTGCAGCGCCCAGCGCGACGCCACCGTGCCGCCGTCCTTGCCGCTGTCCGAATAGCCGAGCATCACCACCTGGCGATCGCCGCGTGCACCCAGGTGCGCGCGGTACACCGGATCGGCGAGCAGCGCGCGCAGCGTGTCGGGGCCGGCGCGCAGGTCGTCGACGGTCTCGAACAGCGGTGCGACGTCCAGCGGCACGTCGCCGCGCCGATCGATCAGCCCGCCATGGCGCGCCAGCGCGAGCACCGCGAGCACGTCGGCCGGCGAGCGCGCCATGCTGATGATGTAGAGCCCGATCGCGTCGCTGCCGTAGGTGTCGAGCGAACGGGCCAGCGTGGCGAAGACCTCGCGGCAGCGCGTGGCGACCGCATCGTCGCAGGACGGGAATTCCTCTTTGCCGCCGGCGTGCGCGCGCAGCGCCGCGGCCTGGTCGGCGGGTTCCTTGTCCGTCCACTGCGCATCGCCGAGCAGCGCCGCGATCGCCTGCGCGTGCACGCGCGAATCCTGGCGGCAGTCGAGCCGAGCAAGGTGGAAGCCGAACGTGCGCACGCGCCACAGCAGGCGGCGCACGGCGAACCATCCGGCATTGAGGCCCTTGCCGGCGAGCAGGCTGTCGGACACCAGCTCGATGTCGGAACGAAACGCCTCGACGTTGGGATAGGCCTCGGGCTCGCCGCGCTGCGTGGCGCGCAATCGCGCGCGCACCAGCGTCATGAACACGCGATACGGCATGTCGGCGTGGCGTGGACGGATCAACGCCGCGGTGCGCGGCAGCAGCTCGCGATAGCGTTCGACGCGGCGCAGCAGCTCGAGCGCGACGTCGACGCGATCCACGGTCTGCGTGAGCAGCCCCGCGAGCTCGCCGGTCTCGCCGATGTAGCGCTCGATCACGTGGTCGCGCTGGCTGGTCAGCGCCGCGGCGATGGTGTCGGAGCCCACGTTGGGGTTGCCGTCCATGTCGCCGCCCACCCACGAAGCGAAGCGCAGCACGCGCGGCAGCTCGACTTCCGAGCCGTACACCGACTGCAGCGCCTTCTCCAGCGTCTCGTAGAACGTCGGCACGATGTTGTAGAGCGGCCCGGCGATGTAGAAGCCGATCTGCTCGAACTCGTCCTGCACCGACGGCTTCATCGCCGCGGTCTCGCTGGTCTGCCAGGTCGCGGTGAGCGCCATTCGCAGGCGGCCCCAGTCGGCGTCGTGCTCGTCGGGCGTGAGCGTCGGATCGAACTCGGCGACCAGGCAGCGCACGATCTCCTGCTCCTTCTCCAGGATCGAGCGGCGCACCGCTTCCGTGGGATGCGCGGTGAACACCGGCTCGACCTCGAGCCGCGAAAGCCACAGCAGCAGTTCCTTGGCGCTGACGCCGGACGCCTTCATGCGCGCCAGCGCATCGTGCAGGCTTTCGGGTTGCGGTTTGCGGCTCTGGCGCTGGTAGTCGCGGCGCCGGCGGATGCGATGCACGCGCTCGGCGATGTTGACCATCTGGAAGTAGATCGAGAACGCACGCGTCAGCGCCTCGGCCCGCGGCAGGGGCAGGCCGCAGAGCAGCGCCTGCAACGCATCGGGGGCGCAGCCGTTCTCGCGCCGATCGATCGACGACGTGCGCACCTGCTCGACCAGCTCGAGGAACTCCGGGCCGAGCTGCTCGGAGAGCATCTCGCCCACGGTCGCCCCGAGGCGGCGCACGTCGTCCCGCAACGGTGCACCGGCGGCCTCGGCGCGCGCGCCATCGGAGGGTGAAGGGATCGTCGTCTTGTTCATCGGCCGATTGTCGCAAGGCCGATGCCGGGTTCCTATTGCGCCATCTCGCCGGGCTCCGCCGACACCACGCGATTGCGCCCGCCCTGCTTGGCCCGATACAGCAGCGCATCGGCGTCCGCGAGCAGCGCGCGTGCATCCGAATCGATCGCCATGGGCACCCGCGCGGTCGCGCCCAGGCTCAGCGTGATCACCGGTGCGACCGGCGAGGCGACGTGTTCGCGCGCACCTTCCTGGATGCGCTCGCGCAGGTATTCGGCGGTCTGCAGCGCCTGCGCGACGGTCGCATGCGGCAGCAGGCAGGCGAATTCCTCGCCACCGTAGCGGGCCAGGACATCGGCCGGACGACGCAGGCTGGTCGCCAGCGTCTGCGCCACCCATTGCAGCGTGGCGTCGCCCTTGAGGTGCCCGTAGTGATCGTTGTAGGCCTTGAAGTGGTCCACATCCATCAGGATCAGGCCCAGCGGCGATTCGTTGCGCAGCGCCACGCGCCACTCGCGCGCGAGCATCTCGTCGAAGCCGCGGCGGTTGGTCACGCCGGTGAGCCCGTCGAGATAGGCCAGGCGCTGCAGCATGCGCGACTGGCCGCGCAACGTGAGATGCGTGCGCACGCGCGCCCGAACCACCGCCGGATTGACCGGCTTGGCGATGAAGTCGACCGCGCCGGCTTCGAGCCCTTCGGTCTCGGCGGACGGATCGCTGAAGCCGGTGACGAAGATCACCGGGATCTCCTGCAGTGCCGGGTCGGCCTTCATCGCGCGACACACCTCCAGGCCGTTCATGCCCGGCATGCGCAGGTCGAGCAGCACCAGGTCGGGCCGCTGCTCGGAGCACACGCGCAGCGCGTCCCGCCCGTTGGTGGCCATGAACAGGTCGTGGTCCTCGGCGAAGACCGCGTGCAGCAGGCGGATGTTCGCCGGCTGGTCGTCCACCAGCAGCAGTCGCGGTCGGCCGGGGAGGATCATGTCGCTCACGCGGCCTCGACCTCCGGCAGGCAGGCGAACGCGGCCAGCGCATCGCGGTAGTCCAGGCTCTGGACCGCCCGGTCCAGGCGCGCGCGCAGCGGTTCGGGAACGGCGTCGGGCAGCGCACGCAGCTGGCGATAGACCGCCAGCGCGGACAGGTCGTTGGCCAGCAGCAGCGCGCGCAGGCGCGCGCGCAGTTCGCTGGGCGTCACGCCGACGTCGGAGACGTCGACTTCCGCGCTCGCGCTGTCGGCGGCGACCGGAGGCGTCGCCACTACATCCGGCTGCGACGTCGGCACCGGTTGTGCGAACCGCAGGATGCATTCGACCAGCCGATCGAGCTGGAACGGCTTGCCGACATGCGCGTTCATGCCCGCGGCGAGGCAGGCGGCGACATCGGCCGGCATCGCGTTGGCCGTCATCGCGATGACCGGCAATCCCTGGCAGCCGGGCGTGCCGCGGATCACCGCGGTCGCCTCGTAGCCGTCCATCTCGGGCATCTGCACGTCCATCAGCACCACGTCGAAGCGGGCTTCGGGCCGCAGCGCGGCGTCGACGCCTTCGCGACCGTTGGCCGCGATGGTCACGTGCGCGCCTTCGCGGCGCAGCAGTTCACGCGCCACGATCTGGTTGGTGAGGTTGTCCTCCACCACCAGCACGCGCAGGCCGGCGAGGCGGTTCTGGATCCGGCGTCCGGTCTGGACGTTGACGCCTTCCGCGGCGAGGTTGGGCGCGATGCGCAGCGACAGCTGGAAGTGGAACCGGCTGCCGCGCCCGGGTTCGCTCTCGACCCCGAGGTCGCCGCCCATCATGCGCACGAGGCTGCGCGAGATCGGCAGTCCCAGCCCGGTTCCGCCGAAGCGCCGCGTCGTGGTCGACTCGGCCTGCTCGAAACTGTCGAACACGCGCGCGATCTGGTCGCGACTCATGCCGATGCCGGTGTCGATCACTTCGCAGCCGAGCACGACGCGCTTGCCGTCGCGTTCGAGCAGCCGCAGCCGCACGCGGATGGTGCCGCGCTCGGTGTACTTCACCGAATTGCCGACCAGATTGAGCAGCACCTGGCGCACGCGCAGCGAATCGCCCACCAGCGTGTCCGGCAGGTCTTCGTCGATCTGGACGTCGAGCAGCACCGGACGCGATCCGATCTGGCTCGAGCACATGCCCACCACTTCGTCGACGAGGTGGCGCAGCGCGAAAGGCTGGGGGTCGAGCCGCAACTTGCCGGCTTCGATCTTCGACAGGTCGAGGATGTCGTTGAGGATTCCCAGCAGCGACACGGCCGCGGATTCGGCCTGGTCGAGGAATTCGGTCTGCTGCGGATCGAGTGCCGTGCGGCCGAGCACCTGCATCATGCCGAGCACCGCGTTCATCGGCGTGCGGATCTCGTGGCTCATGTTCGCCAGGAACTGGCTCTTTGCGCGCGTCGCGGTCTCGGCTTCCTGTCGCGCTTCGCGCAGCGCGCGTTCGCGCTCGCGCACCAGCGTGACGTCGCGGAACACGTACACCGCGCCGACGACGGTGCCGTCGACATCGCGCACCGGCGCGGACGACGCCTCGATCGGTCGCGTCTGGTCGCTGCCGTGGATGGCGACCCGCGCTTCTTCGCCGACGATCGGCTGGCCGCTGGCGAGCACGCGCGCGATCGGCGAGGGCAGCGGGCGCTTCGCGTCGTTCACCAGCGTGCCGACGACCGCATCGAACGGACGACCGACCAGCGAGGTGCCCGCGCGGCCGATCAGCGTCAACGCCGAGGTGTTGGCGAACGTGATGCGGGCCAGCGCGTCGGTGCGGATCACGCCGTCGCCGATCGACGCCAGCGTCACCTGGGCGAGCTCCTTTTCCCGGACCAGCTCGGCCCGCGTGCGCTCGCGCTCGGTGATGTCCTGGATCTGCACGAGCAGGTTCGTCACCTGGCCCTGGGCGTCCCGCACCGCGGTGACGTCGAGCTGCGCCGAGACGACCGCGCCGTCCGGCCGCAGGTAGCGCGTCTGGATCGCGCTGTGGTGATTGCGCCCTTGCGCCAGTTCGCCGAGGCGTTGCTGGTCGCAAGCGGCATCGTCGGGATGCGTGACGCCGACCAGAGTGCTGCCGCGCAGTTCGTGCGCGCCGCGTCCGAGGATGTCGCACAGCGCCGAGTTCACTTCCAGGATCGCGCCATCGGGCGTCACGATCGCCGTGCCGATCGGCGCGTGGTCGAACGTGGCGCGGAACAGCCGCTCGCGCTCATCCAGCGCGCGCTGCGCGTGCACCTGCGCCGTGATGTCGTGGCCTTCGGGCACGATCATCGACACCTCGCCCTGATCGTTGAAGACCGGGCGCAGGCTGAAGTCGATGATGGCCATCGCGCCGTCCTGGCCGCGGACCTCCTCCACGTACTTGACCGCTTCGCCGCCTGCGGCGCGATCGACCGCCGCGCGCAAGCGCTCGCGTGCCAGCACGTCGTGGCTCCACCACGGCGACTGCCACACGGGCTTGCCGACCACGTCCTCGATCTTGAGTCCCGCGAAACCGAGCGCGGTCTGGTTGGCGGCCAGCATCGTGCCGTCGGGCTGCATCAGTCCGAGGAACTGGAACGTGGAGTTGAAGACCGCCTTGTAGCGCGCGGCGTGCTCCGCCGCGGCAGCGGCCAGGCGCTTGCGCTCGTCGATGTCGGTGAGCGTGCCGACCATGCGCAGCGGGCGTCCGTCGCGCGCGCGCGTGGTCACGCGGCCGCGATCGAGCACCCACTTGTAGCGACCGCCACGGCCCTGCATGCGGTGCTCGCTCAGGTAGTAGGCGCTGTGCCCGGCCAGGTGCGCGGCGAGGTCGGCGTCGCGGCGGGAACGATCGTCGGGATGGATCGGCGACTCCCAATCGTCGCGACGCCCGGCGGTCGCGAGGTTGGGTTTGCCCAGCATCGTGTTCCAGTGACGCGAGAAGAACATCTCGTCGCTGCCGATGTTCCAGTCCCAGACGCCCAGGCCGGATCCTTCGGTGGCCAGTCGCCAGCGTTCCTCGTACTCGGCCAGGCGCTCGCTCATCTGCGCCGCCCGATCCTCGGCGCGGCGGCGACGATCGACGTTCTGGATCGTGCCGGCCAGGCGGGTGACGACGCCGTCGGCCCGTTCGGCCATGCAGGTCACGCGCACGAAGCGCGGGCCGCTGGGGACCTCGATCTCCAGGTCCAGGTCGAAACCTTCGCCGGTGACGGCGGCGTGCTCGAGCGCGGCGACGATGATCGGGCGCGACGTCGGGGCGTAGAAGGCCATCGCGTCGACGAGCGTCGGCTCGCGTCCGTTCGGTTCCCACTCGACCAGCCGACGCGTGCCGGCGGACCACCAGACGGCGCGTTCCGGAACCAGACGCAGGACCCAGGTGCCGGCATCGGCGGCGCGCTCGAGGCTGTCGAGTGCGGATCGGGTGGCGTGGTCGACCATGCCTCAGCCCCCCATCGCCAAACGTTCGGCGGCGCGCATTGCGCGCGGCGACGGCAATACGACGCCGGTCCTTTCCATCGCTGCGGCGCAAATCGGGGGGATCGCGCGGTTTTGGAGAGACATGGGCGGGACCCGCCTGGATGGGACGACGTTGCGGTTTCCGAGCGCGTGTGCGGACAGCCACGGTTGACGTGCCGACCCTGCAAGTCATGGACCAGCGGCGCGCGAACGCCTCGACCCGCGCCGTCCGGCGGGTTCGGCAGGTGACGCCGAACTCAGGTGTTGGTGTCTTCCGGCCGGATCGACACCGGGATCGGTGCGGAGGGTCCGGCCTCGCCGGTGTCGGGACAGCGCACGTCGAGGCCATGGCAGGCCATCGAGATCGACCCGAACGCGTGGCCGTGCACGAACGCCGACAGCGGCTGGCCGGCCGCGCGCGCCATTCCTGCGACATACAGCAGCGGCAGGAAATGCTCGGGCGTGGGAACCGCGTGTCCGTATGCGGGATGGTCGGCAAGCGCGGCGACGTCGCCGGGCCGCGACGTCAGGAGTTCGGTCGCGGCGTCGTCGAAGCGGCGCGCCCAGTCGAACGCGAACTCCGTGCGGCTCCAGTCCATCGTGCGCAGGTTGTGGACGACGTTGCCGCTGCCGACGATGACCACGCCGCGTTCCCGCAGTGGCGCCAGTTGCGCGCCGAGTTCCACGTGCCACTCCGGCGGGCGCGTCGTATCGATCGAAAGCTGCAGCACCGGGATGTCGGCTTTCGGAAACGCATGCACGAGCACCGACCACGTGCCGTGGTCCAGGCCCCAACCGTCGTGGTCCAGGCCCACGTGCGTGGGTTTGACGATCTCCGCGATCTCGCCGGCCAGGTCCGGATCGCCGGGCGCCGGGTACTGGACCGCGAACAGTTCGGCAGGGAAGCCGAAGAAGTCGTGGATCGTGCGGGGCATCGCCATCGCGGTGACCGCGGTATACGGCACGTACCAGTGCGCCGATATCACCAGCACCGCGCGCGGCCGGGCGGGTGCGCAGGCGCCGAACGCCTGCCAGGCCCGGGTATAGCGATTGGACTCGATCGCGTTCATCGGGCTGCCGTGGCCCAGAAACGCCGCAGGCATCCTGGCGGTGGTCATGCCGTTCTCGACTTGGCGGGCGAGGGCTCGGGACGCGAGCGGCCCGATGGGGTTCCCGCCGTGACCTCGCAGGAATTCGCGAGGTTTCGGATATCGGGGTGAGAGGATTCGAACCTCCGACATCCTGCACCCAAAGCAGGCGCGCTACCAGACTGCGCTACACCCCGACCGAAGACCCGTCGCGGACATCGAGCCACTTCGCGACGCCGCGCGAACGCGGCCGCGGATTATCGGTGCCGCGCGCCGACGCGGTCAAAGCGCGCGGTGTGTTTCAGCGCAGCAGCAGCGCCGCTTTTTCGAGCGTGACCCAGATTCCCCAGGCCAGCGGCGCGCCGACCGCGGTCCAGGACAGGACCAGCCAGGGCAGCGCACGCGCGACGCTCGCGTGCGGCGCTGACGATGACGACGCGACCACGTCGTGTGCCCGCTCGCGTTCCGTTCGCAATGCGTCTTCGCTCATGAAGTGGTGATCGGCCACCGGCCGCACCAGCAGGTTGCACAGCAGACCCAGCAGCAGCAGACCGGACAGCAGGTAGAGCGTGACGTCGTAGGCCTGCGCCTGCGAGACGCCGCGATCGAGCTGGAATTCGCGGATGTAGTTCACGACCACCGGGCCGATGATGCCGGCGGTGGACCACGCGGTGAGCAGGCGGCCGTGGATCGCACCCACCATCTGCGTGCCGAACAGGTCGGCCAGATACGCCGGCACGGTGGCGAAACCGCCGCCGTACATCGACAGGATCACGCAGAAGCACAGCGCGAACAGCGCGATGCTGCCGGCGTGTCCGGCCGCCGGCGCGGCCGCGTAGAGCGCCACGCCCAGCACGAAGAAGACGGTGTACGTGCGCCTGCGGCCCACCCGATCCGAGGCCGACGCCCAGAACAGGCGGCCGCCGATGTTGAACAGGCTCAGCAGCCCGGTGAAGCCGGCCGCGATCGCCGCGACCTGCGTCGCCTGCGCGGCGTCGAGCGCCGACAGCGGCGAGTCGACACCGATCAGCCTGCCGCCGAAGATCTCCTGCAGCATCGGCGAGGCCATGCCGATCACACCGATGCCCGCGCTGACGTTCAGGCACAGCACCACCCAAAGAAACCAGAACTGCGGCGTCTTCGACGCCTGGTCCACGTGGACGTGGCGCGTGGTGATCATCGGGCCGCCGCTCAACGCCGGTGGCGACGTGCCGGCGGGCTTCCATCCCGGCGCGGGCAGGCGGTAGCCGAACGCGCCGCCCATCATGAAGACGAAGTACACGAGCGCCAGCGTCAGGAACGTCTCCCACACGCCGACCGAATCCGAACCCGAGTAGAAGCCGATCAGGCGATCCGCCAGCGGCGCGCCGATCATCGCGCCGCCGCCGAATCCCATGATCGCCATGCCGGTGGCCATGCCGCGTCGATCCGGAAACCACTTGATCAGCGTCGACACCGGCGAGATGTAGCCCAGGCCCAGCCCGATGCCGCCGATGACGCCGGAGCCGAGCCACAGCATCCACAACTGGTGCTGGTGCACGCCGATCGCCGAGATCACCAGGCCCCCGCACCAGCAGCAGGCGGCCGCGACGCCGGCCTTGCGCGGCCCGGCACGCTCGAGCCATCCGCCCCAGATCGCGGCCGCCGATCCGAGGAAGACGAAGAACAGCGTGTACATCCAGCCGAGCTGGCTGACCTTCCAGTCGCAGTCGCGTGCGAACAATGCAGCGATCAATCCCGACGCGGGTTCGCACGGTGTCGGCGAGTCGATGCCCACCGCGCGCGACAGCGGCAGCCAGAACACCGAAAAGCCGTAGGCCATGCCGATGCACAGGTGGATCGCGAGCGCGGCCGGTGGCACCAGCCAGCGGTTGTAGCCCGGCACGGCGATCGTGCGCTCCTTGGCGAGCAGGCCGTTCACATTCCCCTCTCCCGATCGATCGTCGTGATGGCGCGGGCCTGCACCGAGTGGGCAAGGCATCGACGTCCGCGTAGCCTACGAGAACAAAATGGAGCGCGCTGTGCACGCGATCCACGCCGATAGATGAAGGAGAGTCCCCGCATGACCGCAGGCGCCGCTTCCGTCACCCCGACCGAGCCCGTTCCCAGCAGGAGCGAGCAGCGGCGCGTGATCTTCGCGTCCTCGCTGGGCACCGTCTTCGAGTGGTACGACTTCTATCTCTACGCGACGCTCGCGCCGTTCTTCGCCGCGCTGTTCTTCCCCAAGGGTAACGAGACCGCCGCGCTGATGTCGGCCTTCGCCACCTACGCCGCGGGGTTCCTGGTGCGGCCGTTCGGCGCGCTGGTGTTCGGACGCCTGGGCGACCTGGTCGGGCGCAAGTACACCTTCCTGGTGACGATCGTCGTGATGGGCGGCGCTACCGCGGCGGTGGGATTCCTGCCGACCTACGAGCAGATCGGCATCGCGGCGCCGATCATCCTGGTGAGCCTGCGCCTGCTGCAGGGCCTTGCGCTGGGCGGCGAGTACGGCGGTGCGGCGACGTACGTGGCCGAGCATGCACCCGACGATCGCCGCGGCTACGCGACGAGCTGGATCCAGACCACGGCGACGCTCGGCTTCTTCCTGTCGCTGCTGATCATCGGCGGCTGCCGCGTGTCGATGGACAAGGACACGTTCGCCGATTGGGGCTGGCGCGTGCCGTTCCTGGTGTCGATCGTGCTGCTGGTGTTCTCGGTCTACATCCGCATGAAGCTCAACGAGTCGCCGCTGTTCCAGAAGATGAAGGCCGAAGGCAGGACCTCGAAGTCGCCGCTGACCGACAGCTTCCTGCGTTATCCGAACAACAAGTTCGTGGCGCTGGCGTTGTTCGGCGCGGTCGCGGGGCAGGGGGTGGTCTGGTACACGGGACAGTTCTACGCGCTGTTCTTCCTCACCATCACGCTCAAGCTCGACTACCTCTCCGCGTACGGGCTGATCGCGGTGGCGCTGCTGATCGGGACGCCGTTCTTCGTCGTGTTCGGGTCGCTGTCGGACCGGATCGGCCGGCTGAAGATCATCCTGGCCGGCTGCCTGCTCGCGGTGCTCACCTACTTCCCGATCTTCAAGGGGCTGACCCACGCGGTGAACCCGGCGCTGGAATCGTTCCAGCAACGCACGCCGATCAGCGTGTCGGCCTCGGGCTGCAATTTCCACATCTTCGTGACGCCGGGAACCGCGTTCAGCGATTGCGACAGGGCCAAGGACTTCCTGACCAAGGCGGGGCTGTCGTTCGAGTCCAAGCCCGCGCAGGCGGAGGCCCGCGTCGTCACGCGCATCGGCGACATCCAGCTCCAGGGCTGGGACGAGCCCGCGTACAAGGAAGCGTTGAAGGCGGCGGGCTACCCGACCGAGGCCGACCGGTCGCAGGTGAACTATCCGCTCGCGCTGGGCCTGCTGCTGGTGCTGATGCTGTACGTGACGATGGTCTACGGCCCGATCGCCGCGTGGCTGGTGGAACTGTTCCCGACCCGGATCCGGTACACCTCGATGAGCCTGCCGTACCACATCGGCAACGGCTGGTTCGGCGGCATGCTGCCGTTGCTGGTCACCGCGATGGCCGCCGCCGCGGGCGATATCTACGCCGGTCTCTGGTATCCGATCGGCGTGGCGCTGATGACGCTGGTCGTCGGCGTGCTGTTCCTGCGCGGCACCGACCGGCGATCGCTGGAGGCCTGACCCGCTCGCCGGCCTACCCGTCCGAGCGGTTGGCCGTGTTTTTCGCGCGGCCTATGATCGACCCCTTGCGGGGGCCTGTTGACGCTATGCCGATCGCTGCGGCCGAGTCTGTTTCGTCCCAGCGCAAGAAGCGAGTGACGTGATGTATTGGACATACATGAGGAA